>NZ_JBVISF010000015.1:0-141660 GCF_055575675.1 Streptomyces sp. NPDC034043
GTACGGTCCTGCTCCAGCGCGTCCAGATCACCCGTGAACTGCGGAATCGTGCACGGATTGATCGGTACGTGGTCGGTCACTTCTGACCCGCCCCCCGAAGTCGAGCTGCGTTCGCGACCATTCTTGTCTACCCGTCAAATGACGTGAACACAAATGCGAATGGTTCCACGCGGCGTTGTGGTGGCAGTGCCGCGGCTGACCCGGCGGCGAGGGCCTCTCAGTCTTGAACCGCCCCTGGGGAAACACGTCCGCGCCGGTGCGTGGTTGTCGGGCCGCGCCCGCCGGCCGGCGGGCGCGGCGCGCTTGGCCCGGGTGGTGGTGATGACGTGGCCCGGCTCGTCGCTCTCGCGCATCAGGATGTGGCCGGCTTGCCGGCCGACCTCGATGCAGTTCTCGCCGTTGCCTCCGGAGAAGGAGGACTTCTGATCCGCTCCTCGCGATGCCGAGGCGCCCCCGCCTCGATGTGGCTGATCTTCGCCTGATCGACCGACAGCTGACCGGCCGCTTGCCGGGCCCGTCATGCCTCCGGCCTCGCCCATCGGTCGAGCGGACAGATGCGAACAAGACGGCACCGGTGCATGGTTGACGTTTTTCGTGACACCGCGTCGCACACCAGAAAGTCCGAAGTGCAGCCGTCGGTACGCGCCTTGGGGCGCGTGTCATCTGGGGCGGCCAAAGCCACGCATGGTGCGCGCGCCGCGAACTCGTACAGCGTTGGGAGACGACCACGATGAACACGAGCGCATTACGTCACGCCGGGCCCGTGCCGGCGGAAGGCCTCAGCTACCGGATGGTCGCGCCCAGCCGGGCCGAGACCGTCAAGGTCGCCCGGGACTGGGTGGTGTCCGTACTGCGGAGTGCCGGGTGCGGGGAGCTGGGGGAGCGGGCCCGGCTGTGTGTGTCCGAGGTCGTGACCAACGCCCACCGGCATACCGACACCGCCGAGATCGCCGTCGAGGTCAGCCTGCTCGGCGGGCACGTCACCGTGTACGTCTACGACTGCGCGCCCGAGCGGTGGCCCGTGGGAGGCACCGGCGGCGGGTTGATGGCGACCCGCGGTCGGGGGCTCGCGCTCGTCGCCGCGACCGCCGACGACTGGGCGGCGGTCGCGCAGGGGGACTGCGTCAAGGTCGTCTGGTTCAGCTTCGCGGCCGATGCGTGACGCGCCGAGGCCGCCCGCACCGGCGCCGGTCGGGCGGGGTGCGGGCGGCCCGGTCGAGGGGTCGGGTCAGCAGGGGCGGATGTGGTAGACCGGGGTCCAGGACGCCGTGCCCGTGCCCTTGGCCACGTGCGACCAGCGCTCGCTGCCGTCGGAGTTGTAGAAGCGGGCCCGGGTTCCGGAGGTCTGGTTGTTGTTGAACGTGCCGTCGCCGATGCCGCTGAAGCCGTAGTAGCCGCAGCGGTAGTAGTCGTAGGTGTAGCCGCGGCCGTCCACGATGCACAGGTGGCCGTTGTCGCAGGCCAGCGCCGTGTCCGGGGCCGCCAGGTCGCGGGTCTCGGTCTGGCCCGGGGCCCTGACGACGAGCTCGCCGCCGGCGACGGTCAGTTTGTTCGCGGAGATCTGGCGGGCCTGCGGGTCCGACGCGAGGACGGCGTCGACCCGCTGCTGGAGCTCGGCCGCCTGCGGGGCGGTCAGCCCCGCCGCGCGGGTCTGCTGGGAGAAGGCGGTCGAGGTGGAGGCTTCGGCTGTCAGTACCGGGCCCGCTATCAGGGCCGCGGTCACGGTCATCATCGCCAGGATCTTGCGCGGTGACATGGGTGTTCCCCTTTTCGTCTTCGGCAGCCAGGTGGACGCCGCTCGTGGCGGCGGTCTGGGAGTCGCGGGACTCATCGTTCCGAAGTCGGGTCGGGTGCATGAAGGGGGGATTCGGCCGGGTTGCGGCTCTTGTGTGGATAACTGCCGTGTGCACCAGCCTCGGACGGCACAGGAGTATCCGATCAGGTGTGTGGTCAATGCACCGTTTCCGCTGGCCGGCCCGGGTTCCCGGTCGGGCCCGGCGGCCGTGGCGTGATGGGACGGGTCACAGGACCGCCACCGGGGCCACCGGGGTGCCGGTGCCGCCGACGAAAGGTTCCGGCATGGCGGAGAGGAAGAAGCGGTAGCGGCCCGCTTCCGCACAGGCTGTGGACAGTTCCTCCAGGTTCCAGTTCTGGCCCTGGTGCATGCCCATCTCGACCAGGTCCAGCGCGTGCACCGGCAGCCAGAGGTTCTCGATCTCCGGCGGGAAGATCTCGAAGGTGAGGGTGTCGTTCGCGACGGCCGCCACGTCCCGCGCGTGGAACCACAGCGGGGTGCGGACGGAGAGGCCGGGGGAGGGGAATCCGTAGCCGTGCTTGTCGCCCGCGAGGTAGACCTGGACCTGGCCGGTGCGGACGAGGACGACGTCCCCCGCGCGGACCGTGACGCCGCCGAACTCCTCCGCCTCCCCGAGGTCGTCCGGGGTGACCGCGTGACCGCCCGGGAGTCGGTCCAGGCCCTTGGCGCGGGCCACGTCCAGCAGGACCCCGCGCGAGACGATGTGCCGGGCCTTGTCGATGCCGCTGAACTCCGAGCGTCCGTGCGCGGTGATCGTCGACGCCGGGCGGCCGTTGTAGATGCGGCCCGAGTGGGAGACGTGGGTCAGGGCGTCCCAGTGGGTGGCCGACTGGAGTCCCATCGTCACGGCGTCGTCGCTGCACGCCACCGTGCCCGGGCCGAAGAGCTCCTGGTTGATCTGGACCATGGTGTGGAGGGGGTTGACCCGGCCCGGGATGAGGCCCGCCTGGACGCCGTCCTCCTTCAAGGGGAGCGCGAGGGGGATCCGGCGGCCCGTACGGATCTCCGCGGCGGCGGCGCGCACCACCTCGTCGGTGATCAGGTTCAGGGTGCCGATCTCGTCGTCGGCGCCCCAGCGGCCCCAGTTGTTGACGCGCTCGGCGATGTCGTGGAACTCGGGAGGGAGGGTCACCGGCCATCAGCTCCTAGGGCCCGGGGCTTGTGTGAAGGGATCCGACTGGCCATAGAATCTAACGGTCCGTCAGAAAACACGGGAAGGGGTCGGCCGTGGGGAACTTCTTGGCAGGCAAGGTGGTCGCCGTCACCGGCGCGGGCCGGGGCATCGGCCGGGCGGTGGCGCTCGCCGCCGCCGCCGAGGGCGCCAAGGTCGTCGTCAACGACCACGGCGTCGGGATTGGGGGCGGCGAACCGACCAGCGAGGTCGCGCAGGACGTGGTCAAGGAGATCCACGCCGCCGGCGGCGAGGCCGTCGCCGTCGCCGACGACATCTCCACCATGGCCGGCGGTCAGCGCGTCGTGGACACCGCCCTCGCCGAGTACGGGCGCCTCGACGGCGTCGTCTGCGTCGCCGGGATCCTGCGCGAGCGGATGCTGTTCAACATGTCCGAGGAGGAGTGGGACCCCGTCGTCGCCACCCACCTCAAGGGCACCTTCACCGTCTTCCGCGCCGCCTCCGCCGTCATGCGCCGGCAGGGCTCCGGCACGCTCATCGGCTTCACCAGCGGCAACCACGCCGGATCCGTCGCCCAGGCCAACTACAGCGCCGCCAAGGGCGGGATCATCTCCCTCGTCCGCAGCGCCGCCCTCGGGCTGAACAAGTACGGGGTCACCGCCAACGCCGTCGCGCCCGTCGCCCGGACCCGGATGTCCGCCAACGTGCCGATGGAGCTCAAGGAGATCGGCGAGCCCGAGGACGTCGCCGCGCTCGTCACCTACCTCCTCAGCGACCGCGCCAAGGCCGAGGACATCACCGGACAGGTCTACACGATCGCCGGCCCCAAGATCGCCGTCTGGGCCCAGCCGCGCGAGCTCCGCGCCGGCTACGCCGAAGGCGCCTGGACCCCCGAGAAGATCGCCGACTTCCTCCCCGGAACCGTCGGCACCGACCCGATGCCGATGCTCGCCCAGCTCGAAGCCATGGCCAAGGCCGCCGCCGCCAAGGACCGGCCCAACGCCTGAGGGGAGCGCCGTGGACTTCAGCTTCGGGCCCGAGGACGAAGAGCTGCGCGCCCGCGCCCGCGCATGGCTCACCGGGCACCTCGTGGGCCCGTACGCGCGGGCCGCCGGCCTCGGCGGACCGGGCAGCGAATACGAAGGCGCCGGGATCCGCCGCGACTGGGAGCGCGAGCTGGGCCGCGGCGGCTGGATCGGCCAGGGCTGGCAGGAGGAGGGCTACGGCAACCGGCGGCTCTCCCTCACCGGACAGGTGGTGTGGGCCGAGGAGTACGCGGCGCTGCGCGCCCCCGCCCGGGTCGGCCACATCGGCGAGAACCTCCTCGCCCCCACCCTGATCGCCTACGGCAGCCGCGAGCAGAAGGACCGCTACCTGCCCCCGATCGCCCGCGGCGAGGAGCTGTGGTGCCAGGGCTACAGCGAGCCCGGCGCCGGATCCGACCTCGCCGCGGTGCGCACGGCCGCCGTACGCGACACCGCGGACGGGCTGCTGCGCGTCACCGGGCAGAAGATCTGGACCTCCCTGGCCCGCGAGGCCGACTGGTGCTTCGTCCTGGCCCGCACCGAGGCCGGCTCCCGCCGCCACCGGGGGCTGTCCTTCCTCCTCGTCCCCATGGACCAGCCGGGCAGGGTGGAGGTCCGGCCGATCCGGCAGATGTCCGGGACGGCGGAGTTCAACGAGGTCTTCTTCGACGGGGCCGTGGCGCGGGAGGCCGTCGGCGGCGAGGGCAACGGCTGGGCCGTCGCCATGGGCCTGCTGGCCCTGGAACGCGGCGTCTCCACCCTGGTCCAGCAGATCGGCTTCGCCGCCGAACTGGAGCGCGTGGTCAAGGCGTACGCGGCTTCGGGCGCGCCGGACCCGGTCCTGCGCGAGCGCCTCGTACGGCAGTGGGCGGAGCTGCGCACCATGCGCTGGAACGCCCTGCGGACGCTGGGGGGTGCGGGGGGTGCGGGCGACGCCGGTGCGCCCAGCGTGGCGAAGCTGCTGTGGGGCGGGTGGCACCGGCGGCTCGGGGAACTGGCCGTCCAGGTGCGGGGTGCGGTCGCGACGGCCGGGCCCGGGCTCTGGGCGCGGGGGGACCCGTACGAACGAGGGCTCGACGAGGAACAGCGCCTCTTCCTGTTCACCCGGGCCGACACGATCTACGGCGGCTCGGACGAGATCCAGCGGAACATCATCGCCGAGCGGGTGCTCGGCCTGCCTAAGGAGCCCAGGTGAGAGGCGTCGTGTTCGACGGCAAGCAGGCCCAGGTGGTCGGGGACCTGGAGATCCGGGATCCGGGACCGGGGGAGGTGCTGGTCGCGATAGCGGCGGCCGGGCTGTGCCACAGCGACCTTTCGGTGATCGACGGGACGATCCCCTTCCCGCAGCCGGTCGTGCTCGGGCACGAGGGCGCGGGCGTGGTCGAGGCCGTGGGGGCGGGGGTGACGCACGTGGCGCCCGGTGACCACGTGGCGCTGTCCACCCTCGCCAACTGCGGGACCTGCGCGGACTGCGACCGGGGCCGTCCGACGATGTGCCGCAAGGCGATCGGGATGCCGGACCGGCCCTTCTCGCGGGACGGACAGCCGCTGTTCCAGTTCGCCTCCAACTCGGCGTTCGCGGAGCGGACCCTGGTCAAGGCCGTGCAGGCGGTCAAGATCCCGGATGACGTTCCGCTGACCTCCGCCGCGCTGATCGGCTGCGGGGTGCTCACCGGCGTGGGCGCGGTCCTCAACCGGGCGAAGGTCGGCCTCGGTGAGACGGTCGTGGTCATCGGGACCGGCGGGATCGGGCTCAACGTCATCCAGGGCGCCCGGATCGCGGGCGCGGCGGTCATCGTCGCGGTGGACGCGAACCCGGCGAAGGAGGCGGTGGCCCGGCAGTTCGGCGCCACCCACTTCGTCGACGCCTCGGCCGTGGCCGACACCTCGGCGGCGGTCCGGGAGGTCCTCCCGACGGGCGCGGACCACGCCTTCGAGTGCGTGGGCCACGTCAAGCTGATCCGGCAGGCCGTCGACCTCCTCGACCGGCACGGGCAGGCGGTGCTCCTCGGGGTGCCTGGCTTCAAGGAGGAGGCGTCCTTCCTGGTGTCCTCCATGTACCTGGACAAGACGATCATGGGCTGCCGGTACGGGTCCTCGCGCCCCCAGCACGACATCGCGCTCTACGCGGAGCTCTACCGGCAGGGGAAGCTGCTGCTGGACGAACTGGTGACGGAGGTCTACCCGGTGGAGGACTTCGCGAAGGCCGCGGACGACGCCCACCACGGGCGGGTCGCGCGCGGGGTGCTCACGTTCTGATCCGAATGGCCCGGCGCGTACGGAGTCCCCCGTGCGCGCCGGGTCCTCAGGTCAGCGCCGGCGCCGGCGCGGGCGTGGGGAGCGTGGGGAGGGCCCGGGGCCGGGGGCGGCGGTCAGTCGGCCAGGCGGGCGAAGCGGCCCTTGTGGAAGAGCAGCGGGTCGCCCTCGTCGGCCGCGCCCATGGCTTCGACCCGGCCCACGACGATGAGGTGGTCGCCGCCGGTGTGGACGGCGTGGATCCGGCAGTCGATCCAGGCCGGTACGTCGTCCAGCCGCGGGGATCCGGTCGCGGGGGCGGGCTGGTGGGAGACGCCGGCGAACTTGTCGGCGCCGCTGACCGCGAAGGCCCGGCACAGCCCGCCCTGCTCGGCTCCGAGGATGTTGACGCAGAACACCCCGGCGCGGGCGATGCGCGGCCAGGTGGCCGACGTGCGGGCCACCATGAAGGTGACCAGCGGCGGGTCCAGGGAGAGCGAGGCGAAGGACTGGCAGGCGAAGCCGGCCGGGCCCTCCTCGCCGTCGGCGGGCGGGGCGGTGACGACCGTGACGCCGCTCGCGAAGTTGCCCAGTACGGCCCGGAACTCGGCGGGACTGACGGGCGCGCGCTCGTCCGCGCCGACGGCCCGCAGGCCGGGGCGGGGCGGGGGGTACCCCGGGACGAAGTCCGGGGGAGCGCCGGGCTGCCCGCCGGAGGTGGGGGAGCCGGCTGATCTGAGGTATCGGACGACGGTGGCCGCCATCCCTGCGTGTCCCATCACATGACGATTGAAGCTGACGGAGTGTCAGATTGGAAGGGGGTGGAGTGCGGGTGGGGGGAGGGTGCCGGGCGGGTGCCGGGTGCGGGTGTAGGGTGCCGGTCGGTTGAACGTGTTCAAGTCGGAGGGGCGGGGCACGATGGCGCACGAGGTGCGGGAGCTGGGCGTGGTCCGCGGGGCGCGTGTGCTGCGCGGATCGGGCGGGAGCGGGTCGGCATCCGTCTGGAGCCGGGAGCTGCCCGGGGCGGTGGCCATGGCGGCCGGGCAGCCGCTGCTGCTGTTGGGGGCCGCCACGCTGCACGCCTCGCGGCAGCCCGGGTGGGACCCCGCCGACGGCGGGATCTTCGGGCCGATGTTCCTGCTCTGCTTCGGGATCGTGCTGTTCCCGCTGCTGGGGCTGCTGCACACCGTCCTGTTCGCGCTGCCCGTCACCGCCGCGGCCCGGGCGCTGGGCCGCCGCACCGGCCTGCCCGCCGCCGCCCTGGCCGTCCTGCTGGGAGCGGCCCTCGCCGCGCTGTACGCGGCCGAGGGATGGCGGCGCGGGCTGCCCTTCGGGCCGGCCTGGGCGTGGGTGGCCGGGCTCGCGGTGCTCCCGGTGACCGGGGCGCTGTACGCCCGCGCGCGGGACGCGGGGCCGCTGACGATGCTCGCGCGGGGCGTCGGCGTCACGGTGGCCGGCCTGCTGGTGCTGCTGCTGTTCGGCGTCGGGCTCGCCGTCGGGGGCTGAGGACCGCCGCCCGCGACCCCCGAACGGGTGAATCCGCCCGGCCTCGGGCGGCCGTACGCCGTCGCGTGCGCGAGGCGTGGGCAAGGTGGCCAGCGACCGTGTCGCCCCACCCGCTGGAGGACCCCATGCTCGGCACCGCGTTCCGTACCGGCTCACCCAACTGGCTCGACCTCGGCAGCCCCGACACCGGCGCGGCCGCCGCGTTCTACCGGGCGGTCCTCGGCTGGGAGTTCGTCTCCGCCGGACCCGAGGCGGGCGGGTACGGCTTCTTCCGCCTCGGCGGGAAGACGGTGGCCGCACTCGGTCCGCTCACCGAGGAGGGCGCGCGGTCGGCGTGGATGGTGCACTTCCAGAGCCCCGACATGCGGGCCACGGCCGAATCGGTGCGGGCCGGGGGCGGGCAGGTGCGGACGGAGCCCATGGACGTCATGGGCGAGGGCTGGCTGGCCCAGTTCACCGACCCGCAGGGCGCGCAGTTCGCCGCCTGGCAGCCCGGGAAGACCGGCGGGCTGGAGATCGCCTCCGAGGAGAACACGCTGGTGTGGGTGGAGCTCCACGTACCGGACCCGGTCGCCGCGATCCGGTTCTACACCGGGGTGTTCGGCTGGCGGTCCGCCGAGATGGAGGCGCCGGGGATGACGTACCGGGTGCTGAGCGTCGGCGACGGGGACCAGGAGGAGGGGTCCTTCGGCGGGGTCGCGCCGCAGGGCGAGGGCGCGGGCGGCGCGTCGACGATGGTGCCGCGGTGGGTGCCGTACTTCCAGGTGGCGGACGTGGACGCCACCGTCGCGGCGGCCGAGGAGCACGGCGGCGCGGTGCTGATGCCGGCGGAGGACGTGCCCGAGGTCGGCCGGATCGCCTGGGCCTCCGACCCGGCCGGGGCGGTGTTCGCGCTGCTGAAGCCGGAGCCGCGGAGGTAGCGGGGCGGCGGGGGCGGGGGCGGGGGTCGGGGGCGGGGACCGGCCGGCGGGGTGCGCGCCCCGCCGGGCGGGCGCGTCAGCGGTCAGCGGCCCAGGTACTTCGGGGTGCGGCGCTCCACGAAGCTCGCCACGCCCTCGTTCGCGTCGGCGGTGGTCATGTTGAGCTCCTGGGCGGTGGCCTCGGCGGCGAGGGCGGTGGCGCGGTCGCCGTCGAGGGAGGCGTTGACCAGCTGCTTCGTGAGCGCGAGGGCACGGGTCGGGCCCTGCGCGAGGCGCTCCGCCCAGTCGCGGGCGGCGGCCTCCAGCCCGTCGGCCGGGACCACCCGGTTGACCAGCCCGAGGCGGGCGGCCTCCTCGGCGGGGACGGCGTCACCGAAGAACAGCAGCTCCTTGGCTTTCTGGGGGCCGAGGAGGCGGGGCAGGAGGTAGGCGCCGCCGCCGTCGGGGACGAGGCCGCGGCGGACGAACACCTCGATGAAGCGGGCGGTTTCGGCGGCGATGACGAGGTCGCAGGCGAGGGCGAGGTGGGCGCCGATGCCGGCGGCGGTGCCGTTGACCGCGGCGATGACGGGCTTCTCGCAGTCGAGGACCGCGGTGATCAGGCGTTGGGCGCCGAGGCGGATCATCCGGGCGACGTCACCGGCGACGCGGTCGCCGGTGACCGGCGCCCCGCCGCGCAGGTCGGCGCCGGCGCAGAAGCCCTTGCCGGTGGCGGTGAGGACGACGGCGCGGATGCCGGGGTCGGCGGAGGCGGTGCCGAGCAGGGAGATGACGCGGTCGCGCTGGTCCGGGGTGAGGGCGTTCATGGCGTCGGGGCGGTTGAGGGTGATCCAGCTGACGCTGGCCTCGACGCGGTGCAGGATCTCGTCCATGGGGTGCGGGGGCTCCTGTCGGGGTGGCGGTTGCCCGTGCCCTGGCCGGGCGGTTGTCTGGTGGGGCGGGGTGCCCGGCTGGGCGGGGTGGGGGTGGGGGTGGGGGTTGCGCTGTCGGGGCGGTTGCCCTGTGGGACGGTGCCGGGGTGCGGTGTTGCCCTGCCGGGCCGGGTTCGGTGGGGTGGCTTCGGGTGGGTCGGGGGCGGTGCCGGGGTGGGGTGTCGTCCGGGGCGGGCTTCGATGTTCGGCGCCCGTTCCGGGTCTGAGTCGTACGAGGCACCGCGCGCCGAATTCATCTCGTTTTAGCCCCGGACAACACCCCACCCCGTCCCCGCCCCCTTGCGTCCGTTGTCCGGCCGCCCGCCCGTGGTTTGCCCACGCAGGTGTGCTGCTCCAGCTCGGCCGGCAACTCCAGCCTCGCCGGCGTTTGAGGCGCGGGGGTCTGGGGGCTGGCCCCCAGGAGACGGTCCGCAGATGGACGGGCTGCGCAGGTACATCCAGCTTGGTCGGCAACTCCAGCCTCGCCGGCGTTTGAGGCGCGGGGGTCTGGGGGCTGGCCCCCAGGAGACGGTCCGCAGGCGGGCGGGCTGCGCAGGTACATCCAGCCTCGCCGGCGTTTGAGGCGCGGGGGGGCTGGGGGCTGGCCCCCAGGAAGGGGGCCGGGGCGGAGCTCCGGGGAACGGGCGAAGGGTGGGGCGGGGACGGCCCCGCGCAGCGGCGTCAGAGGCACACGGCCAGCGCGTCCAGCGCCACCGCGCCCTGGCCGCGGGGGAGGACCATGAGGGGGTTGATGTCCAGCTCGGAGAGTTCGTCGCCCAGTTCCAGCGCCATCCGCTGCACCCGCAGGACGACCTCCACCAGCGCGTCCACGTCCGCCGGGGGTGCCCCCCGTACGCCTTCCAGCAGGGCGTGCCCGCGTAGTTCGCGGAGCATCGTGCGGGCCTGGTCCTCCCCGAAGGGGGGTACGCGGACCGCCGTGTCGCCCAGGACCTCCACCAGGACGCCGCCCAGGCCGACGGTGACGGTGGGGCCGAAGAGGGGGTCCTGGGTGACGCCGACGACCATTTCGACGCCGCGTTCGATCATCTGGCAGACCAGGATGCCGTCCAGGGGGACGTTCTCGTAGCGGGCTATGTCCGTCAGTTCGCGGTACGCGTCGCGGATCTGGCTCGCCGAGGTGAGGCCGACCTTGACCAGGCCGAGTTCCGTCTTGTGGGCCAGCTGGGGGGCGGAGGCCTTCATGACGACCGGGTAGCCGACGAGGCCGGCCGCGCGGACGGCGGCCGCCGCGCTGGTCACCAGCTGCTCGCGCGGGACGCGGATGCCGTAGGCGCGCAGCAGCTGCTTGGCGGCGTGTTCGCTGAGCTGCTGGCCGGGGCGCATCAGGGCCTGGGCCTTGCGGTGGGAGGGGGAGGGGGTGCGGGGGGCGTCGGCGAAGGGGGAGCGGTAGGAGGCGGTGAAGCGGTGGTGCCCGAGGTAGGCGCGGACGGCGGTGATGCAGTTGCCGAAGGTGCGGAAGGTGGCCACGCGGGAGGAGCCGAGGAGGGTGGTGCGGTAGGCCTCCTCGGTGCCGACGGGGGAGCCCCAGATGACGCAGACCAGCTTGTCGGTGGCTTCGGCGGCGTCGACGAGGTCCTGGGCGAGCCGGTCGCTCATCGGGGGGAAGGGGCCGGTGATCGGGCAGATGAGGACGCCGACCGAGGGGTCGGCGAGGAGCGCGTCGATGATCTTGCGGCCGCGCCAGTCGCCCACCGGGTGGCCGCCGTTGTCGACGGGGTTGGCGACGTCGAGGTAGGAGGGGATCCACTGGTGGAGCTCGGCCTGTTTGGCCTCGGAGAGGGTCGGCAGGGTCAGGCCCGCCTCGGTGGCGAGGTCGGAGAAGTGGGCGCCGGTGCCGCCGGAGATGGAGTACACGACGACCCCGTCGGCCCGTGGCGGCCGGGCGCGGGCCAGGAGGGCGGCGGTGTCCTGGAGCTCGTCCAGTCCGTCGACCCGGATGACCCCGAACTGCCGCATGGCGGCGTCCACGACGGTGTCGGCCCCGGTGAGCTTGCCGGTGTGGGAGGCGGCCGTGCGGGCTCCGGTCTCGGTGCGGCCGACCTTGACGGCGACGACGGGGACCTTGTTGCGGGCGGCGCGGTCGGCGGCCAGGAGGAAGGAGCGGCCGTCCTTGAGGCCTTCGACGTAGCAGGCGATGGCCCCGACCTCGGGCCGCTCGGCGAAGTAGGAGATGAAGTCGGAGGTTTCGAGGTCGGCCTCGTTGCCGGTCGGCGCCCAGTGGGAGAGGCGGATGCCCAGCTCCTGGAGGGTGTAGACGGGCCGCCCCTGGTGGCCGGACTGGGTGATGAGGGCGATGGCGGGGCCGTCGAGGTCGTCGCGGAACTCCTGGAAGGCGTTGAGGTTGGTGTTGGGGCCGAGCAGACGCAGTCCGGAGCGGTGGACGGCGGCGGCGAGGCGGGCCTGGGCGGCGGCGCCCGCGTCGCCCGTCTCGGCGAAGCCGGAGGCGAAGGCGACGGCGAACTTGACTTTGGTGTCGGCGAGTTCCTCGATGACGGGGACCGGGTCCGCGACGAGGAGCACCGCGAGGTCGACCTGTTCCGGCAGCGCGGCCACGGAGGGGTGGCAGGGCAGGCCGAAGACGGTGGTGCGGGTGGGGTGCACGGGGTGGACGCGGGCGCCGACGCGTTCGGCCCAGGCGATGAGCTGGCGGGTGATGCCGGTGTTGGGCCTGCCCTCGGCGTCGGAGGCGCCGACGACCGCCACGGACTCGGGCCGGAAGAACCGGTCCAGGTCGGGCACGTCGGAGCGCAGGGGCCGTCCGCTGACGTCCAGCGCGGCCGTGTCCTCGGCGGTGGCCGTGGAGTGGACGGCCGTCCTGGGGGTCTCCCCGCAGGCCTCGACGCGCGCGCGGAAGTCGGTGGTGAGGGTGCCGTGAGTAGATCCAAGCATCGCTTCGCCCCGCCCTGCTCGATGAGTCCCTAGCTGACGCGTAGTCAGATTACTGAACTGACGCGCCGTCAGGAACAGGGCTGCGCAGGAAAGGTGGTGGAGGTGATGTGCTTGAACGGTGGCAGAGGCGTCCGGTCCGGTACAGGGTGATTTCGGCCCTCTAGCGGCGGGAGAGGGCCTTGGCTATGCGTACGGCGTCGAGGGACAGCTCGCGGAACATGCCGCTGATCGGGTTCGTGTACCCGGTGAAGTGGAGGCCCGGGGCGTTCCGCGGGGCGTGGGCGCCATGGGAGACGGGGCGGCCGCGGTCGTCCAGTACGTCCAGGTGGCCCACCAGCCCCTCCAGCCCGCGCCGGTAGCCCGTCGCCGCCACCACCGCGTCCGGGGTGATCCGCGTACCGTCGGCCAGCACCACCTCGGCGCCGTCGAAGGCGGCCACGGCGGCCACCGGTTCCACCCGGCCCGTGCGCACGGCCTTGATCAGGCCGACGTCCTGCACCGGCACCGCCCCCTGCCGGACCCTGCTGTACAGGCCGGTGTCCGGGCGCGGGAGTCCGTACGCCGACAGGTCGGGGACGGTCTTGGCCGCGAGCGCCCCCAGCCGGTCCACCAGCCGGACGGGGAGCCGGCGCACCAGGATCCCGGTGCGCTGCGCCGGCCAGCCCAGGGTGGAGCGGCGCACGATGTGCGGGGCGGTGCGCACGGCGAGCCGCACCCGGGCGGCCCCGCCCTCGGCGAGGTCCACGGCTATCTCGGCGCCGGTGTTGCCGGCGCCGACGACGAGCACGTCCTGCCCGGCGTACGGGGCCGGGTCGCGGTAGTCGCGGGCGTGCAGCAGCCGTCCGGTGTACGTGTCGCGGCCCGGCCAGTCGGGGAGTGCCGGGGTGTGGTTGTAGCCCGTCGCCACCACCACCGCGCGGGCCGCGAGCAGGCGCCCGCCGGAGGCGTGCAGGGTCCAGCCGTCCCCGTCGGCGGCGGGCTCGATCCGGGTCACCTCGACCCCGGTCACCAGCTCCAGCTCGTGGAACTCGGCGTACTTCTCCAGGTACCGGACCACGTCGGCCCGCGCGACCCAGCGTCCGAACCGGCGCGGGATCGCCAGCCCCGGCAGGGCCGACAGCCGCCGGGTGGTGTGCAGCCGCAGCCGCTCGTAGTGGTTGCGCCACGAGGAGCCGACCGCGCCGGACCGCTCGACGACCACCGCGCGCACCCCGCGGGCGCGCAGGGCGGCGGCGACGGCGAGGCCGCCGGGGCCCGCGCCGATCACGTACACGGGGCGGGGCTCGGTGGAGGTCAGGTCGGGCTCGGACATGGGCAGTGAGCGTATCGACACCCAGCGTTGATGGGTCTCGGACGAGGAGGGAATCGATTGCGGATCGATCACGGGCGGCGGCGGGCCCGGCGCGGCCCGCCGCCATGGCGGCACGAGTGATGACAAAGTGGGGCATTCGATCCCGGAGAGGAGTGCGTGCGCGATGTGGCAGCCCGACGGGTGGGACGTGCGCGTCCGCCTCGGTGTCCTCACCCCCCACGCCGACGTCGGCCCCGAATCGGAGCTGCGCGCCATGGCCCCGTCGGACGTGGGCCTGCACACCGCCCGGGTGCCGTTCGCCGCGATGGGGCCCGGCGGCGCGATGGGGCCGACCGTGCCGCTCGCCCCGGTGCGGGCCTTCGCCGAGCCGCCGCACGTGGACGACGCGGCCGAGCTGCTCGCCGCCGCGCCGGTGGCGGCGATCGCCTACGCCTTCACCAGCTCCGCGTACGTGATCGGCGCGCGCGGGGAGGCGTACATGCTCGACCGGCTGCGCGAGCGCGCCGGCGGGCTGCCCGTGGTCGCCACCTGCGCCGCCGCCGTCGAGGCGCTGCGCGCGCTCGGCGTCGCGCGGCTCGCGCTGGTCGATCCGCCCTGGTTCGACGCCACCCTGAGCGACCTGGGGCGGGGCTACTACGAGGAGGCCGGGTTCGGGGTTCCGTACGCCGCTCCGTGCGGGCTGCCCAGCGGGCAGGCGCTGATCCGGCCGGACGCCCTGTACGGCTGGGTGCTGGAGCAGGTCCCCGACGAGGCCGAGGCGGTGGTCGTCGGCGGCAACGGCTTCCGGGCCGTCGGGGTGATCGAGGCCCTGGAGGCGGAGCTGGACCGGCCGGTGCTGACCGCGAACCAGGTGCTGCTGTGGGCCGCCCTGCGCGCGGCGGGCGGGCCGACGGGCGGGATCGCCGGGTACGGGCGGCTGTTCTCGGCACCCTGACGCGGGGCCTTGCGCGATCCGCTCCGGTCCGCTGAACTGACGTATCGTCAGATCGAGGGGTGGAGGGGCGAACCGTGCAGACCATCTGGCTCACCGGCGCCGAATGGCTCGCCGTGCTGCGGATAGGCCTCGGCCTTTGGTGGCTGGAGAGCTGGCGGCACAAGGACAAGAAGGGCTGGTTCGAGCGCGGCACCGGCATCGCCTGGGCCGCCGACGTCGCCGGGAAACACCGCTGGACCTTCGTCAGGACCGGCTTCGACAAGGTCGTCCGGCCCCGGCCCAGGCTGATGGCGTACACCGTCGTCTACGCCGAACTCGCCCTCGGGCTGGGCCTGGTGCTCGGCTTCCTCACCCCCGTCGCCCTCGCCGGCGGGCTGCTCCTGAACCTGCTCTACCTGGTCCTGATGATCCACGACTGGGCCGAACAGGGGCAGAACGCGATGATGGCGCTCATCTCGCTCGTCGCGCTCCTCGCGATGTCCTGGCAGACCTGGTCCCTCGACGCGACGATCGGAATCCTGCTGTGAGCGCCGTACGGTACGACCTCCCCGAGCCGGACGAGTTCACCCGCCCCTACTGGGACGCCGCCGCCGAAGGCCGCCTCCTGCTGCGCCGCTGCGCCGACTGCGGGCGCGCCCACCACTACCCGCGCGAGTTCTGCCCCCTGTGCTGGGCCGGCGAGGACCGCGTCGCCTGGGAGCCGGCGAGCGGCCGCGCCACCCTCTACACCTGGTCCGTCGTCCACCGCAACGACCTGCCGCCCTTCGGTACGCGCGTCCCCTACGCGGCGGCCGTCGTCGACCTCGAGGAGGGACCCCGGATGATGACCGAGGTCGTCGACTGCCCGTACGAGGACCTGCGCGTCGGCATGCCCCTGCGGGTCGCCTTCCGGGAGGCCGCGGAGGGGGTGCGGGTGGCGGTGTTCCGGCCGGACGGGCCCGCCGCTCAGGGCCAGAGCAGCTCCCGCAGCCAGGAGTCCCCGGCCGAACGGCGGTAGCGCAGGCGGACGTGCCGGCGGGCGGCGTCACCCTGGAAGAACTCCGCCTCCGCGGGCTCCAGTACGTACCGCGTCCAGGTCGGCGCCGGCGCGTCCGGCTCCGCCGCGGCCCGCTCCCACGCCGCCGCCGAGGCCCGCGCCAGCTCCTCGGCGGAGCCCAGCACCTCGCTCTGCCGGCCGGTCAGCGCGGCCGCCAGCGCCCCGCGCGAACGCACCGCCAGGTCCGCCCGGCTCTCCTCGGGCCCGCAGGCCACGACCCGGCCCCGGATCCGTACCTGCCGGCCCACCGACGGCCAGTAGAAGACCAGCGCCGCGTCGGCCCGGCCGGCCAGCTGGCGGCCCTTCGCGCTCGTGGAGTGGGAGGCGAAGTGCCAGCCCCGCTCGTCGGCGTCGTGCAGCATCAGCACGCGCGCGTCGGGCCGCCCCTCGGCGTCGACCGTCGCCAGGCTCATCGTGTGCGGCTCCGGCTGCCCCGCCCGGGCGGCGTGCAGGAACCACTCCCGGAACAGCGCCGTCGGCGCGGCGGGGGCCCCGGCCGGATCGAAGCCGGGAAGCGGCGCCTCCCACACCCGCAGGGAGTGCAGGACCTCGTGGAACTCGCTGCTGCTGTCGCTCATGCCGCCCAGGCTAGGCGGTACCCCGCCCGGCCCGGGACGACCGGTCCTGCGGGGACGAGGCCCGCCTTCGGCGGGGAGGGAACGGGGCCTACGTCCGCGGGGAGCGCGGGGAGCGGGGCGTGTGCGGTCATGCGGCGGTCTTCGGCGGCGGCCGACAGGGCCGTGGCCGCGTCGGAGACGCAAGATGCGGCGAGCTGGCCGGCCACCCCGATGCGCCCGGCCCGGTAGGCATCCCATCCGGCCGCGAGATCGTCGGCGAAGTCGACGGGCTCCCTGTCGGTACCGATGCCTGCCGCGGTGTCGTGGACCGTACGCGAGAGCTCGCGCACGGTGGTCCGGTCGTCCGAGAGCATCGCCCTCCTGGGCGCCTGCTGCCCCACGATCACGGAGATGTCGGCGCCCAGGGCATGGGCGAGCCGGAGGAGGGTGGGCAGCGAGATCTGTCCCCGGTCCTGCTCCGCCTTGCGGATCGTGGCGATGGACAGGCCGGCGCTTTCGGCGAGCTCTTCCTGGGTGACGGCTCCGCGCAGCAGTTTGATCCGCTGACCGGTGGTGTGCTGGTTCCCCTTCATGGCGTCCCCTTCGTCCCTTGGGACGGGTACTGCTCACACGGGAGTTGCCGGCGTCCATGCCCCGTAAAGATGAAGGCCGCCACCGGCCGGCCCGGTGCCGGGCGGCGGCGCAGTCGCCGCCGCCCGGCCAGAGGCTCCGCCCGACCCCGACCGGAAGCGAGGGGGCCGGCAGCTCCGTCAGATCCAGCCGTGGTCGCGGGCCAGGAGGGCCGCCTGGAAGCGGTTCGTCGCCCCCAGGCGCTGCATCAGGTCCGCCACGTACTTGCGGTACGTGCGGACCGATACGCCCACCTCGCGCGCTCCCGACTCGTCCTTCTCCGCCTCGTACATGGTCGTCAGCACCTTGCGCTCGATCTCGCTCAGCCCGCCCTCCGGTCCCTGGCGGGCCGCGACCGCCTCCGCCAGCGGGACCGAGTCCGACCACATCCGCTCGAACAGCGAGACCAGGTTGGCCACCAGTCCCGTCTCGCGGATCACCAGCGCCCCCAGGCGCGGGTCCTGCGGGTCGATCGGGGTCAGCGCCGCCGCCCGGTCGAAGACCAGCATCCGTTCCAGCGGCTTGTCCGAGATCCGGATGTCCGCGCCCATCGCCGAGATCTCCTGGAGGTAGGCCAGCGTCGGGGCGTCCTCCACCGCCGCCGGGCGCATGATCGTGCGCATCTTGATGCCCCGCCGCAGGATGCGGGCGTCCAGCGGGCGCGACGCCTCGATGCTGGCGGCGCTGAGCGCCCCGTGCGGCTGGGTGGTCAGCCCCTCCTCACGGGTGAAGAACGTCAGCTCGTCGATCACCGCCCGGACGTTGGGCGTCCCCTCCACCCGCTCGATGGCCGGCCGCTCCGACGCCCCGCGCATGACCGGGCGTACCGCGTCCCGCTCCGCCAGCAGCGATTCCACCACCCGCTGCTCGGCCGTCACCCGCCTCAGCTCCTCCTGCAGTTCCCTCAGCCGCAGGTCGATGAGCCGCTGCACGGCGATCGCGGGCGGGGCCGGCCGGATGCTGCCGTTGTCCGCCAGGGAGGTCAGCTCCATCGATTCCAGCCGCGCCAGCCACTCCTCCACCTCGGGCAGCGGCGCCCCGAGGTGTTCGGCCAGTACGGCGGGTGTGCCCTCCGTGAGGCGGAGCAGGCATCTGTACAGGTCTTCGTCCTCGGTTGTCATCCCCAAGTGCACGAGGCTTCCGGCGCGCAATGTTCCCCCTTGTGGTGGTGCTCCGTGTGGTCAGCACGGTGGGCTGATCATACGAACGCGGACACCGGCTGACCATGGGTAACGGAAGCATTCCCACCGGTTTTGGTTCCCGCGTCCGTGCAGCTTGTTGCACACACCGACGCAGGAAGCTGCGTCCAGATTCGCTCGAAAGTCCGACCAGCGAACGGCAGTCTTATCCATGTCGGAACGACGACGATCCACACAGGGGGAAACGATGAAGAAGACCAAGCTCGGCGGGCGCGCTCGAATCGCCTCCGTCATCGCGGGATTCGCGGTGGCGGCCGGACTCACCTTCTCCGGGCCTTTCATTCACCCGCCCACCCAGGACACACTCACCGCGTCCGGTCAGGCGGCCGACAGGGCCCGTTGCTTCCTCTCCGTGGTGGAACTCGAGGACGTCGACTTCCGGAACTGCGCCGGCATGGGCAAGCCGCACTCCGACCGGCGTGAAACCTTCGACTGGGTTTAGAACGCAGAGCCGCAGATCCCACAACGCAGAGCCGCAGATCCCGCAACGCAGTACGAGGAAGGAAGAGGGGAGCACGACACCATGACCGCCTACTCGGTACTCATACCGTTCCTGCCGCGCCGGCCGGAACAGATCCTCCCCTACGCCGGCCTCGTCCACTGGACGCACGCCCAGCGGCTCTGGCAGGGGCAGTCCCTGATGGTCGAACCCCACCACGGGTTCGTCCACGCCGCGGGAGCCGGCTTCCGGGTCCCGACCGGGCTGGGCGTGACGCTCATGCCGCTGCGCCACCCCTACGAGGCCGCGCTCCAGGCCCGCTCGCTGGCCCTGGCCACCGGGCAGCCGGTGACCGCCGGCTTCGGGCCCGGGGCGCCCTCCCTCCAGCAGGCCCTGCGCGGGGCCCCGTACCGCAGTCCACTGACCGCGGCCCGCGAGTACCTGACGGCCGTGCGCGGCCTGCTGGCCGGGGAGAACGTACGGATGGAGGGCGAGTACGTCACCTGTGACGCGCAGCTCGCGCCCTTCCCCTCCGCCCCGGTGGAGATCGGGCTCGGCGTGCTGCGGCCCGCCATGGCCCGGCTCGCCGGGGAGGTCGCCGACGTGGCGATCACCTGGCTGACCCCGGCCGCCTACCTGCGGGACACCGTCCTGCCGGCGCTGCGCGAGGGCGCGGCGAAGACCGGCCGGCCGGTGCCCAGGCTGACCGCGATCGTGCCCCTGGCCCTCGCCCGGACCGACCGGACACCCGGCGAGATCGCACTGGCCAGCAACGCCGCGCACCTGGGACTCCCGCACTACGTCGACATGCTGCGCAAGTCCGGGATCGGCATCACCGGCACGGACCGGGAGCTCGACGCGCGGGCCCTCGTCGAAGGGCGCGGATTCCTCAGCGGCGACATCACGGAACTCCTCGCGCAGCTGAAGGAGTACGAGGAGGCGGGCGTCGACGAAGTCGTCCTGAACGTCACCGGCGTGGCGAATTGCCTCGGTCCGCAGGCGGCCACCGAAGAACTCAGGACGATTCTGTCCGCCCTGGCCTGACCCCGGCCCCGTCCGGGTCCGGCCCCACTCGGGCCGGGCCCCGATCCGGCCTGCCCGGACGCGTCCCCGGCCGGAGTCCGGCCGGGCTCCGATCACCGGATCCACCGCGTCCACCGCGTCCACCGCGGCCACAAAGTCAACCGACTCGACCGAGTCCACCGGGTCCGCCGCTTTCAGCGCGTCCAGCGCGTCCGGCGCGTCCACCGAATCGCTTCGAATCGCTTCGCATTCCTTGAAGGGGGAGTCATGGCGGGAATCAAACGGCATCTGATGCTCTGGGGTACCGGAAAGCCGGGCGCGGAGCTTTCCGCGACGGGCTCCGCGACGGTCGTCCTGGAGAATCCGGACCACCTTTCCACGCTGCTCGGCTCCGATCTCGTCGGCCCGCACTCCGTGGTGTTCACCCCCGGCCGCACCGAGGACACGGCCGGCCCCGAAGGCCCCGTCGTCGTCGGCTACGAGGGCTCGCTGAGCGAGCCCGGCGCCGAATGCTCCCTCGGCACCGACTTCTACCTCCAGATCCAGAACTACGGCGTCAGCGCCTACATGTCGGTGGTCGGCCCGACGCTGATCCGCGTCGCCGACGACACGGACCTCGACGCCTACCTCGCCGACGCCGACCAGGCCCGGCAGACGGGGGAGTTCCAGGACTTCCTCACCAACCCCGTCATCCAGCTCGCCGACCTGCCCGCCCTCGGTGCCGGTCCGGCCGGCGACGGCCCCCGCCACCGCCTGTACGCCGACCAGGACGGCTTCCTGTCCACCACCCCGGGCGGCGCCCGGCTCGGTGTCCTCGGCGAGGACACCCTGGAGCGGCTGGAGACCCGCTGGCTGCTCGACGGCGCCGCCGGACAGCGGCCGGCCGCGGAACGCCCCTGGCTGGGGCGGTACCTCGCGGCGGTCGGCGCCATCCGCGACCTGCGGGCCCGCGGGCTGGCCGGCGTACGGGTGTCCGGGTTCGGCGGGCGGCTGGGTTCCGCCGCCGCGTCCGTCCCGGCCGGGACCGAGGCGGACACCGCCGACGCGCTGCTGCCGCTGCTGCTGTGGTCGGACGGGGACGCCTTCGTCCACGACCCGGCGAGCGGGCGCACCTTCGGCCTCGACCGGGCCGCCGCCGCCTTCGCGGAAGTACTGCTGGTCGCCGGTTCGGTGGAGGCGGGCGCCTCCTACGCCGACCGGGCGGGCCTGGAGCAGGTCGCGGCGTACTTCGAGGACGCGGGAGTCGTCCTCTGCGCGGCCGCCGGAGCCCCGGCGGCAGCCCTCGGCGACCGTGCGGACGAGCTCGTGACGGCGGGGCACTGACCGCCATGACCACGATGACGACCACCCCCATGTCCGACGCGGGCCACCGCGTCCCCACCCCCGCCGACGTCCCCGGACGCGCCGGCGAGCTGCTCGCCTCCCTCGGCGGGCGGGCCGTGCTGTGCGACCTGTACGACGCGGTCGGCGCCTCCGTCTACCACGACCTCGCCGGCACCGGCACCCACGAGGTGCGCGAGCTGCTCACCCTGGTCCGCCGCGTCCCGGGCCCCGTGCTCGACCTGGCGGCCGGCTCCGGACGCCTGACGCTGCCCCTGCTGGCACTGGGCCGCGAGGTGACCGCCCTCGAACTCTCCCCGTACATGCTGGAGCTGCTCGACGAGCGGCTCGCCGCGGTACCGCCCGCACTGCGCGAGCGCTGCCTGCCCGTACGGGCCGACATGAGCGACTTCGACCTCGGCCGGCGCTTCGGGGCGATCGTGCTGGGCACCACCACCATCTCCCTGCTCGACGCCGACGGACGCACCGGCCTGTACCGGGCGGTGCGCGAACACCTGGAGCCCGGCGGCCGGTTCCTGCTCTCGACGGTCGACATGACCGCCACCGGGGAGGCCGGGCCCGCCGAGGTCGACATGGAGATCGTCACCGACAGCGGCCGCGCCTACCGGCTCTTCGAGCACTGGACGCCGGACTCCGGCAGCCGCACCGTCACGCTCTTCCCCGCCGCCATCGGCGACGAAGGCCCGGTGCGGGTGTGCACCACCACCATCGGCGTCCTGCCCGCCGCACTGCTGGAGGCCGAACTGGCCGCCGCCGGGTTCCGCGTCCTGTCCCGGCACCCGCTGCCCGCCGTAGGCGAGCGCCACCACGACGTACTGCTGGAAACGGAGGTGACCCGGTGAACGGGACGACCACGACACACCCCGGCCACCACCCGCTGTGGCCGTCCCTGACCGCACCGCGGGACCAGGGCCGCGACGACACCTGCGCGGTCTCCGCCCACGGCGTACGGGTCCGCTTCGCCGACGGCCGTGAACTCCTCGACGGCTCCAGCGGCCTGTGGAACACCAACATCGGCTACGGCAACGAGGAGATCGCCCGCGCCGCCGCCGAGGCCCTGCGCGAGGCCTCGTACCTCTCCGTCTTCCGCTACGAGAACGTCTACGCCCGGCGCGCCGCCGAGGCCCTCGTCGAAGCGGCCGGCCCCGCCCACTACGGCCGGGTTCTGTTCTCCACCTCGGGCGGCGCCGCCAACGACCTCGTCATGAAGGTCGCCCGGCAGTACCACGCACTGCGCGAACAGCCGCAGCGCAAGGTGGTCGTCGGCCTGCGCGGCAGCTACCACGGCCTGACCTACGGCAGCTTCGCGCTGACCGGGGACGACCTCGGACAGCAGCTGTACGGCGTGGACCAGCGGTTCGTCCGCCACGTCACCCCCAACGACCCGGCCGAGCTGGGCACCCTCATGGCCCGCCAGGGCGGCCAGATCGCCGCCGTCGTCGTCGAGCCGGTGCTCGGCAGCGGCGCCGTGCCCCTCACCGAGGAGTACCTCGCCGAACTGCTGCGGCTGCGCCGCGAGCACGGCTTCCTGCTGGTCGCCGACGAGGTCGCCACCGGCTTCGGCCGCACCGGCAGCCTCTTCGCCTCCCAGCAGTGGGCCGAACAGCCCGACCTGCTCGTCTCCTCCAAGGGACTCACCAACGGCACCAGCGCGGCCGCCGTCGTGATCGCCTCCCGCCAGGTGGCGGAGGCCTTCACCGAGGCCGGCGCCGTCCTCACCCACGGCGAGACCCAGGCCGGCACCCCGGTCACCTGCGCCACCATCACCGCCACCCTCGACGAGATGCGCCGCCTCGACGCGGTCGCCCTCGGCCGGCGGCTGTCGGCCCGGCTCGACACCGAACTGGCCGCGCTCGTCGCCACCCACCCCCGGGTGGCGGCCACCACCGGCCTGGGCTGCTTCCGCTCCGTCCGGCTGTGCGACCCGGACGGCACCCCCTTCCCGCAGGACCAGGTACACGCCCTGGTGCGGGCGATCCGGGAGGCCGGCGCCATCGTCCACCCCGGGGTGAACGGGGTACAGCTCTTCCCCGCCCTCACCTACACCGACGCCGACCTCACCGAACTCCTGGCCCGCGTCACCGCCGGGCTGGACCTCCACCTGGCACGGACCACCGCCCCGGCGGCGGAGGCCCTGGCGTGAGCGCCGGCTGGCACGCCCCGGCCCAGCAGCTGATCGGCTGCGACAGCCTGGGCGCCTGGTTCACCGGACGCCCCGAGCGGCGGATCACCGTCCTCGTGGACGAAGCGGTCGCCGCCGCCCCGGTCACCGCCCGGATCCGCGCCCTGCTGCCCGGGGACCGGTACGGGACGACGGTGCTGGAACTGTCCGGCCCCGGCGACCTGGACACGGTGGCCGCGCTCGCCGGCCGGTTCGCGGACACGGACACGGAGCTGATCGTCGGCATCGGCGGCGGCTCCCTCCTCGACCAGGCCAAGCTGGCCGCCCTGATGCGGACCAACCCCGACGCGTACGCCCGCCTCACGGTGCCGCAGCGCAGCGGACTGCTGGTCCTCGGACACCACACCCGGCACGGACTCCCGCTGGTCGCCGTACCCACCACGGTCGGCACCGGCACCGAGTCCAGCGGCGTCGCCTGCCTCGGCTACCCCGGCCTCGGCAAGCGGCTCGTGATGGGCACCGCCCTGCGGCCCAGGGCAGCCGTCCTGGACCCGGCCGCCACCGCCACCCTCGACGACGCACTGGTCGCCGAGGGGGTCCTCGAAGCCCTGCACCGCGTGATCAGTCCGTACGTCGGCGACCACGGGGACCTGCCCACCGAGGACGCCCTGGTGGAGACCATCGCCGAACGGCTGGTGCTGCTCGGCCACGAGGTGCGCGACGCGCGCCGCGCCGGACGCCCCACCGGCGACCGGCTGCGGCTGGAGATCGCCAAGCTCAGCGGCCTCAGCCACGCCGAATGGGCCCACCTGGGCCGCGACCTGTACGCGGTCAAGGGCTGGCTCATCGCCAACGAGCTGTCCTCCGCCCTCGGCGTGCGCAAGATGACCGCGGTCGCCGCGATCCTGCCGCACCTGTGGCGGGCCGTCTGCGCCGGCGAGACACGGCTCGGCTCGGACGTCAGGCTCCGGCGCCTGTGGTCCCGGCTGCGGGCCACCGACCCGGACACCCTCCCCGAGGACCCGGCGGCGGGCATCGAAGCCCTCGTCGACTCCTGGGGGATCGACCGCGGCATCAGCGCGGGCCCCGACCGGCTCGCCGAGATCGCCGGCCGCACCGTCCGCGCCTGGGGCGCCGGGCTGCCGATGCTCGGCGGCCTGCGGACCGACGACGTGTACGGCCTGCTGGCCGGGGCCGCGGCGGCCTGACACCACCGGGCGCACCCGGCGCCCGTACGCACCACCCACGGACTTCCGCACCCGCAGGCACGGCCGCGCGGTGCGGACGGGAGCACATCCCGAACACGCACCACACCCCGAATGACCCTTACGGAAAAGGAGTACCCCTCATGCAGGACAACCTCGCGATCGAGACCTTCCCGGCCCTGGAGCTGGGCATGCAGGAGCTCGAGGCCATGGAGGCCCCGGGCTGGTGGACCGGCATCGGCGTGGGCGCCGGTGTGGTCGTCGCCTCGGCCGCCGGTTACGGCAGCTACGTCGCCTCCGCGGCCCTCATCGCCACCTGAGAAGCCCGTACCGCGCACGGCGGTACGCCTTCCACCCACCGAAGCACCGAAGCGCTGAAGCGCTGAAGAACACCCACGGAAAAGGAGTACCCCTCATGCAGGACAACCTCGCGATCGAGACCTTCCCGGCCCTGGAGCTGGGCATGCAGGAGCTCGAGGCCATGGAGGCCCCGGGCTGGTGGACCGGCATCGGTGTCGGCGCCGGTGTGGTCGTCGCCTCGGCCGCCGGTTACGGCAGCTACGTCGCCTCCGCGGCGCTCATCGCCACCTGAGAAGCCCGTACCGCGCACGGCGGTACGCCTTCCACCCACCGAGAAACAACACGAGGAAACGGGAGAACCCCATGCAGGACGTTCTGAAGCAGGACATCGCCATCGAGAACCTCGAGCTCGGCATGCAGGAGCTGGAGGCCATGGAGGCCCCGGGCTTCTGGTCCGGCTTCAAGCAGGGTCTCGTCATCAGCGGCGTCGCCGTCGCGAGCGCCACGCTCGCCACCTGATCGCACCGGTAGCCACGGCTACCCCGATCACAGCGGACCGGAACGCCGGTCCCCCAGGGTGACCCGGTCCCGTGGCGGTGGCGAAAGCCACCGCCGCGGGCCCCCGCACCGCATCACGCACCACACGCACGGAGCAGAAGGAAGAGGGAGCCAACATGCCGAAGGAGAACCCCCGCAAGGGGACGAACGGACAGCTGGGGACGACCGCCGCGCTGCTCGCGCTGGCACTGGCCGTCGCCAACGCGCAGCTGACCGGAGCCGCGCTCGTCGCCGTCATGACGGTCATCGGCCTGGGCCTGGTCGCCTGCGCCGCCAAGGTCGGCGCCAACGTCGCCGCGAGCAAGCGATGAGCGCCGCCGGCGTCGTCCGCGCGTCGGGCCTCACCAAGGAGTTCGGCCCGTTCACCGCCGTGCAGGACGTGACCTTCGAGGTCCGCCCCGGCCGGGTGACCGGACTGCTCGGCCGCAACGGCGCCGGCAAGTCCACCTCCCTGCGCATGCTGCTCGGCCTGGCCCGCCCCACCTCCGGCACCGCCACCGTCTTCGGCCACCCCTACACCGAACTCCCCGACGCCGCCCGCCGCGTCGGCGTCTGCATGGACGGCATCGGCCCCACCCCCGGCGCCTCCGGCCGCCGCGACCTGCGGATCTGGGCCCGTACCCTCGGCGTCTCCCCGGCCCGCGTCGACGCGGTACTGGAACGCGTCGGTCTCACCGACAGCGCCGACCGCGCCGCCAAGGGCTACTCCACCGGCATGCGCCAGCGCCTGGCCCTCGCCACCGCGCTGCTCGCCGACCCGGAACTCCTCGTCCTGGACGAGCCGGCCAACGGCCTCGACCCCGACGGCATCCGCTGGCTGCGCGACACCCTGCGCGCCCTGGCCGCCGAAGGCCGCACCGTCCTGGTCTCCAGCCACCTCCTCGCCGAGGTCGAGCAGACCGTCGACGACGTCATCGTCATCCAGCGCACCCTGCGCTTCGCCGGCTCCCTCGCCGAGCTCACCTCCGACGGCGCCGAACGCCTCGAAGACCGCTTCTTCTCGCTGGTGGACGGGGACACCGGGACCGCCGCGCGCACCGAAAGGCCGAACCATGCGTAACGTCCTCGCCGGCGAGTGGATGAAGGCCTGGACGGGCCGCACCTGGCTGATCCTCGCCACCGCAGGGATCTTCATGTCCCTGCTCGCCTGCTTCGGGTACGCCTCCACGGGCGACGAGAGCATCGCCCTCGGCAAGGCCACCGCCGCCACCGTCACCGACGACATGGCCCAGGCGTGGATGATGACCTTCCTGATGTCCGCCGTGTTCGGCGCCATCCTCGTCACCCGCGAGTACAACTCCGGCGCCATCGCCCGCTCGGTCCTGCTGAGCGGCGGCCGGATGCGGCTGCTGTCCGCCAAGGCCCTCGTCGCCACCGCCGCCGGGCTCCTCAACGGCCTCCTCGCCGCCGCCCTCGCCGTGCTGTGCGCCTTCACCCTGCCCGGCCACTTCGGCTACGACGGCGACTGGACCGGCCACACCACCCGCATCGTGCTCGGCGTGATCACCGTGAACGTGCTCGCCGCCCCCTGGGGCGCGCTCCTCGGCTGGATCATCCGCAGCCAGCTCGCCACCGTCATCACCGTCATCGCGCTCACCCTCCTCGTCGAGCCGGGCCTCCAGGAGATCGCTCCGGAGGCGGCCGCATACCTGCCCACCATCGCGATGAGTTCCGTCTACCTCGACGGCAAGCCCGAGCTGCTCTCCGTACCGCTCGCCCTCCTGGTCCTCGCCGGCTGGCTCGCCGCCGCCGGGACCGCCGCCCGTCAGCTGCTGCTCTCCCGCGACGTCATCTAAGGCGTGATCCAGACATGTCCACCAAGACGCTCATCCGGAAGGCGGCCCCCAAGCCGGCCGCCGCCGCCACGGACGACTGGGACCCCGCGCTCCTGGAACGCCCGCGCATCGCCGCGAACGTGGAGATCCACGAGCCCATCGAGAGCGGCGCGCCGTGGGTCCTCCAGCGCGGCAACCACCAACACTTCCGCCTCCAGCCCGACATGGCGCGCCTCGTCCGGGCGATGGACGGCTCCCTCGACCACACCGGCCTCGCCGAGGTCCTCGGCCCGCCGTGGACCGCGCAGCACGTCGGGACCGCCGTGCACAAGCTCGCCGAGACCAAGGTCCTCGACGACGGCAAGCCCGCCGAACGCCGAAGCACCTGGTTCCGCTTCGTGCCGCCGATGACGCTCCAGTTCACGGTGGTGCACCCCGAGCGGCTCCTGGCCCGTCTCGCCCCCGTGATCCGCCTGTTCGCCGGGCGGACCTCGGCCGCCGTCGCCGCCCTGTTCGCCCTCGGTGGAGTCCTCGCCCTCGCGCTGATGACACCCGAGGTCGACGCCGCACTCGGCCGGCCGCTCCCCTTCTACGCCTACTTCGGCGTGATGGCCGGAGTGCTCGCCACCACCGCCGTCCACGAGGTCGGCCACGGCGCGGTCCTCACGTACTACGGCGGAAAGCCCAGCCGGATGGGCTTCATGCTCTTCTACATGTCGCCCGCCTTCTTCTGCGACGTCTCCGACGGCTGGCGGCTCTCCCGCAAGGAACAGCGCGTCCGGGTCGCCCTCGCCGGCATCGCCACCCAGACCGTGATCGCCGGGGCCGCCGCCCTGAGCGCCCTGGCCCTGGGCCCCTCGGACCTGCGCGACGCCGTCCTCGTCTTCGCCGTCGCCACCTACACCAGCGGCGTCGTCAACCTGCTGCCCTTCGTGAAGCTCGACGGCTACATCGCCCTCATGAGCCACCTCGACGTGCCGCACCTGCGCGACCGGGCCATGACCGACGCCCGCCGCTTCCTCGCGAAGATCCTCTTCGGCGGCCGCGGCTACACCCGCGAACTCCCCGCCCGCCGCTGGGCGGTGGCCTTCGGACTGGCCTGCATGACCTTCCCCCTCTACGTCATCGCCGGCGCCCTGGCCCTGTGGTCCGACCTGCTCCAGCGGCTCGGCGCCGTCGGCACCAGCACCGTCCTGATGGTCGTCTGCTACCTCGTCTACCGCCTCGGCCTCGGCTTCGGCCGCCTCGCCGCCGAAGGCCGCACCGCCGGCGCCCCGCTGTGGCGCACCATCGCCGCGGCCGTGCTGCTCACCGGGGCGGCCGGGGCCGCGCTGGTCCTCGTCAAGGCGCCGTACACCCTCGCCGCCGGCTACGTGGCCCACGACCGGGGCCGCGTCGAGCTGGTCCTGCCGGACACCGCCGACCTGTCCTCCGTGCGCCCCGACTCCCCGGTCCGCTTCTACCGGGCCGGGCTGATGACCCGCGAGCAGACCGGCACCGCGAGCGTCGCCGCGCTGACCCGCACCCAGACCAGCGCACCCATGTCGGCGTTCTTCCCGGTGGCCGCGACCCCGGTGCGGATGCCCGTCGTCAGCCTCCCCCTGACCGTCGGCCGCGCCCCCGCCGACCGCGTCGGAGCGGCGCAGGTCGACCTCGGCCGGCTCCCGCTGGGCGAGTGGCTGTACACGAAGTACGTCGCCCCGCTCTGGCGCCGGTAGCCGCCGCCCCTCCACCCACCCGTCACGAACGGAGAGCACCATGGATCTTCGCTACATGAACTACTGCCAGCCCGGCAATCCGTTCTACGACGTACCGGCCACCGCCGCCGCCGACGCCAGTGTCTTCCCGGCGGTGACCGGCCCCCTCCCGGAGGGCTGGACCCGCACCGACAACACGCACTGGCTGCTGATGACCCCGCCCGGCACCCGGCTGCCCGCCCAGGGCTGGAAGATCCACGTGTCGGCCACCCTCGAGAACGCCGACCGCGTCCTCGGCCTGGTCTGGGACTTCTGCGTCGCCGAGCGGGTCACCTTCAAGTTCATCCGCAGCGCCGGCATCCTCAAGATGCGCAACAGCAAGTACGGGGACCGCGGCAGCAGCGGCAAGTTCTTCACCGTCTACCCGGTCGACGAGGCGCAGCTGGAGCGGATCCTGCACGGCCTCGGCGACCTCCTCGACGGCGAGAGCGGCCCCACCATCCTCAGCGACCTGCGCTGGCGCTCCGGCCCGCTGTACGTGCGCTACGGAGGCTTCGTCTCCCGCCTGGGCCGCTCCGAGACGGGCGAGCTGGTGCACTGCATCGAAGACCCGGAGGGCCGCCTGGTACCCGACGTGCGCGGCCCGTCCTTCCGGCCGCCGTCCTGGGTGGAACTGCCCGCCTTCCTCGGCGAGGCGCTCGCCGCCCGCAACGCGGCCACCCTCCAGGACTTCCCGTTCCGCGCGACGAAGGCCCTGCACTTCTCCAACGGCGGCGGCGTCTACGAGGCCACCGACATCCGCGACGGCGGCCGCGTCCTGCTGAAGGAGGCCCGCCCGCTCGCCGGCCTCGACGAGGAGGGCGCCGACGCCGTGGCCCGGCTGGAGCGCGAGCACTGGGCGCTGGACAGGCTCGCCGGGCTGGACTGCATCCCGCCGGTCGTGGACTACCGCAAGGGCAACGAGCACTGGTTCCTGGCCCGCGAGTACGTCGACGGCAAGCCGCTCGCCCGGGAACTCCTCAGCCGCAACCCGCTCGTCAACGACGACCGCACCGAAGGCGCGTACGCCGCGTACGCGGACTGGGCGCTGAGGATCGTCGACCAGGTGGAGCGGGGTGTCGAGGCCATGCACGCCAAGGGCGTCGTCTTCGGCGACCTGCACCCCAACAACATCCTGGTCCGCCCCGACGACACCGTCTCCTTCATCGACCTGGAGACCGCCACCCCCGCCGAGGCGGAATCCGCCCAGGCCATCGGCGCCCCCGGCTTCCGCGCGCCCGCCGGCTACAAGGGCACCGCCGTCGACCGGTACGCCCTCGGCTGCATCCGCATCGGCGTGTTCCTGCCGCTGACGGTCATGGCCACCTGGTCCCCGGCCAAGGTGGACCAGCTGATCGGCCTGGTCACCGAGCACTTCCCGGTACCCGACGGCTTCGCCGGGCAGGTCATGGCCGACCTCGGACCCGACCCGCACCCCGGGCAGCTCCCCGACACCGGCCCCGCCCCCCTGTGGACCGCGCCCACGCCCGCCGGCTGGCCCGCGCTGCGGACCACCCTCGCCGAGGACCTGCTCGCCAGCGCCACCCCGCAGCGCGAGGACCGGCTCTTCCCCGGCGACGTCGAGCAGTTCTCCGTACCCGGCGGCGGCGCCACCTTCGCCTACGGCGCGGCCGGAGTGCTGTGGACCCTCGCCGAGCTGGGCTTCGCCCCCGCCGACGAGCACGTGGCCTGGCTGACGGACGCCACCGCCCGCACCGCGGACATGGGCCCCGGCTTCTACGACGGGCTGAGCGGCATCGCCTACGCCCTGGACCGGCTCGGCCGCGCCGACGAGGCCGCCGCAGTCCTGGACCGGGTCTCCCGCGCACCTCTGGAGGACGTCGACCACGGCCTCTTCGGGGGCCTCGCCGGGATCGGCCTGACCCAGCTGCACTTCGGGAACACCGACGAGGCCGCCCGGATCGCCGCGCTCATCGCCGACCAGGGGCCGGGCGGGGGCCCGGGCCGCCCCCGGCCCGGTCTGCTGCGCGGCGCGTCGGGCGGGGCGCTGCTGATGCTCCGGCTGCACGAAGCCACCGGCGACCCGAAGCACCTGCACGTGGCGGGCGAGTTGATGCGCCACGACCTCGCGGAGGCGGGCTGGTCCGAGGACAGCGACCCGGCCGGCTCCGAGGACGCCGCCTGGAAGGTGCCGTTCCTGGCCTTCGGCGGCGCCGGCCTCGCCATGGTGCTCCACGAGGTGGAACGCCTGCTGCCCGACCCGGAGTTCACCCGGGCGAGGGACGCGCTGCGCGCGCAGGCCGGCCCGTCCTTCATGCTCAACGCCGGGCTCTTCCACGGCCGGGCCGGGGCCCTGCTCGCCCTGCGCCACCTGCACGACGGCTCCGCCGCCACCGGCCGGGCCGTCCAGCGCCACCTGGACACCCTGGGCTGGCACGCGGTGCGCTGCGACGGCCACCTGGCCTTCTTCGGCGACCACACGCTGCGCCTGTCCGCCGACCTGGCGACGGGTTCGGCCGGTGTTCTCCTCGCGGTGGAGGCCGCGCTGGGCGATGCTGGCCCGGGCCTGCCGTTCCTCGCGCCGGGCCGCCGATGACCTGCCAGGAGGCTCCGATGCGTACCACCACGTACCACTTCGTCGTCGCCCCCGACGGACGCGGCCCCGAGGGATCGGCGCCGGAGCTGGCGGCCGTGCGGCTGATCTCGTTACTGCCACCGGGCTGGGGCTACGCGCCCGACTTCCCCGGCGGGACGGTGTCCCTGCGGCTGACCCCGCCGCCCGGGACCACCGAGGAGGCGGCGCACGCCGCCTTCGCCGGCACCCTCGCCCACCCCGGCCTGCTGGGCTGGACCTGGGCGAACCCGCCCGGCCGCTAGGCCCTGTCGTCAAAGTCCCGCCTGGCCCGCGGCCCCCGGCACCGCACCTCGCCGCGTTGTCGGGGCACCCGAGTACGTCCAGTACTCGGGCGCCCCTCTGCCTTGCGACGCACGGCACCGGACGCCGCGGACCTGACCGGCGCTACTTCGACGACAGGACCTAGCAGATCGGCGCCCCGTCCGGGACCACAAGGGCGGAGCCCACCCCAACGGGCCCCGGACGGTGGGACGATGGGGTGAGCCGACGAGGTCAGGTCGAGGTCACCAGGGGGTGCCATGAGCGTTGACGTCCGCGAAAGGCTAGCCGAGCTCGGATTACGGCTGCCGGAGGTGAGCGCCCCCAAGGGGGCCTACGTACCCGCCGTGCGCAGCGGCATCCACGTCTTCGTCGCAGGACAGATCCCGCTCAGCGGCGGGGAACTGACCCAGACGGGCAGGGTCGGCGCGGAGGTGTCACCGGAGCGGGCCAGGGAGCTGAGCCGGCAGTGCGCGCTGGCGGCACTGGCCGCCGCGGACTCGGTGGCCCCGCTGGAGGCCGTGGTGCGGGTGGTGAAGGTGGTCGGGTACGTGTCCTCCGCGCCCGGGTTCACCCGGCAGGCGGGAGTGGTCGACGGGGCGAGCGAGCTGCTGGTGGAGGTGTTCGGCGAGGCGGGCCGGCACGCGCGCAGCGCCGTCGGGATGGACATCCTGCCGCTCGACGCCCCGGTGGAGATCGAGGTCCTCCTCGAGGTCTCCCACGGGGCCTAGAAGCCACCCGGCGACCGGGCGGGGCCCGGCCCGGTCGCCGGGGCCCGCCAGGCCGGGTCAAGCCCGTGGCCGCCGGGTTGGGGCAGCCGATCGGGCCCCACAGCCCCGGCCGGGCGACGGGCCCCTCAGCCCGGGGCAGGCGCCAAATGCCGCCGCCCGGGTCAGGTGATCGGGACCGCCGTGCCCGTCACCTCGATGCCCGCCGCCGGGTCCGCCGGTACGCCCACCGTGATCAGGCTCGGCCGGCCCATGTCGACGCCCTGGTGGACGGTGAGCAGCGCGGGCGGCTCGACCAGGCCCAGGCTCCGCAGGTACCCGCCGAGGGCAGCGGCGGCCGCACCGGTCGCCGGGTCCTCGACCACCCCGCCGGGCGGGAAGGGGTTGCGGGCGTGGAAGACGTCCGCCGACTCGCGGTGCACCAGGGCGACCGTGGCCCAGCCGCGGCGCGCCATCAGGTCGCCGAGGGCGGGCATGTCGTAGTCCAGGTCGGCCAGCCGGGCCCGGCTCGCCGCCGCGATCACCGGGTGCCAGGCCCCGGCGTACGCGGCGCGCGGCGGCAGCGCCGCGTCGAGCTCGTCGGCGGACCAGCGCAGCGCGGCCAGCAGCTCCGCCAGATCGGCGTCGGAGATGGCCTCCGTACGCGGCGCCACGCTCACCAGGGTCGCCACGACGCCGCCGTCCGGGCCGGCCGAGGTGGTCACCGGGACCGGGCCCGCCTGCGTGTGCAGCAGCAGGTCCCCGACGCCGTGCCGCTGGGCGTAGGCCACGGCGGTCGCGATGGTGGCGTGCCCGCAGAAGGGCACCTCGGTCTGCGGGCTGAAGTAGCGGATGTCCAGCGCCCCGTCCTGGCGGGGCACGGCGAAGGCGGTCTCCGAGTAGCCGACGTCCGCCGCGACGGCGGCCATCGTCTCCTCGTCGATGCCGGTGGCGTCCAGCACCACACCCGCCGGGTTGCCGCCCAGCGGGTCGGTGCTGAAGGCCACGTAACGCAAGAGGTCCATCACCCGAACGTAGCGGGCCCGTCCTCGGGCCGTCAAAATCCGTGCCACACACGGTAATTGACGCCAGCCGGGACCGTGCCCGCCCCGCGGCGGGCCGGTCAGGCCCAGGTGAGCAGCTGGCCGGACGTACCGATCCCCACCGCGAACCCCAGTGCGATCCTGCGGTCCCCGCGGCTCGGCCGGACCGCGTGGAAGAACCGCGGATCGATCAGCAGCGCCTCACCGACCCGCGGAGCCAGCTCGATGGACTCGGCACCCGCCACCACCGCCTCGTCGAACCCGTACCGGGCCGACAGCCGGTGCGCCTCGTCCTCGGGCCGCCAGCGGTGCCTCCACAGCACCGTCTCACCGCCCTCGGGCGGCACGCTGAGGTACAGGTTGAACGCGAACTGCCCGATCAGCGGTACGTCGAGCAGGTCCCCGTCGTACTCGCGCAGCGCGTCGTCGAAATGGACCTGGAAGCCCTGGTTCGGCTCCCGGGCCACCCCGTCGCCCATCTCCACGCCGCCCCGGCGGCCCACCGCCACCCCGCCCGGCCAGGCCGCGGCGAGCGCCTCCCGGCAGGTGCGGAACGGATCGAACGAAAGGCCCAGACCCTGCCAGGCCTCGTGGTGCCCCTGAAGCGCCTTCCAGTAGGAGTCGGCGACGCCCCCGTCCGCCATGTGGTCGCTGACGCCCACCCCGAACCGCATCACCGGCGGATCGACGCGGGCCTTCCCGTACGAGTCGAACACCTGCCGTCGCAGCGCGCCGAGCACCTCGTCGCACCGCTCGCGCGGCAGGAAGTCGGGAACCCGGACCGCCGCGTACCGCCCGGCGGCCAGCCCGGCGAGCAGCTCGTGGGTGAACGCCGGTGCGGTCACGGCGCGGAAGAACGGATCGTGCGATGGGTTCGGTAACGCGCTCTGAGTGGATTGCCCTGACGTCATTCGATCGCCCCCCGGCGTCGGAAAGACAACAGAAAACAATGGCACCTATCCGGGATGCGCCCCGCTGGTCGCGCGGAACGCGGTCTTCGCGTCGAGCTCCAGTGCCTGCCGTCCGGCCTCCAGCGCTTCCATCGCGATCCGCCGGCCGACCTCCGCCTGCATCTGCTCCAGGTCACTCCCCGGAGCACCCCATCTGAGGGACTGGTCGTCGTTCGTATCGGTGGGGACAGCAGTCATCGGCGGACCTCCGCGCATTTCGGTGTGGGACGCGTCACACAGGGTGAGGCAACGTCAGGCTACGCGCAAGCCCGCACCGGCCGACGGAGTTCCGCCCAACTGGTATGAAAAGCACGAGGTTTCAGCCCGGCATCTCCCGCAGCAGCTTCTCCAGCAGAGCCCTGGCCTGCACCAACAACGGGTGCTCCGGACCCACCACCCGGGTGAGGTCGCGCACGAGCGCCTTCAACTCGTTCACCGCTTCGGGCGTACGCCCCACCACCCCCAGAAGCACCAGCACGAAGGTGTACCGGAAACGCATCACCAAGTTCGAATCCGGCGGCTGGGCCGCGTCCCGCAGCGCCTCCCGGATCACCTGCTCCGCCTCCGGCGCCCGGCCCTGGCGCAGCAGCGCGTGCGTCAGCGTCTCCCGCACCCGCAGGATCTCCGGCGTCGACGGCGGCCAGTGGTTGCGCCGGCTGATGTCCAGGATCTGCCAGGCCTCCGCCTCCGCCTCCGCGTGCCGGCCCAGCGCCAGCATCGTCCGGGCCAGCGTGTGGCGCACCACGAGCGTGTCGTAGTGCTCCCGGCCGCGCACCTCGTTCTCCGCCTCCACGATCGAACGGAGCATCTCCTCCGCCTCCGCCTCCCGCCCCTCCTGCTCGTTGATCGCACGGGCCAGCTTGTGCCGGCTGGCCAGGGTGTCGGCGTGGTCCCTGCCCAGGATCCGGGTACGCGCCCGCACCACCAGCGCCAGCACCTGCTCGGCCTCCCGCAGCTGCTCCCGGTCCAGGTGGATGCGGCCCTGCTCGTGCCGCAGCCCCAGGATCTCCCGGTCGTCGACGTCGAAGCCGAAGGAGGAGCAGCGCTCCACCATCGGCAGCACCAGGTCGTACGCGGGCCCCAGCATCCCCGTCGCGATCAGGTAGCGGGCGGTCAGCCGGGCCAGCTCCAGCGCCTCCGTGCGCACCGTGCGGTCCGACAGCTTCAGGTCCCCCAGCAGACAGGCCCGGGAAACCTCCAGCGCGTGCGGGGCGAGCGCCGCCCACAGCGGCCAGTTCGCCGGATGGTCGGGATTGCGCAGGTGGGCGGCCTGGAGCACCGTCCGCACCGCCAGCCCGTAGTAGTCCGCCGGCCGGTCCCGCACCTCCCGGTCCTCGCGCAGCACCCCGTGCACGACGGGGTGCAGGGTGAGTACGTGCGCCAGGTCGCGCTCGGCGACGCCCTCGCGCTCGTAGAAGTCCACCAGCCCGAACTCCTCCAGGCCCGCGAGGGCCGCGTACGTGCGCGCCGGGGTGATCCCGGGGAACAGCGGGGACTGGGAGAGCACCGGATCGACGAGCAGGCAGCGGTACGGGATCGGGGCGATGCTCAGGCAGGCGAACACCTTCAGCAGGGTCGCCGCCTGCGCCCGCTCCTGCCGGCTCAGCAGGTCCATGGCGATCCCGCAGACCTTCTCCACGATCTCCCGGCCCAGCAGCTCGCTCAGGTCCGGGCCCGCCTGGCCCGGGGCGGTCTCCACCCGCGCGGCGACCGTCCGGCCGAAGGTCTCGAAGTCCCGGATGTCGCTGTCCAGGGAGATCTGGCTCTCGCTGACCGCCCTGATCACGTCGGCGGCGTGCCGCAGCGCCAGCGGCAGCCCGCCCAGCTGCCGCGACAGCTGCCGCGCCTGCTCGTTCGTGCCGCCCAGACCGCCGGTCCGCTCCAGCAGCATCGACGCCCCGTCGTCCTCGCCGAGCGGCACCACCTGGTGGATGACGCTGTGCTCCCCCCAGGTCTGCTGGCGGCGCACCCGGCTGGTGACCAGTACCGTGCCGTTCGCGTTCTGCGGGCGGCGCAGCCAGCCGCCGCCGTCCGCGACCTGGCCGTCGCGCGGGCCGAGCCGCTCGGGGTCGTCGGCGTTGTCGAAGATCAGCAGCCAGGGGTCCGGGCACGCGTTGAGCAGCGTCCACACCAGGTCCATGGCGGTCCCCAGCAGCCAGGCCCGCTCCACCGTGATCGACGGCGCCCCCAGGTCCCGGGCGATCATCCGCATGCGCAGGCTCAGCTCCGGCATCGACACCCACCAGACCCGGTGCCCGGCGCGCTGCGCCCGGTCGGCGACCTCCAGCGCCAGCCGGCTCTTGCCCGACCCGCCCAGGCCCGACAGGACGTGCACCTGCTGGCGGGCCTCCTCCTTCAGCAGCGAGCCGACCAGGCTCAGCCGCTCCTGCCCCTTCAGCTTGCCCTCCTCCAACGGCCCGTACGGAGGCGGCGGGAAGGGTGCCAGGTCCAGCTCCCCGGCGGCGGGCGGCGGCAGCGAGGGCCGCCCGGCCGCCTCGGCGGGGGAGCGGGGCACGACCGGCCCGGCCGCCTCCACCGGCCCCGGGTCGTGGGCCGCCTCCAGCAGGGCGGCGCGGACCGCCATGTACGGGGCGGCGGTGCGGTCGGCGGGCTGCACGATCGAGAAGTGGTCGGCGGTGACCACCCCGCCCTTGGGGAACACCCCGCGCGCGACGACGGGCGGCACGATCTCGTCCGCGGAACCCCCGTAGGCGCGCACCGGTATGGGGCACTCCTGGTCCGTGTACGTCCGGCCGTGGACGACGGCACTGAGGACGGTGCGCTGCGCCTCCGTCACCGCCCGGTCGAAGGGGCGCAGCTGCTGCTCCTGCGGGTTGTTCCAGAGCTTGAGCCACTTGCGGACGGTGAGGAAGAAGCCGGACCCGGTGTTGGGGCAGGCGAACATCGTGAAGTGCTTGATGCGGGCCAGCTCCTTGCCCTCGCCGTTCCACAGCTTCCGCGCGAGGAACCGCTGGACGATCAGCCCGCCCTGGCTGTGGGTGACGAGCACGATCCGCTCGGCCTCGGCCAGTTCGGTCTCGAGGAAGGTGCCGAGCTGGTCGGCGACGTCGTCGGTCTCCGCGACCCGGCGGTCGGGCCGCAGCCGGACGAGCGGGGAGTCGTACCCGAAGCGGTGGACGCTGACCCAGTCGGCCAGCTCGGGATCGGTGACGAGAAGTGCGTGGAAGGCCGCCCACACCTTGGCGGAGGAGAACAGACCGTGCACCAGCACGAGGTGGACGCGCGTCCGTACCGCCATCGCGAACCTCCGCAGCCAGAATGTGGGTTGAAGCAGAAGGATTTCGGTCGCAGATGAAAACTCGGGGGAAGAGCTACCCGCGTCAATGATGCACGAGGGACGACCGCAGGAGCCATAACAAGACACCCTCCGACCCGGCGCGCAAAAGGCGCGCCGGCCGCGCGCGGGGGCGCACCGAGGATGCCCCTGGGGGGCGCGAGCGCCCCGGGGGCGGGGTGGGGGCGGGGGTGTGGGTTGGCGGCGGGAGCCGGGGGGTGGGGTTTCGGCGGGGCGGTGTCGGGGCTGGTTTGGGGGGTTCCCGGCAGTCCCATCGTCCTTCCGGTTCGTGCCGGCCTGTCAAGGGCGCTCCTTCGTCGCGTCACTGCGTGATGGCCTTCGGCCACCCTTGACAGGCCGTCCCGCCCCGGAAAGACAAGGACTGCCGGGAACCCCCCAAAAGAACGGTCACGGGGCAAGAGCCGGGGAGCAACTCCCTCAGCGATGAGACGGGTGCCCGGGGGACGGCCCGCCGGGCATCCGGGCCCCCAGAGATGCCCAACACTCCACCCCCGCGCACCAGATCGCTACGCGCTCCTCCCGGTTCAGCGTCCGGCGGTCGTCATGGGCCGACACCTGCACGAAATGTCGATCAGGGCCGCATGTGGGACCGGTGGGCGCGTCAGATCGCTACGCGCTCCTCATGGCTCAGCGTCCGGCGACCGTCTTGGGCTGATACCCGCACCACATGACCATCAGGGCACCCTCGCGGGGCCTCTCGCGGGCCTCTTAATGGTCTGTCGGAGCCTGGGGATGCCTTCTTCAACGGCAGACTCCGACAGATACCCTTCACGCCTCACCCACGCCCGCCAAAGTCGGGCAAAAGGGATAAGCGACCTCGCTGGCGGATCGCATGCCCACAGGTGGCCAGCAGGCCGCCTCCCGGGCGGAAGCGCGTAGCGATCTGACGCGCCCACCGGTCCCACCAGCTGCCCTGATCGACATGTGTGCGGGGATCAGCCCCGGACGGCCGTCGGACGCTATGCCATGAGGAGCACGTAGCGATCTGACGCGCGGGGGTGGACCGCCGAGGGGCTTTGGGGACCGGATCCGGGAGCAGGCCGACGCCCGGCCCCTCGTCTCGTCACTGAGGGACCCGCCCCTCCCATTCCTGCCCCGTGACCGTTCTTTTGGGGGGCTCCCGGCAGTCCTTGTCTTTCCGGGGCGGGACGGTCGGTCAAGGGTGGCCGTAGGCCATCGCGTAGCGACGCGACGAAGGAGCGCCCTTGAGGGACCGGCACGAACCGGAAGGACGATGGGACTGACGGGAACCCCCCAAACCGGCTGTGATGCCGGCCGGGGTGGTGCGGGCGGTCGCTACCCCCGGCCCAGGAGCACCGTTGCCGATGAGCAGAACCAGCCTCCCGTGCCCGACGCCAGGGCCACCTCCGGGAGGCGGCCGCCGGGCTTGGTGACCTGGCCCGGGCCCGCTTCGCCGCGGAGTTGGCGGACGGCTTCGACCAGGAGGAAGAGGCCGCGCATGCCCGGGTGGCAGGCGGAGAGGCCGCCGCCGTCGGTGTTGACCGGGAGTTCGCCGTCGCGGAGCAGGCGGCCCTTGTCGACGAAGGCTCCGCCTTCGCCCTTGGCGCAGAAGCCGAGGTCCTCCAGCGTCACCAGGGTCATGTACGTGAAGGCGTCGTAGATCTCCGCGAGGTCCACGTCCGCCGGGGTGAGGCCCGCGTCGGCGAAGGCCCGGCGGCCCGAGACGGCCGCCGGGGAGACGGTGAAGTCCTCCCACTGCGACATGGTGGTGTGGGAGACGGACGTGCCCGTGCCCAGGATCCAGACCGGGGCCTTGGCGGTGTCGGGGACGTAGTCCTCCGCCGCCAGCAGCACCGCGCAGCCGCCGTCCGAGCGGATGCAGCAGTGGAGCTTGGTGAAGGGGTCCGCGATCGGTTCGGACGTCAGGACGTCCTCCACCGTGATGGGGTCCCGGAACATCGCGTCGGGGTTCGCCGCCGCGTTCGCGCGGGCCTGGACGGCCACCGATGCCAGCTGCTCCAGCGTCGTCCCGTACTCGTGCATGTGCCGCCGCGCGGCCATCGCGTACTTGGCGACCAGTGTGTGTCCGTACGGCACCTCGAACTGCAGCGGCCCCCGTGCCCCGAACGACAGGTTCGAGGTGCGGCGGCGGGCCTTGATGTCGGCGCGGGCCGTGGAGCCGTAGACCAGCAGGACGGCGTTGGCGTGGCCGGCGGCGATGGCGTCGGCGGCGTGGGCCGCCATGACCTCCCACGTGGAGCCGCCGACGGAGGTCGAGTCGACCCAGGTGGGCCGCAGCCCGAGGTACTCGGCCACCTCGGCCGGGGCGAGGACGCCGAGCCCCGCCGAGGCGAAGCCGTCGATGACGGAGCGGTCGAGGCCGGAGTCGGCGAGGGCGCGGCGGGCGGCCTGCGCGTGCAGGGCGTAGGGGGTCGGGCCGTCCACCCGGCCGCAGTCGGAGAGGGCGACGCCGACCACCGCGACCCGGCGGCGGGACGGGGAGGGGGGCACGGGTGCAGACAGGGGTCCAGGCATGGAGGGACGGTACATCTGACGGGTCGTCAGATGCTAGACCGGGAGCGCCCCGGCCGGGGGTGCGGGCCGGGGCGCGGAACCCGGGGTCGGGCTGGCCCTCCGGGCCGCCCCCAGGCCGCCCCCCGGGGCGGCGACCCCCGCCCCCCAGGGCGGCGACCTCCGCCCCCCAGGGCGTCGGCCCCCGCCCCTCAGGCCGCCTCCCGCAAACCCCCCGCCCCGCCCCCTGGGCTTCTCGCCCCCGCCGCCCTAACATGACGCCCCGTCAGATACGGGGAGGAGCCCGACGATGGATGCCGCCTTCACCGCGGAGCAGGACGAGATGCGCCGTACCCTGCGCGAGGTCCTGGGCAAGCGCTGCGGCCCGGACGAGGTCAAAGCCGCCGTCCGGACCGCCGCGGGGCACGACCGCGAGCTGTGGCAGGAGCTCTCCCGCCGGCTCGGGCTGCCCGGCCTCGCCGTCGCCGAGGAGTACGGCGGCGTCGGCTGTCCCCCGGGCGACCTCGCGCTGGCCTGCGAGGAGACCGGGCGGGCACTGCTGCCCTCGCCGCTGCTGGCCACCGCCGTCCTCGCCGTCCCGCTGGTCGCCGCCCTCGGCACCCCCGGGCAGCGCTCCGCCCTGCTGCCGTCGCTGGCCGCCGGGGAGCTGACGGCCGCCCTCGCCGTGCCCGGCCCCGTCCTGGCCGCCGCCCTCGCCCTGACCGGCGACAACACCCCGGGCGACTGGGCGGGCGGGGGCCGCGCCGGTGGGGTCCAGGCGCGCCGCGCCGAGGACGGCTGGCGGCTGTACGGGGAGGTGCCGCAGGTGCTCGACGGGCACAGCGCCGGCCTGCTCGTCGTCGCCGCGCACACCGGCGGCTTCGCCCGGAGCCGGATCCTGCTGTTCCTCGTACGGGAGGGCGCGCCCGGCCTCGTACGGGACCGGCAGACCGCCCTCGACGAGACCCGCCCCCAGGCCCGCGTCCAACTACGGGACGTGCCGGCGGAGTCGCTGGGCGCCGAGACCGGCGCCGGTGTGCTCCCCGCCCTGGCCGCCGTCGGCCGGGGGGCGGCCGCCGTCCTCGCCGCCGAGGCGGTCGGGGCGGCCGACCGGGCGCTGTCGCGCACCGTGGAGTACGTGCGCCGGCGCGAGCAGTTCGGCCGGGCCGTCGGTTCCTTCCAGGCGGTCAAGCACCGCCTCGCCGACCTCTACGTACAGGTCCAGGCGGCGCGCTCGGCCGCCTACTACGCCGCCTGGGACCAGGACCAGGGCGGCCTCGCCCTCGCGCAGGCGCTGGAGGCGCTGCGCACCACCGCCGGCGAGGCGATCCAGCTGCACGGGGGCATCGGATTCACCTGGGAGCACGACGCCCACCTCTACTTCAAGCGGGCGGCCGCCGACGAGCTGCTCTTCGGTCCCGTCCACAGCCTCCGCGCGCACGCCGCGCACCACGCGGGCCTCTTCGGACCGTCCGTGACCCCGGAGAGGGTGGCCGTCTGATGGCTCTCGGCGTCAAGCTGATGCAGAAGGTCTCCTCGACCCTCCTCTTCGCCAGGATCGCGCCCCGCTTCATCCCCGCCCTGGACAAGGCCGTGCACCGGCTGACCCGGGGAAAGGTGCTGCTCAGCGCCCGGATGCTGCCGGGGGTGGTGCTCACCGCCAAGGGTGCGAGGACGGGTGAGCCGCGCACCACACCGCTCGCGTGCATGCCGGAGGACGGAGGCGTGAGCTGGCTGCTGATCGGCTCCAACTTCGGCCGCCCCGGTCACCCGGCCTGGACCGGGAACCTGCTCAAGCACCCCGACGCGGACGTGAGCTGGCAGGGGCGGGACATCGCCGTACGGGCCCGGCTGCTGGAGGGGGCCGAGCGGGCGGCGGCGTGGCAGGAGGTGCTGAGGTTCTGGCCGCCGTACGCGACGTACCAGGCGCGCGTCGAGCGCGAGATCAGACTGTTCCGCCTGGAGCGGCGCTGATCACGGGCCGCCCGGCAGGGCGCCCCGACGCGGCCGCGCGGTGGCGGGGGGAACCGGGCGGCGGACCCTCCAGGGGGTCCGCCGTCACCTGGTCGGCTTCTTGCCGGTGATGCCCAGGTGGACGAGCAGGGCGAGGTTCGGCTTGAGCTCGGCCTGCTTGACGCCCCAGGTCTGGAAGCCCTTCTGGTGCGAGGCGACCGCGGCCAGCATCGCGACGAGCGAGCCCGCCATCGCCGCCGGGCTGAGGTCCTTGTCGACCTTGCCCTTGGCCTGGAGCTCCTTCATCGACTCCGTGAGGGAGTTGGTGACGGAGTTCAGGATCTTCATGCGGATCTTGTAGAACCGCTTGTCGCCCTCGGCGGCGCCGAGGTCGACGACCCGCAGGATCGCGTCGTTGCGCCGCCAGAACTCCAGGAATCCCTCGACGAGTTCCTCGGCGGCGGCCCAGCCGGCCTTGCCGACCCAGTTGCGGCCCTCGACGAGCGCCGTCAACTGCGCGCCCTCCGTGGCCATGTGCTCGGCGATCTCCAGGACGGCACCCTCGACGTCCGGGAAGTACTGGTAGAAGGTCGCGGGGGAGGTGCCGGCCTTGCGCGCGACGTCGATCACCTTGACGTCGCGGTACGGCGAGGAGCTGAGCATCTCGCTGAGGCAGTCGAGCAGCTTCTGCCGCGTCGCCTGGCCGCGCCGGCCGGCGACACGCCCGTCGACGGTGCGTACTTGTCCTGTCATGCCGTCAGCTTACCGAGGGGGGATCGGCGCGCTATTCGGCCGCCTGCAAATGGGGTTACGAGGCCGCCGACCAGCCCGGGAGCCGCCCGTGCGCGGCCGCGGGGGGCGGATTCCGGCCGCACCGCCCGCGAAGCCCGGGGCGGGACCACGGCACCCGGGGGACCCCCTCCGTACCGGGTGGTATCCCCCGAATAGTCTTATCAACAGGCTGTGGACAAGTTTTCGGGCGGACCATGGCCAAGAGGGATGAAACATCCTCTGTCCGGACAACCACGCTCCAATCGACCCGACCCGCCCGGAGACCGCCCGAACCGCACGCCGACCGGTCCGACGCCCGCCCCCGCCCCACCCGCACGCCCCGTACGACGGAAGGAACCCGCCCCATGGCCGCAGCCGCATTCGCGGAAGGCTCGCCCTGCTGGGTCGACGCCTCGCTCCCGGACGTCGAGGCGGGCAAGCGCTTCTACGGCGAGCTCTTCGGGTGGACCTTCGCCGGCAGCGCCGGAGCCGAGTACGGCCACTACACCCAGGCCTACAGCCGCGGCCGGAACGTCGCCGCCCTCGCCCCCAAGCCGGACGGCCGCATGCCCACCGTCTGGGGCGTCTACCTGTACACCTCCGACGCCTACGCCTGCGCGGCCCGCATCCGCGCCGCGGGCGGCCAGATGGTGATGGACCCGCAGCCCGTCGGCCCCTACGGCACCGCCGCCATGGCCGCCGACCCCGGCGGTGCCGTCTTCGGCCTCTGGCAGCCCGGCACCCACCACGGCTTCGACGCCCAGGACGAACCCAACACGTACTGCTGGGCGGAGGTCTACACGCGCGCCCGCGACGCCGTCGACGTCTTCTACGCCAACGTCTTCGGCTACGTCCCGCAGGACCAGGACGACTCCGGGACCGGCGTCGAGTACCGCCTCTGGTCCCCGCCCGGCAGCGCGCCCGGCCCCGACACCGCCGTCCTCGGGCGCAGCCTGATCACCGACGCCTTCCCGGAGATCATGCCGGCGCACTTCCTCGTCTACTTCGCCGTCCCCGACTGCGACCGCGCCGTCGCCACCGTGCAGCGGATCGGCGGGCGCGTCACCGCCGATCCGTTCGACACGCCGTACGGGCGCATCGCGGTCGTCGCGGACAATCAAGGGGCCGTCTTCGCGCTCCTGTCGGAGCCGCGCGCGAACGCGCACCCGGAGCCGGGGCCGGACCAGGCGCGGGCCTGACAGAATCGGGTCGTACCCGTGCGCGGGCCGCTGTCAGGCGCGCGCGGGTGGAAGCGGGTCCGGCAGGGGCCCGTACGGGGAGGTAGTGGAGGCGAGTGGTGGAGCAGCTGACGCAGCACGACCCGAGACGGATCGGCCCCTTCGAGGTGCTGGGACGGCTCGGCGCCGGCGGCATGGGGCTGGTCTACCTCGCACGGTCGGCGTCCGGACGCCGGGTGGCGATCAAGACGGTGCGGACGGAGCTCGCCGAGGACCAGCTGTTCCGGGTGCGGTTCACCAGGGAGGTGGAGGCGGCGCGCGCCGTCTCCGGCTTCTACACGGCGGCGGTCGTCGACGCCGACCCGCGGGCGGCCGTGCCGTGGCTGGCGACCGCGTACGTCCCGGCGCCCTCGCTGGAGGAGATCGTCAACGAGTGCGGGCCCATGCCCGCCCGGGCCGTACGGTGGCTCGCGGCCGGCATCGCCGAGGCCCTGCAGTCCATCCACGGCGCGGGGCTGGTCCACCGCGACCTGAAGCCGTCCAACGTGCTCGTCGTCGAGGACGGCCCCCGCGTCATCGACTTCGGCATCGCGAGCGGGGTGTCCAACACCCGGCTGACGATGACGAACGTCGCCGTCGGCACCCCGGCCTACATGTCGCCCGAGCAGGCGAAGGACTCGCGCGGCGTCAAGGGCGCCAGCGACGTCTTCTCGCTCGGCTCGACCCTCGTCTTCGCCGCGACCGGGCACCCGCCGTACCACGGGGCGAACCCGGTCGAGACGGTGTTCATGCTGCTGCGCGAGGGCCCCAACCTGGAGGGGCTGCCGGACGAGCTGCGGCCGCTGATCGACTCCTGCATGCAGATGGACGCCACGCGGCGCCCGACCCCCGCCGACCTCCAGGCGCAGCTCGCCCCGCACCTGTTCGACGGCGGCGACGACAGCGGGACGGCCTCCGCGTGGCTCCCCGAGCGGGCCGTCGCGATGATCGAGGCCCGCCGCGCGGGCAACCGTACGGGGACCACCCCGCCCCCCGTGGCCTCCCAGGCGCCGCCCGCCGGTCCCACGCACCGCCGGCCCCCGCGCGGCGCCGCCGAACCGTGGGCGGACCCCCGCACCGGGCAGGCCGCGCCGCCGCGCCCGGACCGGCCGCCGCTGACCCCGCCCCCGGTGCCCGGGCCCGCCCCGGTGCCGGTGTCCTCGATGCCCGGCATGCCGGTGCTGCTCGGCGGTTCGCCGGTGCCGATCGGGCCCGGCCCGCGCGCGACGGCCTCCGCCCCTGCGGGGCACGCCGCCGCGGACTCGGCGACGGGCTGGGTGCGCCCGCCGGCCGGCGTCTCCGCGTCCGCCGCGGCCCCGCCGGCCACCCCGTCCGTGCCGGCTCCCGGACCGTCCCCGGACAGCGGCCGCTGGCGGCCGTGGCGCTTCCGCATGTCCAACGAGGTCTGGGGCACCCCGACCGTCGCGGGCGACCTGCTGTACGTGACCTCCTTCGAGGTGCACGCCCTGGACGTCGGCAGCGGCCGGCGCCAGTTCAAGACCCGGGACGTCGCCTGGTCCATGGCCGTCGCCGACGGCCGCATCCACGCCTCCGACGGCCCCTCCCTCTTCGCCCTCGACGCCAAGGACGGCTCCGAGCGGTGGCGGGTGAACGCCGACGCCTGGGTGTACGCGCTGCGCGCCGAGCGGGGCACCGTCATCACCGCCACGCGCGGCGGCGGCGTCCAGGGCTGGGAGGCGTCCAACGGCCAGAAGCTGTGGGAGCTGAGCGGCGCCCAGTCCGACTTCGAGACCCCCGAGGCGGCCCCCGTCCTCCACGAGGGCACCGTCTACGTGTGGCAGGACGCCCGGCTGCGCGCGCTGGACGCCCGCTCCGGCCAGGAGGCCTGGTCGTACCCGGTCGGCGACGCGGCATCCTGCGGCAACGTCCCGGTCCGCGTCACCCCAGCCCCCGACGGCAACGTCTACGTCGCGGCCGGCACCCGCGTGCTGTCCGTCGACCGCGCCTCGGGCCGGGTCCGCTGGCACTTCGAGGCCCCCGCGGTCTTCCTGGCCCCGCCCGCGTTCGCGCCCGGGCCGGCGGTCACGGGCGGCGGCGTCTACCTCGCCGACTACCTGGGCACCGTGTACGCCCTGGACGCGGCCACCGGCAAGGACCGCTGGCGCATCGCAACCGAGCCGCGCCCGGCGGCGGACCCGGTCCTGGTGGCGAACGGCAGCGTCCACCTGGGCGCGGGCAGCGCCCTGTACACGCTGGACGCGGTCACCGGCACCCCGAAGTGGCGGTTCGCGGCGGGCGGCGAGATCACCGGCCCCCCGGTGGTCGCGGACGGCCGGGTCCACTTCGGCTCCGCCGACCACTGCCTCTACACCCTGGACGCGGCGGGCGGGCAGCTCCGCTGGAAGCTGGCCACGGGCGGCGAGATCACCGGCGCCCCCGTGGCGGAGGCGGGCGTGGTCTACGCATGCAGCAAGGACCGCTGCGTCTACGCCCTGGACGCCGCCAAGGGCACGGGCACCCGCACGGGCGCCTGACGCGGACCCAGCCCCCCCGGCCCTGCCGGCGCGGGGGCGCGGGGGCGCGCGGCCGCGCCGGGGACGGCCCGGCGGGCCCGCGGGCGCCCCCGCCGCGACGACACGCCGATGGCATATGTCCGTACGTCGCCCGAGCGGCGCGGCGACGCGCCACGAAGGCCGTCGGTGGACCCTCGGGTCGCGTTCCGCACCGGGAGTGACAGGATGGGACCCATGAGCAACGTTTACTTCGACATCAGCATCGACGGCGCCCCCGCCGGCCGCATCGTCTTCAGCCTCTTCGACAAGGTCGTCCCGAAGACCGCCCAGAACTTCCGCGAGCTCGCCACCGGCCAGCACGGCTTCGGCTACGCGGGCTCGCCGTTCCACCGCGTCATCCCGCAGTTCATGCTCCAGGGCGGTGACTTCACCAACCAGAACGGCACCGGTGGCAAGAGCATCTACGGCGCGAAGTTCGAGGACGAGAACTTCGACCTGAAGCACGACCGCCCGTACCTGCTGTCGATGGCGAACGCCGGCCGCAACACCAACGGCTCGCAGTTCTTCATCACCACCGTCGTCACCCCGTGGCTCGACGGCAAGCACGTCGTCTTCGGCGAGGTCGTCGAGGGCCAGGAAGTGGTCGACGCCATCGAGAAGCTGGGCACCCCCTCGGGCGCCACCCGCGGCAAGATCGAGATCGCCGCCTCCGGCGTCGTCGACGCCGCCTGATCCACCGCACGTGCCGGTCGGCCCCGCTCCCCCTCCGGGGTGCGGGGCCGCCGCCGTCTCAGGGCTCCCCCGGCTCCGGGGCCGTCGTATCGCGCGGCAGTTCGCGGCGGCGGCGGCGGGGGCGGCCGCGCATGACCGCCGCGGCGAGCAGGAGCAGGGCGCCCGCGCCGAACGCGTTGGCCACCCCGTCGCCGAGGCCCGTGCCCTCGACGCCGACCGACAGGCCCCCGGCCGCCTGGCCCTGCCGGACCATCCAGAGCACCGCGAAGCCGAGGACGACGACCCCGGCGACCGCCATCAGCAGCCGCGAGCGCCGTACGACCGCCAGCAGCGCGAGCACCGCCGCGCACAGGCAGGGCAGCAGCAGCGAGCCGAACGGCGCGGCCCCGTCGTCGGTGATGCCGGAGCCGGAGAAGAGCTCCTCGAGGCGGTAGTCCCGTCCGGGACGGCCGTCGTACCAGGCGCGGAAAGTGCTCCAGACGGCGGCGATCGCCCCGATCAGGGCCATGAGCGAGCCGGCTGCGTTGCGGATCATGCCCGTCCCTCCGGGGTAGCGGTCATGATCCCGACGCTACGTCCGCGGTCTGGGGGCCGCACGCCGGGCGGGTCAGGACGGGGTGCGGGCCGATTCCACGTGGGCGCGCAGGGCGTCGTTCATCGCGGTGAGGTCGCGGGCCGTGCCCGCCAGCAGCTTGCCGAGCAAGGGGACCAGCAGCCCCCGGTAGCGCTCCCCGTGCTCCAGCCGGGTGGTGCGGTCCGGGCCCTCGGCCAGGCGCAGGAAGTGTTCGGCGTCGAAGAGGCCGCGCAGGAGGAAGGGCCCGCCCCAGCGCAGCTCCCTGCCGGGGACGGCCACCAGCACGGTCGGCCGGGACGCCGTCGGCCTCCCCGACCGCGGGTACGCCCTCAGGGCCAGCCGTTCCCCGGGTACCGCCTCCCCGGCGGCCTCCCGGATGAACGGGTTCCAGGTGCGGTAGCGGGGGAAGTCGGCGAGGACCGCCCAGACCTGCCGGGGGGTCGCGTCGATGGTGATCTCGGTGGAGATGGTGCGCACTGGTGCCGTGCTCCTCAAGGGTGGTTCGCTGGCACCGAAGGGACGCGGAGGGGTGCGGCGGCCGCCGGGTTCGGTGCTCGGGATGCAACCACGGATTCCGTCGGCGGAGCGCGGGCAGGGGGGCGTCTTCGCTGGTGGCGCAGAGAATGGAGGAGGGCGTTCCGGGTGTGGGGTGGTGAATGCCGACACGTCGGACGGCCGGGGCCCGCCCGTCAGCGCAGCCGGAACCCGCGCCCCGCCCGCGCGGCGCCCGTCATCGCAGCCGGAACCCCGCGCCCCGCCCGCGCCGCGCGAACAGCTCCGCCTGCCGTTCCGGCGGCAGGTTCCCCAGCGCGATCAGCGCCGGCGCCTGGTCCAGGGCCTGCTGGAGCGCGGCCCGCTTCGCCGACCACAGGGCCCGCACGGTGCCCTGTACGCCCTCCGCCGGGAACCCGGCGAGGGTCCGCGCCGAGCGCAGCGCCGCCTCCAGCAGTTCCCCGGGTTCCGCCAGCTCCGAGACCAGCCCGATCTCGTACGCCCGCCGCGCGGAGAGGCGTTCAGCGGTGCCCATCAGGGACATCCGGGCCGCCTCGCCGAAGGGCATCCGCTGCGCCATGTACACGGCCTCGTAGGCGCTGACCATCCCGTACGAGGTGTGCGGGTCGAAGTAGGTGGCGCTCGTGGAGGAGACGATGAACTCCGCCTCGCCCAGCAGGTAGAACGCCCCGCCGCAGGCCATGCCGTTGACGGCGGCGATCACCGGTTTCCACAGGTCGTTGGCCTTCGGCCCGATCGCGATCAGCGGGTCGTCGGCCGAGTACGGGGACCGCGGCTGCGGCACCTCCACGGACCGGTCGATCCCCGTGCAGAAGGCGGCGGTGCCCGCGCCGGTCAGCACCACCGCCCGCACGTCCGCGTCGAAGCGCAGCTCCCGCCACACCCGGGCCAGCGCGGCGGCCGTCTCCAGGTCGATCGCGTTGTGCCGGTGCTCCCGGTCCAGGGTGACGACCGCGACCCCGGCGGCCCCGTCCCGTTCCACGCGCGGGGTCACGCCTTCTCCAGGATCCAGCGCGGCACGCTCATCCCGCCGGTCTCGGTGAAGGCCACCTGCACCCGGGCGCCGATGCGCAGCCGGGCCGGGTCCACGGAGTTCAGCGGGGCGTCGGCCGAGGCGACCAGGTTCCCGGCCAGCCGGATCCCCGGCGCGTCCGCCAGCTCCACGAGGATGACGTTGTACGGGGCCTGCGCGGCGTACGCGGGCAGCAGCGGCGGGTGCGGCCGTACGTAGGACCAGATCCGGCCCCGGCCGCTCATCGGACGCCACTCGCCGTCGAAGGACCGGCAGTGCGGGCAGCAGGGCCGGGGCGGGAAGCGCAGCCGGCCGCAGGCGGCGCAGGCCTGGACGCGGAGTTCGCCCCGGGCGGCGTACTCCCAGAAGGGGGCGCCGTCCTCGTCGGGGACGGGCAGCAGGAGGGACTCTTCGGCGGGGGACTCTCCGGCAGGGGACTCTTCGGCAGTGGTCATCGTCGGTTCCTCACGCGCGCAGCAGGATCGCGGACGTCGGGACTCCCTCGCCCGCCGTCACCAGGCAGGTGGCGGCGTCCGGCACCTGCGCGGTGGAGGTGCCGCGCAGCTGCTTGACGCCCTCGTTGATCAGGTTGAAGCCGTGGACGTAGGCCTCGCTCAGCCCGCCGCCGCCGGTGTTGACCGGCAGCCGGCCGCCGGTCTCCAGGGCCCCGCCCTCGGTGAAGGCGGCGCCCTCGCCGCGCCCGCAGAAGCCGTAGCCCTCCAGGGAGAGCGGGATCAGGGGGGTGAAGGCGTCGTAGATCTGGGCGACGTCCACGTCCGCCGGGCCGAAGTCGGCCTGCTTCCACAGGTGGCGGGCGGCGGTCCAGGCGGGGCCGGACAGCGGGTCGTCGTTCCAGTAGTTGACCATCCCGTGGTGCTGGGCGGGCAGGCCCTGGGCGGCGGAGTGCACGTAGACGGGCTTCTGCCGGCAGTCCCGGGCGCGCTCGGCGGAGACGATCACGCAGGCGAGCGCGCCGTCCGTCTCCAGGCAGTTGTCGAAGAGGCAGAGCGGGTCGCTGATCATGCGGGAGGTCATGTACATCTCGCGGGTCAGCGGGCGTTCGTACATCATCGCGGCGGGGTTCTCGTTGGCCCGGTTGCGGCAGGCCATGGCGACGTTGAAGAGGTGGTCGCGGGTGGCCCCGTACTCGTGCATGTAGCGGCGCGCCAGCATGCCGATCTCGTCGGCGGGGCGCAGCAGTCCGAAGGGGCGGGTCCACTGGCCGGGGGTGGGCAGCTGGACGGCGGTGTTCTTCCAGGGTCTGGGGCCGCTGCCGCGTTTGCGCGAGCGCCAGGCGACGCCGACGGTGGCCTGGCCGGTGGCTATGGCGGCGGCGAGGTGGCCGACGGTGGCACAGGAACCGCCGCCGCCGTACCCGACCTTGGAGAAGAAGGTGACGTCGCCGGCGCCGATGGACTTGGCGACCTCGACCTCGTCGGTCTCCTCCATCGTGTAGGAGGCGAAGGCGTCGACCTCGGCGGGTGCGATGCCCGCGTCGGCGAGGGCCGCGAGGACGGCCCGGCAGGCCAGTTCCTTCTCGGACTGCGGCAGCCGTTTGGCGAAGGCGGTCTGGCCGATTCCGACGATTGCCGTAGCGTCCTTGAGCGTTGCCGCCATCGCCACCTCCGGGTGCACCAGTACTGACAGCCGCGAAGGCTACAGCTAATCTGACGGATAGTCAGCTACTGGGATCCAGGGAGGGCGGGCGGATGTACGAAGGCGCGGGCGCGAACGGCATCGAACGCGGATCCGGGCCGGGCACCGGCCCCACGGCCCCGGCCACCGGAACCGCGAGCCCCGACCCCCGGGGCGACCTGCGCTGGGGCACCGTCGCCGCCCTCGTGCGGGACGCCGCCGAGCGGTACGCGACCCGCGAAGCCGTCGTCGACGGACGAACCCGCATCGCCTACGCCGAGCTCGGCACCCGCGTCGAACGGGCCGCCGCGGCCTGTCTCGCCGCCGGCGTCCAGCCGGGGGACCGGGTCGCCGTCTGGGCGCCCAACGGCCTCGAGTGGATCGTCTCCGCCCTCGGCGCCGTCTCCGCGGGCGCGGTGCTCGTCCCCCTCAACACCCGCTTCAAGGGCGCCGAGGCCGCGTACGTCCTGCGTCGCAGCCGGGCCCGCCTGCTGTTCGTCACCGGCACCTTCCTCGGCACCTCCTACGTCGCCTCCCTGCGCCGCGCCACCACCGAAGGCCCCGGCACCGGACCCCTCCCCGGCCTGCCCCACCTCCAGCACGCGGTCGTCCTCGCCGGCGACGCCCCCGAGTCCTTCCGCACCTGGAAGGACTTCCTCGCCGGCGGCGACGCGGTACCCGCCCGGGCCGTCCGCGAACGCGCGGACGCCATTGGCCCCGACACCCCCTCCGACATCATCTTCACCTCCGGCACCACCGGCAGCCCCAAGGGCGCCGTCATCACCCACGCCCAGACCCTGCGCTGCTACGCCGTGTGGAGCGAGCTCGCCGGACTGCGCGAGGGCGACCGCTACCTCATCGTGAACCCCTTCTTCCACACCTTCGGCTACAAGGCCGGGATCATCGCCTGCCTGATGCGCGGCGCCACGATGGTCCCCCAGCCCGTCTTCGGCGTCGACACCGTCCTCGCCAACATCGCCGCCGAACGGATCTCCGTACTCCCCGGCCCGCCCACCCTCCACCAGTCCCTCCTCGACCACCCCCAGCGCGACCACCACGACCTGTCCGCCCTGCGCCTGGTCGTCACCGGCGCCGCCGTCGTCCCCCTCCGGCTCGTCGAACGGCTCCGCGCCGAACTGCGCATCGCCACCGTCCTCACCGCCTACGGGCTCTCCGAGGCCGGCGGCATCGTCACCATGTGCCGCCGCGACGACCCGGCCGAGACCGTCGCCGCCACCTCGGGGCGGGCCATCCCCGGCACCGAGGTACGCGTCACCGGCCCCGACGGCACCGCCCTCCCCGCCGGCACGCCCGGCGAGGTCCTCGTCCGCGGCCACCACGTCATGCGCGGCTACTTCGAGGACCCCGAGGGCACGGCCGCCGCCATCACCCCCGACGGCTGGCTGCGCACCGGCGACGTCGGCGTCCTCGACGCGGCGGGCAACCTGCGCATCACCGACCGGATCAAGGACATGTTCATCGTCGGCGGCTTCAACGCCTACCCCGCCGAGATCGAGCAACTCCTCGGCCTGCACCCCGACATCGCCGACGTCGCGGTCGTCGGCGTCCCCGACCCGCGGCTCGGCGAGGTCGGGAAGGCGTACGCGGTCCGCCGCCCCGGCTCCACCCTCACCGCCGACGACCTGATCGCCTGGTCCCGCCGGGAGATGGCCAACTACAAGGTCCCCCGGGAGGTGGAGTTCCTCCCCGCGCTCCCGCGCAACGCGAGCGGCAAGGTCCTCAAGACCGAGCTCAGGAAACGCTGACCGCGGCCACCGGGGCGGTACGACCGCCCCCCCCGGCCGCCGCGACCCGCCCGCCGCCGCCCCGACACGCCCCGGCCCGCCCTCGGCGGCCCTCCCCGCCACCCGCGTTAGCCTGCACGGGTGAGCTGGCAACAAGCAGGTGTTCGATTTCGCTGGGACGTCCGGATATGGGCCGGTGCCGCCGTCGTCGTCGCGCTGGTCCTCGCCGCCGTCGTCCTGCTGCCCGGCGCGCCCGCCGGAGGCGGCAGGCCGGCCGGCGGGCCCGGCGGCAAGAAGGCACCCGGGCTGACCGCCGCCGTCTCCGCACCCTTCAGCGCCTTCACCGAGGGCTACGACTGCTACCGCATCCCCACCCTCATCACCACCAAGGACGGCACCCTGCTGGCCATCGCCGAGGCCCGCACCGCGAGCTGCAACGACATCGGCGACATCGACATCGTCCTCAAGCGCTCCACCGACGAAGGCCGCACCTGGGGCCCCATGCAGGTCGTCCGCGGCGCCGGCGACCCCGGCGCCTACGGCAACCCCGTCCCCGTCGTCGACTCCGCCTCCGGACGCATCACCCTGCTCCACGCCTACAGCACCTGGACCCCCGACGCCGACGGCAACCGCGTACGCGGCCCCCGCGAACTGCGCCTGGCCCACAGCACCGACGACGGCGCCGGCTGGAGCACCGACCCCGCCCCGCAGCCCCAGCTCAAGGGCGCCGACTGGGCCTGGGTCTCCGTCGGCCCCGGCCACGGCATCCAGCTCACCCCGACCCGCCCCGACCGCCCCGGCCGGCTCGTCGTCAGCGCCGACTACCGCACCGAGTCCAACGAATCCGGCGCCCAGCTCCTCTACAGCGACGACGGCGGCCTCACCTGGCGGCCCGGAGCCCGCTGGGGCGCCCCCGAAGGCACCCCCGCCCCCAACGAGCCCGCCCTGACCCAGCTGCCCGACGGCCGGATCTACATCAACGCCCGCTCCACCGCCACCTGCGGCACCGACGACCACCGCGTCTCCGCGATCGTCGAGGACGCCGCCGCGCCCGCCGTCCCCGACCCCGGCTTCCTCCCCGTCACCGGCCTCCCGGCACCGCCCGCCTCCGGCTCCGTGCTCCAGCTCCCCGGCGGACCCCTGCTGCTGTCGGCGCCCAGCCGCCCCGGCGCAGAGTTCTCCGACCGCTGGACCCTGGCCGTGCGCACCTCGCAGGACGAGGGCCGCACCTGGTCCAAGGGCGGCGCCGTCGTCCTGCGGGAACGCGCCGGCTACTCCGACATGACGGTCCTGCCGGGCGGCCGGATCGGCATGCTCTACGAGACCGCCAACGGCACCCCGCACGGGTACATCAAGTTCACCGCGTTCGGCCCCCACGAGCTCCGGGCCGCCACCGAGGACCTGACCCCCCGCCACACCACCGACGCCACCCCCTTCCACCACCACGCCGTCGTGCACGGCGCCCCCAGGCTCGGCAACCGCCCCGACGGCGGGAAGGCCATGCGCTTCGACGGCAAGGACGACTTCCTCCGCCTGATCAACTGCCCCGACCAACTACGCCTCGGCGAAGGTGACTTCGCCGTCACCACCTGGGTCAAGTACAAGACCCGCGGCCAGGACGAGGAGAGCGGCCTGCGCCAGCCCCTCGTCTGGGGCTACGGCCAGGGCCCGGCCGCCCGGCAGTTCCGCATCGAGGCCGACCCCGCCACCGGCCGCCTCGAAGCCACCGTCAACGCCGGCACCGGCCCCGCCTCGGTCGCCACCCGCACCCGCGTGGACGACGACACCTGGCACCACGTCGTCCTCCAGCGCAAGGGCACCCGCCTCGAACTCTCCGTCGACGGCGCCCCGCCCGCGACCACCGCACTGACCCCCGACCAGATGGACTTCCGCCCCACCGGGGCCTTCACCATCCACCTCGGCACGCAGCCCGACTACAAGGCCTTCTACGCGGGCGCCCTGGACGACGTACGCGTCTACGGCCGCGCCCTGTCCACGAACGACGCGGCCCGCCTCCGCGCCGGCCACGACGTCACCGACCAGCAACGGGTCCACCTGCCCTTCGACCGCGTCTGGTGACGGACCCTAGGCGGTGGCCGCCTTGCGGGCCAGGAGGAGGCGCCAGTGCGGGGTGCCGTCCTCGCGGTGGCCGAAGTGCTCCAGCGGGACCGTTTCCACCGTGAAGCCGGCCGCCCTGAGGTCCGCGCGGACCGGGCCGAAGGGGAAGGTGCGGTAGTACATGACGAACGGCGGGCGCCACACCGCGTTGCGCACCCGCATCGCCGCGTCGAAGCCCGCCACCGCCCACCACAGCGGTGAGGTGAGCGGCACCGGGGCGGAGACGGGGAAGGCGAAGACGCCGCCCGGCCGCAGCGCGCGGTGCACCCCGGCGAAGAGGGCGGGCCGCTCGGCCGGCAGGAAGTGCCCGAAGGCCCCGAAGCTCACCGCGAGGTCGTACGCGTCCCCGAGCGCGTCCGGCAGCGCCAGCGCGTCGGCCCGTACGAGGTCCACGCCCTCGGGGTGCGCCCGCGCGGCCTGCGCCAGCATGCCCGCGCTGAGGTCGACCCCGGTGACCCGGTCCCGGCACAGCCGGCGCAGCATCCCCAGGCCGGCGCCGGTACCGCAGCAGACGTCCAGGCCCGAGCCGAAGGAGCCCTCCCGCGCGGCGAGGGTCTCCTCGACGGCGTCGAGCATCCGGTCGGGCGTGCGGAACGGGGTCCGGTCGAACTTGGGTGCGAGCAGGTCGTAGCCGCGCTCGACGGACGAAAGGGCCTGGACGGCCAGTTCGCGCAGGCTGGGGCCCTGAGAAGTGAACACGGTCACATCCTACGGCGGTGCCCCCGCCGTGCCCCCGCCGTGCCCCTGCCGTCCACCTGGCCCGCCCGGGCGTGGACACACGGACGCGCGGCGGCCGCGGTGGTCCCCCTCCGGCCACCGCGGCCCCCGTGCGTCGTTCCCCCGTGCGGACGGCCCGGATTCCCCCGAATCCCCCGTGGACCGTCCGTCCCGGCGTTCTCCCCCCCCCCGTACGCCCCCCGAGCGGTTCCCCCGTACGACCGCTCAAGGGCCCCCCGTACGTTTCCCCCCGTACGCCTTGCCGTGCTCCCGGTGTTACGGGAGCGGGCCGGACGCGTGGTTGTCCAGCGAGACGATCTCCTCGCCGGAAGCGTGGACCCCGTCCGGTGTCTCCCCGGGCTGCGCCACCGGCGGCTCCGCGGGAAGCTCCCGCGGATCGACCTCGGCGCCCGAGGCGTGGTTGTCGAAAGGTCTGATGTCTCCGTCGAGCGGCAGGCTGTTCTCGTTCGTCGTCATCGGATCTCCAGATCGTGTGTCGGGCCCGTTCGGCGGTTCCCCCGTGGACCGCCGAACGGGTAGTCCTCCAACCGGCCCGGATGCCCCCCGAAGCGCCGGGTCGATGTATCCATGGTGGCGTGAGGCGATAAACGAACGATGAACGTCCACGTCCATCGCGAAGCCACCCGGCCGCCACCCGGCCGCCGCGCCGCCCGGGGCGCGGTCAGGCGGCCAGTTCCGACGCCAGCAGGGCCCGCACCTCGGCCAGTTCGGCGGACCCCAGCTGGGCGAACACCGTCTCCGCGTCCCGCCAGCAGGCCCGCGCCCGGTCCGGCTGGCCCAGGCGCCACAGCGCCTTCCCGAGGACGGTCAGCACCGTCGCCCGGCGCCACTCCCCGCCGATGCCGCGCAGCGCGATGGCCTGCTCGGCGTGCTTGGCCGCCAGGGTGGGCCGCAGCGCCGCCAGGTGCGCCTCGGCGAGCCGGAAGTGCGTGACGCCCTCCCACAGCGGCTGGCGGTTGTCGTGGAACAGCGACAGGGCCTCACCGAGCTGGGCGAGGGCCTCGCCGAGCCGGCCGGCCTGGGTGAGGGCGATGCCCAGCGCGTAGCGGCCGTTGGCCAGGCGCAGGGTCAGGCCCATCCGGTCGTAGACGGCGATGCCCTGCTGGGCGAGGTCGATGGCGCTGCCGAGGCGGCCCAGGCCGACGTGGATGCGTGAGAGGTTGCACAGGGCGCTGGCCTCGCCGATGCGGTTGTCGTCGGCGCGGAAGTTCTCTATGGCCTCCAGCAGGTAGCGCTCGCCGTCCTCGTAGCGGTTCTGGTAGAGGGCGATGATCCCCCGGTCGTTGGGGGCCCAGCAGCTGGGCAGCGGGTCGCCGGCCTCGCGCGCCAGGTCCATGGCCTGGCGGGCCTCGTCGTCGGCCTCGCAGAAGCGCCCGGCGAAGAGGTGGACCATGGTCAGCGTGGTGCGCGCCCGGCCCTCCGCGCGCGGGTCCCGCGCGGCGCGGGCTGCCTCGCACAGGGTCAGCGCGGCGGACTCGTACTGCTTGGAGTTGGCACCGGACTCGGACAGGTCCTTGGCCGCCCACAGCAGGTCCACGGCCCGGCGCAGGGCCCCCGGGCGGCCGGCGGACTGCCGTACGCAGGCCAGCAGCGGGTCGGCCTCGGCGAAGAGCCAGTCAAGGGCGGCGCGGGGGTCGGTGAGGACCAGGCCGGGGTGGCGGGTGGCACTGAGGTGGGCGGGGAGCCGGTCCCCGGGGCGCTCCACGGAGTACACGCGGGCGGCGGTGGCGAGGTAGAAGTCGAGGAGCCGGTCCAGGGCGTCCTCGCGGCCCGGGGCCTGCTCGTCCCGTTCGGCGCACGCACGCGCGTAGAGGCGTACGAGGTCGTGGAAGCGGTAGCGGCCGGGCGCGGCGGATTCCAGCAGGGAGCAGTCGACTAAAGCCTCCAGGAGGTCCTCGGTGTCGTGCTCGGGCAGGTCGAGGACGGCGGCCGCGGCGGCCAGGGAGATGTCGGGGCCGTCGGCGAGCCCGAGCAGGCGGAAGGCGCGCTGCTGGGCGGGCTCCAGCTGGCCGTAGCCCAGCTCGAAGGTGGCCTTGACGGCGAGGTCGCCGGCCTGGAGCTCGTCGAGGCGGCGGCGCTCGTCGGCGAGCTTGGCGGCGAGGACGGAGACGGTCCAGGTGCGGCGGGCGGCGAGCCGGGACGCGGCGATGCGGATGGCGAGCGGCAGGAACCCGCAGGCGCCGACGACGTCGAGGGCGGCCTGGCGTTCGGCGCCGACCCGTTCGGCGCCCACTATGCGGGTGAACAGCTGCAGGGCCTCCTCGGGGCTCATCACGTCGAGGTCGACGAGATGGGCCCCGGCGAGGCCCGACATCCGGACCCGGCTGGTGACGAGGGCGGCGCAGCCGGCGGTGCCGGGCAGCAGCGGCCGTACCTGGGCGGCGTCCCGGGCGTTGTCGAGCAGGACCAGGACGCGGCGGCCGTCGAGGATCGAGCGGTAGAGCGCGGCCCGGTCGGCGGGGGAGTCGGGGATGGAGCTGTCGGGGGTGCCGAGGGCCCGCAGGAAGGAGCCGAGGACGGCTTCGGGGAGGGCGGGGCGGGGTTCGGTGCCCTGGAGGTCGACGTAGAGCTGGCCGTCGGGGAAGTGCGGGCGGGCGGCGTGCGCGACGTGCACGGCGAGGGTGGTCTTGCCGACACCGCCGATGCCGGCCAGCGCGGAGACGGCCATCACCTGCCCGTCGGCGCCGGCGAGGATCTCCCCGAGCTCGGTGACGAAGGCGGCGCGCCCGGTGAAGTCGGGCACGGTGGCGGGCAGTTGCGCGGGCCTCACGGGGACGGGTGCGGCGGCGGGCGCGGGGCCCTCGGCGCGGGCGAGTTCGGCGTCGGCGTTCAGGATCCGCTGCTGGAGCGCGGAGAGCTCGGGGCGCGGGTCGACGCCGAGTTCCTCGGCGAGGAGCCGACGGGTGTCCGCGTACACGGCGAGGGCCTCGGCCTGCCGGCCGCTGCGGTAGAGGGCGAGCATCAGCAGCTCGCGCAGCCGCTCCTGGAGGGGGTGGGCGGCGGTGAGGGCGGTGAGCTCGGAGACGGCCTCGGCGTGGTGGCCGACCTCCAGGTCGAGGTCGAGGCGGGTCTCCAGCAGCTGGAGGCGCCATTCGGACAGACGGGTGCGCTCGGTCTCGGCGTGCGGGCCGGGGACCCCGGCGAGGGGCTCGCCGTCCCACATCTCCAGGGCGCGGGCCAGCAGCGTACGGGCGAGGGTGCGGTCCCCGGCGGCGCGCGCCTTCTCGGCGTCGGCGGCCAGGCTGCGGGCGATGCCGAGGTCCAGGGCCTCCTGGTGGCGCAGCCGGATGGCGTAACCGCCGGCGTCGCTGACGAGCAGCCCGGGTTCGAGGACCTTGCGCAGCCGGGAGGCGTAGGTGCGGATGGTGGCGAGGGCCTGCTGCGGGGGGTCGTCGCCCCAGATGGCGTCGATGAGCTCGGGTGCGGTGGCGGTGCGGCCGTCGCGCAGGAGCAGTACGGCGAGCAGCGCGCGCTGCTGGGGGCTGCCGGAGGGCAGTCCCACGCCGCCGCGCCAGGCGCGGACGGGGCCGAGGACGGCGAAGCGGTTGTCGGCGGTGGCGGTGGCGGTGGCGGGGGAGGGGGCCGGGGCGGCTGCCGCGTGCGCGCCGGGGGACACGGGGGTGTCCGGGGGCGTGCGGGTGCTGGTGCTGGTGCGGTTGTCGGTGCGGGTGTTGGTGCGGGACCGGGCCGCTTCGGGGTGGTTCCGCTGGTGCGGGATGGCCGGTACGCCGTCCATCTGTCGTCCCCCCTGCCTTCCGTCGGTTTAAGGGTCAGTCTGCCCTGTGTCGCGCGTACGCGTCAGCCCGCGGCGGAGCCATCCGCTCCTGGCCGAAGCGCGACCGCGGCCGGAGTAGCTGACGGTTCGTCAGATCAGCGCTACGGTAGAGCGCATGGAGACCTTCCCGAAGATCATCTCGGTGGACGACCACACGGTTGAGCCCCCCAACGTCTGGCGGGACCGGCTCCCGTCCAAGTACCGCGACACCGGCCCCCGGATCGTCCGCGCCCCCCTCAAGGAAATGACCTTCCTCGGCGGCAGGTTCGCGCCCGTCATGGGCGCGAGGGGCGACGAGGGCCCGGTCGGCGACTGGTGGGTGTACGAGGATCTGCACCGGCCGCTCACCCGCCTCGACACCGCGGTGGGGTACGACCGTGACGAGATCAAACTGGAAGTCATCACCTACGAGCAGATGCGCCCGGGCTCCTTCTCGGTTCCCGAGCGGCTCGCCGACATGGACGTCAACCACGTCCAGTCCGCCCTCTGCTTCCCCACCTTCCCGCGCTTCTGCGGCCAGACCTTCACCGAGGCCAAGGACCGCGAGCTCGGGCTGCTCGGCGTACGTGCCTACAACGACTGGATGGTGGAGGAGTGGTGCGGCCCCGAGGCACACGGCCGCCTCATCCCGCTGACCCTGGTCCCGCTGTGGGACGCGCACCTCGCCGCCGCCGAGGTCCGCCGCAACGCCGCCCGGGGCGTGCGCGCGGTCGCCTTCTCCGAGATACCCCCCCACCTGGGGCTGCCGTCGATCCACACCGACGAGTGGGACCCCTTCCTCCGGGCCTGCGACGAGACCGGCACGGTCATCGCCATGCACATCGGCTCCTCGTCGAGGATGCCGTCCACCTCCGCGGACGCCCCGCCGGCCGTCGGCTCCACCATCACCTTCGCCAACTGCTGCTTCTCGATGGTCGACTGGCTGATGAGCGGCAAGTTCGAGCGCTTCCCGAACCTGAGGATCATGTACGCGGAGGGCCAGATCGGGTGGATCCCCTACGTCCTGGAGCGCGCCGACGTGGTCTGGGAGGAGAACCGGGGTTGGGGCGGAGTCGCCGACAAGGTGCACCGCCCGCCGTCCGAGCTCTTCGCGGAGCACGTCTTCGGCTGCTTCTTCGACGACGCCTTCGGGCTGCGGAACCTGGGCGCCATCGGCGTGGGCAACGTCCTCTACGAGACGGACTACCCCCACTCGGACTCCACCTGGCCGAAGTCCCGCGAGGTCGGCGAGGCGCAGATGGGCCACCTGGACGCGGAGGTGGTGGACCGCATCGTGCGGGGCAACGCGATCGACCTGCTGGGACTGACGGCGGAGGGGCTCTGGGCTGCCGGACCTGACCGGCCCGGTGGAGCCGTCTGCCGGTGAGGTCGACGATGTGCAGGCCAGGGCGGTATGACCGAGCGCTTCCTGATCGACAAGTCCGCCCCGGCCCGCTATCCCAAGCCGCCAGTGCGTGCCGTGATCGATCCGCTGCACGTTGCGGGAGTGCTGGGTGTGTGCGGCGCGGTGGAACTGGAGGTTCTTTACGGCGCCCGCTCCAAGGCGGACGCCGACCGGGTCCGAGCAGGGTGGGGAGCCTTCGCCTGGCTTCCGGCCCCGGACGAGGTCTGGGACCGGGCCCTGGAGGTGCAGAAGCAGCTGATCGAGACGGGGAAGTGGAAGGCGGTGTCACTGCCGGACCTGGTCATCGCGGCGACGGCTGAACGGCACGGCGCGACCGTCCTGCACTACGACGGCGACTACGACATGATCGCCGCCGTCACGGGCCAGTCGATGCGGTGGGTCGTCCCGCGCGGCACGGCGGACTGACGCCGGAGGCCGTCAGACGGTGGTGCGGGCGGCCGTCACGGCCGGGCGGACGTGCCTCGGGAGGAGCTCCAGGAAGCGCTCCGGGTGGCGCAGCGCCGCGAAGTGACTCGCGTCCTCGATCAGCTCGAACGCCTTCACCGGAGCCTCGACCGCGTCGAAGTACGCCTTCGCCCGCGCCGCCGGGGTGATCACGTCCCGGGCGCCCTGGAAGACGAAGAACGGCATCCGGAAGATGGTCCCCTCCGCCCAGACGTCGATGCCGTGGGAGCCGGGCGTGACGGACTCCGAGAAGCCCTGGGCCCTGAAGTACGCCGCGATCCGCCCGAGGCGACGGCGACAACTGCGTCGAAGTAGCCCTCTCCTGGCACAAGTCGACGTACAGCAGTGCCGACGGTGACGACTGCGTCGAGGTGGCCACCTGCGCGCAGGCCGTCCACGTCCGGGACTCCAAGGTGACGGCCGGGCCCGAGCTGGCCCTGGCCCCTGCGGCCTGGGTGGCCTTCCTCGGCGGCGTCACGGGCTGACGGGGTTCCGGCCGGGCGGTCTCGGGGAAGGTCGGGGGCTTCCCGTCAGTCCCATCGTCCTTCCGCGTCGGGCCGGCCTGTCAAGGGCGCTCCTTCGTCGCGTCGCTTCGCGATGGCCTTCGGCCACCCCTTGACAGACCGTCCCGCCCCGGAAAAACGAAGACTGCCGGGAACCCCCAAAGAAACGGGACGGTCCAGAGGAGAAGGGACGGGTCCGTCACGGACCAGTCGAGGGACCGGGCACCGGCCCACCGGGCATCCGGGCCCCCTTCGGCCTCATCCGAGCCAGGACCCGCGGCGGATCGCTACGCGCTCCTCCCGGCTTGGCGTCCGACGACCGTCCTGGGCCGATACCCGCACCAGAGGGTGACGAGAAGCCCGCCGGGGACCGGCAGGCGCATCAGATCGCTACGCGCTCCTCAGATCTCGGCGACAGCGGGCCTCTGGGTCCGATACCCACACCAGAGGGTGATCAGGAGCCCATCTGGAGCCGACAGGCGCGCCAGATCGCTGCGCGATCCTCGGGATGTCATCAGATGTCGATCAGAGGCGCATCAGGGGACGACCGGGACCCGTCGCGCCCATCCGGTGGCGGCGTGGATCACGTCGCGCTCCTCTGAGGTGGCGGGGCGGAAGTCGAGGCGCTCGCCGTACCAGTCGAGGACTCCACTGCGCAGCTCGGCGGCCAGCTCGTCGAGTCCGTCGGTCTCGAACATGTCGTTCGCATCCGACGGACGTCCCGGTGCCGCCGTCTGGAAGAGGACGACCTGGATGAAGTCGAAGGCTCCCTCGCCACGGTCATAGGTGAGCTCGCCCGTGGTGATCCGTACGTAGAACGGCAGCCCGTCACCGTCTTCGCCGATGCCCACGACACCGTTCAGATCCATGTGTTCCCGACTCATGCGCCCATTCTCCGCTCCGGACGGCCGCCGTTACATGAGGAACGGATACCGGTCCCTCGCGTCTGCGGGTATCTGCCCAGGACGGTCGTCGGACGCTGAGACGAGGGGAGCGCGTAGCGATCTGGTGCGCCTGTCGGCTCCTGGCGGGCTGCTCGTCACCCTCTGGTGCGGGCATCAGCCCCAGAGGCCCGCTGTCGCCAAGCCGGGAGGAGCGCGTAGCGATCTGTCGCGGGCCCTGGCTCGGATGAGGCAGAAGGGGGCCCGGATGCCCGGTGGGCCGGCGCCCGGCCCCTCGACTGGTCCGTGACGGACCCGTCCCTTCTCCTCTGGACCGTCCCGTTTCTTTGGGGGGTTCCCGGCAGTCCTTGTCTTTCCGGGGCGGGACGGTCGGTCAAGGGTGGAGCGAAGCGACATCGCGTAGCGACGCGAACGAAGTGAGCGCCCTTGAGGGACCGGCACGAACCGGAAGGACGATGGGACTGACGGGAAACCCCCAAACCCTCCCCGACCCGGCCCCACCAGGGCTCCGTCCCCGTGCCCCGTCCCCCGCCCGGTCTGCCCGCGCCGCGACAGGCGCAGGGGGCGCCGCCCGTCTCCGACGTGATTCGGCCAGGTTGGTTCGCGCCAACCCCGGTCCGCCCGACCCTCCGGCCTTGCTCTTCGGTGCACCCCCAAGGCATGCTCGCCACGGGCGAAGCGGGAGGGATCATGGCGGTGGACAAGCGGTCCGTGGTGACGGCGGTGCTGTGTGCGTTGGCGGCGCTGGGCGCCTCTGCGGCGGTGGCCGAGTTGGCTCCGCCCCCCGAGGGGGCCGCTCCCGTGCGGGCCGAGTCGGCCCTGCCCTCGGCGTCACCGACCGGGCCGTCACGGCCGCAGGTGTCCAAGCCGCAGCTCGCCACGCCGCCGCCGGCCGCCACGTCGCCCGCCGCCGCGAACCCACGGCCCGGCGGGACCGCCGCGTTCACCGGCGCCCTCTTCACCGGGGGCCTCGACGGTGAGCACTTCTGCACCGCGACCGTGGTGCGCAGCCCCGGCAAGAACCTGATCGTCACCGCCGGCCACTGTCTGATGGAGGGCAAGCAGTCCGGTGGCGCCGGCGCCGTCTTCGCTCCCGGGTACGTGAACGGAACGGCCCCCTACGGCGTGTGGAAGCTCGACGAGGTCTACGAGGACGAGCGCTGGGCCGAGGGCACCGACGACGACTACGACCTCGCCTTCGCCCGTCTCGCCCCCGACGACAAGGGTCGCGCCATCGAGGACGTCACCGGCGGCGCGCCGCTGGACACCTCCGGCCGCGCGGGCGAGGAGGTCACGGTGACGGGCTACCCCGCCGACCGCAAGGTTCCGCGTACCTGCACGGCGGTCGCCGTCCGCACCGGTGAGCGGGAGCAGCGCTTCGACTGCGCCGATTTCCCCGGCGGCACCAGCGGCAGCGCCTGGATCGGCCGCGACGGGAAGATCATCGGCATCCTGACCGGCGGGGACACGGACGACGTCTCCACGAGCACGGTCCTCGGCGACTACGCGGCCAGGCTCTACGCGCGGGCCACCGCCCAGCGCTGACCCCGTACGGCCCGGCCGGCCCGCCCCGCATCTCGGTGCGGTTCAGGCGAGCAGCCCCAGGTGCACCGGTTCGGCGGGGGTGCGGGCGAGGAGCTCGGGCAGGCGCGGGGGCCAGAGCGGTTCGCCGAGGCCGGCGAGGCGTTCCGGGGAGAGCCACTGCCAGTGGATGCCGGGGGCTTCGAGGACCGGCTCGCGGCGGGGGCCCGTGGTGACGTAGATGTGCTCGTGCTGGCGAACCCGGACGCCCTGGTGGGTGAAGTCGTGCTCCCAGGTGCACAGCAGCCGCTGCGGCTCCAGGTCGGTCCACCCGGTCTCCTCGCGCAGCTCGCGCCGCACGCACTCCTCCGGGGTCTCCCCCGGGTCCATCCCGCCGCCCGGGGGCAGCCAGTGGATGCCGACTTCGACGTTGTTCTCGCGGAACAGGAACACCGATCCGCTGGGGGAGAGGACGACAATGCGGGCTGCCTGGCGCGGAGTTCTCATCAGATCAGAGTAAGTCGGGCGGTACCGGGGCGGGAGGGGTCGGAGGAGTGCAGGCGTGCCGGAGTGCCGGGCCGGGGCGTGCCGCTCCGCCGGTCCCCGTGATGGTTCCGCTTCCGCTCCGGAGCCGCCCCCGCCCCCCGGGCCGGGCCGTCGCCGGGCCGGCGCCACGCCGACGGTGACCGGCACCGGGCCGCCGGCGGAGCCCGGCGGCGGCCCGGGCCCGGCGGCGGCCCGGGCGGCGGCGTCCGTTTTCCCGCGCCGCACGGTGCGCGGCGTACCGCCGTTCGCGGGGAACGATGATCACCTGATGTACCTTCGGGTGGATGAGCAAGCACGCCCGAGCCGGCTCCCGCTTCCGGACCGGTGGCCGTACGCTGTCCCGTACGGGCCCCCGCGCGGCCGAACGCCGACGTTCCGCTTCGGCCGCCCGCCCGCCGAAGGCCCTGATCGCCGTGGCCGTCCTCGGCCTGCTGACCTTCGCCGCCGGCTGGGTGCACGCCCTGCACGAGCAGCCCGGCGCGCCCGTCCCGGCGGCCCGTTCGGACGCCCGCCCCCAGGGCCCGGCCGCCCAAGGGGTCCGCCCCCAGGCCGCCCCCGCGCAGGGCGTCCCCGCCCACGCCACCCGCGGCACCCCCCGGGCGGACGCGCTCCACGGCCTCCCCGCGTCCCTCAGCGCGGCGACCCGTGCCCGGATCCCGGCGAGCGCCCGCCAGCTGGTGCTGGTCACCGGCAAGGCGAAGGACTCCTCGGACTCCACCGTCACCTTCTTCCAGCGGACCGCCCCGGGCGCCGACTGGACCGCCGCCGGGCACTGGCCGGCCCGCAACGGCGCCAAGGGCTGGTCGACCGAGCGCGAGTACGGGGACCTGACCTCCCCGCAGGGCGTGTTCTCCCTGACCGACGCGGGCGGGCTGCTGCCGGCGCCGCCCGGCACGAAACTCCCGTACGACCAGGACGAGGGTTTCGTCCCGTCCGGCCGGGGCGTGAACGGCGAGTCCCTCGACGGTTCCTTCGACTACGTCGTGGCCATCGACTACAACCGCCGCAAGGGGGTCTCCCCGCTCGACCCGGGCATGCCGGAGGGCGAGGACAAGGGCGGCAACATCTGGCTCCACGTGGACCACGACGGCCCCTCCCAGGGCTGCGTCGGCCTCCCCAAGGAGGCGATGAAGCAGCTGCTGCGGACCCTGGACCCGGCGGCGAAGCCGGTCATCGCCATGGGGCCCTCCGGGTTCTGAGCCCGCCCGCACCGAAGCCGCACGCACCCCTTGCCTGACGGACCGTCAGCTACGACGATGGCCCGGCACCGCACGACGAATCGGCGGCACACGAAGGCGAGGCGGGCCCGGCATGGCACGCGTGTTTCCGGAAGGCCGGCTGGCGTACGGGATGCAGCTCCCCGTCCAGTCGCAGAGCACCCTCTACGCCGAGCCCTGGGAGGCCTCGGCCGGCGCGGCCGACCTCGCCGAGGTGGCCCGCGCCGCCGACCGGGCGGGCTTCGGGTACGTGGCCACCTGCGACCACGTGGCCGTCCCGCGCCGCCTCGCCGGCCCCATGGGCACCGTCTGGTACGACCCGGTGGCCACCCTCGCCTTCCTGGCGGGGATCACCCGGCGGGTGCGGCTGCTGAGCCACGTCGCGATCGTCGGCCTGCGCCACCCCCTGGTCACCGCCAAGCAGTACGCCACCCTCGACCACCTCTCCGGGGGCCGGCTCGTCCTCGGGGTGGGGGCCGGGCACGTCCAGGAGGAGTTCGAGGTGCTCGGCGTCGGCTTCGAGCGCCGGGGGGCGCTCCTCGACGAGTGTCTGGACGCCCTGCGCGCGGCGCTGGGCCCCGAGGAGTACCCGGAGTTCGACGGGGAGCGGTTCTCCTTCCGCGACCTCGGGCAGCTGCCCCGGCCCGCGCAGGCGCGGATCCCCGTCTGGGTCGGCGGCTCCTCGCCGGCCGCCGTCCGCCGGGCCGCCGTGCGCGGCGACGGCTGGCTCCCGCAGGGGGACCCGCGCGAGCGGATCCCGGGGCAGGTCGCCCGGATCCGCGAGCTGCGGGAGGCGGCCGGGGCCGGGGGGCCCTTCGAGGTCGGCGCGATCACCGAGCCGCTGTACGTGGGCGAGCCGGGCTGGGACACCGGCCGCCGGACCCTGACCGGCAAGGCGGAGGCGCTCGCCGGGTCCCTCCGGGAGTACCGGGCGCTGGGCGTGGACCAGGTCCAGGTCCGCTTCCGCAGCCGCGACCGCGCCGAACTCGTGGACCAGATCGCCGCTTTCGGGGCCGAGGTGGCCCCGCTCCTCAACGACTAGCGACCGGGGGGACCCATGGGCAAGCTGGACGGGCGCGTCGTCGTCATCACCGGTGCGGCGCGCGGCCAGGGCGAGCAGGAGGCCCGTCTCTTCGCCGCCGAGGGCGCGCGGGTGCTGCTGGGCGACGTGCTGGACGAGCGGGGCGCCGCGGTCGCCGGAGAGATCGCCGCGGAGGCGGGCGGTGACCGGGCGCGGTACGTACGGCTGGACGTGAGCCGGGAGGAGGACTGGGCGGCCGCCGTGGCGGTGGCGAAGGACGCCTTCGGCCGGGTGGATGGGCTGGTGAACAACGCGGGCATCCTGCGGTTCAACGAGCTGGCCTCGACCCCGCTGGAGGAGTTCCGCCAGGTGATCGAGGTCAACCAGATCGGGGCCTTCCTCGGCATCAGGGCGCTCGCCCCGGAGATCGCGGCGGCCGGCGGCGGGACCATCGTCAACACCTCCTCCTGCACCGGCCTGACGGGCATGGCGTACGTGGGCGCGTACGCGGCGACGAAGGCCGCGATCCTGGGTCTGACGCGGGTGGCCGCGCTGGAGCTGGCCGCGAAGAACATCCGGGTCAACGCCATGTGCCCGGGCGCGGTGGACACCCCGATGGCGAACCCGGGGCTGCTGGACCCGGCCGGGGTGACGGACGGGGCCAGGGAGGCGATGGCCGGGCTGTACGAGCGAGTGGTCCCGCTGGGCCGGGTGGGGCGGCCGGAGGAGATCGCGAAGCTGGCCCTCTTCCTGACCGGCGATGACTCCTCCTACATCACGGGCCAGCCGTTCGTGGTGGACGGCGGCTGGACGGCCGGGGTCAGCCTTCCCTGAACGTTCCTGACGGTACGTCAGACGAGGCCCTACGGCTCTCTTGACGGTCCCGCCCCGGCGGTGGAACAGTCGGACCATCAAATCTGACGTCACGTCAGAAACCTAAGGACGGTGACCCCTTGGAATTCGGGCTCTTCGTGCAGGGATACGTGCCTGAGGCGCGTTCCAAGGTCGACCCCGAGGCGGAGCACAAGGCGCTGCTCGAGGAGACCCAGTACGTCATCCAGGCCGACAAGTCCGGCTTCAAGTACGCCTGGGCCTCGGAGCACCACTTCCTGGAGGAGTACTCCCACCTCTCCGCCAACGAGGTCTTCCTCGGCTACCTCGCCGCCGCCACCGAACGCATCCACCTCGGCTCCGGCATCTTCAACCCGCTCGCCCCGGTCAACCACCCGGTGAAGGTGGCCGAGAAGGTCACCATGCTCGACCACCTCTCCAAGGGCCGCTTCGAGTTCGGCACGGGCCGTGGCGCGGGCAGCCACGAGATCCTCGGCTTCCTCCCCGGCATCACGGACATGAACCACACCAAGGAGATCTGGGAGGAGACCATCGCGGAGTTCCCCAAGATGTTCCTCCAGGAGGAGTACGAGGGCTTCCAGGGGAAGCACTGGTCACTGCCGCCACGCAAGATATTCCCCAAGCCGTACGGCAAGGCCCACCCGGCCATGTGGTACGCCGCCGGCTCCCCCTCCTCGTACGCGATGGCGGCGAGGAAGGGCCTCGGGGTGCTGGGCTTCAGCGTCCAGAAGGTCTCCGACATGGAGTGGGTCCTGGAGCAGTACAAGACGGCGATCCAGGAGGCGAAGGCGATCGGGGCCTTCGTGAACGACAACGTGATGGTCACCTCGACGGCGATCTGCGCCGAGACGCACGACAAGGCGGTGGAGATCGCGGTCAACGCGAACATGAACCGCTTCCAGTCGCTGGTCTTCCGCTACCACGACACCTTCCCGCGGCCGGAAGCGATCCCGCAGTGGCCCGAGACCCTGCCGGAGTACAACGCGGAGATCATCGAGCTGCTCATCGCGGAGGAGCTGCTGATCTGCGGCGACCCGTCGGAGGTGCGGGCCCAGTGCGAGCGCTGGGAGCGGGCGGGCGCGGACCAGCTGTCCTTCGGCCTGCCGACGGGCGTCTCGTACGAGGACACGATGACGACGATCAAGCTGATCGGCGAACACGTCATCCCGCACATCGACACCGACCCCGTCCACCGCACGACCCGCTTCCGCGAGTCCGCCCCGCCGATTTCCTGACGCGCCGCTCGCACGGCTCGGTCGCGGGCGGCCTTACCGGCATCGCGCCGCTGCGCCGGACTCCGTCCGGCGGGTGCGGTGCGGGGCGGGGCCACGGGCCGGGCCGGGGCCGGTGGTCGGTCCGCGGGTGGTTGCCGCCGCGCGGAGCGGCCCCCAACCCGCCCTTCCACCGTTCCCACCTCAATCGCCGGGCGCGCCGGGGCTGCCCGTCGGGCGGAAACGTCCGGCACGACCGAATCCAGCCCCGCCGGCGCTTGAGGCGCGGGGGTCCGGGGGCGGAGCCCCCAGGGGGTCCGGGGCGCAGCCCCGGGGAACGGAGGAAGGGCGGGTAGGGGACAGCCCCGCAGGGCCGGCCCCGCCCGGGGTCGGCCCCACCCGCAGCCCGCTCGGAAAGCGGGACCCCCGGCGGGAGGCGGCCCGGGCAGCGGGACCCCAGCCCAGCCCCGGGGCGGCCCGCAGGCCAACGCCCCCGCCGCGAGGCCCGGGCAGCGGGACGGCCCGCCGGGGGACCGGACGGCCAACCGGCCGGGAGACCCCGCCCGGCGGGACAGGGAGCACGTCACACCAGGAGGGGAACCGTCATGCTCGACCACCTCATCCGCGGAGCGACCGTCGTCGACGGCACCGGCGCCCCCGCGTACACCGCGGACGTCGGCATCCAGGGCGGCAGGATCGCCCTCATCGCGGCGCCCGGCACCGCGGCGCAGGCCCGCACCAGCGAGGACGCCACCGGCCTCGTCCTCACACCCGGCTTCATCGACCCGCACACCCACTACGACGCCCAGCTCTTCTGGGACCCCTACGCCACCCCCTCCATGAACCACGGCGTCACCACCGTCGCCGGCGGCAACTGCGGTTTCACCCTCGCCCCCCTCAACCCCGCCCGCCCCGAGGACGCCGACTACACCCGCCGCATGATGAGCAAGGTCGAGGGCATGGCCCTCGCGGCCCTCGAGGAAGGCGTCGACTGGACCTGGTCCACCTTCGGCGAATACCTCGACGCCCTCGAAGGCCGCATCGCCGTCAACGCAGGCTTCATGGTCGGCCACTGCGCCCTGCGCCGCCACGTCATGGGCGAGGACGCCGTCGGCGGACAGCCCACCCCCGAGCAGCTGCGGCAGATGACCGGCCTCCTCCACGAGGCCATGGCCGCCGGCGCCTGGGGGCTGTCCACCACCCAGTCCTCCACCCACTCCGACGGCGCCGGCGCCCCCGTGGCCTCCCGGCACGCGAAACCCGCGGAGCTCCTCGCGCTCTCCCGCGCCGTCGGCGAACACGAGGGCACCCAGCTCGAAGCCATCGTCGCCGGCTGCCTCGACCAGTTCTCCGACGAGGAGATCGACCTCTTCGTCGCCATGAGCGCCGCCGCCGGCCGGCCCCTCAACTGGAACGTCCTCACCATCGACGCCGCCGTCCCCGAACGCGTCCCGCGCCAGCTGGTCCCCAGCGAGCGCGCCCGCCGGTCCGGCGGCCGGATCGTCGCGCTGACCATGCCGATCCTCACCCCCATGAACATGTCCCTCGGCACGTTCTGCGCCCTCAACCTCATCCCCGGCTGGGGCGAGGTCCTCGCACTGCCCGTCCCCGAGCGGATCACGAAGCTGCGCGACCCGGGCGTCCGCGCCGCGATGCTGCGCCGCGCCGACAGCAAGGAGGCGGGCGTCTTCCGGCGCCTGGCCGACTTCGGCCGCTACGTCATCGGTGACACGTACAGCAAGGAGAACGCGGGCCTCTCCGGACGGGTCGTCGGCGACATCGCCGCCGAGCGCGGACAGGACCCCTTCCAGTGCCTCGTCGAGATCTGCGCCAACGACGACCTGCGCACCGTCCTGTGGCCCATGCCCACCGACAACGACCCCGCCAGCTGGGCCCTGCGCGCCGAGACCTGGCAGCACGAGGACGTCATGCTCGGCGGCTCGGACGCCGGCGCGCACCTGGACCGCATGTGCGGGGCCCCCTACACGACCCGCTTCCTCGGCGACTGCCTGCGCGGCCGCAGGCTGGTGCCGCTGGAACAGGCGGTACGGATGCTCACCGACGACCCGGCCCGGCTGTTCGGGCTGCGCGAACGCGGCCGGATCGCCGAGGGCTTCCACGCGGACCTGGTCCTCTTCGACCCCGAGCGGATCGACGCCGGCCCGGCGACCCTCGTCCACGACCTGCCCGGCGACAGCCCGCGGCTGGACGCGCGGGCCGTCGGCGTGGTCTCCGTACGCGTCAACGGCGTCGAGACCATCCGCGACGACCGGGTGACGGGCGCGGTCCCCGGGACCGTGCTCCGGTCCGGCCGCGACACGAGGACGGTGAGCACCCGATGACGCGCCTCTACATCGGCGGCGAGTGGGTCGAGCCCGACGGCGGCCACTACGAGGTGGTCGACCCGGCCGACGAGTCCGTGGTCGGCCTGGCCCCCGAGGCCTCGCGCGCCCAGGTCGAGGAGGCGGCCCGCGCCGCCGCCGGGGCCTTCGGCACGTGGTCCCGTACGCCCCCCGAGGAGCGCGCGGCGGTCCTCGACCGCGCGGCGGACGTCATGCGGCGCGAGTTCGAACCGTGGGCGGCCCTCGCGCGGGCGGAGACGGGCGCCCCGACGGGCATCGCACGCGGGATGCAGGTCGGCGTCGGGATGTCCCGCTTCCGGCGCTACGCCAAGGGCGCCCTGGAACCGGTGGAGAGGGGACTCCCGCCCCAGGTCACCGAGGCGGGGCCGATGGGCGCGGCGAGCGTGCTGGGCGCGCTGGAGGTGCGCCAGCCGGTCGGGGTGGTCACCTGCATCACCTCGTACAACAACCCGTGGGCGAACGCGGCGGGCAAGGTCGCCCCGGCCCTGGCCATGGGCAACACGGTAGTGGTCAAGCCGGCGCCGCAGGACCCGCTGTCGGTGTTCAAGATGGCCGAGGCGCTGCACGAGGCGGGCGTCCCGGCGGGAGTGGTGAACGTGGTCTCGGGGACCTCGGTGGAGGTCGGCGAGGCGGCGGTGGACTCCCCGTACGTGGACATGGTGTCCTTCACCGGCTCCACGGGCGTCGGACAGCGCATCGCCGAGGTCTGCGGGCGGTCCATGAAGCGGCAGCTGATGGAGCTGGGCGGCAAGGGCGCGGCGATCGTCCTCCAGGACGCCGACCTGGACGCGGCGGTGCGGGGGATCGGCACCACCTTCTCCTTCTACAGCGGCCAGATCTGCACCGCGCCCACCCGGGTGATCGTCCACCGCTCGGTGTACGAGCCGCTGGTGGAGAAGCTGCGCGGCTACCTGGCGTTCATGAAGGTCGGCGACCCGAAAGAGCGGGACACGGTCGTCGGCCCGGTGATCTCGGCGGCGCACCGCGACCGCGTGGAGTCGTACGTGGAGCTGGGCCGCAAGGAGGGCGCGCGGATCGCGTACGGCGGGGAACGCCCGGTGGTCGGCGACGGCCGCGGCTTCTACGTGGCGCCGACGCTGCTGGTCGACTGCACCAGCGACATGCGGGTGGTGCGGGAGGAGATCTTCGGGCCGGTCGTGGTGGTGGTCCCGTTCGACGGGGACGAGGAGGAGGCGGTCCGGCTGGCGAACGACAGCGACTTCGGCCTGCTGAGCTACGTGTGGTCCGCGGACGTCGCCCGCGCCTTCCGGGTGGCGCGGGCGCTGCGCTCGGGCGGGGTCGGGGTCAACACGGTCGGCCGCAACATGGAGGCCCCGTTCGGCGGGTTCAAACGGTCGGGGGTCGGGCGGGACGTGGGCTCGTACGCGCTGCACGCGTACAGCGAGGTGCAGTCGCTGGTCTGGACGACGTGAGCCGCGCCCCGGGGCCCGCGACCCCGGGGACCGGTGGGTCAGAGCTTGGTGAAGCACATGGTGTAGTCGAACCCGCGGGACGCCGTGCGCTGGATGCCGTAGTCGAACTTCGGCCCGCACTTCATGCCCTCGCCGGGCAGGATCTCGCCGGTCTTGTACTGGGCCTCCGGCGAACCGCAGTCGACGATCGTCGGCAGCGGCTTGCCCTGGGGGTCCTGCACCTTGACGCAGTCGCCGACCTGCGGCTCGTGAGTCTTGTCCTCTTTGTGCTGGGCGACGGCCTCGGCTTCCTTCTTCGCCTGGCCGCCGTTGGGGTTGGTGTTGTAGTCGTACACCCAGTAGCCGACACCACCGACTATCGCCAGGAAGATGACCATGGTGAGGAGCAGCTGGAGCACGTTGCCCTGCCGCGGCCGGTTCGGGCCCCCGGGCGCCGGCTGCCGGGGCTGCCCGTAGGGCTGCTGGTAGGACGGCGGTGTGGACATGGTGACCCCCATGGATCGGATACGGCAAGGGAAGGATCGCAGTGACGATCATGCGCAGGCTACCGTCCGGTGACTGACGGCCCGACCAGCCGCCTTGGCGCTCCAACTGCGGTGTGCGGGCGCCCTGGTTGGCCGGATCTCGGTGGCCCGGGTCGTCGACGCACGGGACGCGGAAGAGCCCGGACGCCGACGCCGGACGCGTGAGGACTAGCTCCGCTGCGGCCAGGTGTAGCCGAGGGACTCGGCCAGCTCCCGGTCCCCGCCCACTACCGTCGCGTACGTCTTGGGGTCGGTGCCCTCCAGCCGCCGCACCGCCGCTTCGGCCTGTGCCCCGGCCGGGCGGCCGTCGTCGGGCAGCCGCCACTCGAAGATCAGGCTCGGGCCGTTCCCCTCGTCCGGTCCCGGCGGGGCCGGGACGGCCGGGGCGGGCCTGTGGAGGAAGGTCACCTGCACGGTGTCCGGGTCGCGCCATCCGGTGGCGGCCCGCATCCGCTGGATGCCCCAGCGGGCCGTCAGCTCGGGCCGTTCCCACAGGGCCGCCGTGATCCGCCGGGCGGTGCAGCGGGCGGGCCAGGACCAGGAGCGGTCCTCCCGGGCCCGCCGGAGCTCCGCTTCGTAGGCGGCGGCGTCGAAGCGCAGCTCGGGCGGGGGCGGTCCGGCCGCTCCGCGCCAGCCGCCCCAGACGACCTCGTCGCCGTCACGGCGGACCGTCACGTACAGGGCGCCGCAGCAGCCCTCGGTGCAGTCCGCCTCGGCGAGCTGCACCTCGCGCGGCTCGGGCCCGGCGCGCAGGGCGCCGCTGTCGAGCAGGTACTCGGGCGGATGGGCCGGGCCCTTGCCGAAGAGGGCCGGTACGAGGGGCCGGCCGTCGATGAGGATCCGCGTCTCGACGGCGGGGGATTCCTCGGGGTCCTCCACCACCACCTCGATGCGCAGGGGTGAGGGGGACGCGGGGCCGCGGAAGGGGCGCGGGCGGTTGCGGCGGAGCCAGTCGGCGCGGCGGGGGTCCTCCTCCCCGGAGGGCGGGGCGGCCGTCCGCAGGTGCCGTCCGAGGAGGGCGAGCTGTGCTTCCCGTTCCCCGGCCGGCCAGTCGAGCAGTGCGCCCGGGCCGCTGTGCAGGTCGAGGGCGAGGGAGAGCAGGAGGGCCTGGTGGCCGAGGTCCGGGGCCGGCCGGCCCGCCCGGGCGATCACCGTCCGGTACGCCTCCACCGCCGGGCCGTAGTCGAGGACGTCGGCCCGGGCGTCGCGCTGACCGGCCATGGCGTGCAGCAGCCGCCCGGCGGCCGTGACCAGCCCGGTGTCGTCGGGGCGGGCGCGCAGGAGCTCGTCGAGCCGGGCGGCCTCGGCGATCCGCCGGGCCTGCCAGCGGACCACCGCGTGCCGCTCCGGGGAGGTGGCGAGGGCGACGAGCGCGTCCCGTACGGACGTGCCTCCGGATCCGGTCGGCCCGTCGGGTGTGCCCCCGTCGCGGCGGGCTTCGTGGGCCGCGACCGCCCGGATGAACGGGGTGATCCCCTCGTCGCGGCTGCGGCCGGCCAGGGACAGCAGGGCGGCCGCCTGCCGGTCGAGGGGGTCGAGTGCGGCCGCGGCCGGCAACCGCAGCGCTGACAGCAGTCCGAGGGCCTTGAGGCAGGGCACGTCCTCGGGTTCTCCGAGGCGGATCAGCAGGGCCAGGCCGACGCCGACGGCGGCGGGGCTGGTTCCGGTGCGGGTCAGCCGTCGGGCGGTGTGCCGGGCGGCCGTCTCGTCGGTCAGCGGCAGCCGGGTGACGACCGCGCGGACGGTGCGGTCCGGCAGCGGGAGGCGGGCGACCGCGAGGTGGACGGCTTCGGCGGCCCGCACCGGGTCCGGGCCGGCGAGCGGCGCGGCGAGGGCGGCGGTGACTTCCTCCCGGGCCTGGTTCCAGCGGAGCGCGGGGCGGGAGGGGGGTGAGGGCGGCGGGCCGTCGGGGACGTGGGCCGGGACGGGGAGGGCGTAGCCGCGGCGGGGGAAACCGCCGTCGGGTTCGATGCCCTGGCGGAACAGGGCGTAGTCGTACAGGGAGGGGCTGGGAGTGAGCGGCGTCCGCTCGTCGCGGGCGCTCAACGGGCGGGGTGGGACTCGATTCCGTAGGTCATGCCGGCAGCCTGCCAGGCGTGGTCACGGGCCGTCCAGCGGTTTTCACCGCACGCAGTCGTTTGGGGGCCTGCGGGGGGTTCCGGAGGGGCCGAAAATTGGCACGGGTAAGTTTTGAAACGGACATAACGGGTACTCCTGCGGTTTCCGCATTCTGGAACTCACGTCTCGGCGCCTCTTGAATCGCGGATGGGTGCGCGTGGGGGCCTTGTATTACGAGTTCGTGAACGGCGTCGATCTTGTCAATCCAAGGGATTTAGACCTGTGAATTACCGGACTTAAGTCTTCCGGAAGAGGAAACCGCAGCATCTAACGTCCTGACCCATGACACAGATGGAGACACGGCCTCAGGTCGGAGACACGGTAAGCGGCGTCGCCGAGGGCGACGCCGGAGTTCGCGGCAAGGGCCTCGGCAAGGGCTCCGTCGGCCTGGTGGGCAGCGCCGTCATCGGCATCTCCACCGTCGCCCCCGTCTACTGCCTGACCTCCACCCTCGGCTCCACCGCCGGCGAGGTCGGCGTCCAGATGCCGGCGGTCTTCCTGGCCGGCTTCCTCCCCATGCTCCTGGTGGCCTTCGCCTACCGCGAGCTCAACAAGGCCATGCCGGACTGCGGCACCTCGTTCACCTGGACCGTCAAGGCCTTCGGCCCCCGGATCGGCTGGATGTGCGGATGGGGCCTGGTGATCGCCACGATCATCGTGCTCTCCAACCTCGCCGGCGTCGCCACCTCCTACTTCTGGCTGCTGGCCGGCGAAATCACCGGGAACCCGTCGGTCGCCGCCCTGGACGGCAACAAGCTCGTCCACATCGCCACCTGCCTGACGCTGATCGCCGTCGCGACCGCCATCAGCTACCGCGGCATGACCGCCACCAAGGGCGTCCAGTACGCCCTGGTCGGCCTCCAGCTCGCCGTACTGGTGATCTTCGTAGCGATGGCCCTCCAGAAGGCCTCCGCCGGCACCTTCGACACCGGCCTGGACTTCTCCTGGCAGTGGATGAACCCCTTCGCGGTCGAGTCCATGGCGGCCTTCACCGCCGGACTCTCCCTCTCGATCTTCATGTACTGGGGCTGGGACGCCTGCCTGGCCACCAACGAGGAGACCACCGGATCCGCCAAGACCCCCGGCCGCGCCTCCCTCATCGCGATGGTCGTCCTGGTCGGCTCCTACCTGGCCACCGGCATCGCCGCCCAGATGGCCGTCGGCTCCGGCGCCGAAGGACTCGGCCTCGCCAACGAGGAGACCTCCGGCAACGTCTTCGCCGCCCTCGCCGGCCCCGTCATGGGCCCCGCGCTCGGCATCCTGCTCTTCGTCGCGGTGCTCGCCTCCGCCGCCGCCTCGCTGCAGACCACCTTCATCCCGGTGGCGCGCACCGTCCTGGCCATGTCCGCGTACGAAGCCCTGCCGCCCTCGTACGCCAAGGTCCACCCGAAGTTCAAGACCCCGGGCCGCGCCACCGTCATGGCGGGCATCGCGACCGGCGCCTTCTACACGGTGATGACCCTGGTCAGCGAGAACGTCCTCACCGACACGATCTTCGCGCTCGGCCTGATGATCTGCTTCTACTACTCCCTGACCGCCTTCGCCTGCGCCTGGTACTTCCGCGGCGACCTGCGCCGCTCCGCGCGGGACCTGTTCTTCAAGGGCGTCTTCCCGGTCCTGGGCGGCCTGCTCCTCGCCGCGGTCTTCTGCAAGACCCTGGTGGACGCGTGGGACCCCGCGTACGGCTCCGGGTCCGACGTGCTCGGTGTCGGCAGCGTCTTCGTCATCGGCGTCGGCCTGCTGGCCCTGGGCCTGGTCATCATGCTCATCACCGAGCGCCGCAGCCCGGCCTTCTTCCGCGGCGAGGTCCTGACGAAGTCCACGCCGGCCCTGGTGGTGCAGGACTGACCGCTGGTCCTGATTCCCCGCTGTGTCATGGCCGTCGGCCCCGGATCGATCCCCCGATCCGGGGCCGACGGCGTACCCGGGGCCGGGTCATCCGATGCGCGGAACGGGCGGGGCCGGCGGTGACCCGGGGTGCCGGGTGTCGTTGGGCGGGGCATGAAGGCAATGAAGCGCACCCTTTCCGTCCTGGCCCTCACCGGCGGGGCCGCACTCGCACTCACCCCCCTCACCGCGCACGCCGCCGACGGAGCCGACGGGGCCACCCTCGGAGGACAGCCGCCCCTCAAGCGCGTCGTCGACATCGTCGACCACCCCGGCCAGGCCGTGACGGACGCCAAGACCGCCATCGCCGTGACCGGCGCCGCCGCCAGCGGCGCGGCGAAGTCCACCAACACCTCCCTCGCGGGAGCCGGCGACGCCCTGGACGCGGGCGTACCGGACGCGCCGAAGGTGAAGGGGTAGCCGGACGGCTCCCTCAGCCGGCGGGGGTGACCAGGACCAGCGGGATCTCCCTGGTCGTGGCGTCGCGGTAGGCCGCGTACGAGGGCATCGCGGCCACCACCGCCGGCCACAGCCGCTCCGCCTCCGCCGGGCTCGCGCGACGGGCGAGCGCCGGGAAGGTGCCGGCGCCGACCTGGAGGGTGACGGCCGGGTCGGCCGACAGATTCAGGTACCAGGCGGGGTGGCGGTCACCACCCGCGTTCGACGCCGTCAGGACGTACGCATCCCCGTCGCGCACGTACGCCAGCGCCGTCCGCCGCAGCAGGCCCGAGCGGCGCCCCCGCGTGGTCAGCAGCAGGTCCGAGATCCCGGGACGCGGCCGGCCGGCGGTCTCCTCGAAGCGCCGGATGTGCTCGGCCACCCAGGGGTTCGGGCTGTCCGTCACACCGGCGGGCGGCGCGGTGGCCGTGCTTCCCGTCTGCGGCTCCCGGCTCATGCCGCCGCCTGCGCGACACCCACGTGGAGCGCCCGCAGGGTCGGGGCCGTGGCCTCGTCCAGGACCGCCGCGGCGAAGTCCGCCGGCGTGATCCGGCTGTCCGCCTCCGCGGGAGCGTACGCGTAGCCGCCCCGCTGGGTGCCGTCGTGGTCGAAGTCCCCGGCCGGGGACAGCACCGCCCAGTCCAGGGCCTCCGGCGCGGCGGCCCGCAGCGCCTCGGTGCCGGCGGCGTGGCCGACGTAGAACTCCCGCCACTCCTGGGGGTACCCGGGGGTGTCCATCAGCGGGGTCCCGTCCGCCGTCGGCAGTACGGAGGCCAGCCCGACGGACACCAGCCGCCGCACCCCCGCCTGCGCGAGGCCCTCCGCCATCGCCCGCGCCACGGCCGGGAAGAACTCCCCGGGCGCCGCCTGGGCGTCGTACACCGACACCACCGCCGCGTCGTGCCCCGCGGCGAGCCGCGCCACGTCCGCCGCCGAGGTCACCTCCCCGTCGGCCCGCCCCACAGCCGTCACCTCGACCCCGCGCGCCCGCGCCCCGGCGACCACGGCCCGGCCGACGCGCCCGGTGGCGCCGAACACGATGAGGCGGGCGGGGGTGGGGGGCTGGTTGCTGTGCTGGTGCTCGTTCGTCATGCCGGTGAGCGTACGGACGGGGGTGGTTACCGATTGGATACCGGCCTACGGTGGTGATCATGACGCAGCCGCCCCTCAACCCCGAGATGTTCGACCCCGTCTGCCCCTCGACGCTGGTGCCGATCCGCGTCGGCGACAAGTGGGCCGCGCTGATCCTGCGCTGCCTGGAGGGCGGTCCACGCCGCTTCTCGGAGCTCAAGGTGCCCCTGCGGGGGATCACCGCAAAGTCCCTGACGCAGTCCCTGCGCGGGATGGAGCGCGACGGCTTCGTCGTACGAGAGGAGCCCGGCGGCTACGCCCTCACCCCGCTCGGCCGTGGCCTGCTGGGGCCGTTGGACGCGGCGTGCGAGTGGACGCGGGAGCACTGGGACGAGCTCATCGACGCCCGGGAGGCGGGACTGGCGGCCCAGCAGCACCCCGCCCCCCGGCCCCTGCCCAGCGCTGCCCCCGCCCCGCCCCCCGCCCCCCGACCCCGCATACTCGGTCCGTGATCACCCCCGAGACCCTCCGCACCCCCCGGCTGGACCTGCTGCCGCTGCGGGTTGAGCACGCCGACGAGATGGCCCGTGTGCTCTCCGATCCCGCCCTGCACACCTTCATCGGTGGCGCCCCGGAGCCCGTCGGGGCGCTGCGGGCGCGTTACGAGGGCTGGTCCGCCGGCTCGCCGGATCCGGGCGTCTCCTGGTGCAACTGGGTGGTGCGGCTCCGTGAGGAGGGCTGCCTGACCGGTACCGTCCAGGCGACGGTCGGAGGCGGCACCGCCGAGGTGTCCTGGGTGGTGGGAACCCCCTGGCAGGGGCGCGGCATCGCCACCGAAGCGGCCCGGGGGCTGGTGGCGTGGCTCCGGGAGCGGGAGGCGGGCACGGTCATCGCCCACGTCCACCCCGACCACCGGGCGTCCGCCGCCGTCGCCGCCGCGGCCGGCCTCGCGCCCACCGGCCAGTGGCAGGACGGCGAGGCCAGGTGGCAGCTGCCCTAGCCCTGCCGTCAGCCCCGTTCGGCGGCGCTGCGTTCCACGCAGAACTCGTTGCCCTCCGGGTCCGCCATGGTCACCCAGCCCGCCCCGTCGGGCTTGCGGTGGTCGCCGACGACGGTGGCGCCCAGGGCCGTCAGCCGTTCCACCTCCTCGTCCCGTGAGCGGTCCTGCGGCTGGAGGTCCAGGTGCAGACGGTTCTTGACCGTCTTGCCCTCCGGTACCCGGATGAACAGCAGCCCGGCACCGGCGGTTTCGACCAGGACCTCGGGGTCGCCGGGGAAGTCGCCGTCGCCGAGTTTGCCGTCGAGCGCGGCGATCCAGAACTGGGCCAGGGCGTAGGGGTCGGAACAGTCGATGGTCACGTGTCGCACGAGAGAAGCCATGGCGGCACTATCGATCACCGCCCGCCCGGTGTCCACGGTGGGCGCCCGGAGAAGTCACCTGCGCCAGAACAGGTGATGTGTCACCCCGCTCGGGCTGGGGACGACCTCCAGGTGGAAGCGGTCGAGCAGTTCGTCGGGGGACTTCCACAGCCGTGAACCGGCTCCCAGCTCCATCGGGGAGACCGCCACGTGCAGGGTGTCGACGAGGTCGGCGTCGAGGAACTCGCGGATGGTGGTGGCCCCGCCGCCCAGCCGTACGTCCTTGCCCCGCGCGGCCTCCTTCGCCCGTGCGAGGACGGTGGCGGGATCGGCGTCCGCGAAGTGGAACGTCGTGTCGGAGAGCGTGAACGAGGGCCGCGTGTGGTGGGTCATGACGAACACCGGTGTGTGGAAGGGCGGCTCGTCGCCCCACCAGCCCTGCCAGTCGTGGTTCTCCCAGGGCCCCCGCTGGGGGCCGAACTTGTTGCGGCCCATGATCTCGGCGCCGATGTTGTGGGAGAAGTCGCGGGTGAAGTAGTCGTCGAGGCCGCGGCTGCCCCCGGGCTCGGTGCGGTTCGGCCAGCTGGCCGTGGCGCCGGCCCAGGCGAACATGGTCCCGGGGTCGGCGTCGCCGAAGGGCCGTTCGAGACTCTGGTGCTCACCGGCACCGAATCCGTCCCGCGAGACGTTGAAGTGCTGCACTCTCAGCAGCTGCACCACGGTTCCTCCTCAGTCGTCGACTGTCGACGACGATGGAGACTGCCCCGGCCGGCGGAACTCATCGCCTGCCCGCCGGTCATTCCCTCCACTAGGCAGTGTCTGACAATGATCACGGATCGGTTCGCGGAGCCAGAGGGTCAGCGAGGCCAGGACGACTCCGGCGCGGTAGCGGTCGGCGAGCCTGTCGAACCTGGTCACGATCGCGCGGAACTGCTTGAGGCGTGCGAAGCATCGTTCGACCACGTTGCGGTCGCGGTAGACCTCCTTATCGAAGGCTGCTCAGCGCATCCATGGGCTCGTAGAGCACGTCGGTTCTGAGAATTGTTTTCGTACCCTCAAGAAGCGGGGCCGAGTCGTGGAGCGTCCGATGCCAGAAGAGGAGCGCATCGCCCGGTTCGGGGCGGTGGGCGCTCAATATTTCCTCAGGCTCTGCGAGCCGGGGCCAGTCCGAGAAGTCGCGTTGCGCAAAGGGAAGGTCGTTCTGCTTGTCGGCGATGAACCGAGTTTCTCCGCCCACTGCCTCATACGACAGGTAGACGACGACCGTCAGGTGAGTTCGCGTTCCGTCGGGGGCGAAATAGGGCGAATCGTAGTGCGGGACGAGCAATCCGCCCTGCTTGTACGTGATGAAGCGCATACGCGGATTGACGGACGCCGGCTTCCAGCGCCTTCCGTCCGCATCCGCCGGATCGTCCGGTCCTACTTCAAACGACAGAAACGTCCGCAGCCTGCGGTAGAACTCTGCCGCCAAGACTTCGGATTCAGCCGTGGCGCGGAGAGAGCCGACCGGATCTCCCTCTGCGTAGTTGGCGGCAATGCCGTCCAGACCCACCGGCACAAAATGCTGGGCAGCGAGTTCGGCCGCGAATACCTCCACTTCAGCCGGAGTGAGGAAATGGCGAATCACCCTGGCATCGACGTGTGGGATCTTCGACTCGGTCGGGGCCCATGAGTCGTCGGCGGATATTCGGCTCAGCGTTTCTTCGGAGAGGTCAAAGGGATTTACCGGCATTGTGAACATGCTCACTTTTCCGTCCTGAGGTCATTGCCGATGCCACCGTGGCCGTGGAGGAGGACAGGGTGCAGCGTGGCGGATGGGGGAGGGGGGCTGGCGTGGCGCACGAAGCGCTCCTGGGGGTGGATTTCTCCGGGAGGAGAGGGGTTGCGCCATCCGAGTTCACACTTCGATCGACGCGCTTCTTCGCGTCGGTCCGGTGGCAGGCGGCCGCCGGGCGGCTGGTGCGCGCGTTGGCATGGCTCCGGGCTCGTGCTCGACGTCACGGCCGTGCGCGCGGCGGCGGATCGAGGCCCCTGGAGGCCATGCCCGCGGGGAGCGGGGGCCGCCGAGCGGTTATCGTCATAATGACGATATTAGACCGGGGTGGACCCGCAAAGCAAGCAGGACGTCCCCAACGCGGCGGAAGGGGGCGGGAGGTGGGGCGGGGACCGGTTCGTGGGACTACCGATGCGCGGTAGTCCCACGCGGCGCTGGGCCGCTCCGTACTGGGTGACCGCACGTGCGGTGTGGGAACACCGCTCTGACGCGGGGCCCGTCAACGACGCCACCGCGTTCGCCCAGGTCCTCGACGGGATCCGCATCCCGCGCATCGCCACGGGCCGCCCGCGCACGACACCGACCCGGGTCCTGGGCGACAAGGCCTACTCCAGCCGGGTCGATCCGGCACCTGCTGCTGCGGCGGGCATCGCCGTCACGATCTCCGAGCGCCGCGACCAAGCGGCCAACCGCCGGCTCCGAGGGCGCACCGGCGGCCGGCCGCCCGCCTTCGACAAGGAGGTCTACCGCGAGGTTCGGCAAGCTCGCCGACCGCTACCGTGCCGGCGTCGTCCTGACCTCACGGATCCTCTGGCTCCGCGAACCAATCCGTGATCATCTGTCAGACACTGCCTGGCCCCGGGCCCCGCCCGGCCGTCAGGGCGTCGGGCCGGGCTTCGTGTGGAGGACATCGCGGGCCTGGTCCGCCGCGCGGACGATGCTCTCGGAGACGAAGTCGACGAAGCGGCCGATGTTCTCCAGGCGGGTCGCGGCGGGGGTGTCGCGGCCGAGGACGCCGACGCCCTTGCGCGCCGTCTCGGCGAGGAGGGCCGTGGAGCGGGCGCTGGCCATCATCGACTCGTACCAGACGTCGTCGTCGACGACGTAGCGCTCGCGGCGGCGCTCGTCGCGTTCCCGGCGGATGAGGCCCTGTCCCTCCAGCAGCGCGACCGCCTTCGAGATGGACCCCGCGCTGACCTGGAGCCGCTGGACGAGTTCGGACGCGGTGAGGGTGCCGCTGTCGGCGGTGTACAGGGAGACCAGGACACGGGCCGTCATCTTGGGCAGGCCCGACTGCATCAGGACGGTCGTGAACATCTCCTCGTACTCGCGGACCGCCTCCGGGTCGCGTCCGTGGGGCAGCGCGGGGGCTTGCGGGTCCTTGGGCGCGGCCTGCTTGCGGCGGTGGGTGCGGTGTTCGGTGGCGCGCTGGGCGAGGTCGGCGCGGTAGCCGGTGGGGCCGCCGTTGCGCATCACCTCGCGGGTGACGGTCGAGGTGGGGCGGTCGAGACGTCTGGCGATCTCGGCGTAGGCGAGGCCGTCGGCCACCCCCAGCGCGATCTGCTGGCGTTCCTGCGGGGTGAGCCTGCCTCCCGGCATCGCGGTCTCCTTGGTCGTTCCCGTTGCTCCTGACGGCCCCAGCGTAGCGTTCAGTTCTGGCCTGTTGCAACGGAGGCGTGGGTTTCGTTGCATTGAATTCAGGAGCGGTGCAACGATATTACGGTCTTGACCTGCGCTAATGAGCACTCTGCGCAACGAATCAGTTGCCTGGATGGTGAACGATCCGTAGCGTTCAGGTCATCGGAAACAACGAACCGAAGGAAAAAGACCATGCAGAAGTTCCAGACCCCCGCCGCGATCGCCACCGTCCTCGACATCCCGGCCGGGAACATCCGCTTCATCGCCGCCGACCGCGCCGACACCACGGTCGAGGTCCGCCCGGCCGACGCCTCCAAGGGCCGCGACGTGAAGGCCGCCGAGCAGACCACCGTCGACTTCCAGGACGGCGTCCTGCGGATCAACACCCCCTCCAAGAACCAGATCCTCGGAGCCCCCGGCTCCGTCGAGGTCACCGTCCAGCTCCCGGCCGGCTCCGGCGTCGAGGCCAAGACGGCCAGCGCCGAGTTCCGCGGCGTCGGTCGCCTGGGCGACGTCGCCCTGGAGAGCGCCCACGGCACCGTCAAGCTCGACGAGACCGCCGAGGTCCACCTCACCCTCGCCGCCGGTGACATCGCCATCGGCCGCCTGGGCGGCTCCGCCGACATCCGCACCCAGAAGGGCGACCTGACCATCGCCGAGGCCACCGGCGGCAACGTCACCCTGCGCACCGAGCACGGCAACATCAGCGTCGGCGCCGCCCGCGGCGTCTCCGCCTCCCTCGACGCCGGCACCTCCTACGGCCGGATCAGCAACTCCCTCAACAACACCGAAGGCGCCCGCGCCGCCCTCACCATCCGGGCCACCACCTCCTACGGCGACATCACCGCCCTCAGCGCCTGAACACCCCCGCCCCGCCCCGCCGCCACCCACACCGAGGAGCACACCGCATGTCCGTCACGTCGAACGACCGTCCGGAACTCCAGAAGGCCATCGAGGAGATCGCCGCATCCGGCAGCTGGGCCGGGGTGCAGGTCCGCGTGAACGACCCGCGCGGCGAATGGACCGGCGCCGCCGGTATACGCGAGCTCGGCAAGAGCGGCGCGCCGCGGACCGACGGTCACTTCCGGATCGGCAGCAACACCAAGACCTTCACCGCCGTCCTCGTCCTCCAGCTGGTCGCCGACGGCCGGATCACCCTGGACGCCCCCGCCGACGACCACCTCCCCGGGTACGGGCTGGACCGGCGGATCACCGTCCGGATGCTGCTCCAGCACACCAGCGGCCTCTTCAACTTCACCGGCGAGTACTACGAGGACGGCACCACCGCCCCGGGCATCGCCTGGCAGGGCCAGGAGTGGGTGGACAGCCTCCACCGCACCTACGAGCCCGGGGAACTCGTCCGCCTCGCCCTGTCCAAGCCGGCCCGCTTCGAGCCGGGAACGGACTGGAGCTACTCCAACACCAACTACGTCGTCCTGCGGCTCCTGGTCGAGGAAGTCACCGGCCGCCCGTTCGCCGAGGAGATGCGGGCCCGGATCCTGACCCCGCTGGGCCTGACGGGCACGGTCGTCCCGGACGCCTCACCGGAGCTCCCCGAGCCGCACGCCCACGGCTACTACACCTACCAGGACGACGGCGCATGGAAGACCGTCGACGTCACCCACGCCAACCCCTCCTGGATCTCCGCCGCGGGCGACATGATCTCCACCACCCGGGACCTGCACACCTTCTTCTCCGCCCTGATGAGCGGCAAGCTCCTGCCCGCCCCGCTGCTCGCCGAGATGCGCACCCCGCACCCCGCGTTCGGCTACGGCCTCGGCCTGATCGTGCAGGAGACCGAACACGGCACGCTCTACACCCACAACGGCGGCTTCTGGGGCTGGGGCGCCCTGATGTTCAGCTCCCCGGACGGCGGGACGACGCTCACCGCCTCGCTCACCACCGGCGACGCACGGCTCGACCTCGCGAAGGCGGCGGAAGCCTTCGCCGAGGTCCAGGGGAGGCTGCTCGGCGAGGTGTTCGGCGCCTGACCTCCCGCAAAAAGCAGGTGCGGCGGCCCGCAGGGGACGCCTAGCTTGAACCGGGTGAGCAGCGACTATCCCTTCGCCGACGGGTACAACCTCGTCTGGGATCTGACCGGATTCGGAACGGACGAAGAGATAGTCGAGTCCGTCTCCCTCTCCCGGGACCAGTTCCTGAAGATCAGGCACCTCTTCGCGCTGGGCGACGACCCCTGGATGGTGGCCGGCGAGTACCGCGTCGCGCCGGGCATCTGGGCGCACGTACGCGACGCCGTGCCGGGTGTCCGGTTCCAGCGCGACTCCGACTACTTCCTCGGCGCCCGTCAGGCCCTGCCTGACGGGCGCTTCTGGCGTCCGGCCCCGGGCGTGGCGGCACCGGGACCGATCCCGCCGCCTTAGGCGGTGACCCCGCCGAGGAACGCGGTCCAGGTGGCGGGGCTGACCGCCAGCTCCGGGCTCGCGGCGAGCTTCGAGTCCCGGACGTGGACGGTGTCGGCGCAGGAGGCGACCTCGACGCAGTTGTCTCCGTCACCGCTGCTGTGCGTCGACTTGTGCCAGGAGAGAGCGACTTCGACGCAGCTGTCGCCCTGGCTACCGCTGTAGCTGCTCTTGAACCACCGGAGCTGGGAGCTGTTCACAGGGATCCTCGCAATCGCATCAACAGGCCCGCACTGTCCGTGGGATTGAGAGCCTGGATGCGAAGTTTTGCATACCGCTGGTGGAGGAGGCTGATGTCTTTCGGGTCGGAAATGACCCGACCGGTCTGCTGTCCCTCGCTGTAGCCCCACCACTCGTTCTCCTGGGATTCGAGGAGTTGGAAGGGACCGTCGGTCCCCGAGTGTTTCGGGGTGACCGTCGGCATGAGCTGGACGTCGACATTGGGCAGTTGGGCGCACTCGAGTAGGCGGTCGATCAGCTCCCGTGTAACCGCTGGCCCTCCTGTCTGCCGCTCGATCACCGTCTGCTCGATGATGAAGCTGAGGGAGGTGTACGGCGTGCGCATGAGCAGCTTCTGCCGCTCCAGGCGCCGAGCTATCCGGTCCTCCGCCTCTTGGGCTGTGGGCATGGGCGGCACGTCCTGGATCAGAGTTCGCGCGTAGGCCTCCGTTTGGAGCAGTCCCGGCACCACCCTGCACTCGTACGTGTTGAGCGCGACCGCCGTCTCCTCCAGTTCGGCCCACCGCCTGAACCACGAGGCCAGCCCCCGTCTCCGTGCCAGCTGCTTCGCCGCGATCTGGATGACCCCGAAGGCATCCAGCACCTCATCCGCCTTGTTCACGAACTTCGCGGACGGATGTCGGCGGCCCTGGTCCACGGACGCCACGTACTGCACCGAGTAGCCCACCAGCGGCGCGAACTGCTCCTGGGTCAGGTCGGCCCGCTTGCGGAACGCCTTGAGCATTTCGCCGAAGTTCCGTAGATCGGCATCCGGTTCCACCTGGTTGTCACCGTCGCCGCCCTCGCCAGCTGTCATTACGGTCACCTCCCGACTCATCATGCTCACGGTCGGTGACTGTCCCTGTCCAGAGCGTGGACTGCTACAGCTGAAGAGTAGTAGTCGCCGTGCTGGGAACTCCCCTGCCCACACGGGACGTTCTCCCCATGACCGCACCCTCCGGCCACCCCCAGGCCGTCGTACGCATGTTCACTCAGCGTTTCAGCTGCACCCCCCGGGGCGCACGCCTCGCACGGCAGCTCGCCCTCGTCTCGCTGCACGACTGGGGTGTCCCCGAGGGCACGGCGCTCTCCGCCGACGCCGGGCTCCTCGTCGCGGAGCTCGCCTCCAACGCCGTCGCCCACGGCCGTGTCATCGGGCGGGACTTCGAGCTGCGCATGACCCTCCTGGAGGGCGTCCTGCGCGTGGAGGTGTCCGACCCCCGGCGGGAGCGGCGTCCCGCCGTGCGGCCGCAGGCGGGCCAGGCGGAGTCGGGGTACGGGCTGCGCATCGTGGAGGCCCTCGCGACCGACTGGGGGGTGACGGACCGGATCATCGGCAAGACCGTCTGGGCGGAGCTGGCCCGGTAGGGGCGTTGTCACACGCGGCGGCTACCTTGCAGCTCGGCACACAGGCAAAGGGGCAAGGAGCCGTCATGGTGGTCGAGGTGGCGTACGCGCGGGCGTGGGACCCGGAGGCCGGCGCGGCCTGGGGGCCGGTGTCCGCCGGGGAGGCCCGGGAGCGGGATGCCGCCGGGCTCCCGTACGTGGTGGTGTACCGGGAGCCGGGCCGGGAGGCTCCGCTGGAGGTCCGGCTCGTCTCCTGGCGGGACCACTACGTCGGGCTGTGGGTGTACGACGCCCAGGGCCGCCGCACCCACGACCTGGACCTGCGGCTGCTGGACGACCCGGCGCGGCTGCTGCGCCGGTACTCCGTCGCCTGGAACTACACCGGGCCGGAGATGGCGGAGTTCGACAGGGAGTGCCCGCGCGTCACCGTGGACCTCCTCCTGGACGGGCGGGGGCGGCGGACCGAGGAGTCGCGGGGCGATGCCGGGGGGTCGTACTGCACCTCGCCCAGGCTCCGGGAGGACGAGCGTTGGATGGACCGGCCCGCCTTCGGGGAGTGGCCGCTGCTCTCGGCGCAGGTCCACGGGCTCACGGAGCCGCCGGTGTTCGAGGTGGTCGAGCCGACGGGCGAGGGCGGCCACGGTGACGCGCCCGCCGGGTGCTGGCGGCCGCCGCGGCCCGCGCGGCCCGGCCGGATCGGCGAGCTGTTCCGGCCCGGGGTGCGGGTCACCGACGGGTACCACCCCGAGCAGACCGTCGTGGAGCCGTGCCGGGTCGGCACCCTGCGCGTGCCCAGCGGGCTGCTGGCCGTCTCCGGCCCCGACAACTGCGACGAGGGTCCGGCGATCACCGTCCCCGTGCCGCCCGGGGAGTACGTGCTCGACGAGGCGCGGGTCCGCTACACCTACCACTGCGAGTGGCGGAACCAAGAGGTGACGACCACGGACCCCACGGCCGTGCGCGTGCTCGTCAGCGAGACCCCCGCCGCGTCCTGGGAGATGGCCCTCGGCGCGGACGACGACCTCCGGCTGTTCATCGAGGACCAGATATCCGGCTTCGACACCGACGGCGCCACGGGCTGCTTCGCCGACGCGGGCGCCTTCGAGCCGCTCATCGGGCTCTACGAGCGGGGGCTGATCAAGGGCGAGCCGGACCTCGACGGGTACGAGGACCTCGCCGACGGCTCCATGTTCATGCAGCGCACGTGGGACACGGCCACCGGCGGCGAGCTGGTGGCCTTCGCGACGTGCGGGGACGGTACCTACCCGGTCTGGGTGGGCCGCTGCGCGGACGGCCGGGTGGTCGCGGTCGTGGTGCTGGTGGAGGGGATGCCGGAGCTGCTCCCGTAGCCGTAGCCGTAGCCGTAGCCGTAGGCGCGGGTGCCGACGCGTGACCGGTCCGCCTCCCGGTGGGGGAGGCGGACCGGCCCGCCGCGACTACGACTTCGGCAGGGCCGGGAGCGAGGGGAGCTTGCCCGGCTCGCTCTTCTGGAAGGTGTCCTGGCCCGCGCCCTCCCAGGTGACCTTCAGGGTGGTGGCGTCGACCGAGTCGACCTTGCCCTTCGAGCGGGTCGCGCCCGCCGGGCACTTCAGGTCCAGGGTCGAGCCGTTGGTGGTGCCCTCGCAGGTCAGGCCGGTGGCGGCCTCGACCACGAACGCCCTCTGGCCCTTGACGGTGAGCACCACGCCCTTGCCCGGCGTCGCCATGGCGATCCAGCCGCCGTCCAGGGTGCCCGCGCCCGCGGCCGAGCCGCCGCCCGCCGAGGGCGTTGCGGCCGGGGTCGGGGCGGAGGCGGAGGCGCCCGGCTTCTTGTCGTCGGCGGGCTTGCTGTCGCTGCCGCAGGCGGTCAGGGTGAGCAGGGCCGCGACTCCGGCTGCGGCGGCGACGGAGATACGCAGGTTGCTGTGCACGGGTGGTCCCCCAGGGGCGAGTCGATCCAAAGACGGGCCAAGCTACCAGCCGTCCGGGCAGGCGGCGGTACCTACGGACACGCCGGGGCGGGGTGGTCCGGTTCCGCGCGGCGCCGGTCAGAGGAACTGGGCGAACTCGTCCAGGGCGCGCAGGACTTCCGACTCCCGCGCCGAGGGGAGCTGGAGGACGACCTCCTCGATGCCCAGGTCGGCGTAGTGCCCGAGCTTGCCCGGCGTCGGCTGGACGGCGTACGGGACCACCTGGAGGGTCTTGGGGTCGCGTCCGGCGTCCTCCCAGACCCGCCGCAGCGCCGGCAGCGACTCGGTCAGGCCGCGTCCGCCGATGGGGAGCCAGCCGTCGGCGTGGTCGGCGATCGCGGCGAAGAGCTTCGGGCCGGCCGCTCCGCCGATCAGGGTGCGCGGCCCGTACAGCGGCTGTCCGGGGGCGAGTTCGCGCGGCGCCTGGACCGGCTTGGGGTACGCGGAGCTGGCGCGGACGGAGGCGTACGGGCCCTCGTACGCGGTCGGCTCCGGCGACCACAGGGCGCGCATCAGCGCCATGTGGTCCCGGACGCGTGCGCGCCGGGTGCGCCAGTCGACGCCGTGGTCGGCGGCCTCCTCGAGGTTCCAGCCGTACCCGATGCCCAGGGTGAGGCGGCCGCCGCTGAGGTGGTCCACGGTCGCGACCTGCTTGGCGAGGCCGATGGGGTCGTGCTGGGCGACGAGGGTGATGCCGGTGCCGAGGTGGAGGCGTTCGGTGACGGCGGCGGCCTGGCCGAGGGCGACGAAGGGGTCGAGGGTGCGCCCGTACTGCTCGGGGAGTTCACCGCCCATCGGGGCGTCGGTGTCCCGGCTGACGGGGATGTGGGTGTGCTCGGGGAGGTAGAGGCCGGAGAAGCCGCGCTGCTCCAGGGAACGGGCGAGGCGGGTGGGGGAGACGGTGCGGTCGGTGAGGAAGATGGTCGTGGCGATCCGCATGGGCGTGGGCACCTCCGAGACGTCGGGAGGGCCAAGTTACGGGCTTCCCCGCCCGGAGGGCAGGGCGCGGGGCGGGCCCGCGCGCCGCGTGTGATGAGGTGTGCGCCATGGACTCGATGGAGACGATCACGGTTCCGGAGGCGTTGCACGGCTACCCCGGAGTGGCCTTCGGCGGATACGTGGCCGGGCTGCTGGCGGAGCGCGTCGCCGGGCGGCTGGCGGCGGACGCCGGGGCGGTACGGGTGGACTTCCGGCGGCCCGTACCGACCGGGGCGGCGGTCCGGCTGGACCCGCACGCCGAGGACGGCGGAGCCGCCCTGCTCGACGCCGACGGGGTGCTGCTCGCCGCCGCGTCGGCGGTGGCCGCGCCGGACGGGGAGGTGCCCGAGCCCCCGTCCTGGGCGGAGGCCTCGAAGGCCGCGGACGCCTACCGGGCGGATCCGCCGGACGGGCAGGTCGACTGCTTCGGCTGCGGGCTGGACCGGACCCCGGCGACGGGGCTGCGGCTGCACTGCGGGCCGGTGCCCGGGCGGGACCTCGTGGCCACGGCCTGGACCCCGGACGCCGGACTCCTCGACGGTGACGGGCTGCTGCCGCCCGAGCTGGCCTGGGCCGCGCTGGACTGCCCCGGCAACGCGGCGGGCCGGCTACTGGGCGCGGGCGGGGGGCCGGCCGGGGCGGTGACGGCGTCACTGACCGGGCGGCTGCTGCGCCCGGTGCCGGCGGCCGGGGGGCTGGTCTCGTACGCGTGGCTGCTGGGCGGGGAGGGCCGCAAGTACACGGTGGGCACGGCGCTGGCCACCGCCGGGGGAGAACTGTGCGCCGTCGGGCGGGCGTTGTGGGTGCACCCGAGGCGGCCGCACGCCTGACCGGCGCCCGGGCCGGGGAGCCGCCCCCGGGCTCCGGGCGGGTCAGCCGCGGGGGTAGCGGGCCAGCCAGCCCGGGGCGGAGCCCGCGGGGCCGTGCAGGGCGGCGCCCTGGGTCATCTCCAGGGCGAAGTCGTCGGCCAGCTCCAGCAGCGTCGCCCGGCCCTCCAGTTCGGCCAGCCAGGCCGCCGGGAGGGCCGTCTCGCCGTGCAGGGCGCCGAGCAGGGCCCCGCACAGGGCGCCGGTGGCGGCGGAGTCGCCGCCGTGGTTCACGGCCAGGCGCAAGCCGTGCGGGACGTCCTCGGCGACCAGGGCGCAGTAGACGGCGGCGGCGAGGGCGTCCTCGGCGGCCCGGCCGTCGCCGCCGGCCGGGAAGAGGGACTCGACGGTGCCGGGGCCGGGCGCGCCCCGGGTGACGGCCGCGAGGGCGCGCCCGAGGGCTTCGGTGACGGGCTCGTGGCCGGGGCGGGCGGCGAGCAGGCCGAGGGCGCGCCGGACGGCGGCGTCCAGGGGTTCGCCCCGGGTGAGGCCGTGGACGGTCACGGCGAAGGCTCCCGCCGACAGGTACGCGGCGGGGTGGCCGTGGCTCTGGACGGCGCACTCGACGGCGAGCTGGAGCACGAGGGCGGGCTCCCAGCCGACCAGCAGCCCGAAGGGGGCCGAGCGGACGGCGGCGGCGGCGTCCCGGGCGGTCGGGTTCTTCGGACGGTCCAGGGTGGCGAGGGTGTCGTCGGCGAAGCCGGTCAGGCAGGCGCGCTCGGGGGCGCGCCGGGCGTAGAGCCACTCCTCGTTGGCGAGCCAGCCGTTGTCCTCGCGCCGCTCGTCGGGGCCCCAGTCGTGCTGGGTCGCGGCCCAGCGGCGGTAGGCGCGGTGGACGTCGGTCGGCGGGTGCCAGCCGCCGGAGTCGCGGCGCACGTGGGCCCGTATCAGGCCGTCGACGGTGAACATGGTCAGCTGCGTGGCGGCGGTGACGGCGCCGCGCCGGCCTGGGGCCGGTGCGGCCGGTGCGGCCGGGGCGGACACCCCGGCCGGGCCGTGGGCGCGGCGGATGGCGTCGAGGGTGAGGCCGGCGACGGGTGCGCCGAGGGCGTCCGCGACGGCGGCGCCGAGCAGGGTGCCGCGTACCCGGCTGCGGAAGTCCTGCTGTTCGGCGCGGCCCCACAGGGCGGTGGCGGCGGCCCCGGCGGGGACCGTCCCCGGCAGGGCCGTGCCCGTCGTCGTGCCCGTCGTGCTCCCCGCCGTGTCCGCCGCCGTGCCGTTCACCGCGTCCACCGCGTCGTCCACCGTGCTCATCGTCGTGTCCATGCCGTCCCCCCAGGCTCAGGACGCGCACTGTAGTGGACAGCTTCGGTCACGTTCGGAAGCACTCTGTCGCGTCGCCCGTAACTGACCGGAGAACGGCCGGAATGCGAAGGGATCCGGCCACGAGGCTGCCCGGCCGCACGCTTCGCCATCCGCCCGGTCGCCGCCGCGCTGCCGCCGCCCGGCCCCCCCGTGCCGCCGCCCGCTCAGTCCAGCACCGGCAGCAGCTCCGGCAGGTGGCCGTCCGAGACGCGGGCCGCGTCCTGGCGTTCCGCCGGGACCTCCCCGTACAGGGTCGTACGGGCCTTCGCGGGGCGGCCCGCCGCCTCCGCGACCGCGACCAGGTCCCGTACGGACTTGTACGAGCCGTAGCTCGACCCCGCCATCCGGGAGATGGTCTCCTCCATCAGGGTCCCGCCCAGGTCGTTGGCGCCGGAGCGGAGCATCTCGGCCGCGCCCTCCGTGCCCAGCTTCACCCAGCTCGTCTGGATGTTGGGGATGTGCGGGTGCAGCAGCAGCCGGGCCATCGCCGTGACCGCCCGGTTGTCGCGGACCGTCGGCCCGGGCCGGGCGATGCCCGCCAGGTAGACGGGGGCGTTGGTGTGGATGAAGGGGAGCGTCACGAACTCCGTGAACCCGCCGGTCCGCTGCTGGATGCGGGACAGGGTGCGGAAGTGGCCGAGCCAGTGCCGGGGCTGGTCCACGTGCCCGTACATCATGGTGGAGGACGAGCGGATGCCCAGCTCGTGCGCGGTCGTGATCACGTCGATCCAGTCGGCCGTCGGGAGCTTGCCCTTGGTGAGCACCCAGCGGACCTCGTCGTCCAGGATCTCCGCCGCCGTGCCCGGGATGGAGTCCAGCCCGGCCTCCTTGGCGGCCGTCAGCCAGTCCCGTACGGACATCCCCGTCCGGGTGGCGCCGTTGACGACCTCCATCGGGGAGAAGGCGTGCACGTGCATCCCCGGGACCCGCTGCTTCACGGCCCGCGCGATGTCGAAGTACGCCGTCCCCGGCAGGTCCGGGTGGATCCCGCCCTGCATGCACACCTCGACCGCGCCGACGTCCCAGGCCTGGGCCGCCCGGTCGGCGACCTGCTCCAGGGACAGGGTGTAGGCGTCGGCGTCCGTACGGCGCTGCGCGAAGGCGCAGAAGCGGCAGCCGGTGTAGCAGACGTTGGTGAAGTTGATGTTCCGCGTGACGACGTACGTGACGTCCTCGCCCACCACCGACCGGCGCAGGTCGTCCGCGATCCGGCACAGCGCGTCCAGCGCCGGGCCGTCCGCGTGCAGCAGGGCCAGGGCCTGGTCGTCGGTGAGCCGCTCCGGGTCGTCGGCGGCCCGCGCGAGGGCGGCCCGTACGTCGGTGTCGATGCGCTCGGGCACCATGCCGGGCGCCGCGGCCTCGCGCAGGGCCTCCCAGTCGCCGTAGACCTCGTCGAAGTCCTCGCGGCGGTCGCCGGTGCGGCCCTCGGTGTCGACGGCGGTGTGCAGGTCGGTGCGCCCGTAGGCGGCGAAGGAGTCGTCGGGCTCCTGCCACGGGTGCCCCTCGACGACCGCGTCCGGATCGGCGAGCCCGGTCTCCGGGTCCGCGAGGGCCCGTACGTGGGGCAGCAGGCGGGGGTCCAGCCACGGCTCGCCGCGGCGCACGAACTCCGGGTAGGCGCAGAGCCGTTCGCGGAGCTCGAAGCCGGCCTCCGCCGAGCGCCGGGCCAGCAGGTCGATCTGGGGCCACGGCCGCTCGGGGTTGACGTGGTCCGGGGTCAGCGGGGAGACCCCGCCCCAGTCGTCGATGCCGGCGCCGATCAGCCGCGCGTACTCCCCGTCGACCAGGTTGGGCGGGGCCTGGAGGCAGGCCGAGGGACCCATGATGTGCCGGGCGACGGCGATCGTGGCAACGAGGTCGTCCAGTTCGGCGTCCGGCATGCCGCGCATGGCCGTGTCCGGCTTGGCGCGGAAGTTCTGGATGATCAGCTCCTGGATGCCGTGGTAGGCCCGGGAGATCCGGCGCAGCGCGAAGAGCGAGTCGGCGCGCTCCTCGTACGTCTCCCCGATGCCGATCAGCAGCCCGGAGGTGAAGGGGACCGAGGAACGTCCGGCGTCCTCCAGGACGCGCAGCCGGACCGCGGGCTCCTTGTCCGGGGAGCCGTGGTGCGGGCCGCCGGGCTCGGACCACAGACGGGTGGCGGTGGTCTCCAGCATCATCCCCATGGAGGGGGCGACGGGCTTGAGGCGCTGGAAGTCGGACCACGACATCACGCCGGGGTTGAGGTGGGGCAGCAGCCCGGTCTCCTCCAGGATGCGGATGGAGACGGCCCGCACGTAGGAGATCGTGTCGTCGTAGCCGTGGGCCTCCAGCCACTCGCGCGCCTCGGGCCAGCGGTCCTCGGGCTTGTCGCCGAGGGTGATGAGCGCTTCCTTGCAGCCGAGCGCGGCACCGCGGCGGGCGATGTCGAGGACCTCGTCCGGGGACATGAACATCCCGTGGCCCGCGCGGCGCAGCTTGCCGGGGACGGTGGCGAAGGTGCAGTAGTGGCACTTGTCGCGGCACAGGCGGGTGAGGGGGATGAACACGCTCTTCGAGTACGTGATCACGCCCGGCCGGCCGGCGGCCGCCAGGCCCGCGTCGCGGACCCGGGCGGCGGAGGCAGCCAGGTCCTCCAGGGCCGGGCCGCGTGCCTGGAGGAGCACGGCCGCCTCGGTCGCGTCGAGGGCGACGCCGTCGCGGGCCCGCCGCAGCGCACGGCGCATCGCGTTGTCGGTCGGAGCGTCACTCGGAGTGGTCATGGGGCGAGCATACGATCCGCCCGGACACCGGCGGAGGGCGTCATCGCATCAGCTCACCGGCGTTGACCAGCAGGGACTGGCCGGTTATCGCCCGCGCCCGGTCGGAGGCGAGGAAGACGGCGGCGTCGGCGACGTCGCCGTCGGTGGCGAGGTCGGGCAGGGCCGTCCGGCCGGTCAGGCGCCGGAGCACCTCGGCCTCGGGGACGCCCTCGGCGTGGGCGGTGAAGGTGACGAAGGCCTGCACGGGCGGACCCCACATCCAGCCGGGGAGCACGGTGTTGACGCGGATCCGGTGCGGGCCGAGCTCCCGCGCCAGGGAGTACATGGCGGAGGTCAGCGCGCCCTTGGAGGCGGCGTACGCGGCCTGGCGGACCTCGCTGGGCGCGGCGACGGCGGACTGGGTGCCGATGAGGACCACGGAGCCGCCGCCCGCCTTGAGGGCGGGCAGGCAGGCCCGGGTCATGCGCAGGGTGCCCAGCAGGTTCACGTCGAGGATCTGCTGCCAGGTCCCGAAGTCGGCGTCCTCCAGGCCGCCGAAGTACGAGTCCCAGGCGGCGACGTGCACCACGGCGTCGATCCCGCCGAAGCGCTCGCGGGCGAGCGCGGCGAGGGCCTCGCACTGCCGCTCGTCGGAGATGTCGGTGGGCAGGTGGGCGGTGTGGGCCCCGTCGGGGTCGATCTCGGCGGCGGACTTGACCAGATTGGCCTCGGTGCGCGCCCCGAGGACGGCGTTGCCGCCGTCGCGCACCACGGCGGCGGCCACCTGGTGGCCGAGCCCGGCCCCCACACCGGAGACGACGACGGTCTTCCCTCGCAGCAGCATCAAGCGCTCCCGGGCGGCTCGGATCCATGGATCTGACGGACCGTCAGGGTAGGGGTGCGGGGTCCCGGTGTGAAGGGGCGGGCCCGGAGATGCCCCGGCGGGGTTCAGCGGCGGCCGGTGACGTCCAGGAAGATGTTCACGGCGACCCAGGTGGCCCAGAGCAGCGGGATGATCGCCACGTAGGCGAGCGGGCGCGCGTGCACGGGCGGACCCTCCTCCAGCGGCTGCCGGCCCGGCGCGGGGGTCGGCTCCGGGAGCTTGGCGTACTTCATCGAGGCGAACAGGTTCCACAGCAGGGTGAACGGCGTGAAGATCACCAGCGAGAAGGGGCTCCACCAGCCCTGGCACAGGGTCTTGGTGGTCATGGTCCGGATCAGCGAGCGGGCGCACCGGCGGCAGAAGGGCCCGTTGAGGGTGTGGAAGCGCATCAGGATCAGTACGCCGACGTGGGCGCGCACCGCGAAGTTCGCCGTCTCCGGCGCCCCGCAGTTCCGGCAGCCGGGCGCCTGGGCGTGCGGGTACGGGGCCGCGTACTGGGGGTAGCCGGGGGCGGGGTGGCCCTGACCGGGGGCGGGGTGGCCCTGACCGGGGGCGGGGTGGCCGCCCGCGTCGGGCTGTCCGTACGGGGCCTGCCCGTACGGGTTCGGGCCCGCCGGCGGCTGGCCGTACGGGTTCTGGCCGTACGGATTCGGGCCCGCCGGCGGCTGGCCGTACGGGTTCTGTCCGGCCGGGGCGCCGGGGTGCGGGTTCGGCGGAACGGGGGCTCCTGAGTAGGGGTTCGGCGGCGGAGTGCTCATGGGCGGGCCTTCGGTATCGGCGACGGCGGGGAGCGGCGACGGGCGGGACCCCCCGGACCGGTCCCGAATCCGGTTCCGATTCCGTTTCCGCTTCCGGGCGTTCTCACGGAAGGGCTCGCGGAAGAGGGGTGCCGAACACCAGTGCGCTCGATCGGCCCTGAACGTATCAGGCTCCGACGACAACTCCCGTTCCGAATCGGCGCGCGCGCCCTCCGCGGCCGGCCGGGCGAAGCCCCCGGGAGTGACGGGCCGTCCCCGCTGCCGCTCGCCCTGACATCCCGGACAAAGGGCGGGGTTCCGTAACGGTGCGGGCCTTCGGGGTGTTACGGACAAGGGCGCCGGTCCTCTCCCGGGCCGGGCCGGAGCGCCGCCGGAGCGGGCTGGACGTCCTGGGCCACAGCCGGGTGAAGCCGAGACGAATGGTGCGTCATATCTCCGGGGGCGCCGGTGAGTCGTATCGGAATACCTGATAGACAGAAGAATCGCGGCCCGACCGGCCGCCCGCCTTTGACGGCCGCCTTGGGGGGATCGCCGCACCGTGAAGCCGCTTCACCGCCATGTAGTCAACACCTCGCGCAAGGTCTTGTGCACCGCCGCGCTCGCGGCCAGTCTGACCACCGCCGCCGTCGTGACCAACACCCCGGTCGCCGGCGCCGGAGAGGCCGAGCCCACGCCCGACAGCCCGCAGGCCGCCGACCGCGGTGACGCCCGCCTCGACCTGCCCGGGCAGCTCGCGGACCCGGTGGTCCCGCCCGCCGCCGGTACGGGCGGCACCGTCGCCGAGGGCGCCTCCGGCATACCCGCGACCGCCCTCGACGCCTACAAGCGTGCCGAGGTGGCCGTGGCCGCCGCCCTCCCCAAGTGCAACCTGTCCTGGGCGCTGGTCGCCGGCATAGGCCGCGTCGAGTCGGTGCACGCGTCCGGCTACGGCCTCAAGACCGACGGCACCACCGAGAAGCCGATCCGCGGCCCGCGCCTGGACGGCAACGGCTACGCGAGGATCCTGGACACCGACAAGGGCGAGTTCGACGCCGACACCGAATTCGACCGCGCCTTCGGCCCGCTCCAGTTCATCCCCTCCACCTGGGCCACCTGGAAGGCCGACGGCAACGGCGACGGCAAGCGCGACGCGAACAACATCTACGACGCGGCGCTCGGCGCGGGGCTCTACCTCTGCTCCGGCGGCAAGGACCTCTCGCTCCCTGCCGACCTCGACAAGGCCGTCCTCAGCTACAACCAGTCGCGCGAGTACGTGAACTCCGTGCTCGGCTACATGCGCCAGTACCAGCAGGACGGCACGGCCGGCATCCCGAACCCGCCCGTCGGCAACTACCCGGCGCCGCCCACGCCGAGCATCCCCACCCCGCACGTCCCCACGCCGCGGCCGCCCGCGACGAAGCCGGCCGACCCGGGCACCCAGACCCCGAAGCCGAAGCCCACCCCGACGCCGGAGCCGACGAAGCCGACGCCGACGCCGGAGCCGTCCAAGCCGACGCCGGCGCCCGCCACCCTGGCCAAGCTGGAGCGGGTCGGCGACGCGAAGCTGGAGGCCGAGGCGGGCAGCCTCTTCGCGGACGGCACCCGCTTCAAGGCGGTGCTCAGCGACGGCAAGCCGGCCGTCGGCCAGGCCGTCGTCGTCGCCGTCGAGCAGGACACCACCGGCGGCACCGGCTTCGTCTTCGGCGACGAGGCGAGCGTGGTCGTCCGTACGGACGCCGAGGGCATCGCCACCGCCCCGCGGCTCAAGGCCGGTCCGAAGGCGGGCACCTTCACCCTGCGGGCCACCGCCTACGACGCCAAGGGCCAGTTCACCGTGGCCCTGGAGGGCAGGACCACCGCGAAGCCGGCCGAGGTGCCGGTCGAGCTGAGCCGCACCGGCTCCGCCACCCCGGTGCGCGTCCAGGCGGGCACCGCGGTCAAGGGCCTGGAGTTCCTGGCCGCCCGCGGCGAGAAGCCGGTGGCCGGCGCCCGGATCACCGCCGCGCTCGTCGAGAAGACCGGCGGCGTCTGGGCCCCCGTGGACCCGCAGACCGCCAAGGGCCCCTACTTCAAGGGCGCCACGGCCGAAGCGAAGCTGTTCACGGCGTCGCTGCCCGCGACCGGGACCGACGGCAAGGCCGTCCTGCCCGACCTGCTCACCCAGGGCGTTCCCGCGGGCACGTACCACCTGCGGCTGCTCACGGCCGACAAGGCCGAGCTGATCGTCACCATCGAGATCACCGCCGCCCCCACGGCCTGACCGGGCTCCGCGCACGACACGGCCGGCCGCCTCCGGGCGGCCGGCCGTGTCGTGTCCTGCGGCGCGTCGGGCGGGCGCGCGTTATACCGGGGTGGCCTGGAGGGGCTGGAAGCCGACCCCGCAGGTGCCCGCCAGGTTCGTCGGGCTGAAGGGGGTCGAGCTGGTGGTGCAGCGGGCCTCGTAGATCACGCCGGTCTTGCTGAGCAGGCTGAGGGTGAGCCGGCCGTTGTTGGCCTCCTCGACGGAGACGGCGACGTCGACGACGCACTTCGGCGCGTGCGGGACGGCCCTCAGGTCGATCCACACGCCCTGGTTGCGGCTGTCGTTGAGGAAGGCGCGTCCGTCCCGGTCGGTCGCCAGGCGGAACACCGTACCGAGGGCGAAGGCGAAGTCGGGGGCGGCGGAGGCGACGTGGCGCGCCACCGGACCGCACTTCCTCTTGGCGTGGGGGTCCGGCTCCGGCGCGGGACCGCCGGTGGCAGCCGCGGACGGGGCCATCAGGGCCCCGAGGAGCAGAGCCCCCGTAGCGGCGGAGATGCCTCGTGCGGTCCAAGCGATCTTCCTCATGTGCTGTGCGTCCTTTCCGTGGCGGCTGGTACCAGGGCCCAGACTCCCCGGAGCCGGAAAGATGAACACATGAAGTGACGCATACTCACCCTGCGGAACCAGCGGCTCCCCCCGAACGGCGTCGGCCGCCCCCCGGCCGCCCGCACACCGCGCACGGAAAAAGGCAGGAGCCCTGCCCCCTCCGCTCGCACGGAGGAGGCAGGGCTCCTTGGGTACTGCTACGTCGACCGCGATCCGGTCGGCCTGGCGACTAGACCGGGGTGACGTTCTCCGCCTGCGGACCCTTCGGGCCCTGCGTGACGTCGAAGTTGACCTGCTGGTTCTCCTCGAGGGAGCGGAAACCAGAGGCGTTGATCGCGGAGTAGTGGACGAAGACATCCGGGCCGCCGCCGTCCTGGGCGATGAAGCCGAAGCCCTTTTCAGCGTTGAACCACTTCACGGTTCCGGTAGCCATGAGCCCTCCTATGGGCCAAAGGGTCGCCCTGCTCCAGAACCTGCTAAGAAGTCTGAAAACTACAAAAGCCTGCGGGTTACATGCTCCGCAGGCCTCGTACTGCAAGGGAAACCAAACTGCAACTTGCGTCGAGCCTAGCACGCACCCTCGGGCCGAGACCAGAGGGAAAGATCACGTCACCCGGACGTTTGAGACCCGCTCGATCGCTGACGGAGAACCGACGCTAGTCTCGCGATGTGGACGTCTATCGCAGCCGGCCCCGCGTCGGCCACATCCAGTTCCTGAACTGCCTGCCCCTCTACTGGGGGCTGGCCCGAACCGGCACGCTGCTGGACATGGAGCTGACCAAGGACACCCCGGAAAAGCTGAGCGAGCGGCTCGTCCAGGGTGACCTGGACATCGCCCCCATCACCCTCGTGGAGTTCCTCCGCAACGCCGACCGGCTCGTGGCCTTCCCCGACCTGGCGGTCGGCTGCGACGGCCCCGTCATGTCCTGCGTGATCGTCTCGCAGGTCCCGCTGGAGCAGCTGGACGGCGCCCGCGTCGCCCTCGGCTCGACCTCCCGCACCTCCGTGCGCCTGGCCCAGCTGCTGCTCGCCGAGCAGTACGGAGTCCGGCCCGACTACTACACCTGCCCCCCTGACCTGGGGGTGATGATGCAGGAGGCCGACGCGGCGGTGCTGATCGGCGACGCCGCGCTGCGCGCCTCGCTGCACGACGCGCCCCGGCTCGGGCTGACCGTGCACGACCTGGGCCACATGTGGAAGGAGTGGACGGGGCTGCCCTTCGTCTTCGCCGTCTGGGCCGCCCGCAAGGACTACCTGGAGCGCGAGCCCCTGGTCGTGCGGGAGGTCCACCAGGCGTTCCTCGCCTCCCGGGACGTCTCCCTGGAGGAGGTCGTCAAGGTCGCCGAGCAGGCCGCCCGCTGGGAGGCCTTCGACGCCGAGCTGCTCCAGCGCTACTTCACCACCCTCGACTTCCGCTTCGGTCCCGACCAGCTGGCCGGCGTACGCGAATTCGCGCGCCGGACCGGAGGCGACACCGGGTACGACGAGGACGTCGTCGTGGAGCTGCTGAAGGCCGCCGCGCCGGATCGCTGACGGCGATATCGGCGCGGGCCTTCCGCTTCTCCCAGAGGAATGTTCCGTTTGCCGGGAATTCGTTCCCCTTTCGTATTCACGTCGCTCGAAGGCGAATGCGAACGGGACCGCCGGAAGCGGAAGGTATTCGGCGGGAACGCGCCCCCGCCACCCCCTAAGGTTCTGTCTGTTCGCACCACACGGATCTCGGGGGACGGGGGACGCGATGCAGCCGCTGGAAGCCGGCGAGCCGCGCACCATCGGCGCTTACCGGCTGCTCGGCCGGCTCGGCGCGGGCGGCATGGGGCGGGTCTATCTGGGGCGCAGCGCCGGCGGCCGGACCGTCGCCGTCAAGATCGTGCACCCGCACTTCGCCTCCGACCGGGAGTTCCGCGCCCGTTTCCGCCGCGAGGTGGAGGCCGCCCGGCGGGTCGGCGGGGAGTGGACCGCGCCCGTGCTGGACGCCGACCCGGAGGCGGCCGTGCCGTGGGTCGCGACCGGGTACGTGGCGGGACCCTCCCTCGACCGGGCCGTGGCCGGGCACGGGCCGCTGCCCGAGACCTCGGTGCGCGCGGTCGGCGGGGGGCTGGCCCGCGCGCTGGTGGCGGTGCACGGACTGGGCCTGGTCCACCGCGACGTGAAGCCCTCCAACGTGATGCTCACCCTCGACGGACCGCGGCTGATCGACTTCGGGATCGCCCGGGCCACGGACGGGACCGCCTCGCTGACCTCCACCGGGGTCTCCGTCGGCTCGCCCGGCTACATGTCCCCGGAACAGATCCTCGGCAAGGGCGTCACCGGTGCGTCGGACGTGTTCTCCCTGGGTGCGGTCCTGGCCTTCGCGGCGACGGGCCGGCCGCCCTTCAGCGGGGACAACTCCGCGACCCTCCTCTACAAGGTGGTCCACGAGCCGCCGGAGCTCGACGGGATCCCCGCCGGGCAGCTGCGCGAGCTGATCGGCGCGTGCCTCGCCAAGACGGCCTCCGAGCGGCCGGCGCCCGAGGCCCTCGCGGGGGCCCTGGGCGGGGCGCTGGGCGCGCCGGGGTGGCTTCCGGCGCCGCTGGTGGAGGAGGCGAGCCGGGCGGCGGTGGCCCTGCTGGACCTGGACGCCGACGCCTCCGGGTCCGGCACCCCGGCCGGGTACGCGGCCCCGCCCGCCACCGAGACCGGCTCCGGGTCCGGGTCCGGGTCCGGTTCCGGGTACGCCGCCGGGTCCGGGTCCGGGCCGGTGCCGTTCACGGGCGGGTCCTCCGGCGGGCCCGCCGGCGTCGGCTTCGGGACGCCCGACCCGTCGTACGGGACCCCGGGCGGCTACGCCGGCGGCGGGGTGTACGGCGCCCCGACCGAGACGGCCGGCGGCGGCGCGGGCGGCGGGGTCCCGCAGCAGCGCACCGCGGCCGGCGCCGGCGGCCGCGGGGTCACCCTCAGCGCGGCCGGCCGCCGCTTCAGCTGCACCCTGGTGCTCGGCGCGGCCGCCGTGCTCGCGGCCGTGTCCGGCGGGCTCTACGGGCTGGGCCTGCTGCCGGGGGGCCGGGAGGAAGGCCGGGACGCGGCCCACGGCAATCCCCCGAAGACCACGGCCCCGAATCCGGCGGGCTCCGCACCGGGCTCCGCCCAGCCGTCGGGGTCCGCTTCGGCGGCCCCGCCCAAGGGGACCCGCAACGACGTCCCCAAGGAACTCGTCGGCACCTGGAAGGGCACGGTCGTCACCGCCCGCATGGGCGTCCCCAGCAAGTTCGAGATCACCATCAGGGCCGGGAAGGTCGGCGAGGTCGTCGCCCGGGACAAGTCGGTCATCGACCTGCTCGGCACCGACTGCAGCGGCGACTGGAAGCTCGCCTCCGCCACCGACCGCTCCCTCGTCCTCGACACCGCCGGCGGCCCCAACCCGGCACCGGGCATCTGCTCCAACGGTTCCTCCGACGAGCGCTTCACCCTCAACGAGAACGGAACCCTGCACTACAAGTCGGGGGACGTGCCCGCCGGGAACCCCGAGGGAGACCTCACCCGCAGCCCGTGACCCCCGCCCTGAAAGCTGCGCACGGCCCCTGGCGTAGGCTGGATCGGTCCGGAACCCTGACACACCGCCGAAAGGTGATCCACCGGTGACCGACCCGGCCGCACTCCAGTCCGTCCTCGACCGCGCCGCCGCAGGGGGCCGGATCACCAAGGAAGAGGCCCTCGACCTCTACCGGCACGCCCCGCTGCACGCGCTCGGCCAGGCCGCCGACGCGGTGCGCCGCCGCCGCTACGCCGGTACGGAGCACATCGCGACGTACATCATCGAGCGCAACATCAACTACACGAACGTGTGCGTCACGGCGTGCAAGTTCTGTGCCTTCTACGCGGCTCCCAAGGACGCGAAGAAGGGCTGGTCCCGCGACCTCGACGACATCCTGCGCCGCTGCGCGGAGACCGTGGAGCTGGGCGGCACCCAGATCATGTTCCAGGGCGGGCACCACCCGGACTACGGCGTCGAGTACTACGAGCACCACTTCTCGGCGATCAAGAAGGACTTCCCGCAACTGGTCATCCACTCACTCGGCGCGTCCGAGGTCGAGCACATGGCCCGCATCTCGGGCGTCTCCGCCGAGGAGGCCATCCAGCGCATCCACGCCGCCGGCCTCGACTCCTTCGCCGGCGCCGGCGCCGAACTCCTCCCCGAGCGCCCGCGCAAGGCGATCGCCCCGCTGAAGGAGTCCGGCGAGCGCTGGCTGGAGATCATGGAGATCGCCCACCGGCTGGGCGTGGAGTCCACCTCCACCATGCTGATGGGCACCGGCGAGACCAACGCCGAGCGCATCGAGCACATCGCGATGATCCGGGACACCCAGGACCGCACGGGCGGCTTCCGCGCCTTCATCCCGTACACGTACCAGCCCGAGAACAACCACCTCAAGGGCCGGACCCAGGCGACCGTCTTCGAGTACCTGCGCATGATCGCCATCGCGCGGCTCTTCCTCGACAACATCGCCCACATCCAGGGCTCCTGGCTCACCGTCGGCAAGGAGGCGGGGCAGCTCGCCCTGCACTACGGCGCCGACGACCTCGGCTCGATCATGCTGGAGGAGAACGTGGTCTCCTCGGCCGGTGCCAAGCACCGCTCCAACCGCCAGGAGATCATCGACCTGATCCGCAAGGCGGGCCGCGTCCCCGCCCAGCGCGCCACCACGTACGAGCACATCGTGGTGCACGACGACCCGGCGGACGACCCCGTCGACGACCGCGTTGTCTCGCACATCTCCTCGACCGCCATCGAGGGCGGCACCGCGCACCCCGAGCTGAAGCTCATCTCCACGAACTGACGCCCGATGCTGACGCTGCACACCGCCGGCCTCCTCGTCACCGGACCGGGCGCCGTCCCGCTGGAGGACGGCGCGGTCCTGGTCGAGGGCGACCGGATCGTCCGCGTGGGCCCGTACGGGGAACTCGGCGCGGCGGCGCCGCACGCCCGGGTCCGCCGCTGGCCCGGCGTGCTGACCCCGGGGCTGCTCGCACGCGGCGCCGACGAGCTGCTGGAGCGCACGTACTACCCGGACGACCCGTACGAGGTCACCGAGCTCGGCGCGGCCCCGATCACCGGGGACGCGGCCCTCGACGCGCTGAAGATCACCGAGTCCCGCTGGGGCAACAGCGCCCGCCGGGGCACGCAGAAGCTGCTCGCGCGCGGGGTGGTGGCGGTGGCGGGGCGTTTCACCACCGCCTCCGTCCGCACGGCGGTGACCCGCTCGGGCCTGGCCGTGGTACCGCCCGCCCCGTACGAGGGCACGCCCGCCCTGGATCCGCTCGCCGGGCGGGAGTCGGCCGGGCAGGCCTTCCACGGGGTGCTGGAGGCGGGCGCCGCGGCCCGGTTCGCGGTCTTCGCGGTCGCGGACGAGGCCGAGCTGCTGGAGCGCGGCGCGACCACCTGCGTGGCCACGGTCATCTCCGGCCGGCTGCTGCACCGGCGGCGCTGAGCGGCGGCATCGGAGTCCCGGCCCGGGGGTGCCGTGACGGCGCGCCCCGGCTCACGGGACGGGCGGTCCGCCCAGGTACGTCCCGTCGGCGCCGTACGGCCACGCGTTGGACGTGCACCCCCGCAGGCCCTTGATCTGCTGCATCATCGCCGGGGCGGGGGCGCCGGGGCCCGGGCAGGTCTCGTGCGCGCGGCCGAGTTCGTGGCCCACCTCGTGGTTGACGATCAGCGCCCGGTACTCGGCGAGCGGGCCCCGGAACCGGGGCGAGCCCTCCTGCCGGCGCTTGAGGTTCACCACGCCCGTGTGACCGACCCGGCAGTTGGCCTCCCCGATCAGCTCGGGAGTGACCACCCCGCACAGCCGGTCGCTGGTGGCGGGCGCGGCGATCCGCACGGTGAAGTCCACCGGTTCCCCGGGGCCGGCCAGCCGGAAGCCGTGAGCGGGGTCGCGCATCCAGCCGCGCCGGTCCCCGAGCATCCCCTCGACGGTCCGGGCGGCGGCGTCCGGATCGATCCCGCTGCCGTTCTCCGCCTCTACCCGCCAGCGCAGCGGACGCCCCTCGCCCTGGGCCCGGCCGGCGGCGGAGGAGGCGGTGAACCCCACCGGCACCGAGGCCGCCCGCTCGGCCGCCCAGCCCGCCGGCCGCCCAGCCCGCCGGCGGCCCCGCCCTCCCGCGGCCCGAGCCGGAAGGCGGCCACCGAGAGGGCGGCCAGCGCCGCCGACCACAGGACCGTGCGGCGCAGTCGCCCGCGCCGCCCGGCCCGCCGAGCGCTCACTGACCGGCCTGTCGCCATCCGTAGACCCTTTGTTCGGATTGTCCGGCCCAGTCTGCCCGGTTCCGGTCCGGATCCGCATGAGTTCCGGCCGGGCCGGGGCAGCGGTCCGCCGGGGCCGGCGGCCTGAGAGGATGACGGTGTACCCGTCCACGCAGACACACCGAGCACCGAGGGGCCAACGCCAGTGACAAGGGCTTCCCTGGACAAGCAGCCGCACGAAGTCGCCTCCATGTTCGACGGGGTGGCCGCGAACTACGACCTCACCAACGACGTCCTGTCCCTCGGCCAGGCGCGCCTGTGGCGCAAGGAGGCCGCCCGGGCGGTCGCCGCCCGGCCCGGCCAGATGGTGCTCGACCTGGCCGCGGGCACCGCGACCTCGTCCCTCCCGTACGCCGCGACCGGCGCGTACGTCGTCCCCTGCGACTTCTCCCTCGGCATGCTCCGCGAGGGCAAGAAGCGCAACCCGTGGCTGCCGCTGACGGCGGGCGACGCGACGCGGCTCCCCTTCAAGGACGACGTCTTCGACACCGTGACGATCTCCTTCGGGCTGCGCAACGTCCAGGACACCGACGGCGCGCTGCGCGAGATGTACCGGGTGACCAAGCCCGGCGGCCAGGTCGTGATCAGCGAGTTCTCGCAGCCCACCTGGACCCCCTTCCGGACCGTCTACACCGAGTACCTGATGCGGGCCCTGCCGCCCGTCGCCCGCGCGGTGTCCTCCAACCCGGACGCGTACGTCTACCTCGCCGAGTCCATCCGCGCATGGCCCGACCAGCCGGCGCTGGCGGCCCTCCTGCGGAAGGCCGGCTGGTCGAAGGTGGCCTGGCGGAACCTGAGCGGCGGCATCGTGGCGCTGCACCGCGGGGTCAAGGCGTAACCGTCCATGGACTACCAAGGGCTGCTGGAGCGGATCGCGGCCGACGTCTCCCCCCTGGTGGGCAGCGGCACGCCCGCCGAGTACATACCGGCGCTGGCCAAGGTCGACCCGCGGCAGTTCGGCATGGCCCTCGCCGACCTCGACGGCAACGTCTTCGGGGTCGGCGACTGGCGCACCCCCTTCTCCGCCCAGTCCGTCACGAAGGTCTTCGCCCTGGCCCTCGCCCTCGCGGAGGGCGGGGACAGCCTGTGGGAGCGCGTGGGCCGGGAGCCGTCGGGCAACCCCTTCAACTCCCTGGTGCAGCTGGAGTACGAGAACGGCATCCCGCGCAACCCGTTCATCAACGCGGGCGCGCTCGTCGTCACCGACCGGCTCCAGACCCTGACGGGCGACGCGAGCAGTGAACTCCTCGACTTCCTCCGGCAGGAGAGCGGCAACCCGGACCTCGGCTTCGACGCCGACGTCGCGGCATCCGAACAGGAACACGGCGACCGCAACGCGGCGGTGGCCCACTTCATGTCCTCCTACGGCAACATCGACAATCCGGTGCCGGCGCTGCTGGAGCACTACTTCTGGCAGTGCTCCATCGAGATGAGCTGCGCCGACCTGGCCCTGGCCGGCCGCTTCCTGGCCAGCCACGGCCTCCGCGCGGACGGCTCGCGCCTCCTCACGCGCAGCGAGGCGAAGCAGGTCAACGCGGTGATGCTGACCTGCGGTACGTACGACGCGGCGGGCGAGTTCGCGTACCGCGTGGGCCTGCCGGGCAAGAGCGGCGTGGGCGGCGGCATCATCGCCGTGGTCCCGGGCCGCTGCACCCTCGCGGTCTGGAGCCCGGGCCTGGACTCCCGGGGCAACTCGGTGGCCGGCGTGGCGGCCCTGGACCGTTTCACCACCCTGACGGGCCTGAGCATCTTCTGAGCCCCTTCCGCGGCCGGGGCGGGGCCGCGGGCCGGGCCGGGGACGGTCCCGCGCAGCGGTGACGCCCTCGGCCCGGCCGGTACCGCGCCGCTGCATAGACTGCGTCATGTTCCTGTGCCGCCGGGCACTTTCCACCGAGCCTCCAGGAGACCCCGCAGTGACCGAGCCCCTCACCGAACACTCCGCGGACGTGATCGTCGTCGGGGCCGGGCCCGCCGGTTCCACGACCGCCCACTACCTCGCCAAGGCCGGGCTGGACGTCCTGCTCCTGGAGAAGACGGCGTTCCCGCGCGAGAAGGTCTGCGGTGACGGTCTGACCCCCCGGGCCACCAAGCAGCTGGTCGCCATGGGCATCGACATCTCCGAAGAGGCCGGCTGGCTCCGCAACAAGGGCCTGCGCATCATCGGCGGCGGGCAGCGGCTCCAGCTGGACTGGCCGGAACTCGCCTCCTTCCCGGACTACGGACTCGTCCGCAAGCGCGACGACTTCGACGAGACCCTGGCCCGCCAGGCGCAGAAGGCGGGCGCCAGGCTGTACGAGCGCTGCAACGTCGGCGAGCCGGTGCGCGACCCCCGCACCGGGCACATCACGGGCGTGCAGGCCAAGCTCGGCGAGGAGAAGACCCCGGTCACCTTCCACGCCCCGCTCGTGGTCGCCGCCGACGGCAACTCCTCGCGGCTGTCCCTCGCCATGGGCCTGCACCGGCGCGAGGACCGCCCGATGGGCGTCGCGGTGCGCACGTACTTCACCTCGCCGCGGCACGACGACGACTACCTGGAGTCCTGGCTGGAGCTGTGGGACCGGCGCGGTCCGCAGGACCGGCTGCTGCCCGGCTACGGCTGGATCTTCGGCATGGGCGACGGCACGTCCAACGTCGGCCTCGGCATCCTCAACTCCTCCTCCGCGTTCAAGGAGCTGGACTGGCGCGAGGTCCTGAAGGCCTGGTGCGCGTCCATGCCGGAGGACTGGGGCTACACCCCGGAGAACATGACGCAGCCGATCCGCGGCGCGGCGCTGCCGATGGCCTTCAACCGCCAGCCGCACTACACCAAGGGCCTGCTGCTGGTCGGTGACGCGGGCGGGCTCGTCAACCCGTTCAACGGCGAGGGCATCGCCTACGCGATGGAGTCGGGACAGATCGCGGCCGAGGTGATCGTGCAGGCCCACGCCCGGGCCACTCCGGCGCAGCGCGAGCTGGCCCTGCACAGCTACCCGAAGGTGCTGAAGGAGACCTACGGCGGCTACTACTCGCTGGGGCGCGCCTTCGTGAAGCTGATCGGCAACCCGAAGGTCATGAAGATCGCCACGCAGCGCGGCCTGACGCACCCGGTGCTGATGCGCTTCACGCTGAAGATGCTGGCGAACCTGACCGACCCGGCGGGCGGCGACGCGATGGACCGCATCATCAACGGCCTCTCGAAGGTGGCCCCGAAGGCCTGATGATCCGACGCCGGGCCGCTCGTCGGACAGTCGAGCGGCCCGGCTCGTCGTGTCCGGACGTCACACGATGACGATCTTCACCTTCGGTGAGCCGGGCGGCTCCTCGGCGGCCTTGCACAGTGCCGGGATGTGCGACGTGTCTGAAGTGACGAGGAGTACCGGGGGAGCGCAGAGGGCGGCCGTGGCGACCGCGAGGGCGTCCACGAGGCATGCGTGTCCGTCAAGGCCCGAGGCTTCCAGCAGCTTCGCTGCGGCCTCCGTCACTGCATCGTTGACCGGTTTCACGTCGAACCGGGACAGCAGGAACTGGAGTCGCCTGGCGGCTTGCCCCGTCCGGCGCACCTCCAAGGGCGTCAGTGCGGACAGCGCCACGCGTCGGCCGCTCTGCTGAGCGACCTCGATGCGCGCACGCATCCCCTCGTCACCGTCGACGTGCAGAGAAAGCCCTCGGGCGTCCAGGACGAGGGTGCCCTCGCTCTTCGCCTTGATCGTGAGGCGCTTGCTTACCACTCCTGCTCGGCCTGCCGCCGCGCTTCGGCGGAGACAGGGCCGAACGCCTTGCGGTCGGCGGTCACGACCTCACGGAGCTTCTGCGCGGCGAGCCATTCCTTCAGAGCTTCGGCCACGTTCCCGTCCGGTGTGCTGCTTCGGCCAAACCCAGGTGTCCGCCCGGCGGCGTCTGAGAGCCGCCCCCGGGGCCGGGGGCGGCTCTCAGACGTCCCCGGGCCTCCGCAAGGGCCGTGCCGGGCCCGTCGGGCGTGTGGGGGGCGTCCTCGCCGCCGTGGCCGCCGTGGACCGTGCGGGGCCGTGTTCTCGGCATGCCGAAGGTCCGCTACTCCGCCCCCGAGCGGGGGAGTACCGGACCTCGCGGACGGTCGTGCGGTCAGAGGACGCGGACGGCGCCCGTCGGCATGTCGTAGCTCATGTTGCGCTCGACGATGCCCGTGCTGGGGTTCTGCGCACCGATGAACTTGCCGTTGCCCGAGTAGATGGCGACGTGGTACGCGCTGCCCTTGGCGCCCCAGTACAGGATGTCGCCGGGCTGCAGGTTGCTCAGCGAGACCGAGCGGCCGGCCATGGACTGGTCCTGGGAGACGCGGTCCAGCTTGATGCCGGCCTGGCGGTACGCGGCCTGGACGAGGCCGGAGCAGTCGTACGCGGTGGGGCCGGTGGAGCCGAGCACGTACGCCTTGCCGATCTGGGCGCGGGCGAAGCTCACGATGGCTGCCGCCGAGCCGGTGGCCGGCTTCGAGGCGGTGGAGCCGGTGGAGGCGGCGGAACCGCCGTTGTCGGCGGCGGAGGCGGTGGTCAGGGAGGTGCGGTCGGTGCTGCGGCCCGCGCGCTCGGCCTCGGCCTTGCGGTCGGCCTCCTGCTTCGCCTTGAGCTCGGCGGCCTTGGTGGCGTCTTCCTTCGCCTTCTTCGCCTCGGCGGCGGCCCCCGTACGGGCGCTCTCCTCCAGGGCGTTCAGCTCGCCGGTGACGGCGGCCTCCACGGCGGCGACGCGGGTGTTCTCGGCGGCCGTGTTGACGGCGTTGGAGACTTCGGTGCCGAGGTCCAGGTCGAGGACCGGCATCTCGAGCGTCGTCTCGGCCACGGGCTCGGACGGCGACGCGCTCGCGGTCCCGGCCATGGCCAGGGTGCTGAGGACGCCACCGGCAACTCCGGCGCGGACCGCGAGCTTCGAGGCGCTGCGGCGGGGCTTCCGGTGGCTGGGTATGTGAGCGGTGTGGGACATGGGACAACCGCTATCAGGGGTGCCGGGTTTCCTTCAAGAAACGTGGTCTGCGCCACAGTTGCCCGCCGAGGCCGCTAACCGGGCGCGTCGCGCCTCTTATTGACGCCGTAACGGACGTAACGGACACGCTTTCACAAGCCTGTGATCATGGGGTTTCAGTAATAAGTCCGAATTGATCCACGGCCTACCATCGACCCGCACAGATGGCCAAGCCCCCTTTCGGCGGCCTCTGTTCCACGTGATGCAGGTCACAGTCACCTGTGGCCGCGAGGGCGTCGTGGCCGCTTCGTGATCCGGCCGTGAACGCGCCGTGCGGTTCGTGAACGGATGCACAGGATCTCCCTCCGCTCCCCTCCGGCGGCGACTTCCGGCCAACGTGTCCACTCCCGTACTCGGGACGTCCCCCGGGTGAGGGACGCGCGCTCCCTTATCACTTGAGCGGCTCAGACACCAATTTGCCTGCACTGCGCATCGTTTGATAGGGCGACAGGCCTTCCACCTGCGCCTACGGGCCCGGATGTCACCTTTGGTGATCATGTGGATGCCTTGCGTGCGAAGATCACCACTCATCGGGGTTCATGATCGTTCGCCAGGTGGTGGAGATCACAAAGCCGGTGTCGGCACCCGTGTCGCAGATCACAGAGCAGCGGGCATAAGATGCGCACCAGTCCGGCTTGTGAACTGCCTCACATGCGATCGGCCCCCGCTTCCGGGGACTGCCTTCGAGGGGGCGGGGCACTCGGTGCCGGCGCAGCGGCCCAACGGTCAAGGACGACTGGAAGGAGCGAGGAGCGTGAATGCGTACGCACCCATCCTCGTGCTCGGCGCCATCGGCGCAGGGTTTGCGATCTTCTCCGTGGTCATGGCCACGCTGATCGGCCCAAAACGGTACAACCGGGCGAAGCTCGAAGCCTACGAGTGCGGCATCGAGCCCACCCCGATGCCCGCCGGCGGCGGTCGCTTCCCCATCAAGTACTACCTGACGGCGATGCTCTTCATCGTCTTCGACATCGAGATCGTCTTCCTCTACCCCTGGGCCGTCACCTTCGACGCCCTGGGGATCTTCGGGCTCGTCGAGATGCTGCTCTTCGTGCTCACCGTCTTCGTCGCCTACGCCTACGTGTGGCGGCGCGGCGGCCTGGAATGGGACTGAGGGGCTGAATTCCCATGGGACTGGAAGAGAAGCTGCCGAGCGGCTTCCTGCTCACCACCGTCGAACAGGCCGCGGGCTGGGTGCGGAAGTCATCCGTCTTCCCGGCCACCTTCGGCCTCGCGTGCTGTGCCATCGAGATGATGACCACCGGCGCCGGCCGCTACGACCTGGCCCGCTTCGGCATGGAGGTCTTCCGCGGCTCCCCGCGCCAGGCCGACCTGATGATCGTGGCGGGACGCGTCAGCCAGAAGATGGCGCCGGTACTGCGCCAGGTCTACGACCAGATGCCCGCCCCCAAGTGGGTCATCTCCATGGGCGTGTGCGCCTCTTCGGGCGGAATGTTCAACAACTACGCGATCGTCCAGGGCGTCGACCACATCGTCCCGGTGGACATCTACCTGCCCGGCTGCCCGCCCCGCCCCGAGATGCTGATGGACGCGATCCTCAAGCTCCACCAGAAGATCCAGGGCTCGAAGCTCGGCGTGAACCGGGAAGAGGCGGCGCGCGAGGCGGAGGAGGCCGCCCTCAAGGCCCTCCCCACCATCGAGATGAAGGGGCTCCTTCGGTGAGCGACGACCCGGCCGTCGAGAACGGCAACAACGTCCCCGCTCCCCGGGCCGTCACCGGACCCGAGGTGATCGGCGTCCGCAAGGGCATGTTCGGCGCCGGGAACGGCGGCGACACCAGCGGCTACGGCGGCCTCGTGCGCACCGTGGCCCTGCCCGGGGCGAGCACCCGCCCGTACGGGTCCTACTTCGACGAGGTCGTCGACGAGCTGGAAGGCGCCCTGGAGGAGCAGGGCCTGCTCCCGGACAACGCCATCGAGAAGACCGTCGTCGACCGGGGGGAGCTGACCCTCCACATCGCCCGCGAGCACCTCGTGCGCGTCGCCTCCACCCTGCGCGACGACCCGGCCCTGCGCTTCGAGCTCTGCACCGGCGTCTCGGGGGTGCACTTCCCCGGCGACAAGGGCCGCGAGCTGCACGCCGTCTACCACCTGCGCTCGCTCACCCACGGCCGGATCCTGCGGCTGGAGGTGTCCGTCCCGGACGGCGACCCGCACCTGCCCTCGCTCGTCGGCGTCTACCCGACCAACGACTGGCACGAGCGCGAGGCCTACGACTTCTTCGGCCTGGTCTTCGACGGCCACCCGGCCCTCACCCGGATCATGATGCCGGACGACTGGCAGGGCTTCCCCCAGCGCAAGGACTACCCGCTCGGCGGGATCCCCGTCGAGTACAAGGGCGCCCAGATCCCGGCTCCCGACCAGCGGAGGTCGTACAGCTGATGTCCCCCACGTCGAACCACGCAGAGAACCCCGCGGCCTCCCGCGACACGACCGAGGGCACCGTCTACACCGTCACCGGCGGGGACTGGGACGAGATCGTCCGGTCGGCGGCCAAGGCCGACGACGAGCGGATCGTCGTCAACATGGGCCCGCAGCACCCCTCCACCCACGGAGTGCTCCGCCTGATCCTGGAGATCGACGGCGAGACCGTCACCGAGGCCCGCTGCGGCATCGGCTACCTGCACACCGGCATCGAGAAGAACCTCGAATTCCGGAACTGGACGCAGGGCACCACCTTCGTGACGCGCATGGACTACCTGACGCCGTTCTTCAACGAGACGGCGTACTGCCTCGGCGTCGAGAAGCTGCTCGGCATCACCGACCAGATCCCCGACCGCGCCACCGTCATCCGCGTCCTGCTGATGGAGCTGAACCGGCTCTCCTCGCACCTGGTGTGCATCGCCACCGGCGGCATGGAGCTGGGCGCGACCACGATCATGATCTACGGGTTCCGGGACCGCGAGCTGATCCTCGACGTCTTCGAGCTGATCACCGGCCTGCGCATGAACCACGCCTTCGTCCGCCCCGGCGGCCTCGCCCAGGACCTGCCCCCCGGCGCGGTCGACCAGCTGCGCGAGTTCGTCAGGACGATGAAGAAGAACCTGCCGGAGTACGACAAGCTCGCCACCGGCAACCCGATCTTCAAGGCCCGCATGCAGGACGTCGGCTACCTCGACCTCACCGGCTGCATGGCGCTCGGCGCCACCGGCCCCATCCTGCGCTCGGCCGGCCTGCCGCACGACCTGCGCAAGGCGGAGCCGTACTGCGGCTACGAGGACTACGAGTTCGACGTCCCCACCACCGAGAGCTGCGACTCCTACGGACGCTTCCTGATCCGCCTGGAGGAGATGCGCCAGTCGCTGCGGATCGTCGAGCAGTGCCTGGACCGGCTGGAGCCGGGCCCGGTGATGGTCGCCGACAAGAAGATCGCCTGGCCGGCGCAGCTCGCCCTGGGCCCCGACGGCCTCGGCAACTCCCTCGACCACATCAAGAACATCATGGGCACCTCCATGGAGGCCCTCATCCACCACTTCAAGCTGGTGACCGAGGGCTTCCGGGTGCCGGCCGGGCAGGCGTACGCGGCCGTCGAGTCACCCAAGGGCGAGCTCGGCGTCCACGTCGTCTCCGACGGCGGCACCCGCCCTTACCGGGTCCACTTCCGCGACCCGTCCTTCACCAACCTGCAGGCCATGGCCGCGATGTGCGAGGGCGGCCAGGTCGCCGACGTCATCGTGGCCGTCGCCTCCATCGACCCCGTGATGGGAGGCGTCGACCGATGACCGCCGTGCCTTCTGGAGGGGGTACCCCCCAGACCGCCCCCCTCAGCCTGGGGATGCCCCAGCTGCCCGCCCCCGACTACCCGGCCGAGGTGCGCGAACGACTGGCGGCCGACGCCGCCGAGATCATCGCCCGCTACCCCGACAGCCGCTCCGCGCTGCTGCCGCTGCTGCACCTGACCCAGTCCGAGGAGGGCTACGTCTCGCGCACCGGCATCCGCTTCTGCGCCGAGACCCTGGGCCTGACCACGGCCGAGGTCACCGCCGTCGCCACCTTCTACACGATGTACCGGCGCAAGCCCTCCGGGGACTACCAGGTCGGCGTCTGTACGAACACCCTGTGCGCGGTGATGGGCGGCGACGCCATCTTCGACGAGCTCAAGCGGCACCTGGGGGTCGGCAACAACGAGACCACCCCCGACGGCAAGGTGACGCTGGAGCACATCGAGTGCAACGCGGCCTGCGACTACGCGCCCGTGGTGATGGTCAACTGGGAGTTCTTCGACAACCAGACCCCCGAGTCCGCCAAGGACCTGGTCGACGACCTGCTGGCCGGCCGCCCCGTCGAGCCGACCCGGGGCGCGCCGCTGTGCACGTACAAGGAGACCGCCCGGATCCTGGCGGGCTTCCCCGACGAGCGCCCGGGAGCGGTCGAGGCGAGCGGCGGCGCGGGCCCCGCCTCCCTGATCGGCCTGCGCATCGCGCGCGGCGAGTCCCCGCGCACCCCGATCGTGCACCCGCGCGGCGAGGCCCGCCGGGAGACCGGTACCGAGGGAGGGGAGTGATGAGCGTGTCCGCCAAGGAAAGCCACGGGGGCACCTCCCGGCCGGAGACCGGCGGAGGGACGAGCCCCGAGAAGCTGCTCTCACCGGTGCTGTCGGCCTTCTGGGACGAGCCCGAGTCCTGGACGCTGGAGACCTACCGGCGCCACGAGGGCTACGAGGGCCTGCGCAAGGCCCTCGCCATGACCCCGGACGAGGTGATCGCGTACGTCAAGGACTCCGGTCTGCGCGGACGCGGCGGCGCCGGCTTCCCCACCGGGATGAAGTGGCAGTTCATCCCGCAGGGCGACGGAAAGCCGCACTACCTCGTCGTGAACGCGGACGAGTCGGAGCCGGGAACCTGCAAGGACATCCCCCTCCTCTTCGCCAATCCGCACGCCCTCATCGAGGGAATGATCATCGCCTGCTACGCGATCCGCTCGGAGCACGCCTTCATCTACCTGCGCGGCGAGACGGTCCCCGTACTGCGGCGCCTGCACGAGGCGGTGCGGGAGGCCTACGCCGCCGGATACCTCGGCAAGGACCTCGGGGGCACCTCCCGGCCGGAGGCCGGGGGAGGCACCGGCCGCAACCTCGACATCACCGTGCACGCGGGAGCGGGCGCGTACATCTGCGGCGAGGAGACGGCACTGCTCGACTCCCTCGAAGGCCGGCGCGGCCAGCCCCGGCTGCGTCCCCCCTTCCCCGCCGTCGAGGGGCTCTACGCCTGCCCCACCGTCGTCAACAACGTCGAGTCCATCGCCTCCGTTCCCGCGATCTTCAACAGGGGCAAGGACTGGTTCAAGGCGATGGGGACGGAGAAGTCCCCCGGCTTCACCCTCTACTCGCTGTCCGGGCACGTCGCCGGCCCCGGCCAGTACGAGGCCCCCCTCGGCATCACCCTGCGCCAGCTCCTCGACATGAGCGGCGGGATGCGCCCCGGGCACCGGCTGAAGTTCTGGACCCCGGGCGGCTCCTCCACGCCCATGTTCACCGACGAGCACCTCGACGTCCCCCTCGACTACGAGGGCGTCGGCGCCGCCGGCTCGATGCTCGGCACCAAGGCGCTCCAGTGCTTCGACGAGACCACCTGCGTGGTACGCGCCGTCACCCGCTGGACCGAGTTCTACGCCCACGAGTCCTGCGGCAAGTGCACCCCCTGCCGCGAGGGCACGTACTGGCTCGTCCAGCTGCTGCGCGACATCGAGGCGGGCAAGGGCGTCATGTCCGACCTCGACAAGCTGAACGACATCGCCGACAACATCAACGGCAAGTCCTTCTGCGCGCTCGGCGACGGCGCGGCCAGCCCGATCTTCTCCTCGCTGAAGTACTTCCGCGAGGAGTACGAGCAGCACATCACCGGCAAGGGCTGCCCCTTCGACCCGGGGAAGTCGACCCTCTGGGCGGACGGTCCCCTCAAGAACACCGAGGTGAACGCATGACCGTCACCACGAACGCCCCGGCGGGCGGCGGCGAGACGGGGAAGCGTCCGCAGGACGCGGACAACACGGTCTCCCTGACCATCGACGGCATCGAACTGTCCGTCCCCAAGGGAACCCTGGTCATCCGGGCCGCCGAGCAGCTCGGCATCGAGATCCCCCGGTTCTGCGACCACCCCCTCCTCTCTCCGGCCGGTGCCTGCCGCCAGTGCATCGTCGAGGTCGAGGGCCAGCGCAAGCCGATGGCCTCCTGCACCATCACCTGCACCGACGGCATGGTCGTCAAGACGCAGCTGACCTCCCCGGTCGCCGACAAGGCCCAGCGCGGGGTGATGGAGCTGCTGCTCATCAACCACCCGCTGGACTGCCCCGTCTGCGACAAGGGCGGCGAATGCCCGCTGCAGAACCAGGCGATGTCGCACGGCAACGCCGAATCCCGGTTCGAGGGCCGCAAGCGGACGTACGAGAAGCCCGTCCCGATCTCCACGCAGGTGCTGCTGGACCGCGAGCGGTGCGTGCTGTGCGCGCGCTGCACCCGCTTCTCCAACGAGATCGCCGGCGACCCGATGATCGAGCTGCTGGAACGCGGCGCGCTCCAGCAGGTCGGCACCGGTGAGGGCGACCCCTTCGAGTCGTACTTCTCCGGCAACACCATCCAGATCTGCCCCGTCGGCGCCCTCACCTCGGCCGCCTACCGGTTCCGCTCCCGCCCCTTCGACCTCGTCTCCTCCCCGAGCGTGTGCGAGCACTGCGCGGGCGGCTGCGCGACCCGTACCGACCACCGGCGCGGCAAGGTGATGCGCCGCCTCGCCGCCGAGGACCCCGAGGTCAACGAGGAGTGGATCTGCGACAAGGGCCGCTTCGCGTTCCGCTACGCGCAGCGCCCCGACCGGCTGACCACCCCGCTGGTGCGCGGCACGGACGGCGTGCTCGCCCCGGCGAGCTGGCCCGAGGCGCTGGAGGCCGCCGCGCGGGGGCTCACCGCCGCGCGCGGGCGGGCCGGCGTCCTGACCGGCGGCCGGCTCACCGTCGAGGACGCCTACGCCTACTCCAAGTTCGCCCGGGTGGTGCTCGACACCAACGACATCGACTTCCGGGCCCGGGTGCACAGCGCAGAGGAGACCGACTTCCTGGCCGCCGAGGTGGCCGGCAGCGGCAAGGACCTTGACAGTACGGGCGTCACGTACGCCTCCCTGGAGGCGGCCCCCGCCGTGCTCCTCGCCGGCATCGAGGCCGAGGAGGAGGCCCCAGGGGTGTTCCTGCGCCTGCGCAAGGCGCACCGCAAGCACAAGCAGCGGACCTTCGCCCTCGCCCCCTTCGCCACCCCGGGCCTGCGGAAGGCGGGCGGCACCCTGCTGGCCGCCGCCCCCGGCACCGAGCCCGAGTGGCTCGCGGCCCTCGCCACCCGCACCGGCCTGGAGGCCGGCGGCGCCGAGGCCGCGGAGGCGCTGCGCCGGCCCGGCGCGGTCATCGTCGTCGGCGAACGCCTCGCCGGCGTGCCCGGCGCGCTGACCGCCGCCGTGCGCACGGCCACCGCCACCGGGGCCCGGCTGGTGTGGATCCCGCGCCGGGCCGGGGAACGGGCCGCCGTCGAGGCGGGCGCGCTGCCGTCCCTGCTGCCCGGCGGCCGCCCCGCCACCGACCCGCGGGCCCGCCAGGAGGTCGCCGCCGCCTGGGGGCTGGACGAACTCCCGCACCGCTACGGCCGCGACACCGGGCAGATCATCGAGGCCGCCGCCACCGGCGAGCTCCCGGCCCTGCTGGTCGCGGGCGTCGAGGTCACCGACCTGCCCGACCCGGACCGCGCCCGCACCGCGCTGAAGGAGGCCTTCGTGGTCTCCCTGGAGCTGCGGCCCGGTGAGGTCACCGACCACGCGGACGTGGTCCTGCCGGTCGCCGCCGTCGCGGAGAAGGCCGGCACGTTCATCAACTGGGAGGGCCGGGTCCGCCCGTTCGAGGCGGCCCTCAAGCCCGACCAGATGACCCGCCGCCTCGCCCCCGCCGACGCCCGCGTGCTGCACATGCTGGCCGACGCCGCCGACCGGCCCCTCGCGCTGCCCGACGTGCACGCCGTACGGCGGGAGCTGGAGCGGCTCGGTCCGTGGGAGGGGGAGCCCGCGCCCGAGCGGTCCACCGACCCCGAGCCGCTGCCCCGCCCCGGCACGGGCGAGGCCGTCCTCGCCGGCCACCGGCTGCTGCTGGACCTCGGCCGGCTCCAGGAGGGCGACGAGGCCCTGGCCGGGACCCGGCACGAGGCCTGCGCCCGGCTCTCGGCCGACACCGCCGCCGAGACCGGCGTCAAGGACGGTGACCTCCTCGCCGTCACCGGCCCGGCGGGCGCGGTGCAGCTCCCGCTGCGGATCACCGAGATGCCCTACCGGGTGGTGTGGCTCCCGCTGAACTCCACCGGCTCCGGTGTCCTCGCCGACACCGGCGCCCGCCCCGGAACCCTCGTACGGATCGGCCCGGCCGGGGCCGGACCTGCGGCCGACGCGGAGGTACGACCGTGACCCACCTCGCCCAGTTCGCGGCGCAGTCGCCGCACGTCCTGGCCGCCGAGGACCTGACCCTGTTCGGCAGGGACGTCTGGTGGCTGGTCCTCGTCAAGGCGGTGTTCTGCTTCGCCTTCCTGATGGTGACGGTGCTCTTCTCCATCGTGTGGGAGCGCAAGGTCGTCGCCTGGATGCAGCTGCGCATCGGCCCCAACCGGCACGGCCCCTGGGGCATGCTCCAGTCGCTCGCCGACGGCGTGAAGCTGATGCTCAAGGAAGACGTCATCGTCAAGCGGGCCGACAAGGTCGTCTACGTCCTCGCGCCGATCATCGCGGCGATCCCGGCGTTCATGGCCATCGCGGTGATCCCCTTCGGCCCCGCGGGCAACGAGGTGTCCATCTTCGGCCAGCGCACCACGATGCAGCTGACCGACCTGCCGATCGCGATGCTCTACGTCCTCGCGGTCGCCTCGGTCGGCATCTACGGCATCGTCCTCGCCGGCTGGTCCTCCGGATCCACCTACCCGCTGCTCGGCGGCCTGCGCTCCTGCGCGCAGATGATCTCGTACGAGATCGCGATGGGCGCCGCCTTCGCCTCGGTGTTCCTCTACTCCGGGTCGATGTCGACCTCGGCGATCGTGGAGGCGCAGGCGGACCGCTGGTACATCGTGCTGCTGCCGGTGTCCTTCATCATCTACGTCGTCACGATGGTCGGCGAGACGAACCGCGCCCCCTTCGACATGCCGGAGTCCGAGGGCGACCTGGTCGGCGGCTTCAACACCGAGTACTCCTCCATCAAGTTCGCGCTGTTCATGCTGGCCGAGTACGTCAACATGGTCACCGTCTCGGCGGTCTCGGTCACCCTCTTCCTGGGCGGCTGGCGGGCCCCGGCGCCGATCTCCACCTACTGGGAGGGCGCGAACCACGGCTGGTGGCCGATGCTCTGGTTCGTCCTCAAGGTCCAGCTGCTGCTGTTCTTCTTCATCTGGCTGCGCGGCACGCTCCCCCGCGTGCGCTACGACCAGCTGATGAAGCTCGGCTGGAAGGTCCTGATCCCGGTCTCCGTGACCTGGCTGATGCTGGTCGCCACCGTCCGGGCGCTGCGCAACGAGCGCTACGACTTCAGCGAGATCGTCCTGTACGTCGGGGGCGCGGTCCTCGCGGTCCTGCTCGTCTCCTCCGTCGCGGACCACTTCCGGGACCGGCGGGAGAAGGCCGCCGCCGCCGAGGCCGCGAAGGCCGCCGCGGCCGAGCCCTTCGATCCGATGGCGGGCGGGTTCCCCGTACCGCCCAAGCCGGGCCAGCACCTGGCACCCGTACCGCGCCGACGTCCCCGCGGCGAGCGGGAGCTGATTGTCAGTGGCGGGGCGAATACTGACAGTGACCGAGAGGAGGGTGCTGACCATGTCTGACGCGGACCGGAGCGAGCAGTGGCAGAACCCGGTGGCCGGCTTCGGCGTGACCTTCAAGGCCATGTTCAAGAAGCGGCTCACCGAGCAGTACCCGGAGCAGCAGAAGACCACCGCCCCGCGCTTCCACGGACGGCACCAGCTCAACCGCCACCCCGACGGCCTGGAGAAGTGCATCGGGTGCGAACTGTGCGCCTGGGCCTGCCCCGCCGACGCGATCTACGTCGAGGGCGCGGACAACACCGAGGAGGAGCGCTACTCCCCGGGCGAGCGGTACGGCCGGGTCTACCAGATCAACTACGCCCGCTGCATCCTGTGCGGGCTGTGCATCGAGGCGTGCCCGACGCGCGCGCTGACGATGACGAACGAGTTCGAACTGGCCGACGCCAGCCGCGAGTCGCTGATCTACACCAAGGAGCAGCTCCTCGCCGGGCTGACCGAGGGCATGGTCGAGGCTCCGCACTCGGTCTTCCCGGGCACCGACGAGCAGGACTACTACCGCGGACTGGTGACGGGCGCCGCCCCGGGCACCGTCCGGCAGGTGGCGGTGTCCAAGGGCGAGACGGCCGAAGCCGACGCCGGGGCTGGGGCCCAGGCCGGCAACACCGAGGAGGTGGGGGCATGAGCGCCCTCGCCGCGGCCGCCGGCGCGACCTCCACCGGGGAGGCCGTGCAGTTCTGGGTCCTCGGGACCGTCGCCGTCATCGGCGCGCTGTGCACGATCCTGATGAAGAAGGCCGTGCACAGCGCCCTGTGCCTGGCCGGGACGATGATCATCCTGGCGGTCTTCTACCTCGCCAACGGGGCGTACTTCCTGGGCGTGGTCCAGGTCGTCGTCTACACCGGCGCCATCATGATGCTCTTCCTCTTCGTGGTCATGCTCGTCGGCGTCACGGCGGCCGACTCGCTGAAGGAGACCCTCAAGGGGCAGCGCTGGATGGCCGCCCTGTGCGGGCTCGGCTTCGGCATCCTGCTGATCGCCGGCCTCGGCAACGCCGGCCTCACCCACTTCAACGGGCTCGGCCGGGTCAACTCCGCCGGGCACGTGGAGGGCCTCGCCGAACTGATCTTCACCCGCTACATCTTCGCCTTCGAGCTCACCGGCGCCCTGCTGATCACGGCGGCCGTCGGCGCGATGGTGCTCACCCACCGCGAGCGCACCGAGCGGGCCGCCACCCAGCGCGAGCTCGCCGAGAAGCGCGTACGCGAGGGCGTGCAGCTCCCGCCGCTGCCGGCGCCCGGCGTCTACGCCCGGCACAACGCGGTGGACATCCCCGGCCTGCTGCCGGACGGCACCCCCTCCGAGCTGACCGTCAACAAGACGCTCCGCGCCCGCGGCCAGATCCGCGACGTGTCCGGCCAGGCCCTGGACGACCTCAAGGCGCTGGAGCAGAGCTCCGCGGAGCGCCTCGGCCGAGAGGAGGCCTCGAAGTGAACCCGGTCAACTACCTGTACCTGGCCGCCCTGCTGTTCACCATCGGCGCGGCCGGCGTACTCATCCGGAAGAACGCCATCGTGCTGTTCATGTGCGTCGAGCTGATGCTCAACGCCTGCAACCTCGCCTTCGTGGCCTTCTCCCGGATGCACGGCAACCTCGACGGCCAGATCATCGCGTTCTTCACGATGGTCGTCGCCGCCGCGGAGGTCGTGGTGGGCCTCGCGATCATCGTGTCGCTGTTCCGTACCCGCCACTCGGCCTCGGTCGACGACGCCAGCCTGATGAAGCTGTAAGGGGCGTTCACAGTGGAGAATCTGATTGCGCTGCTGGTGGCGGCGCCCCTGCTCGGAGCGGTGGTGTTGCTGTGCGGCGGCCGGCGCCTCGACAAGGCCGGCCACTGGATCGGCACCCTGCTCGCGGCCGTCTCCTTCGGGATCGGCGCCGCCCTGTTCGCCAGCATGCTGGGGCGCGGCGCCGAGGACCGGGCCCTGCACCAGCGGCTGTTCAGCTGGGTGCCGGTGGAGGGCTTCCAGGCGGACATCGCCTTCCAGCTGGACCAGCTGTCGATGACCTTCGTCCTGCTCATCTCCGGGGTGGGCACGCTCATCCACGTGTACTCGATCGGGTACATGGAGCACGACGAACGCCGCCGCCGCTTCTTCGGCTACCTCAACCTGTTCGTCGCGGCGATGCTGCTGCTCGTCCTCGCCGACAACTACCTCCTGCTGTACTTCGGCTGGGAGGGCGTGGGCCTCGCCTCGTACCTCCTGATCGGCTTCTGGCAGCACAAGCCCAGCGCGGCCACCGCCGCCAAGAAGGCCTTCCTGGTCAACCGGGTCGGCGACATCGGCCTGTCGATCGCCATCATGCTGATGTTCACCACCTTCGGGACCTTCGCCTTCGGGCCGGTGTTCGCCTCCGCCGGTGACGCCTCCGAGGGCATGCTGACGGCGATCGGCCTGATGCTGCTGCTCGCCGCCTGCGGCAAGTCGGCGCAGGTACCGCTGCAGTCCTGGCTCGGCGACGCGATGGAGGGCCCGACCCCGGTCTCGGCCCTGATCCACGCCGCCACCATGGTCACCGCAGGCGTCTACCTGATCGTCCGCTCCGCCGCGGTCTTCAACGGGGCGCCGGACGCACAGCTCGCCGTCACCGTCGTCGGCGCGGTCACGCTCCTCTTCGGTGCGATCGTCGGTTGCGCGAAGGACGACATCAAGAAGGCCCTCGCCGGGTCGACGATGTCGCAGATCGGCTACATGATCCTCGCCGCCGGCCTCGGCCCGGTCGGCTACGTCTTCGCGATCATGCACCTGGTGACGCACGGCTTCTTCAAGGCCGGACTCTTCCTCGGCGCCGGTTCCGTCATGCACGGCATGAACGACGAGGTCGACATGCGCAAGTACGGCGGCCTGCGGAAGTACATGCCGGTCACCTTCGCCACCTTCGGCCTCGGCTACCTCGCCATCATCGGCTTCCCGGGACTGTCCGGCTTCTTCTCCAAGGACAGGATCATCGAGGCTGCCTTCGCGAAGGGCGGCACCGAGGGATGGATCCTGGGCGGATTGGCCCTGCTGGGCGCCGCCATCACCGCCTTCTACATGACCCGCGTCATGCTCCTCACCTTCTTCGGCGAGAAGCGCTGGCAGCCCGCCCCCGACGCCGACCGGGCGCCGAGCGCCGAGCCGGCCGCCGAGCACCACGCGGGACAGCTTCCCCACCCGCACGAATCCCCGAAGTCCATGACCGTCCCCATGATCGTGCTGGCCTTCGGCTCGGTCTTCGCGGGCGGCTTCTTCGGGATCGGCGACCGCTTCCTGAACTGGCTGGAGCCGGTCACCGGGCACGAGCACGGGCACCCGCCCGTCAGCGCCCTGACGGTCACCCTCGCCACGATGGCGGTCCTCGCCGTCGGAGTCGCCATCGCCTGGGCCATGTACGGCCGCAGGCCCGTCCCCGTGGTCGCGCCCCGGGGCAGCTGGCTCACCCGGGCGGCCCGCCGCGACCTCCTCCAGGACGACTTCAACCACGTCGTCCTGGTCCGCGGCGGGGAGCACCTGACCCGCTCCCTCGTGTACCTCGACCACAGCGTGGTCGACGGAGTGGTCAACGGCACGGCCGCCTCGGTCGGCGGCCTCTCGGGCCGGCTGCGCAAGCTCCAGAACGGCTACGCCCGCAGCTACGCGGTCTCGATGTTCGGGGGCACGGCGATCCTGATCGCCGCGACCCTGCTGATGAGGGCGGTGTGAAATGAGTTTCCCGCTTCTGACGGTGACGGCCGCGGTCCCCGCGGCCGGCGCGATCCTGACGGCGGCCGTCCCGGCCGCCCGCAGGACCGTCGCCAAGTGGCTCGCGCTGCTCTTCTCGCTGGCCACGCTGGCCCTGGCCGTCATGGTCGCGGTCCGCTTCGAGCCCGGTGGCGCCCGCTACCAGCTCACCGAGTCCCACGCCTGGATCGCCGACTTCGGCGTCCGCTACGACCTGGGCGTCGACGGCATCGGCGTGGCGCTCATCGCGCTCACCGCGCTGCTGATCCCCTTCGTCATCCTGGCCGGCTGGCACGACGCGGACCCGCTGGAGACCGCGTCTTCCCGCTGGCGGCCGACCCAGGGCTTCTTCGCCCTGATCCTGCTGGTCGAGGCGATGGTGGTGATCTCCTTCGAGGCCACCGACGTCTTCCTCTTCTACATCTTCTTCGAAGCCATGCTCATCCCGATGTACTTCCTCATCGGCGGCTTCGGGGACCGCGCCCACGCGGGCTCCGACGAGAACGCGGCCGCGCAGCGCTCGTACGCGGCGGTCAAGTTCCTCCTCTACAACCTGGCCGGCGGTCTGATCATGCTGGCCGCCGTCATCGGGCTGTACGTGGTCGCCGGCAGCTTCTCCCTCCCGGAGATCGCCGCCGCCCGCGCCGCGGGCACCCTGGAGATGGCGACCGACACCGAACGGCTGCTCTTCCTCGGCTTCTTCCTCGCCTTCGCCGTGAAGGCCCCGCTGTGGCCGCTGCACACCTGGCTGCCCAACGCGATGGGCGAGGCCACCGCCCCGGTCGCCGTCCTCATCACCGCGATCGTCGACAAGGTCGGCACCTTCGCGATGCTCCGCTTCTGCCTCGGACTCTTCCCCGAGGCCAGCAAGTGGGCCACCCCGGTGATCCTCGTCCTGGCCCTCGTCAGCATCGTCTACGGCGCGCTGCTCGCGGTGGGCCAGCGGGACATCAAGCGGCTGATCGCCTACGCCTCGATCTCCCACTTCGGTTTCATCATCCTGGGCATCTTCGCGATGACCTCCCAGGGCCAGTCGGGCGCCACGCTCTACATGGTCAACCACGGGATCTCCACGGCGGCGCTGATGCTGGTCGCCGGCTTCCTGATCTCCCGGCGCGGCTCGCGGCTCATCGCCGACTACGGCGGCGTGCAGAAGGTGGCCCCGGTCCTCGCCGGAACCTTCCTGGTCGGCGGCCTCGCCACCCTGTCCCTGCCGGGCCTCGCACCCTTCGTCAGCGAGTTCCTCGTCCTCGTCGGCACCTTCGCCCGGTACCCCGTCGTCGGCATCATCGCCACCGTCGGGATCGTGCTGGCCGCGCTGTACACGCTGGTGCTCTACCAGCGCACCATGACCGGCCCCGTGAAGGAGGAGGTCCGCACCATGCCGGACCTGCGCGCACGGGAACTGCTCGTCATCGCCCCCCTGATCGCGCTGCTGATCGGACTGGGCGTCTACCCGAAGGTGCTGACGGACATCGTCAACCCGGCGGTGGAGCACACCATGTCGGACGTGAAGCTGACGGACCCGAAGCCCGAGCTGTCCATCCAGAACGTGGAGGCGGCCAAGTGATCGCTGCCCAGAGCCTGCTGACGCTGGCGGCCGACGGACCGGCCGACCGGATCCCGGCCCCGCACATCGAGTACGCACAGCTCGCGCCCACGCTCATCGTGGTGGGCGCGGCCGTCCTCGGAGTCCTCGTCGAGGCCTTCGTACCGCGCAAGTCCCGCTACTACGTCCAGGTGTTCCTCGCCGTCGCCGCGCTGGCCTCGGCCTTCGCGGCGGTCGTCGGCCTCGCGGCCGGCGGGTACGGCGGCACCAAGGCGCAGATCGCGGCCATGGGCGCCATCGCCGTCGACGGCCCGGCGCTCTTCCTCCAGGGCACCATCCTGCTGGCCTCGATCGTGGCCGTGTTCACCTTCGCCGAGCGCCGCCTCGACCCGAAGGCGCACGGCAGGCGGGTGGACTCCTTCGCCGCACAGGGCGCGTCCGTCCCGGGCAGCGACAGCGAGAAGGCCGCCGTCAAGGCGGGCTTCACCACCACCGAGGTCTTCCCGCTGGCCCTGTTCGCGGTCTCCGGCATGCTGATCTTCCCCGCCGCGAACGACCTGCTGACGCTGTTCATCGCACTGGAGGTCTTCTCCCTCCCGCTGTACCTGCTCTGCGCCCTCGCCCGGCGCCAGCGGCTGATGTCGCAGGAGGCGGCGGTCAAGTACTTCCTCCTCGGCGCCTTCTCGTCGGCCTTCCTCCTCTTCGGCATCGCGCTGCTCTACGGGTACGCGGGATCGGTCTCCTACGCGGTGATCGCCGACGTGGTGGACGGCACCGTCGCCCGGATCGACCCGGCCCTGGCCTCCACCATGGGCAACGACGCGCTGCTGCTCATCGGCGGCGCGCTGATCCTGATGGGCCTGCTGTTCAAGGTCGGCGCGGTCCCCTTCCACATGTGGACCCCGGACGTCTACCAGGGCGCCCCGACCCCGGTCACCGGCTTCATGGCGGCGGCGACCAAGGTGGCCGCCTTCGGCGCGCTGCTGCGGCTGCTGTACGTGGTCCTGCCCGGCCTGCGGTGGGACTGGCGGCCGGTGATGTGGGGCGTCGCCATCGTCACGATGCTCGCGGGCGCGGTGATCGCCGTGACCCAGACCGATGTGAAGCGGCTCCTGGCGTACTCCTCGATCGCGCACGCCGGGTTCATCCTGGCCGGTGTGATCGCCACGTCGGAGGAGGGCGTCAAGTCCGTCCTGTTCTACCTGGCCGCCTACTCCTTCGTGACCATCGGCGCCTTCGCGGTGGTCACCCTGGTCCGCGACGCGGGCGGCGAGGCGACGCACCTGTCGAAGTGGGCGGGCCTGGGGCGGCGTTCGCCGCTGACGGCGGCCGTCTTCGCGGTGTTCCTGCTGGCCTTCGCCGGCATCCCGCTGACCTCCGGCTTCGCCGGGAAGTTCGCGGTGTTCAAGGCGGCGGCGGAGGGCGGCGCCGGGGCGCTGGTGGTCGTCGGTGTGGTCTCGTCGGCGATCGCCGCGTTCTTCTACATCCGGGTCATCGTGCTGATGTTCTTCAGCGAGCCGAAGGCCGACGGCCCGACGGTCGCCGTCCCCTCGCCGCTGACGATGACCACCATCGCGGTGGGCGTCGCGGTCACCCTGGTCCTGGGCCTGGCCCCGCAGTACTTCCTGGACCTCGCGGGACAGGCGAGCACCTTCGTACGCTGACCCGGTACCGCGGACAGCAGGGCCCGGCCCCCTCGGGGGCCGGGCCCTTCGCCGTTCCGGTGCCCCGTGCCCGTGCCTAGTGCCCGTGGCCGTGACCGGGGGCCGGCGGGGTGGTTCCCGCGGCGGGCTTCTTCGGGGGGCAGCTCAGGCCGGGATTCCAGTTGTGGAAGCGGCCGGCGGGGTTCTTCTCGTACGCCCACATGTGGAGGTCGTAGTGCTTGGGCATGCCCGGCCAGTGGCCGGGCATGGGGCCGTCGAAGGGCAGCCCGAACATGCGGGGCCGGTCGTCGGTGGTCTTGAGGTCCTGGTCCCGGTCGGTGGACATCCACTCCACCGTCTGGAGCTTGCGGCGCCCGTGCCGGTCCTTCTCGGTGCTGTAGAGGAGCGCGGTCGGCCTGGCGGGGTCCGTGGAGCCCCAGTTGGCCTGCTTGACGTAGTGGTAGCCCATGGTGCCGACGCCGAACGGGTTGGTCATGCACTCCTGGCCGTGCGGGACGTAGCCGTCCCTGAGGGCCGCCCGCTCGTCCACGTACTTCGCGGTCGCCGCGATCGCCGTGGCCATGTCGCGCATCGCCTGCTTGTCGCGGGGGTCGGGCGCGGGCCCTTCGACCGCCTGGGCCGGGGGGAGGGCGGCGAGGAACAGCGACGCCGCGGCGGCGGAGGCGGCGAACAGGGCCTTGGCGGTGCGCGGTAGGGGCATGGGAGCTCCTGGTGGTCGGGGGTCCCGGAGGGCTTTCGTCCACCATCGCGGGGAGGCGGGGGCCGCGCACGCGGCGGGCCCCCGAACGGGGGGCGGCGCGGAGCTAAGGGGTGGCGGCGGGTACGGCGGGGCGGGGGCGGGTGGTGCCGGGCCGGCAGACGACCGACGGGTTGAAGGGCTCGAACCGCCCCGAGGGGTTCTTCTTCCACAGCCACAGGTGCAGCGAGTAGTGCACCTTCTGGCCCGCGTACCGGGCGGGGAGCGGGCCGCGGAAGGGCTGCCCGAAAAGGGCGGGGCGGTCGTCGTCGGTGTCCATGCGGCCGTCGCGGTCCACGACCATCCATTCGAGGCCGGCGAGCCGCCAGCGCCCCGCGCCGTCGCCCTCGTAGAGCAGGGCCGTGGGCTTCGCGGGGTCGGTGGAGCCGTCGTAGGCGTGGTTGAAGTGCGGGTAGCCGAGGGCCCCGCCGCCTTCGCCCGGGTTGACGACGCAGTACCGGTCGGGGACGTAGCCGGCGGCGACGGCCTTCCGGTGGTCGTGGTACTTGGCGGTGGCCCGGTAGGTCGCGGCCAGTTGGGCGTTGGGCGTCGCCGTGGGGGCGGCGGGGGCGGCGCCGAGCGTGAGGGAGGCGGTGGCCGCGAGGGCCAGGGGAGCGAGCTTTGCGGTACGAGAGGCCATGCGAGCAGCGTCACCGCGGCTCCCGGCCCCCGCCACCCGGGCGGTGCGGGCGGAGTAGGCGCGCCGGGGCGGTACGCCCGACCGGCGGCGGCGGGGCGGCGGGGCGGCGGGGCGGCTGGGGCGGCGGGGGAGGCCCGCCGCCCCTCGTGCGTCCTACCGGGCGGCGGTGATGCGGCCGGTGACCTCGCCGAGGCCGACGCGGGTGCCGTCGGCGCCGGGGGCCCACGCGGTGAGGGTGACGGTGTCGCCGTCCTCCAGGAAGGTGCGCTTGCCGTCGGCGAGCTCGACGGCGTCGCGGCCGTTCCAGGTGAGCTCCAGCAGCGAGCCCCGCTGGTCGGGCTCCGGGCCGCTGACCGTGCCGGAGCCGTACACGTCGCCGGTGCGCAGCGAGGCGCCGTTGACGGTCATGTGGGCCAGCTGCTGGGCGGCCGTCCAGTACATCGAGGCGAACGGCGGCCGGGCGACCTCCTCCCCGTTGATGGAGACGCTGATGCGGAGGTCGAAGCCGCCGGGGCGGTCGACGCCGGCGTCGTCGAGGTAGGGCAGCAGCGGGAAGTCCCGGGCGGGCGGGGCGACCCGGGCCGCGTCCAGGGCCTCCAGGGGGGTCACCCAGGCGGAGACGGAGGTGGCGAACGACTTGCCGAGGAACGGGCCGAGCGGCACGTACTCCCAGGCCTGGATGTCGCGCGCGGACCAGTCGTTGAGGAGGAACAGCCCGAAGACGTGTTCCTCGAAGTCGCCGAGCGCGACCGGACGGCCCATTTCCGAGGGGGTGCCGACGACGAAGCCGACCTCGGCCTCGATGTCGAGCTTCACGGACGGCCCGAAGACCGGCGCCGGGTCGGCGGGTGCCTTGCGCTGCCCCGACGGCCGCACCACATCGGTGCCGGAGACCACGATCGTGCCCGACCGGCCGTGGTAACCGATGGGCAGGTGCTTCCAGTTGGGGGTGAGCGCGTCCCCGTCCGGGCGGAAGATCCGTCCGACGTTGGTGGCGTGGTGCTCGCTCGCGTAGAAGTCGACGTAGTCGGCGACCTCGTACGGCAGGTGCAGGGTGACCGCGTCCAGCGGCAGCAGGTGCGGCTCGACCGTCCCACGGTGCCCGGGGTCGGTGACCCACGCGGTCAGCGCGCGGCGCACGTCGCGCCAGGCGGTCCGGCCGGCGGCCAGCAGCGGGTTGAGCGAATCCTGGGCGAGCAGCCCGCCGTACGGGGACCCGAGGGCGACGGCCACCGCCCCCGCGTCGAGCACGTACCCGCCGAGGCGCACGCCGACGCGGCGGCGCTCCGGCTCCGCCGGGGTGGAGAACACGCCGTAGGGGAGGTTGTGCGGCCCGAACGGGTCGCCCTCGGGGACGTCGAGGGGGCTCTGCTGGGGCATGGGGTGCTGCCTCGCTTTCGAGGGGGGCCGGGGGTGTCCCGGGGGCTGGCTGACACGTTACGTGGCGCGTGGGGTCTGTGGGAGGCCGGATTCGGGCGCTATTTGTAGGACTTGTCCAAGGGGGTCCGTATCCTTGGCGGGGTGACTTCCGCCCTCCCCTATGCCTTGATCGCCACCGACCTGGACGGGACTCTGCTGCGCGCCGGTGACACCGTCTCCGCCCGCTCCTGCACGGCGCTCGCGACGGCGCGCGCGGCCGGTGCCCGGCACATCGTCGTCACCGGCCGCCCCGTCCCACAGATCCGGCACGTCCTCGACGACCTCGGCTACACGGGGCTCGCGGTGTGCGGGCAGGGTGCGCAGGTGTACGACGCGGCGCGCGGAATCCTGCTGCACTCCGTCGCGATGGACCGGGGCCTGGCCGAGGTGGCCCTCGGCAAGATCGAGGCGGAGATCGGCGAGGTGTACGTGGCCGTCAACCAGGAGGGGCTGGACGCGGAGATGCTGGTGGGGCCGGGCTACCGGATGCCGCACCCGCACCTCCCGATGGTGCGGGTGCGCGGGCGGGGCGAGCTGTGGTCGTCGCCGATCAACAAGGTGCTGCTCCAGCATCCCCGGCTGGACGACGACGAACTGACGCGGGTGGCGCGGTCGGTGGTCGGTGACCTGGTGAACGTCACGATGGCGGGGGAGCACACGGTGGAACTCCAGCCGCCGGGCGTCGACAAGGCCAGCGGGCTCGCGCGGGCGGCGTCGGTGCTGGAAGCCGCGGCGGAATCGACGATCGCCTTCGGCGACATGCCGAACGACATCCCGATGTTCGCGTGGGCCGCGCACGGGGTGGCGATGGCGAACGCCCACCGGGAGCTGGTGGCCGTCGCCGACGAGGTGACCCTGTCGAACGAGGCGGACGGCATCGCGGTGGTGCTGGAGCGGCTGTTCCGCTCGTGACGCGGCTCAGCCCGCCGCGCGCGGCAGGCGGCGTTCCCACGTGCGGTGGAAGACGACCTCCTCGCCCTCACGGCAGACGACCTCGTCCGACGTGAGGAAGCCGCCCTCGTCGCACGAGATCTCCGACCGGGTCTCCACCCGCGCGTCCCACCCGTCCTCCGGGCGGTGCAACCGGATCCGCCAGTCCGAGCGGGTGCGGGCGGACAGCGCGTCGGCCTGCTGGATCTCGTACACCTCCGTCGCCTCCTCCTCGTACTCCAGCCCGTCCGGGTACACCCGCGTCCCCCCGTGCCGGGGGTCCACCTCCAGCCGCCACACCCCGCGCGCGACGTCGCGTACGGCCACCCGCTCGGGGCGCGGCGCGTCCAGCGTCTCCGGGTGGACCACCCCCAGCGGCTCGGCCTGTTCCGGCGGCTCGAAGGCGATGCCCGCGTCCAGGGAGGAGGCGGCGCGGACCGGGAGTTCCAGCGTGCTGCCCGCGGGGTCCAGGGTCCAGCCCGCCTCCGAGCCGGCCCGCGGCCAGATCCACGGCCAGTACGCGGAGGACACCGCGAGCCGGATCCGGTGCCCCGGCGGGAAGGAGTGGCCGATGCCGTTGAGCTCGAAGGTGACGTCCTCGTACGCGCCCGCCCGCCACGGCGCCGCCCGGTCCGCCCCGTACCGCGCCGACAGGTTCAGCGCCCCCCGCGTGACCAGTGTCGACGCCCCGTCGGGGGCGACGTCGCACAGCCGCGCCACGACCTGTCCGTACGGGACGTCCATCCGCAGCCGCAGCGTCACCGACGGCCGCCCCAGGACCTCCACCGGCTCGCCCGTGTCCACGGGCACGGGGAACTCGAAGCAGGCGGACTTCGCGTCCTCCTCCCGCTGGTCCGGCGGCAGGTCGGCGTCGTCGCCGACGGGGCGGTAGCGCCCGGCGTCGAGCCCGGTGTGCTGCGGCGAGGCCACCGTCACCGGCGGGCCCTGGAGCCCGTACGAGACGGGCACGACCGAGGGCGACGGCCACGCCTTCTCGCCGGCCCAGCGGCCCGGCAGCCGGTCGTACACGGTGGCCGGCGGGTGCGAGCCGCTGATCCACGCGCGCAGCAGCGGTTCGTCCAGCACCCCGTTGTCGGCGCCCTTCAGCCAGTGGTCCCACCAGCGCAGGGTCTCCTGGAGGAAGCCGATGGCCGGTCCCGGCGGCAGCTCCCGGTCCGGGTACTGGTGCGACCAGGGCCCGATCAGGCCCCGCACCCGGGAGGCGGGCAGGTGGGAGACGAGCCGCAGCACCGCGTCCCGGTGGGGGTCGTGCCAGCCGCCCACGGCGAGGACCGCCGCGCCGATCGCCGCGTACTCCTCGCGGACGCCGCCGTGGCGCCAGTAGGCGTCGCGGGTCTGGTGCGAGAGCCAGGTGTGGACCGGCGGTTCCACGCCCTCCAGCCGGTCCAGCCACTGCTCCCGCCAGCCGTCGCCGGCGTGGCGCGGGTCGGGCGGGCGGGCGGCGAGGGCCAGCGCCATGGCGGACCGGGCGTGCATGCCCGCGGCCAGTACCGACCCGCCCGTGTAGCAGGCGTCGTTGTCGTAGGGGTCGTCCGTCGAGCAGACGGTGACGACGGCCTTCAGCGCCTCCGGCGCCAGGGCGGCGATCCGCAGGGCGTCGCGGCCGCCCCGGGAGATGCCGATCATCCCCACCGCTCCCGTGCACCACGGCCGCGCGGCCAGCCACTCCACCACCGCGGCCCCGTCGGCGATTTCGAGCGCGTCGTGCGCGCCGCCGGAGCGGCCCCCGCTGCACCCGTGGCCGCGTACGTCCACCCGTACGGAGGCGTAGCCGTGCCCGGCGTACCAGGGGTGGCGCTGGCGGTCGCGGGGCGCGGTGCAGTCGGTCAGCCGGTCGGGGAGGTACTCCAGCAGGGCGGGCACGGGTTCGTCCGTCACGGGGCGCCAGACGCGGGCGTGGAGCCCGACCCCGTCCGGCATCGGGATCCGGACATCCTCGTGGGCGGTGGCGTACGGGAAGTCGGTACGGATGATCATCGGTTTTCCCTCACCGGCCCCTCGGCGGACGGGGCCGAACGGGCCGTCGTCAACCGGCCGATACGCGCCAGGGGGGTGGCGGGCGCGGCGGAACCGCGGCACCCGTCGGCGACCCGTCGGGCGGCCGCGGCCGGCGGGCGGGCGAAGGCCCCGGTGCTTCCGGCCCCGGGCCCGCCCCTATCGGTGACAGTTCTGGACAAAACGTGTTCTCCGGTTGTTTCGGCTCTCACCGAACATACCGGGATGGATCGGACTGCGCGTGTGCGGCAACCGGACAGGCGCTCTCGGTGATCGAAAACAGACCGGATACGCTGGCTTGAGTGATGGCAGCGACACATCGACAATCCAGGTGATCGTCAGCGTGATCGTCAGCAGACAGGAGTACCCCTCGTGACCGTCGTCGGGCCGTTCGGACTGAGCGTGCGGGACCAGGCTCTTGAGACCGATGTCCAGGCCGGACTGGCCGCCGTCGAGGCGGGTCTGCTGGAGGCCACCAAGAGCGAAGTCCCCTTCATCACCGAGGCCGCGCAGCATCTGGTGCGCGCCGGGGGCAAGCGGTTCAGGCCGCTGCTGGTGATGCTGGCCTCCCGCTTCGGCGACCCCTACGCGCCCGGCATCGTGCCGTCCGCCGTGGTCGTGGAGCTCACCCACCTGGCGACGCTCTACCACGACGACGTCATGGACGAGGCGGACGTACGCCGTGGGGTGGAGAGCGCCAACGCCCGCTGGGGCAACTCCGTCGCGGTCCTGACGGGTGACTTCCTCTTCGCCCGCGCCTCGCACATCCTCGCGGACCTCGGGCCGGAGGCCGTGCGCATCCAGGCCGAGGCCTTCGAGCGGCTCGTCACGGGCCAGATCCTGGAGACGGCCGGTCCGCGCGACGGCCGCGACCCCGTCGCGCACTACCTGGACGTCATCGCCGGCAAGACCGGCTCGCTGATCGCCGTCTCCGGCCGCTTCGGCGCGCTCATGTCCGGCGCCGACGAGTCCGTCGTCGACATCCTGACCCAGTACGGCGAGCGCCTCGGCACCGCCTTCCAGCTCGCGGACGACGTCCTCGACATCGCCTCCGACTCGCACGAGTCCGGCAAGACCCCGGGCACCGACCTGCGCGAGGGCATCCCGACCCTGCCCGTGCTGCGGCTGCGCGAGACGGCCGCGCGGGACCGTCGCCCCGAGGACCTGGAGCTCGTGGCCCTGCTGGACGGGGACCTCACGGACGACGCCCGGCACGCCGAGGTCCTCTCCCGGCTGCGGGTGCACCCCGCGCTGGAGCAGGCCCGCCGCGACACCGTCCAGTACGCGGAGGACGCGCGCGCCACGCTCGCCCCGCTGCCGGAGTGCTTCGCGAAGTCGGCGCTGGAGGAGCTGTGCGACGCGGTGGTCCACCGCGCCGGCTGACCTCCGCCCCCCTCCGCGGCGGAAGGGCCCCCGCGCCCCGCGACCCCTACGGGTCCGGGGAGCGGGGGCCCTTCCCGTGTCATCCCACGGTCGTACACGGAGTTGATTCCGGGGACTGACGCCCCGAGTCCGCCGATTTGGTCAGATGGAGACATCGAATCCCACCGGAACGGGTGAGTGCGGCGCCACGGGGGCCGCCGCCGTAGACACAGAGGGCAGGGCACTCAGATGGCAGCGAACACGAAGACCTCGCGCAAGGCCGCCCGGTACGCCGTACCGGTCGCCGTGGCGGGTGTCGCGGCGGCAACCGTCGCGATGGTCCCGGCCTTCGCCAACGCCGGGGGTCCCGACCTGCCCAAGGTGACGGCGCAGCAGCTGATCGAGAAGGTCGCGGCCTCCGACGCGCAGCAGCTCTCCGGCACCGCGAAGATCTCCACCGACCTCGGCCTTCCCCAGTTCGCCTCCGGCCTGCTGGGCGGCGGCGGGGTCGCGGGCGGCTCGGCCGACCCCGAGGAGAAGATCGCGCAGCTGGCCAACGGCACGCACACCTTCCGCGTCGCGGCCGACGGCCCCGACCGCCAGAAGCTGACCTTCCTGGACGGCAAGGACGAGTACACCCTCGTCCACAACGGCAAGGACGTCTGGGGATACGACTCCAAGTCCAACGAGGTCTTCCACGACAAGGACGGCCAGGACGCCCGCCCGGGCCACGGCAAGACCGCCGACCGCCTCCCGGCCTCGCCGCAGGAGCTGGCCCAGGAGGTCCTCAAGGCCGCCGGCCCCACCACCGACATCAGCGTGGGCGAGACCGCGCAGGTCGCCGGGCGCGACGCCTACCAGCTGGTCCTCACGCCCAAGCAGAGCGGCTCCACCGTCGGCTCGGTGCGGATCGCGGTCGACGCCCGCAACGGCGTACCGCTGCGCATCCAGCTGCTGTCCAGCCAGGGCGGCAAGCCGATCGTGGACGCGGGCTTCACCCAGGTTGACTTCGCCAAGCCGGCCGCGGACGCCTTCGCCTTCACCCCGCCGAAGGGCGCCAAGGTGACGGAGGGCGGCGAGCACGGCAAGGGGCAGAAGGAGGACAAGCCGCTCAAGGCGCTGGAATCCTTCCCCGGCCTCGGTGACCTGGCCGCCGGGGCGGACGGCAAGGGCGAGGTGAAGGTCCTCGGCGAGGGCTGGTCCACGGTGGCGCGGATCGACACGGGCGCCGGCCGGTCCCTCAAGGACCTGGAGAACGACAAGAACGCGCCGAAGGAGGCCAAGCAGTTCCTGAACTCCCTCGGCGACAAGGTCTCCGGGAAGTTCGGCGAGGGCCGGGTCTTCTCCACCCGCCTGGTCAACGCCCTGATCACGGACGACGGCAAGGTCTACGTCGGCGCGGTCACCAAGGACCAGCTCGTCAGGACGGCCGACTCCGCCAAGTAACCGCAGTACCGCCGGGGTGGCCGGGGACCTGTGTCCCCGGCCACCCTTGTGCCGTTCCCCTCCTCCGTACAGCGCTGCCGCTGTACCGTGATGGACATGTCGAGACACGTCACCATCCGCCTGGACGAAGAGTTCCACGAACGCCTCAAGGCGCGCGCGGCGGCGCTGGGGACGACGGTCACCGCGCTCATCACCGAGGTCACGGAACGCGAACTCGACGAGGACCGCAAGACGTTCCTCACCGGCATAGAGGAGTTCGCCGACCACTGGGGCTACTTCCAGGAGCGGTTCGGCAATTGAAGATCACCATGGAGTGGGCCTGGACCGCGCTGGCCCACCATCTGCCGTCGGACCCCGCCGTGTGGGACCCCTCCGGGGTGGCCGCCGCAGTCGCCCGGCACCAGAACGACCTGGTCATGGTCCCGGAGCAGCCCGCCCCCGACACCGCCTGGCGGGCCGCGGCCTTCCTGCACACGCTCGCCGTCTGCCCCGCGCTGGAATCCCCGATGAACGAGTTCTACGCGGCCGCCGCGACCCGCTCGTACCTGCGGGTGGCCGGCGCGAAGCAGCTGCCCACGCCCGAGGAGCTCGGCGACCTGGTGGAGGCCGCGAAGCTGGGCCGCGCGGACGTGACCGCGGTCGCCCAGGAGCTGCGCGCCCGCATCCAGGAGCCCCTGTCCGCGTCGACGCGGCCGGCGTCGGAGGACGCGTAGCACTGCCGGCGTCGCAGGACGCGCGGCGCCGGCGGTGTCCCGTCGTACGCGACGGGCCCCGGCGTGATCGCGTCGGATCACGCCGGGGCCCGGAGATCCGGACCGGGCCCGGAAGGGGTGCCGTCAGAAGGTGATCTTCCAGCTGTTGATGTAGCCCACGTCCTGCGCGGCCACGTCCTTGACCTGGAGCTTCCACACGCCGTTGGCGACCTCGGCGGAGGCGTTCACCGTGTAGCTGGCGACCAGGTTGTCGGCGGAGTCCGAGCTGGAGTTCTTCAGCCGGTACGCCGTGCCGTCCGGGGCGATCAGGTCGATCACCAGGTCACCGCGGTAGGTGTGGACGATGTTCACGTCGACCTTGGTGGTGGCCGGCGCGTTGCCCGCCACGCCCGAGACCGTGATCGGCGAGGTCACCGCGGCGGCCGGGGAGTCGGGGATGGTCACGTCGGCGGTGTTCTCGAAGGACGGGCCCGGCGGGACCGGGGTGGCCGCGCCGAGGTTCCAGATCGCGTGGGCGATGGCGTCGGAGTTGCGGTCCAGGGCGGTGTCGTTGATGTTCGACGTGGTGTCGCAGGACGAGTGGTAGCAGCGGTCGAAGGCCTGGCCGGCGGTGCCGCCCCACTTCTGGGCCTGGGCCGAGGTCTTGGTGTTGCTGGCGCCCGTGAACAGACCGCCGACGGGTATCCCCACGTTCTTGAAGGACGCGTGGTCGGAGCGGCCGTCGCCCTCGGTCTCGATCTCGGTGGGGACGCCGAGGCCCGTGAAGTAGTTCTTGAAGGTCTGCTCGATCGTCGGGTCGTCGTCGTAGACGAAGTAGCCCGGGTTCGGCGAGCCGATCATGTCGAAGTTCAGGTAGCCGGAGAACTTCGCCCGCTCCGTCGCCGGCAGGCTGTTGACGTAGTACTTCGAGCCGACCAGGCCCAGTTCCTCCGCGCCCCACCAGCCGAAGCGCAGGTGCTTCGTCGGCTGGAGGTTGGCGCGGGACACCGCGAGCGCGGCCTCCAGGACGGCCGCCGAGCCGGAGCCGTTGTCGTTGATGCCCGCGCCCGAGCTCACCGAGTCCAGGTGCGAGCCGGCCATGAGGACCGAGTTGGGGTCACCGCCCGGCCAGTCGGCGATCAGGTTGTAGCCGGTGGCGCCGCTGGAGGTGAAGGTCTGCACGCTGGTGGTGAAGCCCGCCGCGTCCAGCTTGGCCTTCACGTAGTCGATCGAGGCCTTGTACCCGGCCCGGCCGTGGGCGCGGTTGCCGCCGTTGTTGGTGGCGATGGTCTGGAGCTGCGTCAGGTGGGCCTTGACGTTGGCCAGCGGGATGTCGGGCGGCGTCGGCGCCGCGGTCACGGCCGTGGGCGCGGCGAGCGCGGCGGGAGAGGTGGCGGCCAGCAGCCCCGCGACCGCGAGGGCGGTCGCGGCGGCAAGACGCCGGGAGACGGACAGGCTCATGTGGGGGCTCCGGGATTCCGTTGGGATGATCCGTTGGGGATGAGACGGAACGTGCGGGAATCGTGCAGGTGAGCATTGGTGCGTCAGTGCGAGCCTGATGTTCAGTGAGAGCGTGACTATCCGTCAAGACCACAATCCGGTCAGGGTAGTTCGGAAAACGGACGATCCCCGGTACGGATGTTCCGTACCGGGGACCGTGTGGTGTATCGGGGCGCGTGCAGCGGATGCGCGCACCCGCGCGCGGCTACGCGGGATCGCGGCTCGGAGCCGGTCCTGTTCCGGGCGGTACCGGAACCGGTCCGGCACCCCCTCCGGCCACGGCCGCGGCGACGGCTCCGGCCGCCGCCGCGACGGAGGCTTCGGCCAGCAGGGCCCGCGAGCGCCGGGCGGTCCGCAGCGCGTCCCAGGTCAGCAGCGCCAGCGCGCCCCAGACCAGGGAGAAGCCGGCCCACCGCTCCGGCGGCATCGCCTCGTGGAAGTAGAGGACGCCGAGCCCGAACTGGAACACCGGCGCCAGGTACTGGAGCAGCCCCAGCGTGGAGAGCGGCACCCGGATCGCGGCCGCCCCGAAGCAGACCAGCGGGATCGCCGTGACCAGCCCCGTCGCGGCGAGCAGCGCCGCATGTCCCAGCCCGTGTGAGGTGAAGGTGGACTGCCCCTGGACCCCCAGCCACAGCAGGTAGCCCAGGGCCGGCAGGAACTGCAGGGCCGTCTCGGCGGCCAGCGACTCCAGCCCGCCCATGTCGAGCTTCTTCTTGATCAGCCCGTAGGCGGCGAAGGAGAAGGCCAGCGTGAGCGAGATCCACGGCAGCCGGCCGTAGCCGACGGACAGCACCAGCACGGCGGCGAAGCCGATCCCCACGGCCGCCCACTGGGCCCGGCGCAGCCGCTCGCCCAGCACCAGGACGCCGATGGCGATGGTGACCAGCGGGTTGATGAAGTAGCCGAGGCTGGCCTCGACGACCTGGCCGTTGTTGACGGCCCAGATGTACAGGCCCCAGTTGACGCTGATCACGGCCGCCGCGAGGGCCGTCAGCCCGAGCTTGCGCGGTTGGCGGACGATCTCGGCGATCCACCCCCAGCGGCGCAGCGCGAGGAGCGCGATGCCGACCGCGGCCAGCGACCAGACCATGCGGTGGGCGAGGATCTCGATCGCCCCGGAGGGCTTGAGGAGGGGCCAGAAGAGGGGGACGAGCCCCCACATTCCGTATGCGCCGAATCCGTAGAGCAAACCCGTGCGCTGCTCGTTCTCCGCCTTCACGGGACCTCCAGTGCAACTTCCAGCCAATCTCACAACCTCACGACCGTAGCGCCGCAGGGCGCTGCTGTCATGCCCGTTCCCACGAGATACTCATGACATCCGCATGGCACCCGCCATGACATCCCCCCGGGGCGGACGGCCGGCGAGCGGGCCGGGCGCGGGGCCGGACGGCCGGTGATCAGGCCAGGGCGGCGGCGATGGCCGCGGCCACCGGCGTCGTCGGCCGCCCGATCAGGCGCGACAGGTCGCCGCTCGTCCCGGCCAGCCGGCCGCGCGAGATCGCCGCGTCCACGTCCACGAGGATCGCCGCGAAGGGCTCGGGCACCCCGGCGCCGGTCAGCACGGTCAGGTGCGCGTCGGCCGGCACGGCGGCGTACGAGATCTCGCGGCCGGACTGCCGGGCCACCTCGCCGGCGTACTCGGCCAGGCTCCAGGCGGTGTCGCCCGACAGCTCGTAGGCCTGGTTCAGGTGGCCCTCGCCGGTCAGTACCGCCGCCGCGGCGGCCGCGTAGTCCGCCCGCGCCGCCGAGGCGATCCGGCCTTCGCCCGCGCTGGCGACGACCGCGCCGTGCTCCAGGACGGCGGGGAGCTGGGCGGTGTAGTTCTCGTGGTACCAGCCGTTGCGCAGGAAGGTGTACGGCAGCCCGGAGTCGAGGATCGCCTGCTCCGTGGCCCGGTGCTCGGCCGCCAGCTCGAAGTCGGCCTCGGGCCCGCCGAGGATGCCGGTGTAGGCCAGCTGGGCCACCCCGGCCGCCTTCGCGGCCGCGATCACGGCGGTGTGCTGCGGGATCCGCCGCCCGACCTCGCTGCCGGAGATCAGCAGGACCCGGTCGCCGGCCCGGAAGGCGCCGGCCAGCGCGGCCGGGTCGTCGTAGTCGGCGATCCGTACGTCGATGCCGCGCGCGGCCAGGTCGGCGGCCTTATCCGCGCTGCGCACGACCACGGCCAGCTCGCCGGCGGGGACCTGCTCCAGCAGTTCTCCGACGACGAGGCGGCCGAGGGCTCCGGTGGCTCCGGTGACGACGATGCTCATGATGCGCTCCTGGTGCGGTGGGTTCCCCGCGTTCGTTCGCGGAGACAGCACCAGCGTATGGAGAGCGCTAACTATCCGTAAGTACCCACTTCAAAGTAAGGTACTGGTATGGACGTAAGTGTGCAGCCCGTGACCGTGAAGGCCCCCATGTGCCCGTCGCGGGGGATCCTGGAGCACGTGACCAGCCGCTGGGGCGTGCTGGTCCTCGCCGCCCTGGTGGAGCGCTCCTACCGGTTCAGCGAGCTCCGCCGGGAGGTGGGAGGGGTCAGCGAGAAGATGCTCGCCCAGACCCTCCAGACGCTGGAGCGGGACGGTTTCGTACTGCGCCACGCGCACCCCGTGATCCCGCCGCACGTGGACTACTCCCTGACGGACCTCGGCCGGGAGGCCGCCGAGCAGGTGTGGGCCCTGGCCCGCTGGACGGAACGCCGTACCGGCGAGGTGCAGGCGGCCCGGGCCGCTTACGACGAAGCCCGGACCCCGTAGCGGGATCCGGGCTCCCGGAGGCCGCCCGCGCCGTGCGCCGGGGCCCGTGCGCCCTAGCCGACCACGGTCCAGGTGTCGGAGCCGGCCAGCAGCGCCGCCAGGTCACCCTTGCCGCGCTGGTCGACGGCGGTGTCGAGCTGGTCGGCCATGAGGGTGTCGTAGACGGGGCGTTCGGTGCTGCGGAAGACGCCGATGGGGGTGTGGTGGAGGGTGTCGGGGTCGGCGAGGCGGGAGAGGGCGAAGGCGGTGGTGGGGGAGGTGGCGTGGGCGTCGTGGGTCAGGATCCGCGACTCGTTCTCCGTGGTGACGGTGACGGCCCGGAGGTCTCCGGTGGCGGGATCGCGGAGCACGCCCTTGGTGTTGTCGGTGCCGAAGCGGATGGGTTGGCCGTGTTCGAGGCGGATGACGGCTTCGCGGGCGTGGTCCTGGTCTTTGAGGGTGTCGAAGGCG
>NZ_JBVISF010000016.1:0-127867 GCF_055575675.1 Streptomyces sp. NPDC034043
GCGCCGATGGTACTGCAGGGGGGACCCTGTGGGAGAGTAGGACGCCGCCGAACAATCATTGTGGGAAAGCCCCGCACCTTCTGGTGCGGGGCTTTCCTGCGTTCACGGGGCTTTACGCGGGTCTTTGTGCCTGAGAGCCGAAACGGGCCAGGTAGTGCCAGACGCGCTTCAGGGCCTGCTCGTCGTAGCGGCCGCTGCGGGCGGCCTCGCCGAGGATGCGCGGGGTGAGCACGTCGCCGACGGCGATGGCGCAGCCGAGGTCGACGAAGTCCTGGCCGCGGTAGTCCGGGTGCCGGCGGAGTTCGGTGACCGTGAGGCGGAAGCCCGGGTGCCATTCCGTGGGGCAGGGGAGCTTCGCGGCGGCGGCCTCGACTTCGGTGCCGCGGTAACTGGGGTCAAGTACGAGGGCCGCGACGTCGTGGTCCAGCCGTACCGGGGTGTGGACCTGGGCCTCGATGTAGTCGTCGAGTGCGTCCTGGTCGTCGGCCAGGGCCAGGGGGGTCAGCGACATGCGGTCGGCCACGCCGAAGGACTCGGGCTCCAGGTAGCTGTCCGGGTAGCAGAAGGTGGTGCGGGCCAGGGTTTCCGGGCGGAGCCGGAAGTGCGCGGAGCCGAAGCGGGGAGCGGCGCCGGCCGGGTTGTGGCGGAAGTTGAGGGCGCCGTACACCGGGCGTTCCTCGGCGGGCGCGTCGTCGTAGGCGCCGCCGAAGATGCGGCTCTCCCACTGCCAGCGGGCGCCGCCGGGCCGGGCGGTGAGGCCGCCGTTGCTGGTGCCCGTCACGAACTGGGAGCGGTAGACGCCCTCCTCGGCCAGAGCGGTGAGGATCGGACGGTCTTCGCTGACGCGGTCCGGGTGGAAGTTCAGCGTGACCGTGAGGGTCGGGTCCATCGGGGGGCCGGAGGAGAGGGCGGTGACGTGGGCGAGCGCCCGGGCGTGCGGATGCATGGGTGCAGTGTGCACCAAGCGGGTGGTTAGGATCCGCGATTATGGATCAGCATGTGGTGCGGGCCGTACGGGCCGACGAGTGGCAGCAGGTCAAGGCGTTGAGGCTGGACGCCCTGCGGGACCCGGCGGCGCCGGTGGCGTTCCTGGAGACGCTGGAGCAGGCGGAGGAACGGCCGGACGAGTTCTGGCAGGACCGGGCGCTTGGCGCCTCGCGGGGGCGGGTCGCGCGGCAGTTCGTCGCGGAGCGGCCCGACGGTGAGTGGGACGGATCGGTGAGCGTGCTCGTCGAGGAGGCGGGGAGCACCGACTTCTTCGGCCTGCCCGTGGAGAAGACCCAGGCGCATGTGGTCGGGGTGTTCGTACGCGGAGGGCGGCGGGGCGCGGGACTGGCCGAGGCGCTGTTCACCGCCGGGGTGGAGTGGGCGCGGGGGCTGGAGGCGCCGGTGCCGGAGCGCATACGGCTCTTCGTGCACGAGGAGAACCTGCGGGCGGCCGCCTTCTACCGGCGGTTCGGGTTCGTGCCGAGCGGGCGCGTGGTGGAGCTGGAGTCGGGGGCCGAGGAGCGCGAGTACGTCCTCGAGCGCTGAAGCGGGGTCGGGTGGCGTCAGCGGGGCGGGTCCAGGGGGGCGTTCGGCCAGCGGGAGCGGGCCTGTTCGCGGCTGCGGCAGAGCGCCAGCAGGGGAAGGGCCTCGTCGTGGAGGAGGTCCGGGAGCTGGGGGACGGGGGCGACGGCCGCCACGTCCTCCAGGACCAGGGTCAGTGGTGGGTCGAGCCGGCCGTGGGATGACCGTGCGGCCATGCGGCGGCCGTGCTCGACCACGTCTGCGGCGAGTGCCGTCAGGAGGGGCATCGCACCCGGGTGGGTGCGGGGGTCCTCCAGGGGTTCGCCCAGCACGTAGAGGGTGCCCCCTTCGGCGGCGAACGATGCCAGCGTGAGGGAATCCGTACGGTTCGGGTTGCAGGCCTCGCGGATGTGGATCGAGGTCAGGCAGGACAGGGCGCGGGCCGTCAGCTGCTGGGCCTGGTCGCGGCGTTCGGGGTGGGCGGTGAGGGCGCTCTCGAGTTCACCGGCGGCGCCGGGGGCGGCCCGGGGGTGGGTGCGCAGGGTGCGGACCGGGTCCTGGGCGCTGTTGCCCTGGGCCCAGCGGGCCAGGTGCTTGAACGGGAGGCCGTCGAGGGCGGCGGCCTGGAGCCAGCTGCGCAGGAGGGTCTCGGCGGTGTCGGCGACGGCGCTGTCCAGGCGGGCCTGGGGCCGTACGGGGGCCAGCAGGGCGACCGCCCGGGCGGCGGCGGTGTCGCGGTCGGCGCAGCCGTCGGCGGGGTTCCAGTGCATCCGGGCCGGGGTGTCGCACAGGTGCGAGGGGTCGTAGAGGAGGACCGGCCCGAGTTTCGCCCGGGCGTCCTTGGTTTCCGACCACAGTGCGGGGGACGAGGTGACCACCAGGGCGGCGCCCTCGGCGGCGGCGAGGGCCTGGGCGGCGAGGCGGTGGCGTTCGGCCGGGCCGCCGTAGACGAGGCGGGGGGCCGGTGCGGTGGACGGTGCCGGGGCGTAGCCGAACCCGTAGCGGTAGGCGTCCCCGGCCGGTGCCGGGGCCTGGCCGGCGGTGGTGTAGCGGGCCGGGGTCGGCTTCCGGGGCGGGGTGGCCGGTGCGGGTGTGGGGGCCCGGACGGGTACGGGTGCCGGTGCCGGGGCGGAGACCGGGGCGTGCGCGGCGGGGGCGGCCGTTGTCCGGGCCGGGGCGTGAGCCGGGCCGGGGAGCGGGGTCGGGCCCCCGGCGGGGTGATCCGGGGCCGGTGCCGCCGGTGCTGCCGGTGCCGAGGCGTCGGCGCGGGGGCCGCCGGGCACCTGGCCCGGCGGCCGGGTCTGTGCCGGGGCCGGGGCGGGGGTCGGCGCCGGGGCCTGGGCGGAGGCGGGGTCGGAGGGGGCCGGCTGGTGTCCGGTGCGGGGGCGGCGGGCCCTCGTACGGGCCACGACGCCCATGGTGAAGATCGTCAGGACCAGCAGGACCAGCAGCTGGCTGATGAACAGGCCCCAGAAGAGCCCCCACCCGGAGAGGGCCGCCGGGTCGGTGTCGGGCCAGGCCCCCGCGAGGTCGTGGGGTTGCGTTATCAGGGCGCGGACGGCCTCGGGGGTGCGGGTGAAGGTGACGGTGTCCGGCCAGGCGCCCTTGGTGAAGAGGGCGGCGAGGCCGGTGGCCGACCAGACCAGGACGGCGAGGCCGAGGAGGAAGGCCAGGAGGCCGACGAGGACCCCGTCGGGGACGCCGCCGGGGCGCGCGGGGGGTTCCGTACGTCTCGCGTCGGGCATGGTCAGGCCACCGTGGTCGCTGATCCGGGGCCGGAGCCCCGCTGGCGTTCGATGTACAGGGCTCGTTCCTCCGCTTCGAGTTCGGCGGCGAGCAGCTCGTCGGGGAGTTGCTCGGGGGTGGAGGACTCCGTCATCGCGCGGTCGGTGTAGACGAGGGGGCGTTCGGTTTCGGTGATCAGGTGTTTGACGACCTGGACGTTGCCGTTGACGTCCCAGACGGCGATGCCGGGGGTGAGGGTGGGGATGATTTCCACGGCCCAGCGGGGCAGGCCGAGGACCCGTCCGGTGGCGCGGGCCTCGTCGGCCTTCTGGGCGTAGATGGTGCGGGTGGAGGCCATTTTGAGGATGGCGGCCGCCTCGCGTGCGGCGGCGCCGTCGACGACGTCGGAGAGGTGGTGGACGACGGCGACGAAGGAGAGTCCGAGGCGGCGGCCGAACTTCAGGAGGCGCTGGAAGAGCTGGGCGACGAAGGGGCTGTTGATGATGTGCCAGGCCTCTTCGACGAGGAAGATGCGCTTCTTGCGGTCCGGCCGGATCCAGGTGTGTTCCAGCCACACGCCGACGATCGCCATGAGGATGGGCATGGCGATGGAGTTGCGGTCGATGTGGGAGAGGTCGAAGACGATCAGCGGGGCGTCGAGGTCGATGCCGACGGTGGTGGGGCCGTCGAACATGCCGCGCAGGTCGCCGTCGACGAGGCGGTCGAGGACGAGGGCCACGTCGAGGCCCCAGGCCCGGACATCGTCTATGTCGACGTTCATGGCCAGCGCCGATTCGGCTTCGGGGTGGCGCAGCTGTTCCACGATGTCGGTGAGGACGGGCTGGCGGTCCTGGATGGTCTCGACGACGTAGGCGTGGGCGACCTTGAGGGCGAAGCCGGAGCGTTCGTCGAGGCCGTGGCCCATGGCGACTTCGATGATGGTGCGGAGCAGCGCGAGCTGTCCGGTCGTGGTGATCGCCGGGTCGAGGGGGTTGAGGCGGATCCCGTCGTCGTTGGCGGCGACGGGGTCCAGGCGGATGGGGGTTATCCCCAGCTGCTGGGCGATGAGGTTCCATTCGCCGACGCCGTCCTCGCCCTGGGCGTCGAGGACGACGACCTGCCGGTCGCGGAAGCGGAGCTGGCGCAGGACGTACGTCTTCTCAAGCGCCGACTTGCCGTTGCCGGACTCGCCGAGGACGAGCCAGTGGGGGGCGGGGAGCTGTTGGCCGTAGAGCTGGAAGGGGTCGTAGATGTAGCCCTTGCCGCTGTAGACCTCGCGGCCGATGATCACGCCGGAGTCGCCGAGGCCGGGGGCGGCGGTGGGGAGGTAGACGGCCTGGGCCTGGCCGGTGGAGGTGCGGACGGGCAGGCGGGTGGTCTCGACCTTGCCGAAGAGGAAGCTGGTGAAGGCGTCCGTCAGCGCGGACATGGGATCTCGCATGGGCGGCACTTCCCTCCAGCTAACGTCGGATGCCGGTGGCGAACGGCAAGGTGTTGACGAAGGCGCGGTGGTGCTCGCGGTCGCACCATTCGAGCTTCAGGTAGGACTTGCCGGCGGAGGCGCGGATGGTGCGCTTGTCGCGGGCGAGGGCTTCGGGTGAACGCGAGGACACCGTGATGTACCCGACGAGGTTGACTCCGGCAGCGCCGCTGGCGAGATCTTCACCCCTCTGGTCGAGGCGGCCGTGGGCGGCGATGTCGCGGGGGTCGACGGTGCGGTTCATCTTGGCGGCGCGGGAGGCGTCGGCCTCGTCGTTGGTCTTCTCGGTGAGCATGCGCTCGATGGCGATCTCGGTGGGTTCGAGGTCCATGGTGACGGCGACGGTGCGGATGACGTCCGGGGTGTGGACGAGGAGGGGGGCGAGGAAGTTGACGCCGACCGGGGTCATCGGCCATTCCTTCACCCAGGCGGTGGCGTGGCACCAGGGGGCGCGGGTGGAGGATTCGCGGGTCTTGGCCTGGAGGTAGGTGGGCTCCACGGCATCGAGTTCCGCCGGCCAGGCGTTGCGCTTGGTCATGGCCTGGATGTGGTCGATGGGGTGGTCCGGATCGTACATGGAGTGCACGAGGGAGGACAGGCGTCCCTGGCCGAGGGGCTGGCGTACGCGGATGTCGGCTTCGGCGAGGCGGGCGCAGATGTCGGTGAGCTCGCGGGCCATGACGATGGCGAGGCCGGAGTCGCGGTCGAGCTTGCGGCCCTTGTGGCCTCCGGCGCGGGCGATGGCGTTGGCTTCGGCGGCGAGCTCGCGGGTGTAGTGCATGCAGGCGACGAGGTAGGCGCGGTGCTGCTCCGAGGAGGTGGAGACCATCGACTGGAGCTGGTCGTAGGAGTCCCGCAGCCAGGCCGGGGCGTGGGTGTCTCCGCGCTGGGCGACGTCCTTGGCGTGGGCGTCGGGGTCGGCGGGGAGGGTGCGGGCGAGCATCTGGAGGCGGGTGACGAAGCCGTCGCCGTTGGCGACGTGCTTGAGGAGGGTGCCGAAGCGGTCGACGAGGGCTTCCTGGTCCTCGCTGTCGCGGAGGCCGACGCCGGGGCCCTCGATCTCGATGGCGGCCGTGACGGTTCTGCGGTCGGCGTGCAGGAGGACGGCGATCTCGTCGGGGCCGAAGGGGGCGGCGAGCCAGTTGATGCGGCCGATGCCGGGGGGCGGGCCGACCTCGACCTCGCGGCCGTCGCTGGCGCGGGTGCCGGCTTCGACGGCGCCCGAGCGGTACGTCGTACCGCGTCGCAGGATGCGCTTGTAGCTGCGGCTGATCTCGAACCACCGGTAGAAGGTGCGGCCCTTGTAGGGGACGTACACGGCGGCGAGGGCGAGCAGGGGGAAGCCGACGAGGCTGACGATGCGCAGGGTGAGGTGGGGGACGAGCAGTCCGCTCATCATGCCGAAGAAGGCGCCGGTGATGATCAGTGCGATTTCGCCGGTTTCGCGGTTCTTGCCGACGATCGCGTTCGGCCGGGCCCGGCCGATGAGATACGTACGGCGGGGCGCGACCGGGTGGAGCTGGTGGGACTGGGACGTCAACGCCCGTCACCTCCTGTGTTCCTCGTACTCGAGCCAGTGCGGGGCGGGGGTGCGGCGGGGGGGACGTTCCCGCCGCCGGACCCGCTGCCGGAGCGGCGGCTGCTGTGGGCGGCCATGCCTCCGGAGATCTGGTTGGCGTCGCCGCCGCCGGTGTTGCCGCCGGTGGCGCGGTGGGAGCCGCCGCGGCTGCTGTGGGTCTTGATGCCCTGGGAGACGAGGGAGGCCGGGGAGCTGATGACGGCTGCGGCCTGGGCGCCGTCGGTGGCCTTGGAGCGGTTGGTGCGGGCGGCGGCGATCTCGTCGCCGAAGCCGGGGACGAAGCGGTAGATCATCGCCGAGGCGAAGATCGCCAGGAGGATGATGGCGAGGCCGGAGACGACGGCGGAGAAGGCGTTGGGGCCCTTGTCGCCGGCGAGGGCTCCGGCGAGGCCGAGGACGATCACGATGACCGGTTTCACGAGGATGACGGCGATCATGATGCCGGCCCAGCGGCGGACGTGGCCCCACATGTTGCGGTCGACGAGTCCGGCGTAGACGACGGTGCCGAGGAGGGCGCCGACGTAGAGCAGGGCGGCGCGGATGACGAGCTCCAGCCAGAGCACTCCGGCGGCCAGGACGGTGACGAGGGAGACGACGACCAGCATGATCGGGCCGCCGCCGATGTCCTCGCCCTTCTTGAGGGCTTCGGCGAAGGAGCCGAAGAAGACGTCGGTCTGGCTGCCGGTGGCGGCGGCGATGACCTCGGTGATGCCGTCGGTGGCGGAGACGACGGTGTAGAGGATCAGCGGGGTGAAGGCGGAGGCGAGGACGGTCAGCCAGAGGAAGCCGATGGCCTCGGAGAGGGCGGTGCTGAGGGGGACGCCGCGGATGGCGCGCTTGGCGACGGCCAGCAGCCACAGGACGAGGGTCAGGACGGTGGAGGCGGCGAAGACGACGGCGTACTGCTGGAGGAAGGCGGGGTTGGTGAAGTCGACGTTGGCGGTGCTCTTGACCGCTTCGCCGAGCTTGCCGACGATCCAGGCGGCGGCGTCGGCGCAGCCCTTGGCGAGGGAGGCGAGGGGGTTGATGGCGTCCGGGGGGCTGTTCGGCGAGAGGCCGGTGCCGGGTGCGGTGCCAGGGGCGTTGCCGACCTGGCGTTCGCAGTCCTCCTTGAGCGGGCCGATGACGCCTTCGCACTTGGAGGGTGACGGGGTGGCGGAGGGGGAGCCCGAGGGGGTGCCGGACGGGGTCGGGGTCGGGCTGGGGGCGGCGTAGGCGCGGGCGGACAGCAGGACGAGCGCCGTCTGTACGGCGGCCAGGGCGGCGGCGGTACGGGCGGCGGCGCCGCGCGGGGCCCGGCTGGTCCTCGTACCGCTGTCGGGGCGGCGGCTACCGGGCATAGGTGAACCCTCCGAACTCCTGGACGGCCTTGCTGATGTCGTCGGACGTGGAGGCGGGGACGTCGCCGGGGACCGGGGCGGGGCCGTCCTGCTGGCTGTCGGAGGCGACCTTCCAGCCGTCCGCGGTCCAGGTCAGTTCGAAGGTCCAGGTCTTCCAGGTGGTGCGGACCGGGCTGGTGGACTTGGGGCCGGACATGCCGACGAGGCCGGTGTACCAGACCGCGACCTTGGCGGTGGTGGGGTTGTAGCCCTCGACGCGGGTGCCGACGGGGACGGCACGGGTGACGAAGGTGCTTCCCTGCGGGGCGTTGCCGTTCGCGTCGAGGCCGAGGGTGGCGAGGAAGGCGGGGGAGTACGCCGCGTCCTGGGTGCCCTTGCGCCGTGCCGCGGCCTCGGGGGTGTAGATGCCGTCCACGAGGGCGTGCCGGACGTCCTTCTTGAGCATGCCGTCGGAGCCGAGGGCCACCGTGTAGTTGGCGGCCGCCGACTGGGCGCCCTGCTCGTCGTGGGCGAAGCCCGTGGGGACGCCGGCCGCCTTGCCGGTGACCGGGGCGGTGCCGGTGGGGGCGGTGGAGTCGGCGGCCGGGGGCTTGTCGGAGGACGGGGAGGCGTCGGGCGGGGCGTCCTGGGACCGGTTCGCGAACGCGATGGCGGCGATCAGCAGGACCACCACCCCGACCACGGTGATCAGGCCGCGGGAGGAGCGGGGGTTGCGGCGCGGGCCGCCGTACGCCTCGGAGGGCGGGTCCGGGAGCCGGGTACGGGTCTGGCCCGTGCCGCCGACCTCGGCGTGGCCGCTGCCGCCGCCGTACTGGTCGTCGTTGCTCATTGCGTGTCCGCCCCCTCCGCGTCGTACGACGGTAGCGCTCGTTTCCGCTCTGGCGCGGTGTGGTGATTCCTCATCAGGGTGCGGCCGGGCGCGGCGATCCGGCTAGACGGCCATCCCGTAGACGATCGTGAAGAGGGTGCCGAGGGAGCCGATGATGAAGACGCCGGTGAGGCCGGCCACGATCAGGCCCTTGCCCTGTTCGGCGCTGAAGGTGTCGCGCAGGGCGGTCGCGCCGATGCGCTGCTTGGCGGCGCCCCAGATGGCGATGCCGAGGCAGAGGAGGATCGCGACGGCCATGACCACCTCGATCATGACCTTCGCTTCGTTGCCGAGGCTGCCGAACGGCCCCCAGTTCGGGGCGATTCCGCCGATGATGGTGGTGATGTCGCCCTTTTCAGCTGCCAGGATCATGTAACTCACCGCCCCTGTAAGGGTAGTTCCGGTAGCCCGTGCCCGACGGCAGGGGTCACGCACTATCTTCTCTGATGAAACCGGCGCCGTCGTCGACTTGGCCGGTCTCTTTACCCGTTCTCTCGGCCCGCGCCCCGTATGCGCACCCTGAGCAGGTCACTCTGTGTATCACGGGGGGTGACCCCGGGCAATGATTGTCGGCCCGGCGTGCGCGGGGCCTTCCGAGGGCTGGCCGTTCGGACTAATCGGGGGAGTCCGGGGCAGCGGGGGAGCGTACGGAGGCGCGGGGGGCGCATCGGCGCCGGTCGGGCGCCGGAGGGGGCGGCGGGGCGTGCGGGCGGCGGGTTACCCGGGGAGCCAGTGGGCGGGGCGGGTGAGGTGCGCGGGGATGCGGGTGGCGGGGTTGCCGCGGGCGGCGCCCAGCTGGGGCTGCGTCAGGAAGAGGGCGTCGCGCAGGTCGGCGCCGCTCAGGTCGGCGTCGCGGAAGTCCGCGCCGATCAGGTCGGCGCCGCGCAGGTCGGCGCGGCTGAGGTCGGCGGCGATCAGGTAGGCGCCGCGCAGGTTGGCCCCGCGCAGGTCGGCTCCGGAGAGGCGGGCGCCCATCAGGTCGGCGCCGCGGTGGTTCTTCCTGCGGCCGGGGGTCTTGGCGCGGACCAGTTCGCTGGTCTTGAGGAGCAGGGCGTTGACCTCCTGGCGCAGGGCCGGGACGTCGAGGGCGGTGAGGGTGGCGGCGTCGGCGCGGGTGAGGGCCTCGGTCTTGGCGAGGGCCGTGCGCAGGGCCGGGTGGAGGGGGGCGGCCGCGGGGCGGGTGAGCGCCTCGGCGGTGTAGAAGAGCAGTTCGTGCAGCTGCCGCATGACCGGGAAGGCCTCGAACATGGCCTCGCGGGTCTCGGGGTGGGTGCGCCAGTCGCGGCCCTCGAAGGTGACCTGGGAGATCTGCTGGCCGGCGCCGAAGCAGTCGAAGACGGTGCAGCCCTGGAACCCTTCGTCGCGCAGCCGGGTGTGGATGCCGCAGCGGAAGTCCTGCCGGAGGTTCTTGCAGGGGGTGCCGGCGGTCTTGTTCGCGGCGAAGTCGGCGGACTTGGCGAAGGGCAGCGCGACGCAGCACAGGGCGAAGCAGGCGGAGCAGTCGGCCTGGAGGAGGGGCAGTGCGGTGGTGGACACCCTTCCATTGTGACCGGAGCGTCTTGATCCGTCGGGAGGGGGCGGCGAGCATCCGTACATGACAGAAGTGATCGCAGTTGCCGTCATCACCCTGCTCGCCGTGATCAGTCCCGGTGCGGACTTCGCGATGGTGGTCAGGAACAGTTATCTGTACGGGCGGCCGACGGGCCTGTTCGCGGCGGCGGGGGTCGCGGCCGGGGTGCTGGTGCACGTGTCGTACACGATGCTCGGGGTCGGTCTGCTGATCGCCTCGTCGACCGCCCTGTTCACGGCGATCAAGCTGGCGGGCGCGGCGTACCTGGTGTGGATCGGGATCCGTACGTTCCGGGCGCGGGCGGAGCTGACCGTGGACCTGGAGTCGAAGCCGGGGCTGACGCGGGCGGGGGCGCTGCGGTCGGGGTTCTTGACCAATGTGCTGAATCCCAAGACGACGCTGTTCGTGGTGTCCACGTTCACCCAGGTGGTCAATCCGGACACCTCGGCGTGGCAGCAGGCGGGGTACGGGCTGTTCATGTCGGCGGCGCACCTGGTGTGGTTCGGGGCGGTGGCGCTGTTCTTCTCCGACTCGCGGCTGCGGGACCGGATGCTGCGGGCGCAGAAGACGCTGAACCGGGCGATCGGGTCGGTGCTGGTGGGGCTGGGGGTGGGGCTGGGTTTCGCGCGCTGAGCCGTGACGGGGGTCTGGCATCCCGGGTTACCTGTGGGTAACGTGCGGGGGCATGGATGCTGAGGACGGGTTCTACGAGCGGCTCGGCGAGGGCCGCTTCCGGGCCACGCAGGCCACGCGCGGGCCCTGGGACCCGGGCTCCCAGCACGCCGGACCGCCGGCCGCGCTGCTGGGACGGGCCGTCGAGGAACGGCCCGGGGCGCGGGCGGAGATGCGGATCGCCCGGATCACGTACGAGATCCTGCGCCCGGTGCCGATCGGGGAGCTGGAGGTGACCGCCTCGGTGCTGCGGGCCGGGCGCGGCACCGAGCTGGTCGAGGCGGCCCTCGCCCCGGCGGGCGGGCAGCCGGTGATGCTGGCGCGGGCGCTGCGGATCCGGGTGTCCGGGGAGCCGGTGCCGGCGGTGGTTCCGGCGGCGGTGGTGCCGCCGCCCGGGGAGGTGGGGGTGACGCCGTTCTTCCCCGTGCCGTGGGAGACGGGCTACCACTCCTCGGTGGAGACCCGCTTCACGGAGGGCGCCTTCACCGAGCGGGGGCCGGGGACCTGCTGGATGCGGATGCGGGTGCCGCTCGTGGCGGGGGAGGAGGTCCGGCCGCTGGACCGGGTGCTGGTGGCCGCCGACTCGGGCAACGGGATCAGCGCGGTGATGGACTTCGGCCGGTTCGTCTTCGTCAACGGGGACCTCACCGTCCACCTGCACCGCCATCCGGTGGGCGAGTGGGTGTGCGTGGAGGCCCGTACGAGCGTGGACGCGGCGGGTATCGGCCTCGCGGACTCCCGCCTGCACGACGAGAAGGGCCCGCTCGGACGGGGCGCGCAGAGCCTGTTCGTGGCCCCCCGCTGAAGCCAACCCCCGTTCGCCGCACGGAAGTCGGTATGACACCCTCGACCGGATGGAGGCCCTGAGAGAGACCGACCCCGCCCACGTCGGGGCGCACGCGCTGGTGGCCCGGCTGGGGGCCGGAGGCATGGGGCAGGTGTATCTCGGGCGGTCCCCGGGCGGCCGCCTGGTGGCCATCAAGGTGATCAGGGACGAGATCACCGGACATCCGGAGGCCCTCGCGCGGTTCCGCCGCGAGGCCGAGACGGTGCGCGCGGTGCGGTCGGCCTACACCGCGAACCTGATCGACGCCTCGCTGGCGGCCCCGCCGTACTGGCTGGCCACCGAGTACGTGGCGGGGCCGACGCTCAGTCACGCGGTGGGCGGCTACGGCGCCCTGCCTGCCGACTCCTGCCGCAGGCTGTTCGCCGCGCTGGCGGAGGGCCTGGCGAGCGTGCACGCGTACGGGGTCACCCACCGGGACCTCAAGCCGCAGAACGTCATCCTGGGTGCGCAGGGGCCGCAGCTCATCGACTTCGGGATCGCCAAGGGCGTGGACGGGACGGCCCTGACGCAGGCCGGCACCGCCCCGGGCACCCCCGGCTACACGGCCCCCGAGGTGCTGCTGCGCGGCGAGGCGGCGGACGCGGCGGACGTCTTCGCCCTGGGCGCCACCCTCGCGTACGCGGCCACGGGCCGGGCCCCGTACGGCACCGGCGAGCCGACGACGGTCAACTTCCGGGCAGTGCACGGCGAGATCGACGTCGAGGGCGTGGAGCCGGGACTGGCCGCGCTGATCAGGGCCTGCGTGGCGAAGGAGCCGGGCGGGCGGCCCTCGCCGGCCGAGGTCATCCGCCGCTGCGCGGTGGACGCGGCGCTGGTCGACGACCCGGTGTACGCGGCCCTGACGGCCGCCGGCGGAGGCGCGGCGCGGGTGCCGGCGCTGCCGTCGACCATCGGCCCGGGGCTCGGCGCCGCCGGCTCCGGCTACGTGCCGACGTACGTTCCGGCGGCGGCCCCGGTGGCCGCCGGCACGGGGGCCCGCCGCGCCCCGCGCTGGGCGCTGGCGGCCGTCGCCGGTCTGGTGGCGGGGGGACTCGTCGCGGGCGGGTACCTGATGAGCGGGAACGGCAAGGGCGAGGAGGCCGGCGGAGGGGGACGGGCCGCCGCCCCGCCGGCCGGCGGCGCCGCAACCTCCTCGGCCGCGCCCTCCGCGGGCGTGCCGTCCTCCGTCGGGCAGCCGGCTCCGAGCCCGCCCGTCCCGGCCGGGGTCGGCGTGTCGGGCGCCGTGCCCGACCACATCGAGCCGAACAAGGTGTCGCGGGACCTGTGGAGCAGTACGGGCGGCTGCAACCTGCCCAACGAGGAGCGGGCGGAGTTCCTGCTGGCCTCCGTCGTCGACGCCGACGATCCGCAGGCGCCGACGGTCACGGGCAAGGTCAGGATCCGGGTCTTCCTGAAGCAGCACAACACGGAGAAGGGCACCTACGCCGTCTCCGTCGGCGTGAAACCGCCGCACGAGATCGACGAGAGCACCCGGCGGCCCTTCGAGGCGGTCCGCGACTACAACCACAGCATCGGCTACACGAGCAGGCCGGTCGACCTCAAGGACCCGGCGACCGGCGGTTCGGTGGACCTCACGTATCCGGACGACTTCGTCACGGAGCTCGTGGACAACCAGGGGACGCGGAAGAAGTTCCCGGGCATCCCGACCGCCAACGATCCCGGTGACTGGACCGTGCTGGTCTACCGGGTCCGTGGGGTCAAGGAGTACAGCAGTGTCTACTGCACCGGCTTTCCGGTGAAATAGTGCCGGAACAGACTGGCGAATGCGCTGTCAGACGGGCCGCCATGAGGCAGTGTTGACGGGTGCGCAAGTTCTGGATGGCGAGCGGTATCGGGATCGGCGTGTGCCTGACCTTCGTCGCGCTGCTGGTCGTCGGCACCTACTCGGCGGCGGCGGGCATCGCGAGCGGTGCCCGGCAGGGCGCGGTCGGGCTGGTGAAGGGCGCGGTGCCGGCGGTCTACCAGCCGCTGGTGGAGAAGTGGGGAAACCTTTGCCCCGCGCTCAATCCGGCGCTGCTGGCAGCCCAGTTGTACACCGAGAGCCACTGGAAGCCCGACGCGATCAGCCATGCCGACGCGCGGGGCATCGCCCAGTTCATCCCGGAGACGTGGGCCGCGTTCGGGGTCGACGGCGATGGTGACGGGGACCGCGACATCTGGGACCCGAGGGACGCCATCCCCTCGGCGGCCACCTACGACTGCCAGCTCGCCAAGGACGTCGCGGGGGTGCCGGGCGACCGGTCCGACAACATGCTCGCCGCCTACAACGCCGGCCCCTACCGCGTCATCAAGGCGGGGGGCGTGCCGCCGATCAGCGAGACCCAGGGCTACGTGAAGGCCATCCGCTCCCTGGAGAAGAGCTTCGCGCGGCCCGTCGCCCGGCTCGCCCCCTCCCAGCAGGCCAGCGGCGCCATGTACTTCGCGCAGAAGCAGCTCGGGACGCCGTACCTGTGGGGCGGCAACGGCACGGCCGACCAGGACGGGCGGTTCGACTGCTCCGGGCTGACCAAGGCGGCGTACGAGAGCGTGGGGATCGAGCTGCCGCGCGTGGCCAACGACCAGTACAACGCCGGGTCGCACCCCTCGCGCGAGGAGCTGCTCCCCGGTGACCTGGTCTTCTTCTCCGACGATCTGACGAACTCTCGGGAGATCCGCCACGTCGGGATGTACGTGGGGGGCGGTTACATGATCAACGCCCCGTACACCGGCGCGGTCATCCGTTTCGACAAGATCGACACCCCTGACTACTTCGGAGCCACCCGCGTGACCAAGGACGGTGCCGCGGCCCTTCCGGAGCCGCCGGGGGCGACTCCCAAGCCTTAGCGACTCTCCGTGAAGTCCAGGCCCTGAGCTGCGACGACGAGTCACTCTTGGATAACGTTGGAGTGATCATTCGGTGGAGAGTGGAACGTCCCAGGCAGAACGGGCGTTCCATGGTCACGGGGGTTGATCGGCTGGGGGGTTGAAGGGGCGCACACCGTCGTGCGCCCGCAGGGGACCTAGGCAGGCAAGGGGCCGCGGCGCATGGGTGGACTCACGACCGGTGGGCCGAACGTGGATGTCAGCCTGCTGTACGCAATCAACGCCCTCTCCCGGCGCGCCCCCGACTGGTTCGACCGCGCCGTGGCCTTCACCGGCTCGTACGGACTGCCGCTGGCCATGGTCCTGCTCGTGCTGTGGTGCTGGCGCGGCACCAGGCGGCAGGACGAGGCGACCGCCGTCGAGTCGTTCGCCGCGCTCGTGTGGGCGCCCCTCGCCGCCGCGATCGCCCTGCTGGTGAACGTACCGCTGCGTCAGTTCGTCGCCCGGCCGCGGCCGTTCCTCCAGCACGACGGCCTGGAAGTGCTCGGCGGCGCGGGCGCGCCCGTCCCCGGCTTCTCCTTCGTCAGCGACCACGCCACCCTCGGCATGGCCCTCGGCATCGGAGTGTTCCTGGTCAACCGCCGGCTCGGGCTCGTCGGGATCGGCCTGGCGCTCGCCGAGGGGCTGTGCAGGGTCTACCTCGGGGTGCACTACCCGACCGACGTCATCGGCGGGTTCGCCCTCGGCACCGCCGTCGTCCTGCTGCTCGCCCCGCTCGCCATGGCGGCGCTGGCCCCGGTGGTCAGGGCCGTCGCCCGCGCGCCGCGCCTCGGGCGGCTGGTACGGGCCCCCGAGCGGGTGGTGGCCCGCCCGGTCGAGCTGGCGCAGCGCCCGGCCGAGAGCGACCTCGCCGCGTAGGCCGTCGAGGCGCGGCCCCGCCCGGACGGCTCAGGGGTTCCAGAGCGCGAGCAGGAACGCCACCAGCAGGCACAGCCCCGCGGCGCCGAAGCACAGCCGCACCGCCACCGGGCGCGGGCGCGGCGTCACGGATCGCCGCCCTCGCCGCCCCCGCCGGGATGCTCCGGCTCCGTGCCGTCGCGGCGGTAACGGGAACGCAGCCACAGCCCGGTGCCCACGGCCGCCGCGGTGGTGACCCCGATGGCCAGCGCCACGTCGGCCGGTCCGTCCGCCGACCCCACCGGGCGGGCCCAGGCCGCCGCGGCCGGGGTGAGCGCGAGCAGCAGGGCCCAGAGGAGGGCCGCGAGGGAGCGTGCGGTACCTGGCATGGAACCAGAGCAACCGCTCGCGGGGCCCCCGGCCAGCCGGGGCGGCCGAACGGACGAAGGGGCGCCGCCGCTATTGCGAGGTGTGCCGGGTCGCGTCCCTGCGGGCCAGGTCACGGGAGCGGCGGGCCGGCCCCTTCCAGCCGCAGCCGCACACGGCCAGGCAGAAGGAGCCGCGTTCCGCGGTGCTCGTGGAGTGGCCGGCGGGCGGCTGTGCGGGTTCCGCGTGGTCCCGCGGCAGGGGCACAGGGGGAAGCGGAGCGAGCGGCGTCGCCTTCGTGTGCTGATCCACCCCTCCACCGTACCCGGGCCCGGCCCCGTCCGGTACGGCCCCGGGAGCCGGGCGGCCCGTTACGGGAAACCCCGGACCTCGTTAACCGGAGCGGGTGGGGGCCTCGGGCAAACAGCGGTCTCGCGTTGGGGGTTGGCAGGCGATGGTGGTGCACCAGCACAGGCGGCGGAGAAGGCGTGCGGGTGAGGCGGTGCTCGCGGTCTGTGCGGCGGTGGCCGTCGCGGCGCTGAGCGCGTGCGGAGCGGCGAGCGGCACGGGCACGGACGCCGGCGGCGGTTCCGGCAAGGGCTCGCGCGGCGGTGACGGCCGGCCCCCGGGCGACCCGGCCGCCGCGGTCCGCGGCGCCGCCGACGCGCTGACCGCCGCCGGGAGCGCGAAGGCCCGTACGGCCATGGAAATGGCGACCGGCGGGACCCGGGTCACCATCCGGGGCGAGGGCGGGGTCGACTTCCGCAAGCGGATGGGCCAGCTGCTGGTGATGCTCCCCGCCGACGTGAAGGGCCAGGCCGAGCACCGGCCCATCACCGAGCTGCTCGTCCCCGGCGCGCTCTACATGAAGAACCGGGGCGCCGGAGTCCCCGACGACAAGTGGGTCCGGCTCGACACCGCCACCCTCTCCGACGGGAACCTCGTCACCGGCGGTGCCACCGACCCGGTGGCCGCGGCCGAGCTGCTGCGGGGCGCGCGGGAGGTGACGTACGTGGGCGAGACCGAGCTGGCCGGCACCAAGGTGCGGCACTACCGGGGTACGGCGGACATCGCGGATGCCGCGCGGAGCGCCTCGCCGGGGACCAAGGGGGCTCTGGAGGCGGCGGCGAAAGGGTTCAGCAAGGACAGCGTGCCGTTCGACGCCTACCTCGACGAGGAGGGGCGCCTGCGCAAGGTCCGGCACCGGTTCACATACGTCAAGAATGGCGTGATCGATGTGTCCTCCACCACGCTGCTCTACGGATTCGGGACACCGGTGACCGTCGTATTGCCCCCAAGCGGGGACATTTACGCCGGGAAGATCGCCGAATAGCCGGCCCGGCGGGGTGAACCGGCGCCTCCGGGCCATGGCCCCGCTATCCGGAAATGGTCCATCCGTGTCATGCGCGGCGAGGGGCCCGCTCCCTAGGGTGGTATGCCGAGCGCCGACGGGCGAGGGCGGCAGAGAGAGGTGACACGCGTGACTCCCGCAGGCGGCATGACGGTGCAGGACCACGTGGCGCTCGCCGAGATCGAGCTGTGCGGTGAGCTGATCATCGCGGCCTCGGCGGCGGCCGAGGACCGGCTGAGCCAGGACCGGATCGACGAGGTGCTGATGGGGATCCGCCTGTAGCTCCGGGCGGCCCCGGGCGGTCTCCGCGGCGCCGGTGCCGGGGGCCGCGCCCCCGGACCGCGTACCGGCGCCGGCCGGGTCAGCTGCGCAGCAGGCGCGCGATGGCCTTCGTGGCCTCCTCCACCTTCGCGTCGATCTCGGTGCCGCCCTTGACGGCGGCGTCCGCGACGCAGTGGCGCAGGTGCTCCTCCAGCAGCTGGAGGGCGAAGGACTGGAGGGCCTTCGTACTGGCCGAGACCTGCGTGAGTATGTCGATGCAGTACACGTCCTCGTCGACCAGGCGCTGGAGGCCGCGGATCTGGCCCTCGATCCGGCGCAGCCGCTTGAGGTGCTCGTCCTTCTGGTGGTGGTAGCCGTGGACGGCTCCGGAGCCCTCCGCCTCGATGGTCGTCATCGGTCCTCCCGTGGTCCGGAAAGAGGGGTTATACCCCTCATGGGTATAGGGTACGTCGCCCGCGCCGGGGGTACAGGGGTCCGTGACTCCCACTCTGCCTGATGGAGGACACTGGGGAACCGCCGGTTAGCCGTGGCCGGGGGATGCGCCTAGCATCAGCCTGACCGAATCCAATGCACCCCGAGGACCTCACGTGCGATTTCGTCTGACCCCCAGGGAGACGAGCTTCTACGACATGTTCGCCGCATCCGCGGACAACATCGTCACGGGCTCCAAGCTCCTGATGGAACTGCTCGGAGCGGAACACTCCGCCCGGGCCGAGATCGCGGAGCGGATGCGGGCGGCGGAACACGCTGGGGACGACGCCACCCACGCGATCTTCCACCAGCTGAACTCCTCCTTCATCACGCCGTTCGACCGGGAGGACATCTACAGCCTCGCCTCGTCGCTCGACGACATCATGGACTTCATGGAGGAAGCGGTCGACCTCGTCGTCCTCTACAACGTGGAGGAGCTGCCCAAGGGCGTCGAGCAGCAGATCGAGGTGCTGGCGCGGGCCGCCGAGCTGACCGCCGAGGCCATGCCGCACCTGCGGACGATGGAGAACCTCACCGAGTACTGGATCGAGGTCAACCGTCTCGAGAACCAGGCCGACCAGATCCACCGCAAGCTGCTCGCCCAGCTCTTCAACGGCAAGTACGACGCCATCGAGGTGCTGAAGCTCAAGCAGATCGTCGACGTCCTCGAAGAGGCCGCCGACGCGTTCGAGCACGTCGCGAACACGGTGGAGACCATCGCCGTCAAGGAGTCCTGAACCCCGTGGACACCTTTGCGCTGGTCGTGACCATCGGTGTCGCGCTCGGCTTCACGTATACGAACGGCTTCCACGACTCCGCGAACGCCATCGCGACCTCCGTCTCGACGCGGGCCCTGACCCCGCGCGCGGCCCTGGCGATGGCCGCCGTGATGAACCTGGCCGGTGCCTTCCTCGGCAGCGGGGTGGCCAAGACGGTCAGCAAGGGTCTGATCGAGACCCCGCACGGCAACAAGGGCATGTGGATCCTCTTCGCGGCCCTGGTCGGCGCGATCGCCTGGAACCTGATCACCTGGTACTTCGGTCTCCCGTCGTCCTCCTCGCACGCCCTGTTCGGCGGCATGGTGGGCGCGGCGCTGGCCGGCGGGACGGAGGTCATCTGGTCCGGTGTGGTCGAGAAGGTCGTCATCCCGATGTTCGTCTCGCCGGTCGTCGGTCTCGTCGCCGGTTATCTGGTGATGGTCTGCATCCTGTGGATGTTCCGCCGGGCCAACCCGCACAAGGCCAAGCGCGGCTTCCGCATCGCGCAGACGGTCTCGGCGGCCGGCATGGCGCTCGGCCACGGTCTCCAGGACGCCCAGAAGACGATGGGCATCGTGGTGATGGCCCTGGTCATCGCCGACGTCCAGGGTGCCGACGAGGCCATCCCGATCTGGGTGAAGGTCTCCTGCGCCGTGATGCTGTCGCTGGGCACGTACGCGGGCGGCTGGCGCATCATGCGCACCCTCGGCCGCAAGATCATCGAGCTGGACCCGCCGCAGGGCTTCGCGGCGGAGACCACCGGTGCCTCGATCATGTTCGGCTCGGCGTTCCTCTTCCACGCGCCGATCTCGACCACCCACGTGATCACTTCGGCGATCATGGGCGTGGGCGCGACCAAGCGGGTGAACGCCGTGCGCTGGGGCGTCGCCAAGAACATCATCCTGGGCTGGTTCATCACCATGCCGGCGGCGGCCGCGGTGGCCGCGGTCAGCTTCTGGATCGTGAACCTGGCCTTCGTGTAGCGCGCCGCAGCGCCGTACGAAAGCGGGCCGGCTCCCCCCACCCAGGGGGAGCCGGCCCTTTTCTTTCGCCCTGCGGCGGCACCGCCATGCAGCGCCGCAGGACGTCCGGGCGGGTTCCGGCGATCAGCCGAAGCGGCCCGAGATGTAGTCCTCCGTCGCCTGGACGGACGGGTTGGAGAAGATCCGGTCCGTGTCGTCGATCTCGACGAGCTTGCCCGGCTGGCCGACGGCGGCGAGGTTGAAGAAGGCGGTGCGGTCCGAGACGCGGGCCGCCTGCTGCATGTTGTGCGTCACGATGACGATCGTGAAGCGCTCCTTCAGCTCCCCGATCAGGTCCTCGATGGCGAGGGTGGAGATCGGGTCGAGGGCGGAGCAGGGCTCGTCCATCAGGAGGACCTGCGGCTCGACCGCGATGGCGCGGGCGATGCACAGGCGCTGCTGCTGGCCGCCGGAGAGGCCGGAGCCCGGCTTGTTCAGGCGGTCCTTGACCTCGTTCCACAGGTTGGCGCCCTTGAGGGACCGCTCGACGACGTCCGCGAGCTCGGCCTTCTTGTAGCTGCCGTTCAGGCGCAGGCCCGCCGCCACGTTGTCGAAGATCGACATGGTGGGGAAGGGGTTGGGGCGCTGGAAGACCATGCCGACCGTGCGACGCACCGCGACCGGGTCCACGCCGGGGCCGTACAGGTTCTCGTCGTCCAGCAGCACCTTGCCCTCGACGCGGCCGCCGGGGGTGACCTCGTGCATGCGGTTCAGGGTGCGCAGGAAGGTCGACTTGCCGCAGCCGGAGGGGCCGATGAAGGCCGTCACGGAGCGGGGTTCCACGGTCATCGAGATGTCGTCGATGGCCTTGTGGCTGCCGTAGAAGGCGGAGAGGCCGCTGACGTCGATTCGCTTGGCCATGAGGGTCACTTCGCTTTCAGTTGGTCACCGCGGCGGAGCCGCTAATGGGCTCGCTCTTAGCGACCGGTCTTCGGGGCCTTCCAGCGGGCGATGCCGCGGGCCACCAGATTGAGGATCATGACGAAGGCGATCAGGACGAGCGCTGCCGCCCAGGCCCGGTCGTAGGAGGCTTCGCTGCCGACCTTGTACTGCTCCCAGATGTAGAGCGGGAGCGAGGACTGGGCGCCTTCGAAGGGGTTGCCGTTGATGAGCTGCGAGCCGAAGACCAGCAGCATGATCGGCGCGGTCTCACCGGCGATGCGGGCCACTGCCAGCATGACACCGGTGGAGATGCCGCCGATGGCGGTGGGGAGCACCACCTTCAGGATGACGCGCCACTTCGGCACACCGAGGGCCAGGGCGGCCTCGCGGAGCTCGTTCGGGACGAGCTTGAGCATCTCCTCGGTGGAGCGGACCACGACCGGCATCATCAGGATCGACAGGGCCATCGCGCCGGCGAAGCCGGAGGGGCCGAAGCCGAGCATCAGGTTCCAGGTCGTCAGGATGAACAGGCCCGCGACGATGGAGGGGATGCCGGTCATCACGTCGACGAAGAAGGTGACGGCCTTGGCGAGCCGGCCCTTGCCGTACTCGACCAGGTAGACGGCGGTCAGCAGGCCGATCGGCGCGGCGATCAGGGTGGCCAGGCCGACCTGCTCCAGCGTGCCGAGGAGGGCGTGGTAGACGCCGCCGCCCTGCTCGAAGCTGGTCACGCCGTTCATGGAGTGGCTCAGGAAGTCGCCGTCGAGGACGTCGACGCCGCGGCTGATGGTGGTGATCATCAGGGAGAGCAGCGGGACGACGGCGAGGACGAAGCAGACCCAGACGACGGAGGTCGCGACGCGGTCCTTGGCCTGGCGGCGGTTCTCGACGACCGCGCTGGAGGCGTACGTGATCCCGACGAACAGCAGGGCCGCGATCAGGCCCCACTGGATCTTGCTGTGCAGGCCGAAGAGGAGGCCGGTGCCGGTGCCGAGCAGCGCGGAGGCGACGGCGGTGCCGGCCGGTGCCCAGCGGGGCAGGCCGCCGCGGGTCAGTCCGGCGGGGGAGGGGGACCGGCGGGCCCCGGTGGGGCGGTGGTCCTGGAGTGCGTGGCTCATCAGGCGTTCGCCCCCGAGAAGTCCTTGCGCCGGGCGATGATCAGACGGGCCGCGCCGTTGACCAGCAGGGTGAGCAGGAAGAGCACCAGGCCGGAGGCGATCAGCGCGTCACGGCCGAACTCGTTGGCCTCGTCGAACTTCGCGGCGATGTTCTGCGCGAAGGTGCCGCCGCCCGGGTTCAGCACGTGCAGCGAGATGAGGAAGCTCGGGGAGAGGACGGTCGCGACGGCCATGGTCTCGCCGAGCGCGCGGCCGAGGCCCAGCATCGAGGCGGAGATGACGCCGGAGCGGCCGAAGGGCAGCACTGACATCCGGATGACCTCCCAGCGGGTCGCGCCGAGGGCCAGGGCGGCCTCCTCGTTCATGCGCGGGACCTGGAGGAAGACCTCGCGGCTGACGCTGGTCACGATCGGCAGGATCATGATCGCGAGCAGGATGCCGACGGTGAAGAGCGAGCGGGCGACGCCGACCTGGGTCTTCTCGAAGACGTACGTCCAGCCGAGGTACTCGTCGAGCCAGAGGTTCAGCCCGTTCAGCTGCGGCACCAGGAAGAGGGCGCCCCAGATGCCGTAGACGATCGACGGCACGGCGGCCAGCAGGTCGACCACGTAGGCGAGGGGCGAGGCCAGCTTGCGCGGCGCGTAGTGCGAGATGAACAGGGCGATGCCGACGGCGATCGGGACCGCGATGACCATCGCGATGATCGAGCTGACGACGGTGCCGAAGAGGAGGACGGCTATGCCGAAGACGGGGGGGTTGGCCGAGGCGTTCCAGTCGAAGGTGGTGAGGAAGTTCCCCTCGTTCTTCGACAGCGCGATGGTGGCCCGGTAGGTGAGGAAGGCGGCGATCGACGCCATGATCACCAGGAGCAGGATGCCGGAGCCCTTGGAGAGCCCCGCGAAGATCTTGTCACCGGCGCGGCCGGTGGACCTCGTGCTCGAGGAGACGGGCGGAGCCGCGTCTGTCTGGGTGAATGTGGTGGAAGCCATGGTCTTTCCGGTCTGTGTGGGGGGCGGGCCCCCTGGCGGCGGTGCACCGGATTTCCCCCGGGTGGAGGGGGAGGGTCCCGGGTCCCGGGACCGATCGGCGGAGGATCGGTCCCGGGCCGGGAGGGGTGTGGCTAGGCCAGCGACTTGATGACTTCGCGGACCTTGGTGTTGATCTCGGCCGGGATCGGCGCGTAGCCGTTCTCGGTGAGGACCTTCTGGCCCGCGTCCGAGGCGGTGTACTCGAGGAAGGACTTCACGGTGCCGAGCGTCTCGGGCTTGTTGCCCTTGTCGCAGACGACCTCGTACGTGACCAGGACGATCGGGTACGCGCCCTCGGCCTTGGTGGTGTAGTCGAGCTTCAGGGCCAGGTCGGAACCGGTGCCGGTGATCTTCGCGGCGGCGATGGCCTTGGAGGCGTTCTCCGGGGTGGCCTTGACCGGGGTGCCGGCGCCGGTGTTGACGTCGACGGTCTTGATGCTCTGGGAGGTGGCGTACGAGAGCTCGAAGTAGCCGATCGCACCGTCCACGGCCTTGACCTGGGAGGCGACGCCGGCGGAGCCGGAGGCGGCCTGGCCACCGGGGGCGGGCCACTTCTTCGAGGCCTCGTAGGTCCAGGCGTCGGGGGCGGCGGCCTTGAGGTACTTGCCCAGGTTCTCGGTGGTGCCCGAGTCCTCGGAGCGGTGGAAGGCCTGGATGGGGGTGGAGGGGAGCGTGACGCCGGGGTTCAGCTTCTTGATCGCCTCGTCGTCCCACTTCTTGATCTTGTCGTTGAAGATGTTGGCGATCGTCGCGGCGTCGAGGTTCAGCTTGTCCACGCCGGAGACGTTGAAGCCGAGGGCGATGGGGCCGCCGACCATCGGCAGGTTGATGCCCTGGCCGCCGGTGCAGATCTTCTTCGACTCCTCGACCTGCTCGGGCTTCAGCGCGGAGTCCGAGCCGGCGAAGCCGACGGTGCCCTGGTTGAAGGCGACGATGCCCTCACCGGAGGAGGAGGACTTGTAGTTCACCTCGACGCCGGAGCAGGCGGCCATGTAGTTCTTCACCCACAGGTCGACCGCGTTCTTCTGCGCGGAGGAGCCGGAGGCGAGGAGCTTGCCCTTGGCGCCGTCGCACTTGACGTCGCCGGGGGCGGGGGCGGAGGCCTTCTTGGTGCCGTCGGCGCCGGTCTTCGTGTTGTCGTCCGAACCGCACGCCGTGAGGACCAGGGCGCCGGACACGACGAGGGCCCCGAGGGCGGAGGCACGAAGCCGGTTCTTGCGCTGAAGCTTCACTTTCGGGTGTTCCTTCCGAGGAGCCGCCGGCCGCTTTCTGTATCGGGGCGGCGTGCGAAGAGGACTACGTGGCTGAGGGGTGCGGCGCCGCGCTTTCCCGATCGGCTCGCACCGTGCACTACCGAAATTAGGCAGAACAGGTGAAGCCGTCGACCGCGCTTGGTGAACGGGGGGTGAACCGTGGCGGACGGCCTGGTGCGGATGGGGTGGTTTGCGCGGGGGCGCAATCGGGCGTTATCCGCCCGTTACGACGCGGTTGCCTCTTCCCGGGCGCGTGGGCGGGCGTGGCCGGATCCCGCCGTTGCCCCCGGCCGGGCCGGCCTGGCGGGGTGCGGGCCGGACGCGGGCGGGAGGGACGGCCTACGGGTGGAGGACGGCCCCGGCCGGGGCCGGGTGCCAGACGCGGTGGAAGGCGCGGCGGGCCGCCTCCACCGCGTGGCGCTGATCGGCGTGCAGCACGCCGAGGGCGTACGCGGTCGCCGGGGCGATGCGCGGGGTGCGGGCGGCCGCCGCCGAGGCGGTGGCGGCCTCCGCGGCGTCCCGGTGCAGGTCCAGCGCCTCGCCCGCCGCCGAGAGCCGGGCCACGTCCCCGCCCAGGGCCTCCCGCGCGTACCGGTGCACCCGCAGCAGGCGGCGTACCTCGTGCCAGGCGGCGTCCTCGTGCGCCGCGTACGGGGTGCCCTGCGCGTCGGGCAGGGCGGAGACGGCCCCCGCGAGGCGGGCGCCGGTGAGCTGCGCCAGCGGTTCGAGCACGTCCCCGGCCCGGCCCCGGGCGGCCACCGGGTCCAGCGGCACCTCCGAGGCCAGCACCGCGACCGCGTCCGCCACCGCGTGGAAGCGGGACGACCCGAGGGCCTGGAGGGTGGCCGAGTGCGCCCGGGTGCGCGCCAGGGTGAGCCGGCGCTCCAGCAGGGCGCCCGCCCGCGCGGAGCCCACCGTGAGGGAGCCCGCCGAGCCCACCGTGAGGGCGCCCGGGACGCCCGTCCCGCCCCGCGGCGCGGGCAGGTCGGGGGAGCCCGACAGCCGCTGGAGGGCCTCCAGCAGCCGGGACAGCCGGGCGGCGTGGGCGTGCTCGTCGGCCAGGGTGGCCGAGAGCCAGACCAGCTCCGTGCGCAGGGAGTCCGCCCAGCCCGTCTCGGTGACCGGCCGGAACGTGCTCAGCGAGCCTGCGATGCGGCGCGCCGCCCCCCGCAGGCCGTACGCCGCCCCGCTGCTCTCGGCGGATTCGGGGCCGCCCGGCGCGCCCGCGTCGTGCAGGCGCAGCGCGCGCAGGAAAGCGGTGGCCTGGGAGCGCAGGTACGCGCCGAGCACGTCCCCCGCGGTCAGGTCGTCATGGTTTGGCAGAGCCACGCCGGCGCCTCCGGGCGTCTATGAGCATCTCCTGTACGTGCCGCAGCGGCTGGCCTTCGGCGTCGGTGCTGTGCCGGGTCCATTCGCCGTCCGGGCCCAGGTGCCAGGAGGAGGTGGCGTCGGACATGCCGGTCTCCAGCATCCGGTCCAGTGCCGCGCGGTGGGCCGGGTCGGTGACCCTGACCAGTGCCTCGATGCGGCGGTCGAGGTTGCGGTGCATCATGTCGGCGCTGCCGATCCACACCTCGGGTTCGCCGCCGTTGCCGAAGGCGAAGACCCGGGAGTGCTCCAGGAAGCGGCCGAGGATCGAGCAGACCCGTATGTTCTCCGACAGCCCCGGGACGCCGGGGCGTACGGCGCAGATGCCGCGCACCCAGATGTCGATGGGGACGCCCGCCTGGGAGGCCCGGTAGAGGGAGTCGATGAGGGCCTCGTCGACGATCGAGTTCATCTTCAGCCGGACCGACGCCGGGCGGCCGGACCGGTGGTGGTCGGCCTCCTTGTCGATGCGCGAGATCAGCCCGTCGCGCAGGGACTTGGGGGCGGTCAGCAGCCGGCGGTAGGTCTCGCGGCGGGAGTAGCCGGACAGCCGGTTGAAGAGGTCGGAGAGGTCCGCGCCGACCTGCGGGTCGGCGGTGAGCAGGCCGAGGTCCTCGTACAGCCGGGCGGTCTTGGGGTGGTAGTTGCCGGTGCCGACGTGGCTGTAGCGGCGCAGGGTGTCGCCCTCCTGGCGGACGACGAGGGAGAGCTTGCAGTGGGTCTTGAGGCCGACGAGGCCGTAGACGACGTGGCAGCCGGACTCCTCCAGCTTGCGCGCCCACTTGATGTTGGCCTGCTCGTCGAAGCGGGCCTTGATCTCCACGAGCACGAGGACCTGCTTGCCCGATTCGGCGGCGTCGATCAGCGCGTCCACTATCGGGGAGTCGCCGGAGGTCCGGTACAGGGTCTGCTTGATCGCGAGGACGTCCGGGTCCCCGGCGGCCTGTTCCAGGAAGGCCTGCACGGAGGTGGAGAAGGAGTCGTACGGGTGGTGGAGCAGTACGTCGCGCTCGCGCAGCGCGGCGAATATGTCGGGCGCGGACGCGGACTCCACCTCGGCGAGGTCGCGGTGGGTGCCGGCCACGAACTTGGGGTACTTCAGCTCGGGCCGGTCCAGGGAGGAGATGCCGAAGAGCGCGGTCAGGTCGAGCGGGCCGGGCAGCGGGTACACCTCGGCGGCGCTGACCTTCAGCTCCTGGACGAGGAGGTCCAGGACGCCGGGGTCGATGGACTCCTCGACCTCCAGGCGCACGGGCGGGCCGAAGCGGCGCCGCATGAGCTCCTTCTCCAGGGCCTGGAGGAGGTTCTCGGCGTCGTCCTCCTCGACCTCCAGGTCCTCGTTGCGGGTCACGCGGAACATGTGGTGCGCGAGCACCTCCATGCCGGGGAACAGCTCCTCCAGGTGCGCGGCGATGACGTCCTCCAGGGGGACGTAGCGCTGCGGGGAGGCCTCCAGGAAGCGGGAGAGGATCGGCGGGACCTTGACCCGGGCGAAGTGGCGGTGGCCGCTGACGGGGTTGCGCACGACGACGGCCAGGTTGAGGGAGAGGCCGGAGATGTACGGGAACGGGTGCGCGGGGTCCACGGCCAGCGGGGTGAGCACCGGGAAGATCTGGTTGCGGAACAGGGTGAAGAGGCGGGCCTGCTCCTTCTCGGTGAGGTCGGGCCACCGGATGAGGTGGATGCCCTCCTCCGCGAGCTGGGGGGCGATGTCGTGCTGGAAGCAGGCGGCGTGCCGGGCCATGAGCTCGCGCGAGCGGGTCCAGATCAGGTCCAGCACCTCGCGGGGCTGGAGGCCGGAGGCCGAACGGGTGGCGACGCCGGTCGCGATGCGGCGCTTGAGGCCGGCGACGCGGACCATGAAGAACTCGTCGAGGTTGCTCGCGAAGATCGCCAGGAAGTTGGCGCGCTCCAGGAGCGGGGTGGCGGGGTCCTCGGCGAGCTCGAGCACCCGCTCGTTGAAGGCCAGCCAGCTGCGCTCCCGGTCGAGGAACCGGTTCGCGGGGAGCTCGCCGGTCTCGTCCTTGTCCTCGTACGCGTCCAGGTCGGCGTCGAGGTCGGGATCGAGGTCGACGTGGCCGACCACGCGGGCCGCGTGGGGGCGGTGGGCGGCTATGGAACCGAGGCGGGGCTTGCCGGTGCCGGTGCCGGCGTCGCCGGTGGTGCCGCTTCCGGTTGCGGGGGTGTGAGACGGGTGCTGGGCGGGGACCCCGGCGGGGCCTGCGCTGGGCTGGTGGCTCATGACTCCATTCTTCCGCGCACGCGGCAGGACAGGCGCGTCGGAAGTGTCTGCCGTCAGGCGGAGTCGGGGCTGCATGCCGGGAGACTCGCAAGCGCGTCTGAATGCCCGGTTAATGGCGTATGGCTTTCGGGGTCCGCCTGGCGCACGCGGCGGGGCCGGGTGGGCCGCCGCCGGGGCGCGTCCGCCCCTTTCCCGCGTCCCGGCGGGCGGGGCGGGGGGCCTTCCGGCGGGCTTCCGGAGAGCCTTCCGCGGCCTTCCTGCGGCCGGGGCTTTATATCGGGCATACGCGGTTCTGTCGGGCTTCTCAGCCGGGACTCAGAATGCTTTCATGATCCGCGGACAGAGTCGGATGCATGACCGAGAGCTTCCGCCGCGAAGGCGAGTACCCCCAGCAGAACCAGGAGAACGGCCCGGAACGCCACGGCGCGCCCTTCGGGGACGACTGGCTGCGGGGGCGCGAGCGGCTCGCGCGGGATGCCGGGGCCGGGGCCCTTCCGCCGCCGCCCCCGTACCCGCCGGCCGCCCCGGCCCCCGGCTGGCACGAGGCGCACCAGCCGCCGGTGCTCCGCGGCGAGGCCCTCCCCGCGGGGCCGCCCGCCGGGCCCGCCGCCGGGCCGCCCGCCGGGTCCGCAGCCGGGCCCGCGCACGCGGCCCGCGCCAGGCGCCCCGTCGCGCTGCTCGCCGCCGTCGCCCTCGCGGCGGCCGCGGTCGGCGGCGGGACGGCCGTCGCCGTGCAGGAGTTCCTCGGGCGGGGCGCGTCCACGGGCGGCGGCTTCAGCGGCACCAACGTCTCGCAGTCCGGCAACGGCACCGTCTCCGGGGTCTCCGAGCAGGTCAGCCCGTCCGTCGTCCGCATCGACACCCGCACCGGCTCCGGTCAGGGCACCGGCTCCGGCATCGTGCTCACCGCCGACGGCGAGATCGCCACCAACAACCACGTCGTCAACGGCGCCTCGGAGATCCAGGTGACGATGAGCGACGGGAAGAAGTACCAGGCCCAGGTGGTCGGGACCGATCCCGGCAAGGACCTCGCGCTGATCAAGCTCCAGGGCGCGAGCGGCCTCAGGCCCGCCAAGCTCGGCGACTCCGACCGGCTCAAGGTCGGTGACGAGGTCGTCGCCATCGGCTCCCCCGACCGCCTCACCGGCACCGTCACCAGCGGCATCGTCTCGGCCCTGAACCGGGAGGTGAACGTGCCGAGGTCCGACGACCGCCGGCAGAACCCGCAGCAGTCCCCGCAGCGGCAGTCCGGCGGCTGGCCGTTCTCCTTCGAGGGCCGGCAGTTCAACGGCGACACCGGATCCAGCACCACCTCGTACAAGGCGATCCAGACCGACGCCTCCCTCAACCCCGGCAACTCCGGCGGCGCCCTCGTCAACATGAACGGCGAGATCGTCGGCATGCCCTCCGCGATCTACTCCCCGGCCGCCGACGGCGCCGGTGCCGGCAGCGTCGGCCTCGGCTTCGCCATCCCGGTCAACACCATCAAGGCCGACCTCGACTCCCTCCGGAAGGGGGACGCCGGGAACAGCGGCGCCACCGGCTTCGGCACCTCCTTCTGACACCCTGGGACGTGCCCCGCGCACCGACCACCACCCCTGGGGGACCCCACCATGGCCGCAGCCGCCACCACCGGCGCAGAAGGCGAACCGCAGCGGATCCTCGTCGTCGACGACGAGCCGGCCGTGCGTGAGGCCCTGCGCCGCAGCCTCGCCTTCGAGGGGTACGCCGTCGCGACGGCCGTCGACGGGCTCGACGCCCTCGACCGGGCGGCCTCGTACACCCCCGACCTGATCGTCCTCGACATCCAGATGCCCCGGATGGACGGGCTGACGGCGGCCCGCCGGCTGCGCGCCTCCGGCAGCGTCACGCCGGTGCTGATGCTGACCGCCCGCGACACCGTCGGCGACCGCGTCACCGGCCTCGACGCGGGCGCCGACGACTACCTGGTGAAGCCCTTCGAGCTGGACGAGCTCTTCGCCCGGGTCCGCGCGCTGCTGCGCCGCAGCTCGTACGCCGCCCCCGCCGCCGGCCGGGAACCGGACGGGGACTCCCTCGCCTTCGGCGACCTGCGCATGGACCTCGCCACCCGCGAGGTCACCCGCGGCGGACGCCCGGTGGAGCTGACGCGTACGGAGTTCACCCTGCTGGAGATGTTCCTGGCGCACCCGCGGCAGGTGCTGACGCGCGAGCAGATCCTCAAGACGGTCTGGGGCTTCGACTTCGAGCCGAGCTCCAACTCCCTGGACGTCTACGTGATGTACCTGCGCCGCAAGACCGAGGCGGGCGGCGAGCCGCGGCTGGTCCACACCGTGCGCGGGGTGGGGTACGTCCTGCGCGCCGGCGAGGGCGGGCCCGAATGACGGGTCCGGCCGCCCGGTTCCGCGCCCTGCCGCTGCGCTCGCGGCTCGCGCTGCTGGTCACCGTAGCCGTGGCGGTCGCGGTGGCGGCGGTGGCGGGAGTGTCCTGGGTGATGGTCCGGGCACAGTTGAACGACCAGCTCAACCGGTCGCTGAGGGGCACCAACCCCAACGAGCAGGTGCTGCGGACCCTGCGCGAGGGATGCGCGAACCGGCCGGCCCAGACCTCCCCCAACATCGCCGAGGAACTGAACGCCACGGTCCAGATCGTCACCGCCGACGGCGGCCGCTGCCTGGTCGACGGCCGGCGGGACCTGCCGGTCACCCGGGCCGACCTGGAGGTCGCGGTGACGCCGAACGCCAGCAGGCTGCACGACGTGACGACCGGCGACGGCACCGGCATGCGGGTCTACACCCGCTCCGCCAGCCTCGCCGGAGGCCAGCGCTTCGCCATCTCCATCGCCAAACCCCTCGCCGACATCGACAAGCCCCTGTCCACCCTGGCCTGGGTGCTGCTGCTGGTCTCCGGCATCGGTGTGGTCGGCGCCGGGGCGGCCGGGCTGTGGGTGGCCCGTACCGGGCTGCGGCCCGTCGACGAGCTCACCGGCGTCGTCGAGCACGTCGCCCGTACCGAGGACCTGACGGTGCGCATCCCGGACGAGGGCGACGACGAGATCGCCCGCCTGTCGAGGTCCTTCAACTCGATGACCGCCGCCCTCGCCTCCTCCCAGGAGCGCCAGGCCCAGCTGATCGCGGACGCCGGGCACGAGCTGCGCACCCCGCTCACCTCGCTGCGCACCAACATCGAGCTGCTCGCGCGCAGCGAGGAGACGGGCCGGGCCATCCCGCCCGAGGACCGCAGGGAGCTGCTGGCCTCGGTCAAGGCGCAGATGACGGAGCTCGCCGCGCTGATCGGGGACCTCCAGGAGCTGTCCCGCCCGGACGCGGCCCCGCACGCCCCGCTCGGGGTGGTGGCCCTGCACGAGATCGTGGCCTCGGCCCTGTCGAGGGCGCGGCTGCGCGGACCCGAGCTGCGGTTCGGCTCCGCCCTGGAGCCCTGGTACGTACGGGGCGAGGCGGCGGCGCTGGAGCGGGCGGTGGTCAACCTGCTGGACAACGCCGTGAAGTTCAGCCCGCCGGGTGGTGCGGTGGAGGTCTCGCTGCACGCGGGCGGGCTGACCGTGCGCGACCACGGGCCGGGCGTACCGCCCGAGGACCTCCCGTACGTCTTCGAGCGGTTCTGGCGTTCGGAGTCGGCCCGGGCCCTGCCCGGCAGCGGGCTGGGGCTGTCCATCGTGGCGCGTACGGCGGCCCGCTCGGGCGGCACCGCCGAGCTGCGTGCCGCCGCGGACGGGGCGGGCGGCACGGAGGCGGTCCTGCGCATCCCGGGCGCCCCGGCGCCGCCGCCGTCCTCGCAGCCCGCGGCGGGTCCGTCAGTTGTGCCGGATCAGTGAGGCGACCAGGCCGGAGCGGGTGTTCGGGAAGTCCATCGGGACGATGCCGAGGCCGGTGCGGCCGGACATCTCCGTGCCGTCGACGAAGGCGTGGACCTGCGGGTTGAGCCGGTCGGAGTTCCAGCGCGGGGGCATGTACGCGGCGGTGCTCACGTAGTTGACGAAGAGCTTGCCGGGCTGCTGCACCGCCTTGCGGAAGTGGTCCTCGATGCGGCCGCGCTTGGCGAAGGGCTCGGTGTTGTAGTCGTCCTGGATGTCGAAGACGGAGCCGTCGCCGTAGCGCAGGCCGGGCAGGCCGGCGTTGTCGGCGAGGAGGACGACCTTGCCGCGGGCCTGTCCGAGCGAGGGCAGGGTATCGGAGATGCGGAAGAGCGGGCGCCAGCCCCGGTTGTCGAGGTAGTCGTCGAAGACAGCGCGGAAGGTGGCGTCGCTGTCGGAGGAGTACTCCTGCTTGACCCGCATCAGCACCGTCTCCGAGGGGTGCGCGGCGAGGAAGTTCCAGCAGTCGGTGAGGACGTCGCCGAACATCAGGCCCTGGTAGAACGAGCCGTGGTGGATGGCGAACGAGCCGCCGGTCACCCGGCAGCGGACGTCCAGGAAGCGGATCCCGGAGACGAGCTGCTCGGCGACCGAGGTGTTCTGGCAGGCGACGTACAGGCCGCCCTGGCGGGCACCGGAGTCATGGGTGCCGGGGATGGTCATCCGCTGGAGGGCGGTGGAGTCGGCGAGGCCGGCCATCCAGTCCTGGGTGCCGAGTGTCCTCGCGGAGGCGGGGGCCGCCGTCCCGAGTCCGAGGAGCGCGCCCGCGCCCGCGGCCGTCGCCCCCGCCAGAAATGCCCGCCGGTCCCATGCCATGCCCCGCCCCTTTGCCGATCCGGTGATGGGACCGGATTATGGTGTGCGGAACCCGCGTTTACTACCCGTCGGTAGACTCCTGCTCCTCCAGCAACTCCACCATCCTGCGCAGCCCTTGGGTGAGCTCACGCCCGGTCGGGGCCTGTTCGGAGTCGGTGAGGGCCTGGACCATCACCCCGCTGAGCAGGGCCAGGTGCACGGACCCGAGGGCTCGTACGTCCTCCTCGCTGACGTCCTCCTCGGACACCCCGGCCAGCTGCGCCGCCACCATCCGCCGGGAGCGGCGCTGGCCTTCGGCGAGGACCGCGAGCAGCTCGGGCGAGGACTGGGCGTGCACGAAGGCCTCGACGTTGGCGATCCACAGCCAGCGCATGTCGAGGAAGTCGCGGCTCTTGCGGTCCCAGGTGTCGGCGTACCGCTCGGCCGCGGTGCGGCCCTGCCCGGCGAGCCGGCCGGAGCCGGCGGCCCAGTCGTCCATGGCGGCGAACAGCGCCTGGTTGAGCAGCGCCTCGCGGGATCCGAAGTGGTAGCCGATGGCGGCCATGCTCACCCCGGCGGCCGAGGCGATGTCGCGCACGGTGGTGCGCGCGTACCCCTTCTCCTCCAGGCAGCGGCGCGCGCCGGCCAGCAGGTCCTCGCGATTTCCCATGTCCCGGATGGTATCCGTGCCCCCGCGGCGTGCGGTCCGCAGCGATTTGGGCGAGCGCGCAATACGATTGTATTGCGCGCTTGCCCAAGTCCTGGCAGGGTGGTGTCGTCAGGTGGTGCCGTTACGTGATGCCGTCACCGCACCACCGCGGTCCACGAACGGGGAGAGCCGGACATGCGCAACACGCTGGACATCGAAGGACGCACACTGTCGTACCTGGACCCCGGCGGCCCCGGCCGCCCGCTCCTCGCCCTCCACGGCGGGATGTCCGAAGCCGCCGCCCTCACCGGTCTCGCCGCCGCCCTCGGCGACCGGTGGCGGGTCATCGCCCCCGACCAGCGCGGCCACGGCGACTCCGACCGGGCCGCCCACTACCGCCGCGAGGGGTACGTCGGCGACGCCGTCGCCCTCCTCGACCACCTCGGGCTCACCGGGCCCGTCCCCGTCCTCGGCTACTCCCTCGGCGGGCTCAACGCCTACCACCTCGCCGCCGCCCACCCCGGCCGGGTCGGCGCCCTGATCGGCGTGGACGCCACCGTCGACATCCGCACCCCCGCCGGGCCGCAGTGGTTCGACTTCCTCGCGGCCCTCCCCTACACCGCGCCCACCCGCGAGGAACTCCTCGCCGCCGTCGACCCGGCCGCCCTGCCGTTCGTCGCGGACGGGGTGCGCCCCCTGGCCGACGGGAGCGGCTGGCGGCTGGCCTTCAACGGGGAGGACATGCTCGACTCCATCCGCTCCTGCGAGGGCGACCACTGGGACACCTGGCTCGCGAGCACCTGCCCCGCGCTGCTGATCCACGGCCGCCACAGCCGGGCGCTCACGCGGACCGTCGCCGACGCCATGGTCGCCCGGCGCCCGGGGACCTCGTACACCGCCCTCGACGGCGACCACTTCGTGCCCTTCACCGACCCGGAGGGCTTCCACGCGGCCGTCGCGGCGTTCCTGGCGACCCTCTGACGCCGTCACCCCCTCCGGCACGGGGGTGCGGGGGAGGGACGGGGAAAGCCCGAGGGGACGGGGAAAGCCCGAGGGGGCGGCGGGCCGTCCGGCCCACCGCCCCCTCGGGAACGCATCCGCGTACCGCTACTTGACGACCGTGATCCGGTCCGCCGCCGGCGGGGCGATCGGGCTCGCCGCCGTCGACTTCGCCAGGTAGGCGTTGAAGGCGTCCAGGTCGGACGCGCCCACCAGCTTGTTCTTGTGCTCCTTCAGGACGGTGAAGCCGTCGCCGCCGCCCGCGAGGAACTCGTTCATCACGACCCGGTAGGTCTTGGCGGGGTCGATCGCCGCGCCGTTGAGCTTCACCGAGTCCACGACGACGCGGTCCGCGCCCGTCTTGGTCATGTCCAGGGTGTAGGTGAAGCCCTTCGACACCTGGAGGATCTTCGGGTTGGCGCCGTTGACCGGCCCGCTGACCTGCTGCTGGAGCGCGGTGATCAGCTGCGCGCCGGTCAGGTCCACGATGTTCATCAGGTTGTTGAACGGCTGGACCGTGTACGACTCGCCGTACGTGACGACCCCGTCGCCCTCCTCGCCCGAGGCCTTGTAGGCCAGGTCGGAGCGGATGCCGCCCGGGTTCATGATGGCCAGCTGAGCGCCGCCCTTGTCCGCCGGGGCCGTGGCCTCCAGCTGCGCGTCGGCGATCAGGTCGCCGAGCGGCTTCTCCGGCGCGTCCAGACCGCGGCCCGGGATGTCGGCCGAGATGTAGCCCATCGGACGGTTCGCCACCGGGGCGGCGAGCTCCTTCCAGCGGGTGATCAGTTCGGACATGTCCGGGGCCTTCGGCTGCTCACGGCCGACGACCTTGTTCACCGGCTTCGGCGACTTGACCGGCGTACGGACGATGTCCTTCGTCGCCCGGTCGTACGTCAGCGTGGTGTCCGTGTACAGACGGCCCAGGGAGGCGGCCGAGGTGACCGTGCGCGGGTTGCCCGCCGGGTCGGGGATGTTGCAGGAGTACGCCTGGTGCGTGTGGCCCGTCACCAGCGCGTCGACCTTCGCGTCGACGTTCTTGGCGATGTCGACGATCGCACCCGAGATGCCGGCACCGGCGCCCGGCACGTCGCAGTCGTAGTTGTACGCGCCGCTCGCGGGCAGGCCGCCCTCGTGGATCAGCGCCACGATCGACTTCACGCCCTGCTTGTTCAGCTCGGCCGCGTACTTGTTGATCGTCTCGACCTCGTCGGCGAACTTCAGGCCCTTGACGCCCTCGGCGGTGACGACGTCCGGAGTGCCCTCCAGGGTGACGCCGATGAAGCCGATCTTCACCTCCCCCTTCTTCCAGACGAAGGTGGGCGACATCATCGGACGCTTGGTCTTCTCGTCCGTGACGTTCGCCGCGAGGTACGGGAACTGCGCCCCGGTGAAGGTCTTGCCCTGCTCGAAGCAGCCCTCGACCGGGTGACAGCCGCCGTACGCCATCCGGCGCAGCTCGGCCCGGCCCTCGTCGAACTCGTGGTTGCCCACGCTCGACACGTCGAGGTTCAGCTTGTTGAGCGCCTCGACGGTCGGCTCGTCGTGGAAGAGACCGGACAGCATCGGGCTGCCGCCGATCATGTCACCCGCCGCGGCCGTGACGGAGTACTCGTGGCCCTTGCGGGCCTCTCGCAGGCTGGTGGCGAGGTACTCGACCCCGCCCGCCGGTATTGCTTTGGTGGTGCCGTCTGCCTGACGTTCGCTCACGGTGCCGGAGGAGCCCTGCGGGGGCTCCAGCGTGCCGTGGAAGTCGTTGAACGAAAGCATCTGTACGTCGACGGTCCGGCCCTTGGGAGGCGTACCGTCACCACTCGCGGCACCGGCCGGCAGCGCGGCGGCGACCAGCGCGCCGGCACCCGCCGTGAGGGCGAGGGCGCCGAAGGTCAACCGGCGGGCCGAACGGGGCCGTTGTGGCTTCGCTGACATTTAGTCCCCTTTGTGGACAGCGAGACAAGTTGGGAGGTGCCTCGCAGCCTATGGTCAACGCGCGTAGCACGACAGGGGGTATCGGGTTGCGAGCTGGTTACGCACGGCCCCCGGGCGGCGGCGCCGTAGGCTCGGAACATGACTGACGCAGCAGCGGCCCTGGAGCCGGGACGGCAGATTGAGATCCTTGAGGAACTGACGGAGGAGCAGGCCGACTCCGTACTGGAGCTGATCACGGAGGCGGCCCGCACCGACGGCACCACCGCCGTCTCCGAGCAGGGACGCCTCCAGCTGCGCGGGGGACCGCGCGAGGGGATCCGGCACTTCCTCCTCACCGACGGCGGCCGGCTGTGCGGATACGGGCAACTGGAGGACACCGACCCGGTGGAGGCCCCCGCCGCCGAGCTCGTCGTCCACCCCGCCCTGCGCGGCCGCGGCCACGGCCGCGCCCTGGGCACCGCCCTGCTGCACGCCTCCGGCAAGCGGATCCGGGTGTGGGCCCACGGCGGCAAGTCCGCCGCCCGGCACCTGGCGCAGGTGCTCGGCCTGACCCTCTTCCGCGAACTGCGCCAGCTGCGCCGCCCCCTGGGCCCCGACGCGGCACCCCTGCCCGTGCCGGTGCTCCCGGCCGGGGTGACGGTCCGCACCTTCGTCCCCGGCCAGGACGACGCCGCCTGGCTGGCCGCCAACGCCGCCGCCTTCGCCCACCACCCGGAGCAGGGCACGCTGACGCAGCGGGACCTGGACGACCGGATCGCGCAGCCGTGGTTCGACGCCAAGGGCTTCTTCCTGGCGGAGCGGGAGGGCGAACTGGTCGGCTTCCACTGGACGAAGATCCACGCCGAGGAGCAGCTCGGCGAGGTCTACGTGGTCGGCGTCCGCCCGGGCGCCCAGGGCGGCGGCCTGGGCAAGGCCCTGACGGCGATCGGCCTGCGCCACCTGGCGGAGTCGGGCCTGCCGACGGCGATGCTGTACGTGGACGCGGACAACCCGGCGGCGCTGGCGGTGTACGAGGGGCTGGGCTTCACGACGCACGAGATCGACCTGATGTACCGCACGGAGAGCTGAGCCGGGCTGAGCCGGGGGCGGGACGGGGTGGGGTGGGAGAGCGGTAGCCCCCTGGGCGGTCTCAGAGCCGGTTTGGGGGGTTCCCGTCAGTCCCATCGTCCTTCCGGTTCGTGCCGGTCCCTCAAGGGCGCTCACTTCGTTCGCGTCGCTTCGCGATGGCCTTCGGCCACCCTTGACCGACCGGCCCGCCCCGGAAAGCCGAAAGACTGCCGGGAACCCCCCGAAAGAACGGTCACGGGGCAGGAGCAGGGGAGCAGCTCCCTCAGTGACGAGGCGCGGGACCGGGCGTCGGCCTGCCGCGCATCCGGGCCCCCGAAGGCTGCCCCAGGGCCAGGGCCCCGGCTACCCGCACCATCCTGCCCACCAGGGAAGCACGGGGACCGGTGGGCGCGTCAGATCGCTACGCGCTCCTTCATGGCTTGGCGTCCGGCGACCGTCCTGGGCTGATACCCGCACCAAATGACGAACAGGACAGCCTCCGGGACCGGTGGGCGTGACAGAGCGCCACGCGCGCCCCGAAGCAGCGCCGCTCCTCCGAGCTCACTGCCGTGCCGCCACCTTCCCGGCGATCGCGTCGAGGAACGTGACCTCGACACCGGCAAGATACTGGTCCCGCTGGGCGAGAAAGTGCTTGGTGTGCGGTTGCGCCTCGTGGGCGTCGAAGGCCGCACGGTCCGCGTACAGCTCGTAGAAGACGCGCACCAAGGGCTCACCTTCCGGTACGTGCACTACGTAGGTCAGCGTGCCGGGCTCAGCGCGCCTAATGCCCTCCAGAGTGGTCGCGCACAGCCCATCGAATGCCTTCGCGGCTTCCTGATCGCGCAGCGAGAACCGCACAGTCAGGCCGAATCCCTCGCTCATACGTGCTCCCTTTCAAGTCTCTAACCCTCCGGCAACCGACACGGAGTGACCATCGGTGGGGCGGAGATGATCTGTCTCAGTCGAGCTGAGTGAGTGCGTCCACCAGTGTTCGGCCTTCCAGGGCCCCTCGGCGCAGCAGGAGGCCGCCCACCTTGTGCAGTTCGGCCCACGCATGCGGGCGGCCGACTTCCGAGGCGTCGTGGATGACACCCAGTGCGGTGGTCAGAGCGGCCTCCGCCTCTCCGGCGCCCGCGTAGGCGTGGGCCAGGCAGGACCCGTACCAAGCCCGATCCCGGCGGTAGGAGGGAGCGAAGCCAGCCAGCCCTGACGTCAGATGCCCGACCGCACTGTCCCAGTCCTTCAGGTGCAGGGCGGCCATACCGCGCTGGGCCGCGAACCAGGACTCTCCGTAGAAGTAGAGCCATGGCGGCGCATCGGTGGCGTCGGCAATGATTCTCTGAGCCTCGTCCAGTCGGGAGTACGCCTCGCTGCGCTCACCTTCCAGCGCGTACCCACGTCCTGCCATCTGCACCGCCATGGCCCTGGTGGCCTCGCTCGCCCCTGACAGCGACGCAGCGGCTTCACCCAACCGCGCACAACGCCGCCCACTGCCTCCCGACCACGCCAGGTGTGCCTTCATGCTCAGGGTGGTGGCCGCCAAGTCGCCGTACCCGGATTCCAGCGCCCAGTCGTAGGACCGGTCGAACCACCCCAGCGCGACGGGTGCATTGTCCTGGTCCTGTGCCATCCATGCCAGGAACTGGGCGTACTCGGCCAGCAGCCTCACCACCCGGTCCGCCAGAGCCCCCCGGGCCTGCCCGTACAGCCCCACCACCTCCCGGAACTGTGCCAGCACCAGCGGGGCAACGGTGCGCGACCCCAACGTGTCCTCGGCACGCCGATGGGCGGCCAGTAAGACGTCCATCGCGTCGACCGAGGCCGCATCCAGCCGCAGCCCACCCTCTTTCACCCCGGTTAAACGCTCAGCGTCAGACCCCGACACCAACCCGGGCAGTACGAGCGCGGGAAGCGGCAGGTCCTCGTGCCGGGCTCCGAGCAGTTCTGGCGGCACGCCAAGTCCCTCAACGATGCGCTGCCGCACCTCGACCGAGGTCACCGCGCGACGCCTGTTCTCGATGGCGGAGATGTCCGGTTGCGCCAGGCCCACGAGGGCGCCGAGCCGGCTCTGGCTGCTGCGCGTCAACTTCCGCCACGTCCCCAGCAGGGCAGCCCAGTCCTCGGCCGCTGCAGCCGCCCGCAGTTCGGGGTGCACCCACACATCCAGCTTGGGCTCCATGCCCGAAATATAGGACGGCCCTATTGGACGCGGCAGTGGTTCGGCCCGGCCGCCACCCGACATGGTGGTTCACACCCGGAGCGCCGCCCGAAGTCCCGTTCACGATGTCAGGGAGAACCCGTGACTCATCGCATCAAACACGCCTGCACCCACGACGCACCTCGTACCGAGACTTCTGACGGCCTCTCGGCGAAGGCGCCCTCCTCGGTCGAGTGCAGCGCTGATCTCTTCGACCGGGCGCTGGCGGCTGGGAGCGTTTCGTCAGCAGCTTCGAGGGAGCGTCCGATGAGTGAGTGCTACGAGTGCGTGCCCCACCGCCTCCTCCGCCGTCGCGTCCGCGACATCGCCTCCGGTGTCGAGGGCGTGCTCATGGCGGTGATCAACGAGAACGTCTCGGACACCGGTGTCGAGCGCTGGATGGAGCTCGCCTACATCCGCAACGCCTCCGGTCGTGAGTTCACCACAGCCGTGGGCAACGTCGAGCCCGCCTTTGACCAGCCCCAGACGGCCGTCGGACGCCGAGATGCGAGAAGTGCGTAGCCATCTGACGCGCCCACTCGCTTCCCACGCTGCTCTCGTCACCATTTGCTGCGGGTATCAGCCCCGGACGGCCGCCGGACGCCGAGACCAGAGAAGCGCGTAGCGATCTGGCGCGCTTGGGTCCTCGCCGGGGGATCTGGTCGACATGGGGCCCGGATCCGGGAGCGGGCCGACGCCCGGCCGCCCGCCTCATCACTGAGGGAGCTGCTCCCCTGCTCCTGCCCCGTGACCGTTCTTTCGGGGGGTTCCCGGCAGTCTTTCGGCTTTCCGGGGCGGGTCGGTCGGTCAAGGGTGGCCGAAGGCCATCGCGAAGCGACGCGACGAAGGAGCGCCCTTGAGGGACCGGCACGACACGGAAGGACGATGGGACTGACGGGAAGTCCCCCATACCGGCCCTGACACCGCCCGAGGGGCTACCGCTCCCCCCCCCGGGCCCCGGGAGTCCGCCTACCGGCAGCCGCAGCTGCGGCGGATCACCAGGGCCGACGGGAACTGCTTCAGCCGCTCACGCCGCGAGCCGGCCACGCGGAGGGCGTCGTCCAGGACGAGGTCCACCGCCGCGCGGGCCATCGCCGGGCGGTCCGAGGCGATCGTCGTCAGCGGCGGGTCCGTGAGGGCCGCCTCCTTGACGTCGTCGAAGCCGGCCACCGCCAGCTGCTCGGGGACGTCGATGCGCAGCTCACGGGCGGCGCGCAGCACCCCGATGGCCTGGTCGTCCGTCGCGCAGAAGATCGCCGTCGGCCGGTCGGGCCGGGCCAGGACCTCCAGGGCGACCCGGTACGCGTCATAGCGGTTGTACGGGGCCTCGATGAGCCGGCCCTCGACCGACCGCCCGGCCTCCAGCATGGCCCGGCGCCAGCCCTCGACGTGGTCGGCCACCGGGTCGCCGACGGAGGGGGTGTTCTCGATGCCGCCGATGCAGGCGACGTACTCGTGCCCGTGTTCCAGGAGGTGCCGGGTGGCGAGCTGCGCGCCGCCGATGTCGTCGGTGACGACCGCGACGTCGTCGATGGCCTCGGGCCGCTCGTGCAGCAGCACCACCCGTGCGTCCCACGCGTCGATCTCCGAGGCGGCGCGCTCGCTCATGCCCTGGCTGACCAGGATCAGTCCCGACACCCGCATGCCGAGGAAGGCACGCAGGTAGTGGACCTCGCGCTCGTCCCGGTAGTCGGAGTTCCCGACCAGGACCATCTTTCCGCGCTCGGCCGCGGCCTGCTCGACCGCGTGCGCCATCTCCGCGAAGAACGGCTGGCGGGCATCGGGGACGATCATGCCTATGAGGTCGGTGCGGCGGGACGCCATCGCCTGCGCGACCCGGTCCGGGCGGTAGCCCAGGTCCTTGATAGCGGCGAGTACACGCTCGCGCGTGGCCGGGGCGACCGGCCGGGGTCCGTTGTTGATGACGTAGCTCACGACGGCGGTAGAAGTACCCGCAAGTCGCGCTACGTCATCCCGCGTCACCTTGGCCACGCGCGGAAGTCTACGCGGGGTGACCTACCTCTGGGCAGGGTGTTTGGCCGACGGGATGGTCACAGGAGCTTCCTCCGAACGGGGGACGGCTTCCTCCGTACGGTCCGCGGCCTGCGCCGGGGCCTGCTTGGCGGCCGCCTGGGCCGCCGCCTCGGCGGCCGCCCGCTCCACCTTCTCCGGGGTGACGAAGCGGTAGCCGACGTTGCGGACGGTACCGATCAGGGACTCGTGCTCGGGGCCGAGCTTGGCGCGCAGCCGCCGTACGTGGACGTCCACCGTGCGGGTGCCGCCGAAGTAGTCGTAGCCCCACACCTCCTGGAGGAGCTGCGCACGGGTGAAGACCCGGCCCGGGTGCTGGGCGAGGTACTTCAGCAGCTCGAACTCCTTGAAGGTGAGGTCCAGGACCCGCCCCTTCAGCTTCGCGCTGTACGTCGCCTCGTCGACCGAGAGGTCGCCGTTGCGGATCTCCATCGGGGAGTCGTCCGAGCCCAGCTGCTGGCGGCCGGTGGCCAGCCGCAGCCGTGCCTCCACCTCGGCGGGGCCGGCGGTGTCGAGGAGTACGTCGTCGATGCCCCAGTCGGCGGTGACGGCGGCGAGGCCGCCTTCCGTGACGACGAGGATGAGCGGGCAGCCCGGTCCGGTGGACCGCAGCAGCTGGCACAGCGACCGCACCTGTGGCAGGTCGCGGCGGCCGTCGACGAGGATCACGTCCGCGCCGGGGGTGTCCACCAGGGCCGGGCCCTCGGCCGGGGCCACCCTGACGTTGTGCAGCAGCAGGCCGAGTGCGGGCAGCACCTCGGTCGACGGCTGGAGGGCATTGGTCAGCAGGAGGAGAGAGCTCATGCCCGACCACCTGCCCTGGTCCGGCCGCCTTGCTCCTGTTTGCTTCGCTTGTCCATCACGTCGGTTCCTCCTCGGTCCCGTCCCGGGGGTACCTCCCAGCGGTAGCTGGGGGAGTGCGTGGTACTGCTTCGTACGTCGTGCCTGGCAGCCGCCGCGTCCCCCGCGCCCTGGGGTCCGGATGGATACCTCTGTTCTCGATCAGTTCAACGTGCTGAAAGCACAAAAGGACCCGGGGGCTACGTTGCCCGGATCCTCTACGCCGCCAGAATAGCCCACCGGCCCTTTGGGGGCCGAGGGCTGCCGTGCACCGCATTCTGTGGTCCGCGCCACGCCTTCCTCCTGCGTATGCCCTGGTTTCGCCGGATCGAGAGGTCCGCCGACCCGTCCCGCGGCCCCTCCGGGCGCACGGACGGCGCGTGGAGGCACGCCGTGGTGACGGGCCAGAGGGGTCATCATGGAGGCCGACGGTAGAGAGCCGACGGAGCCGACCGATAGGAGCTGCAGTGGCAACCGGAACCATCCGCTACTGGGCGGCGGCGAAAGCCGCCGCCGAGACGGCGGAGGAGCCGTACTCGGCGCACACACTGGCCGAGGCGCTCGACGCCGTGCGGGACCGCCATCCGGGGGAACTCACCCGGGTCCTGCAGCGCTGCTCCTTCCTCGTGAACGACGAGCCCGTGGGCAAGCGCCCGCACGATGCCGTCCTGCTGACCGAGGGGGGCACCGTCGAGGTGCTCCCGCCGTTCGCGGGCGGGTGAGCGGAAACCGATGAGCACTCCCGAAGAACAGCAGCAGCGGCAGCGGCAGCAGCAGGCCGCCGAGCAGGACCCGTACGCGACGCAGACCTGGCAGTCCGACACCTGGGAGACCGGCTACCAGCCGGTGCACCCGCCGCTGGGCTCGGTGCCCGGCCAGCCGGCCGCCCAGGCCCAGGCCCAGGCCCCGGGCTCGCAGGGGCAGTGGGGGCAGAGCGCCGGCGGCGCCGTGCCGTGGCCGGACGCCACCGGGGCCGGTGCGGCCGGTGCGGCCGCCGCCGCGGAGACGGCGTACCTGCCGCCGGTGCCGGCGCAGCAGCAGCCGCAGCACCAGCAGCCGCAGCACCAGCAGCAGCCCGCCGCCCCCGAGGGCTGGTTCCGCGACGAGCAGCAGCAGGCTCCCGCGCAGGGCGGCTGGGCCGACGCCGCCGCGCAGACGGCGTACCTGCCGCCCGTGCCGGCGCAGCACCAGCCGCAGCAGCACCAGCCCCAGCAGCAGCCCGCAGTCCCCGACGGCTGGTTCCGGGACGAGCAGCAGCAGCAGCCGCAGGCGCCGGCCGCGCCCTGGTCCGACGGCTCGGGCTCCGCCGCCGCAGCGGAGACGGCGTACCTTCCGCCGGTCCGTGAGTCCGCCGCCGCGGCCGAGCAGACGGCGTACCTCCCGCCGGTCCGTGAGTCCGCCGGTGCCGCCGAGCAGACGGCGTACCTCCCGCCGGTGCCGGCGCAGGGTGCCGTGCCCGACGGCTGGTTCCGGGACGAGCCCCAGGCCGCTCCCGCCCCCGGCTCCGCCGCCGAGCAGACCGCGTACCTCCCGCCGGTGCGGGAGCGGGGCGCCGCGTCCGGTGCCTGGCCCGCCGGGGCCTTCTCCGACGACGCCGCCGCCGCGCAGACGGCGTACCTGCCGCCCGTGCCGGCGGAGCCCGAGCCGGAGCCGGAGCCCCGGCCGCAGCCCGGGCCGTCCGCCGAGTACTCGCCGCCGACCCTCGGCGGCAACACCCTGCGCGCCGTCGATCCCGCCCAGGCCCGCGCCGAGGGCCGGTCGCCGATCATCGACCCGGGGCCGCAGTCGGCCATACTGACCGCCGCCCTGGGGCTCCTGATGGCCGGTGCCGCGGCGCTCGGCCAGTGGGCGCTGCTCGTTCCGCTGATCGCCCTCCAGGGGCTCACCGCGGCCGGCTGGTTCCGCCTCAACGGCATGTGGCCGGCCCGTCAGGGCATCGTCCTGGCCTTCGCGGGAGCCCTCGTCGCCGACGGCGCGGTGCTCGCGGTGGACCGTACGTACGGCCCCGGCGCGATCATCGGCACCCTCGGGGCCTGGGTGCTGCTGACGCTGGTGCTCCAGCTGCGCAGCCAGGCGGACCCGGACGAGCGGATGTACGGGCTGATGGCGTCGGTGGCCTCCGCCGCGCTGGCCATCGTGTGCGCGGGCTTCCTCGCGGCGGACCGGGAGCCGGTGACCACCGGTGCGGTCGCGGTCGCGGTCGCGGTGTTCGCGCGGGCCCTGCCGCTGCCCACCGCGCCGTCCGTCGGTGTGTCGCTGGCCGCGGCGGCCGGTGCGGGCATCGCGGTCGGCGGGCTGACCGGGCTCGGCGCAGGCGGGGCGCTGGTGGGCCTCGCGGCCGGGGTGTGCGCCCTGATCGGGCTGCGCGTGGCCGCGTACGACTACCCGTCCAAGTTCGTCCACATGACGGCCGGTGTCGCGCTGCCGCTGGCCGCGGCGGCTCCGGCCGTGTACCTCATGGGCCGGGTGGTCGGCTGACACCGGGGCCCGGGGAGTCCGGGGAGCCCCGCCGCTGATCCCGCCTTCACGGCCGGTCATGGTCCACTAGAACGCACGTACTGACTAGCAGGGGGAGGGGCACGTGCGTTTCCTACGTGTCGTGGTGATCATCGGCGTGGTGCTGGGAGGGCTGTTCGTGGGCGTCGACCGCTGGGCGGTCGGCTATGCCGAGGACCGGCTGGCCGACCGCGTCCAGGCCCAGCAGGGCCTCGCGGGGAGCGCCGAGGTGGAGATCCACGGCTTCCCCTTCCTGACCCAGGCGCTCAGCCACGACCTGGACCAGGTCGACCTGAAGGTGGCGGGCGTCGACGTCACCGCCGACGGCCGCAAGACGCGGCTCTCGGAGCTGAAGGCCTCGTTCCACGAGGTGAAGCTCAACGACGGCTACAGCGGCGGCACCGCCGCGCGGGCCGAGGGCACGGCCCTGATCACGTACGAGGACCTCACCAAGGCCTCGCAGAACGGTGTGGTCCTCACCTACGGCGGGGCGCCGAACAAGGTGAAGGTCACCGCGACCGTGGACTTCCTCGGCAGGACGGTCACCCGCAGCGTGGTGTCGACCGTCGCCCTGGTGGACTCCGGCAACTCCAAGGTCGTCCGGGTGCGCGCGGACTCCGTGCCGGGCGAGGGGATCCCGGGGATCGAGGGCGTCGTGCGCAAGCGGACCGACTTCGACCGCCGCATCGACGACGGCCTGCCGGCCGGGCTCAAGCTCGCGTCGCTGACCTCGGACGAGTCCGGCGTCCACCTCACGCTGAGCGGATCGGACGTGTCCCTGGCCGGATCGTGAGACGGCGTGGTCCGATCCGCAGGAGGACGGGCCGCACGAACAGCCCCGGAAGGCCGTACGACGGCCGTCCGGGGCTTTCTCATCCCGTCATGCGGACGATCCTGTCTCGGTATATGACACGCCGGTGACAGGGCGGCCCGTTCGTCCCTACGATCCATGGCTATGAAGCATCAGCAGGCGGACCTCACGAAGCGGCGGGCAGTAGACCTGTGTCGCGTCGCCGCCATGCTCTGTCGCTCCATGTGAGGTGTGAGCCTTCCGCTCCGCCGGCCGGACCGACGGCCCTTCATCCCGCGTGACCGCACCGCCGCGCACCAGCCTCCCGCCCCCCCTGACGCCTCCCCGCGCAGGGCCGGAGAGCCGCACCCGGAACGCCACGCACCAGCACAGCCCGCTCGCAGCAGCCCCAGCACGGCCCCGCCGCAACTGCCCCGGAGGAGAACACCATGAGCCGCAGCGACGTCCTCGTAGACGCCGACTGGGTCGAGGCCCACCTGAACGACGCCAACGTCGTGATCGTCGAGGTGGACGAGGACACGTCCGCGTACGACAAGAACCACATCACCAACGCCGTCCGGATCGACTGGAAGCAGGACCTCCAGGACCCGGTCCGCCGTGACTTCGTGGACCAGGAGGGCTTCGAGAAGCTCCTCTCCGCCAAGGGCATCTCCAACGACGACACCGTCGTCCTCTACGGCGGCAACAACAACTGGTTCGCGTCCTACGCCTACTGGTACTTCAAGCTCTACGGCCACCAGGACGTCCGCCTCCTCGACGGCGGCCGCAAGAAGTGGGAGCTCGACTCCCGCGACCTGGTCGACGGCAAGGACGTCCCGAACCGCCCGGCCACCCAGTACAAGGCCAAGCCGCAGGACACCTCGATCCGCGCCTTCCGCGACGACGTCGTCGCCGCGATCGGTTCCCTGAACCTGGTCGACGTCCGCTCGCCCGACGAGTTCTCCGGCAAGCTGCTCGCCCCGGCGCACCTCCCGCAGGAGCAGTCGCAGCGCCCCGGCCACGTGCCGAGCGCCCGCAACATCCCGTGGTCGAAGAACGCCAACGACGACGGCACCTTCAAGTCCGACGAGGAGCTGACCGCCCTCTACCAGGCCGAGCAGGTCGACCTGGCGAAGGACACCATCGCCTACTGCCGCATCGGCGAGCGCTCCGCGCTCACGTGGTTCGTGCTGCACGAGCTCCTGGGCCAGGAGAACGTCAAGAACTACGACGGCTCCTGGACCGAGTACGGCTCGCTCGTCGGCGTGCCGATCGAGCTCGGCCCCAACAAGTAATCCGGCCGGGCACGCGACGCCCGTCCCCGTAGCGGCAGAACTTCTCCAGGACAGGACAGAGAACATGTGTGGAGCACAGATCGGCGGGCCCGACCTCGCGACGCTGAAGCCCGGTGAGACCGCGATCCAGGGCCAGGTGACCAAGGACGGTGAGCCCATCAGCGGCTACGTCCGCCTGCTGGACTCGACCGGCGAGTTCACCGCCGAGGTCCCCACCTCCGCGACCGGGCAGTTCCGCTTCTACGCGGCCACGGGCTCCTGGACGCTGCGGGCGCTCGTCCCGGGTGCCCAGGCCGACCGCGCCGTCGTGGTCGCCGAGGCCGGCGGCGTGACGGACGTCGCCATCGCGGTCTGATACCCGGACCGACAGCCGAACCGGCCGAAGGGCCGCACCCCAGGGGGTTGGACGCCACTGGAACGGGGTGCGGTCCTTCGCGCCGTCCGCGTCCGGGCCTACGCTGGAAACATGTACGCGCGGCGCCGGCGGGCCTATTTCCTGCTGATGGGCGGATGCCTTTTCCTCTTCGTCTCCGCCTGGTCCTTCGTGCGCCTGTTCTCGGTCGAGGCGGCGGTGGCGCTGTGCGTGGTCGCCATGGTCATTCCGCCGGTCGCGGCGGTGGTGGCGAACCGGCGGGGGCCGGACGACCGCTGGTGGGACGACCCCTCGGGCGATCCCAAGTCCGACGAGTGGTGGGACGAACTGGACGGAAAACGGCGCCCGGGGGACTAGAACGCGCCTATATAAGAACGTAATAAAGATGCGTACAACGGGTCCCCGCACCAGGGTGTCTTGGATGTGCGCGGGCGAACGATCCCGCGGCTCCAGTCCTGTGGGGGACCCCATTTTGGAAATCGAAAACCGGGATCCGGGCATGCCGGAAATAAAGCCGGTTGACGCGGTAATTCCGCCCGTGCCCGTACCGCCCGGTTCCGTCCCGCGCCGCCGCGGGCGTACCTGGCCCCTGCTCGCCGCAGCCCTGGCACTGGGCGCGGCCGTCGGCACCGTCACGGGCTACGCGGTCCAGTACCACCGCCCGCCCACGCCCCTGCCGCCCCTGGCGCAGCAGAAGCTGGACTCCCCGAAGCCGCTGGCGCCGGACGACGCGACGACGGCGAAGACGATCAACGCCAACCGCTGGCACAAGACCGACGACGACCTCACGAAGCTCCTGATCGAGGCACCGGCCGGGGCGAAGGTCGAATCCGAGGGCTACGACACCCTCGACTCCTTCTCGGCGAGCTTCGAGAAGCCCGACTACGCCCTGCGGGGCTACGTCAAGGAGGGCTTCCGACGCCTTGCCACCCGTGTCTGGACGGAGGGCGACGTCTTGGTGAAGGTCCGGCTCATCCAGTTCCGCGACTTCTCCGGCGCGAACGAGTACCAGCTGACGCAGGCCTCGTACCTGCCGGACAAGAGCTACGCGGGCAACGACGGGGTGGCTATCCCCGGCGTCCCCGCCGAGATGGGACACGTCTGGGTCGCCTCGGAAGTCCACGCTGAGCCCGGATACCTCCCGTACAGGGAGGGCAGGGCCATCGCCCGCCGGGGAGACATCGTTCTGGACCTCAACTACTTCGACAAGCGTGGCCGCGCGATTCCCGAGGGTGTTGTCCTCGACCTGGCCAAGCGACAGCTGGAGCGACTGTGACCGAGCCGCAGACCGAGACGACGGCAGATCCACAGACCACCGCTGCGGCCGGGCCCGCGCCCGTGGCGGGCCGCCGGAAGAGGGTCGTCCTCATCGCCGGGACCCTGGCTGCCGCGCTTGTCGTGGGCGGCGGTATCTGGGCGTCCTCCGTCCTCGCGGACGCCGACCGGACCGCGCCGACCGCCTACTGGGCCGCGGACGACGGGAATCGACCCGAGGCCGAGAACCCCGCACCGGTGCCACCGAACGACCTCTCCGGCAAGCTGCTTCCGATTCCTCCCGAATTCAAGCTGGGGCCGGACCTCGCCGCCAGCGGGAACGACTTCTTCGTCTCCGGGGAGAAGGCGGTCGAAGGCTTCAAGGAAGCCCGCAAGGGACTGTCCAGCTCGGAGCGCAAGAAGCGCGACGACATGCTGGCCGACCTCAAGCTCAAGGGCCTGGCCGGCCGGACCTACGCCGCCACCAGCGGCAGCATGGTCGTGGAGATCCGCATCATGCAGGCCGACTCACGGGCCGTCGGAGCGTTCTCCGAGGTCTCCAAGAAGCTGCTCGACCTCACCGGTGACGACCGCGACGCGCCGAAGGTGGATGGCTACCCGGACGCCAAGTGCTCCCTGCTGGCCGTGGGCGAGGAGGAGGACCCGAAAATCGACTCGCTCTACTGCGTGGCCGTCCAGGGCGACGTGCTGGTCAACCTCCGCGCGTACGGGCCCAAGCGAGAAGGGTTCTCGAAGCTCGAGGCCACCGGATTCCTCAAGAACCAGCTGTCCCGCCTGAAGTCCCCCGGGGAGTCCGCGTGACCGAGCAGCACACCACCGCCGACCCCGTACCGGACGCCCCGCCGACCGACACCCCGGCGGACCCGGCCACGACGTCCCCCGCCGCCCCCCGCGACCGCCGAACCCCGCGCGCCGTGCTGCGCTGGACCGCCGCCGTCCTCGTCTTCGGCGTCGCCGGCGCGGGGACCGCGTACGGGATCACCCAGGCCGAGCGCACCGACGTGCCCGGACTGTCCACCCGGGACGACGGACGCTGGACCTACCCGGCCCTGGTCAAGCCCAGCCTGCCCCCCGGCGCGGCGCTGCCCTTCGCCGTCGACAACGAGGACGGCATCCACTTCGCCGGCCTCACCCAGCTGCTCCTCCCGGCCCCGCTCGGATCCACCCCGGACACCGGCCTGAAGCTGGAGAAGGACTCGACGGTCGGCGTGGACACCTTCCTGGAGGAGTACGAGGGCTCCGCGCGCGAGAAGATGAAGCAGGGGTTCACCGACAACGGGCTGCGCCAGATAGCGGGCCGCGGCTGGACCACACCGGACGGCACCCGCACCCGCATCTACCTGCTGCGTTTCCACGCGTCCGGGTTGGCGGACACCTTCACCGGCTGCGGCCCCGACATGACGCTGAACGGCGTCAACCGTATCCAGACCGACGACGCCTGGGGCAAGGCCCGCGTCGCCGAGGGAGCCCCCGACCCCACCGGCGTCACGGTCCTGGAGGAACCCGCTCCGTCCGGCGACGAGCAGATCAGGGTCGGGTGCGTCCAGTCGGGCGACATCCAGGCCGTGATCCTCCAGGCCCGCAAGGGCGCGGCGGGGGCCGTCCCGCTCCACCAGGCCGTGATCCTCCAGCAGCAGCTGCTGAGCTGAACCGGAGGGGGCCGGTACGGCCCACCTCACAGCGTGCGCCGGTCTCCGGGCCAGTAGGCTTGGGGACCGGCCCGTCCACCCGCACCGAAACCTCCGAGGAGCACCCCGTGCTTGAGGCAGTCTTCACCTCCCTGCTGGTCCTGGTCTGCGTCGGCGTACTCGCCTTCACCGTCCTGGCCGTCAAGAAGCTGTACCAGGGTCAGCGCTGAGCGTCCGCGCAGCCGACCGCACCGGAACCCCTCCCACAGATCGCCTGAGCAGCCAAACATGATCCAGATCCCGTCCGACCTGAACCCGGGCCTCGTCCCCCTCGCCTTCCTCCTCGGCAACTGGGAAGGCGCGGGCGTCTTCGACTTCCCCGGTGAGGAGAAGTGCAACTTCGGCCAGGAAGTCGTCTTCAGCCACGACGGCCGGGACTTCCTGGAGTACACCTCCCACACCTGGGTGCTCGACGGCGAGGGCAACAAGGTGCGCCCGCTGGAGTCCGAGTCGGGCTACTGGCGCATCGACAAGGACCGCAAGGTCGAGATCGTCATGGTGCGCGACCAGGGTGTCGTCGAGGTCTGGTACGGCGAGCTCGCCGACCAGAAGCCCCAGATCGACCTGGTCACCGACGCGGTGGCGCGTACGGCCGCGTCCGGCCCGTACAGCGGCGGCAAGCGCCTCTACGGCTACGTGAAGAGCGACCTCATGTGGGTCGGCGAGAAGGCCACCCCCGACGTCGAGCTGCGCCCCTACATGTCGGCCCAGCTCAAGAAGGTCGTCACCCCGGAGGAGATCGCCGACATGGCGCGCAACCTCCCGGAGCTCCCCGAGGACGGCATCGCCTTCTTCCGCTGAGCGACGCACCCGGCACGGGCAGAGGGAAAGGGGACCGCGGGCTGACCGCGGTCCCCTTTCCGCGCTTACACTGGCCGGGTGGTGACCACCGACTGGAAGAGTGACCTGCGGCAGCGCGGCTACCGGCTGACGCCGCAGCGCCAGCTCGTGCTCGAGGCGGTCGACGCCCTGGAGCACGCCAGCCCCGACGAGATCCTCGTGGAGGTCCGCAAGACCGCCTCCGGGGTGAACATCTCCACCGTCTACCGGACCCTGGAGCTCCTGGAGGAGCTCGGACTGGTCTCCCACGCCCACCTCGGCCACGGAGCCCCCACCTACCACCTCGCCGACCGGCACCACCACATCCACCTCGTCTGCCGCGAATGCACCGGCGTCATCGAGGCCGACGTGGACATCGCCGACGAGTTCACCGCGAAGCTGCGCGCCACCTTCGGGTTCGAGACCGACATGAAGCACTTCGCGATCTTCGGGCTGTGCAAGAAGTGCGCGGCGGCCGGGCGCCAGACGGGCACCGCGTAGCGGGGTCGTAGGCTGGTGGCATGACCAGCAGCCCCTTGCTCCATCTCCCCGGCGCCGTAGCGGCCGAAGGCATCGACGAGGGCGTCGCCGCCCACTACGGAGAGCTCTACGGCGAACAGCGCTCCCTCGCCGACGGCCGCGGCTTCGTCGACCTCTCCCACCGCGGGGTCGTCACCGTCACCGGAGCGGACCGGCTGAGCTGGCTGCACCTGCTGCTCACCCAGCACATGAGCGACCTGCCCGCCGGACGGGCCACCGAGGCGCTGATCCTCTCCGCCCACGGGCACATCGAGCACGCCCTCTACCTCGTCGACGACGGCGAGACGGTCTGGGCGCACGTGGAGCCCGGCACCCGGGAGGCGCTCCTCGGCTACCTGGAGTCGATGAAGTTCTTCTACCGCGTCGAGGTCGCCGACCGCACCGACGACTTCGCCGTCGTCCACCTCCCGGCCGGCTCGATCGCCGAGGTCGCCAAGGAGCACGTCGTACGCGAGACCGCGCACGGCCGTGACGTCTTCTTGCCCCGCGCCGAGCTGGAGGCCTTCGCCGCCGCCCACGGCCCCGCCGCCGGGCTCCTCGCCTACGAGGCCCTGCGCGTCGAGGCCCACCGGCCGCGCGTCGGCCTGGAGACCGACCACCGCACCATCCCGCACGAGCTGGGCTGGATCGGCACCGCCGTGCACCTGCAGAAGGGCTGCTACCGGGGCCAGGAGACCGTCGCCCGCGTCCACAACCTGGGCAAGCCCCCGCGCCGCCTGGTCTTCCTGCACCTGGACGGCTCCGAGGTGCTGCTCCCGGCGCACGGGACGCCGGTACGGCTCGCCTCGGACGGGGAGGACGGGCGTCAGCTCGGCTTCGTCACCACCGCCGTGCGCCACCACGAGCTCGGCCCGATCGCGCTCGCGCTGGTCAAGCGGAACGTTCCGGTCGACGCCCCGCTGCTGGCCGGGAACACGGCCGCCGCGCAGGAGGTCGTCGTAGCCCCGTAAGGGGTCCGGGGCCTGCCGGTCAGGTGCCGGTCAGGTGCCGCTCAGATGTCGATGACGAGGGTGAACGGGCCGTGGTTCGTCAGCGAGACCCGCATGTCCGCGCCGAACCGGCCCGTCGCCACCGTCGCGCCCAGCGCCCGCAGCCGTGCCACGACCTCGTCGACCAGCGGCTCCGCCACCGGTCCGGGCGCGGCCGCGTTCCACGTGGGGCGACGGCCCTTGCGCGCGTCCCCGTACAGCGTGAACTGGGAGATCACCAGCAGCGGCGCGTCCACGTCGCTGCAGGACTTCTCCCCCTCCAGGATCCGTACGGACCAGAGCTTGCGCGCCAGGAGCTCCGCCTTCTCCGGAGTGTCGTCGTGGGTCACCCCCACCAGTACGCACACGCCCTCGCCGACGATCTCGCCGACCGTCTCGCCGGCCACGACGACGCTCGCGCCGTCCACCCTCTGCACCACAGCTCGCATACCACCTGTGTACCAGCTGTGCACCCGTCCGGGGCCGATCGGGTGGACGGGGACTGCGTCCGCACCACGGAGAGTGGCACCATGCACGCAGGCGGTGCCACCAGCACCGGTCGAGGGGACGGATACGAACGTCATGAACACTTCTGGTACCTCCGCACCTGCACCCGAGTCACCCGCGTCTCTCGCGCCACTCGTGTCACCCGTGTCACCCGTGTCACACGCTCCGGCGCCCGCCGCGGGCCCCGCCGGGTGGCCTCCCGCGCAGCGCACCGGCGAGCCGCTGGGGCCGACCACCCCCGCCACCGCCCTCGGGCTGCCCGAGCTGCGCGCGCTGCGGCGCGACGCGCAGCGCGACGAGGCCGACCTGAGCTACGTACGCAGACTCCTGCAGGGCCGCATCGACATCCTGCGCGCCGAGCTCGCCCGCCGTACGGACCCCGAGGCGCCGGTGGTGGACCGGCTCTCGGAGATCCTCGCCGACGCCCCTTCCAGCCGCAGCGCCTCCGCCCGGCACGTCACCCTCGGCACCCCGCAGAGCGAGGAGTACCGGCTGCTGGCGGCGGAGATGCTGTCCGACGTGGAGCTCTCCGACCTGGAGGCGCGCACCGACGGCGAGCTGCACGACGCGATGGGCCGGCTGGTCCGCTACGAGCAGCAGGTCTCGCGGCGCCGGCAGCAGCTCCAGCGGATGGCGGACGACTCCAGCGCGGAGATCACCCGCCGCTACCGTGAGGGCGAGGCGCAGGTGGACGACCTGCTGGCGTAGCCGGGCGAGCGCGGGCCCGGAGCGGCACGGCGCGGGGCACGGCTCGGGCCGCGGCGCGGGGCACGGCTGAGGGCGTGGCCAGGGGCGCCGCTGGGGGCGTGGCTGGGGGCGCGGAGAAATTCGGGCGACCCGGCCGGTACCCGGCGGTTAGCGTGGCCGGTCATGAGCGCTGATGTGCGGCCGATCGCCGCCTCCGAACTCCCCGCCTGGCTCACCACGCTGAACACGGGCTTCCTGACGCCGGGCACCCCCACGGAATCCGATGTGGCCCAGCGCGCCGCGAACAGCGACCTGACGCGCGTACAGGGGGCCTTCGACAAGGAGACCGGGCGGTGCGTCGCCACCTTCCGCTCCTTCGCCCAGGAACTGACCGTGCCCGGCGGTGCCGCCGTCGGGTGCAGCGCGGTCTCGAACGTGGCCGTGCTGCCCACCCACCGCCGCAAGGGCCTGCTGACCCGCATGATGGAGGCCGAACTGGCCGCCTCCCAGGCGCGGGGCGACGTACTGTCCACCCTGATCGCCGCCGAGTACCCGATCTACGGGCGCTACGGGTACGGCGCCGCGACCGTCCACGCCGAATGGGAGGTCGACGTGGCGCGCACCGGCCTGGACCGCGGCCGTCCGGCGCCGGTCGACGGCGGCCGGATCGACCTGGTCGACGCCGCCGAGGTGCGGCGCGTGGGCCCCGCCCTGCACGAGCGGCTGCGGGCCTTCCGCCACGGCCTCGTCGACCGCGACGAGCGCTGGTGGAGCCTGACGACCGGCCTGGAGCAGATGTCCCACCGCCCGTACCGGGAGAAGATGTTCGCGGTGTACCGGGACGCGGACGGCGAGGTGGCGGGGCTCGCCGCCTACCAGGCCGACGACCACTGGACCGACGCCAAGACCCCGCTGAACACCGTCCAGGTGCGGGACTTCCTCGCGCTCACCCCGCAGGCCGAGCGGGCGCTGTGGCACTTCCTGTGCTCCATCGACTGGGTGCTGAAGGTCCGCAGCGGCAACCGCGCCCCCGACGACCTGCTGCCGGAGCTGCTGCCCGACGCGCGTGCGGCCCGGCCGGTGTCGGCCGCCGACTTCCTGTGGGTGCGGGTGCTGGACGTCGTACGGGCGCTGGGCGCGCGGACGTACGCCGTGCCCGGGGTGCTCGTCCTGGACGTCGAGGACGCCACCGGTCCGGCGGGCGGCCGCTACCGGCTGGACGCGGGCGCCGGCACGTGCACCCGTACCGGGGAGCCGGCCGGCCTGCGGCTCGACGTGTCCGCGCTGGGCTCCCTCTACCTGGGCGACGCGTCGGCGGTGCGGCTGGCCGCGCTGGGCCGGGTCGCGGAGCAGCGGCCGGGCGCGGTCGTGCTCGCCGACGCGGTATTCCGGACCGCCCGCCGGCCGTGGTGCCCGGACGTCTTCTGAGGCCTATCGTCACCACCGGCCCCGGATGCCGGTGCCGTGCAGAACAAGAGGATTGAGCTACGTGACATCGATCGTGGAACGGCTGCGCGCCGCGGGCTGCGTCTTCGCGGAGGAGGAGGCCGGCCTGCTGGCCGCCGCCGCCACTGACGACGTCCACCTGGCGGGCATGGTGGCCCGCCGGGTGGACGGCGAACCCCTGGAGCACGTCGTCGGCTGGGCGGAGTTCTGCGGGCTGCGCGTGGAAGTGGGCGCGGGGGCCTTCGTACCGCGCAGGCGTACGGAGTTCCTGGTGCAGGAGGCGGTGGAGCTGGCCCGGCCCGGCGCGGTCGTGCTGGACCTGTGCTGCGGGGTCGGTGCCCTCGGCGCGGCGGTGGCGGCCCAGGTCCCGGGCGGGGTCGAGCTGCACGTGGCCGACATCGATCCGGCGGCGCTGGCGTACGCGCGGCGCAACGTGGCCCCGTACGGGGGCTCGGTGTGGGAGGGCGACCTGTACGGGGCGCTCCCGGCGGAGCTGCGGGGGCGGGTGGACGTGCTGGTGGTCAACGCCCCGTACGTGCCGACGGGGGAGATCGGGCTGATGCCGCCCGAGGCCCGCGACCACGAGCCGCTCGTTTCCCTCGACGGGGGTTCGGACGGCCTGGACGTCCACCGCCGGGTCGCGGCGGAGGCCTCGCGGTGGCTGGCGCCGGGCGGTCACCTCCTGATCGAGACGAGCGTCCGGCAGGCCCCGCTGACGGCGTCCGCGCTGACCGGGGGCGGCCTGGAGGTGCGGGCGGTCACCTCGGAGGAGCTGTACGCGACGGCCGTCATCGGCCGCGCGCCGGCGCCGGCTCCGGCCGCCTGATGCCCGGCCCGCCCGGTGCGGCCGACGACGCGGTCCGGGAAGCCCGGACGCGGCCGGCCGCACCGACGCGGGCGAGGACGGGGCCTCGGCGGCAGGCCTGACGGCGGTGGTCCCGCGCGTCCGCCTCAGCCCTGCTCTCCGGGGGTGCCCCCGGCACGGGCCGGCACGGCCGTCCGGCCGAGGAGTTCGGCGACGCGGATGAACCCGTCGCCGCCGTGGCCGTGGCCGATGGCCCGGCGGGCCAGGCCCTCGGTGGCGCGCATCAGGCCCGCGTCGATGCCGTGCGCCTCGGAGGTGTGGATGATGTGGGCCATGGACGAGGCCGCCGAGGTCAGCGGGTTGAGCTCGCCGGAGTAGCCGCCGCTGTCCACGTCCGCGGCGAACTCCGCGAAGAGCGGCGGCAGGATCGCGCCGATGCCCTGGGCGAACGGGGCCAGTTCCCCGGCGCTCACGCCCTCGGCCTTCGCCACCGCCAGGGCGTGGGCGTAGCCCGCCATCGCCGTCCAGAAGATGTCGAGCAGGGCGATGTCGTACGCCGCCGCCCGGCCGATGTCCTCCCCGAGGTGGGTGTGGGTCCCGCCGAGGGCCTCCAGCACGGGCCGGTGCTCGCGGTAGAGGTCCTCGGGGCCGCTGTGGATGAACACCGCGTCCGGTGAGCCGATGGTGGTGGCCGGGGTCATGATGGCGCCGTCGAGGTAGCGGATGCCGTGCGCGGCCGCCCAGGCGCCGGTCTCGCGGGCGCGGTCCGGGGTGTCGGCGGTGAGGTTGACGACGGTGCGCCCCTTGAGCGCGGCGGTGACGTCGTCGGGCCGCAGGACGGCGTCGGCGGCCTCGTAGTTGACCACGCAGACCACGGTGAGGCCGCTCGCCGCGACCGCTTCCGCGGCGGACCGGGCGGCGGTCGCACCCCGCGCGACGAGGTCCCGGTCACGGCCGGGGGTGCGGTTCCAGACGGTGGTGCGCAGACCGGCGTCCAGGAAGGCGCCCGCGAGGGCCCGGCCCATCGGGCCGAGGCCCAGTACGGTGACGGTGGGCTGGTGGGTGGACGAAGACATGGCTCAACTCCCGTGAAAACATGACTGGTACGTGTAAGAGACCGCGCTGAGGACGCGCAGGTCAGCGCAAACGGCGCAGGGAAGGGCAGGGGAATGACGCGCAGCCGCGCCCAGGATCCGGACGTCTGCGGAGTGACCGCCGCGATCGCCGTGATCGACGGCAAGTGGAAGACGGCCCTGCTCTGGCTGCTGGAGGACGGCCCCCAGCGTCCGGGTGAACTGCGGCGCCGGCTGCCGGGGCTCAGCGAGAAGGTGCTGACCCAGGCGCTCCGCGAGATGGAGACCGACGGGATCGTGCACCGCGAGGTGCACGACGTACTGCCGTTGAAGACCGAGTACTCCCTGACCGGCTTCGGCCGGGAACTCGCCGAGGCGGTGGCGACCCTGTCCGACTGGGGGCATCGGCGGCTGGAGAGGCTCGCCGCTGCCCGCGCGGCTTCCTGAACCCCTTCCTTCCCGGCCGCCCCACCAGCTTCGCGCGGCGGCCGCGCTCGGCCAAGTACCCACAAAAAAGTGGGTACCTGGCGGGTGCTCAGCCGAGGGCGAGCGGGAGCCGCGCGCCCAGCTCCCCCAGGGCGGCCGCCTCGGCGGCGGTGGGGGAGCGCCGGCCGGTGCCGACGAGCAGGGCGTCCTCGTCGGAGAACGACGCCGGGAAGGGCGCCCCGGCGATCCGCTCCAGCAGCGCCCGCGAAGCGGCGAGGCCCTCGGCGGGCGGGCGCGGCGCGTGCGGGAGGTGCGCGACCAGGTCGAGGTGGTGCAGCGTCCACTCCAGGACGTACGCGGACAGGTAGTTCCCGGCGGTGAGCACCTGGTCGCGGGTGGAGACCCGGGCGGAGGGGTCGGCGAGGGCGGCGGCGCGGCCGGCGGCGGAACCGACGTCGTCCAGGTGGAACGCGAGCAGCCACCGTTCCCCGTACGCGGCGGCCAGCCGCACGGTCAGCGCGTCCAGCGGGTCCTCCCCGTCCGGGACCGCGCCGACCTCCCAGTAACCCGCCGCGTCCCGGGTGGGCTCGGCGTCGGCGGGGGTGGCGAGGGTGATCAGGACGTCCTGGGCGTCGATGACGAGGTGGCACACGAGATCCCGCACGAGCCACCCCCGGCAGCCGGAGGGCCGCGCGAAGTCCTCGTCGGAGAGCCCGGCGACGGCGGCGCGCAGCGCGGCCCACGACGGTGAGAAGAGGTCCACGCCCGCAAGCTAGCACCGGCCGGGCGCCCCCGGGGATAGTAGTGGGAGCTATTGCTAGCAAGCGCTTGCAATAGTTAGCAGGGTGCGGCAGGATCGGAACATGGCATCGCTCAACGTCGGAAACCTCGGCGAATACCTCCGCGAGCAGCGGCGGCAGGCCCAGCTCTCGCTGCGGCAGCTCGCCGACGCGGCGGGGGTGTCGAATCCGTACCTGAGCCAGATCGAGCGCGGGCTGCGCAAGCCGAGCGCGGACATCCTCCAGCAACTGGCCAAGGCGCTGAGGATCTCCGCCGAGACGCTGTACGTGCAGGCCGGGATGCTCGACGAGCGGGACCGGGACGAGGTGGAGACGCGCGCCGTCATCCTCTCCGACCCGTCGATCAACGAGCGGCAGAAGCAGGTGCTGCTCCAGATCTACGACGCGTTCCGCAAGGAGAACGCGCTGGAGGCCGAAGAGGCTCCCGGCGAGGGCGCCGGCGACGACGCCGCGATGCCCCCTACGAATTGACTGTGATCCGGGAGGACCCGCACATGGCCATCGCCGATGACCTGAAGAAGACCCTCACCGACCCCACCCCCCTCTACTTCGCCGCCGGCACGGCCGACCTCGCCGTCCAGCAGGCCAAGAAGGTGCCCGCGCTCATCGAGCAGCTGCGCGCCGAGGCCCCGGCGCGCATCGAGGCCGTGAAGAACACCGACCCGAAGGCCGTGCAGGAGGCCGTCACCGCCAAGGTCACCGAGGTGTTCGGCTCGATCGACCCGAAGAAGCTCGGCGAGACCGCCCAGGACCTCGCCCTGCGCGGCGTCGGCGTGGCCGCCGAGTACGCCGTCCGGGCGAAGGAGACCTACGACAAGGTCGCCGAGCACGGCGAGCAGACCGTACGGGCCTGGCGCGGCGAGGTCGCCGACGAGATCGTGGACATCGCCGGGGCCGTGGAGCCCGAGCCCGCGCGCGAACCCGCCCCGGCGGAAGCCGCCGCGGAGGCCCCGGCGGAAGCCGCCGCGGAGGCCGACGCGGAGGAGAAGCCCGCGGCGAAGAAGCCCGCCGCGCGCCGCGGCACGGCCAAGAAGGCCGCCGCCGGGACCGGCGAAGAGGCCTGAACGAGCGGAACGCGGGCCGGGCACCCGGCGGGTGCCCGGTTCGTTGCCGTTCGGGAAGACGGCTCCGGCGGTAGCGTGGAGTCACTGGTGCCGGATGTGAGAAGGCGGTCGCGACATGCTGATGCAGGGGTTCGATAACGGGGTGCTCCCGTTGCTCGGCTACGCCATGCTGGCGCTGGCCGTCGTGGCCTTCGTGATGGCGCTGCTGGCGCGCGAGGACGCGTACCGGGCCGCCGACAAGCAGACGAAGACCTTCTGGCTGGTCATCCTCGGGGTGACCGTCCTGGTGGACTTCTTCCTCGGGATGCTGTTCCTGCAGATCGCGGGCCTGGTGGCGAGCATCGTGTTCCTCGTCGACGTGCGCCCCGCCCTCAAGCAGGTCTCGGGCGGCGGCCCGCGCCGCGGAGGCAGCAGCAGCGACGGCCCGTACGGGCCGTACAACGGCGGCCGCTGAACCCGTACCGGCGCGTCGCGCCGGTCGCAGTACGGCGCGGTACGTCGCGGTACTAGGTCGCCGCGCGGGAGAGCAGGACCACGGCGACGTCGTCGGTGAGCTCGCCGCCGTTGAGGCGGCGGGCCTCCGTGACGGACGCCTCCAGCAGCGCCTCGCCGCTCAGCCCGCGCTCGATGTGCCGGTTGATCATGTCGACCATGCCGTCCTGCCCGAGGCGCTCGCGGCCGTCGCCGACGCGTCCCTCGATGAGGCCGTCGGTGTAGAGCATCAGGCTCCAGCTGCCGCCCAGGTCGACCTGGCGGCGCGGCCAGCGGGCCCGGGGGAGCAGACCGAGCGCCGGGCCGCTGTTCTCGTACGGGAGCAGCCGCGCGGGCGCGCCCGGCCTCGATATCAGCGGCGCCGGATGCCCGGCCAGGCACAGGCCCGCCCGCCGGCCGTCCGGGGAGATGTCCACCGTGCACAGCGTCGCGAAGATCTCCTCGCAGGGCCGCTCCACCTCCAGGACCTCCTGGAGCGTGGCGAGCAGGTCGTCCCCGCACAGCCCGGCCAGGGTCAGCGCGCGCCAGGCGATGCGCAGCTCGACGCCGAGGGCCGCCTCGTCGGGGCCGTGGCCGCAGACGTCGCCGATCATGGCGTGGACGGTGCCGTCGGGGGTGCGGACGGTGTCGTAGAAGTCGCCGCCCAGCAGGGCCCGGCTGCGGCCCGGGCGGTAGCGGGCGGCGAAGCGGAGGTCGGAGCCCTCCAGGAGGGGCGTGGGGAGCAGGCCGCGTTCGAGGCGGGCGTTCTCCTGGGCGCGCAGTTTCGATTCTGCGAGCTTGTACTGGGCGATGTCGGCCCGCTTTCTCTCCACGGCGTAGCGGATGGCGCGGCTCAGCAGCCGTCCGTCGAGCTCGTCGCGGTAGAGGAAGTCCTGCGCGCCGACGCGCACGGCCTCGGCGGCGCGGTCGGCGTCGGCCTCGCCGGTGAGGACGAGGACGGCGTGGCCGGGGGCGATACGGAGCACCTCGCGCAGGGCGCCGAGGCCGTCCTCGCCGGGGCCGGGCAGGGCCAGGTCGAGCAGGACGCAGTGCACGTCGGGGGTGAGCAGCCGCGCGGCCTCGGTGAGGTTGCGGGCGCTGCGGATCCGGATCCGGTGGCCGTCGGCGTCGAGGATCTCGGGGACGGTGAGACCGCCTGCGGGGTCGTCCTCCACCACCAGCAGCGTCAGTGACGACTGGGCGGCGGGGCCGCTGTCCGTGGCGGGGATGTCCCTCTGCCGCGGTACGGGTACGGGCATGGTCTCCGGTTCCTTGCCTCCCCCCGAGGGTGCGCTCATGCGGCTGACCCTAGCGGGCGGGTACGGGCGAGCGGAATGGGAGCGGGGGAGGGCCGCCGTCATATGCCCCTATCGCGGGGGAAAACCGCGCGGCGGGGATGACCAACGTCACGAACCCGCCGCCCCCCGTCCCACCCCCCGGAACCCCGCCCCTCACGTTCCGCGGCCACCGCTGTACGCACGGCCCCGCCGAGGCCCGGCCCGGCGTCGGACGGCCCCCGCGCGTGGGGCCGGGCCCGCACCCGACGGTTCGCGCGCGTGGCGGGGGGCCGGTCCGGGCCGAGGCCCGGGGGAGGTTCCGCGCCGCGAGCCCTGCCGGGGCCGCGTCGGCGTGTGCGGGGGCCGCCCGCCATCGGCCCGCGCCGGCGACTGTGCCACTCCCCGCGTCGGCGCCCGTCCCCGTGCCGGCGCTCGCGTCTGCCTCGGAGCCCGCGTCCGAGACTGCGCCCGTCCCCGCCTCGGAGCCCGCGTACGCGTCGGCGTCCGTCCCCGGGCGACCGGGCCCCGGCCCACGGCCCGCTACAGCGCCCGTCCCCGTCGGGGCCAGCGCCCGCTCGCGCGTGGCGGGGGCCCGCCGGGCCCGGCGGGAGATCGCGCGCCGCCACCGCGCCCGCGCCTCGGACGCGAGACTCGGCCGGGGCCGCGCCGGCACGGACGCCAGGGTTCGCCGGCTTGCCATCGGGCCGCCCCCGCGTCGCCACCCGCACCTGGGGGGAGGTCAGGGCCGAGCCCCGGACTCGGGGGAGGAGTCGTACCGCATCAGCGTTCGCGCCCGTCTCGGCGCACGCCCCCCAGGCCCCCGCCCGCGACCGGCGTCCCCGGGCCGCGCGCGGGGTCCCGGGCCCGCTGGGCCCCGGGGGGTTCACCGCCCGGCCAGGGCCTACGCGTCGGGGCGGACCACTGCCTTGATCGGCATCGAGCCCGCGCCCGCCATGGTCACCGTGCGCCCCGGGCGCGGGGCGTGGACCATCGCGCCGTCGCCGACGTACATGCCGACGTGGCTCGCGTCGTCGAAGTAGATGATCAGGTCCCCGGGGCGCATGTCCTTCAGCGCGACCTTCGGCAGCAGCCGCAGCTGCTCCTGCGAGGTGCGCGGGATGCCCCGCCCCGCCGCCAGCCAGGCCTGCGAGGTCAGGCCGGAGCAGTCGAAGGAGTCCGGCCCCGTCGCGCCCCAGACGTACGGCTTGCCCATCTGCGCGGTGGCCCACTGCACGGCCCGCTTGCCCGCGTCCGTCGCGGCGCCGTTGACGTCCTTCATCGCGCCCGAGGACAGCCATGCCGTCTGCGCCTTGTACTGCGCTTCCTGTTCCAGCTGGATCAGCCGGGCCTTCTCCTCGGCCTCCAGCCTGTTCTCCAGGGCCTCCGCCGTCTTGATCTTCTCCTCGATCTGCTTCTTGGCGGCTTCCTTCTTGGCCCTGTTGTCCTCCATCTTCTGCCAGAGCGCACCCGCCTCCTTGGCGTACCGCTCCAAGTCGGTCTGAGTGCGGTTCAGTTCGGACAGCAGGTCCGTGGTGGCCTTCTCGCCCTGCCGCAACCGGCCCGTCCCGTCGAGGAAGTCGGCCGGGGTGTCGCTCAACGCCAGCCGTGCGCCCGGCGGCAGTCCGCCCGAGCGGTACTGGGCGCGGGCGGCGGCGCCGGCGCGGTCCTTCAGGGAGGAGATCCGGTCCTGGCCCGCCACCACCAGGTTGGCGACCTGGACGATCCGCTCGGACTGCGCCTTGGTCTCGCTCTCCGCGAGGTTGTACGCGTCGGTCGCGCTGCCGGCCTGGCGGTACAGGTCCTCGATCTCCTTGCGGACCTGCTCCAGGGACTTGGCGCCCGGCTCGGGCGCCGGGGCCGCCGGTGCGGCGGGGGCCGACGGGGCCGAGGGCGCGCCCGGAGCCGCGTACGCGGTGGTGGCGAGGCCCGGGGCCGCCAGTATCGCCATGGCGCACAGCAGCGTGAGAGCGGACACTCCCTGCCGACGCGACGACGCTCGCTTCACGGTCCCCATGGCTCCCCCAGGCGCCCCGTGTCAGACCGATGTCACCGGACGGCCGTCGGCCGTGGCCGACGGCCGACGGCCGAAGGCGGACTGCCGACTGCCGACTGCCGGAGAACGGCACGAATCGGGCCGGACCGGACCGGACATCAGATCTGACTATCCATCAGTAACTTGGCACTGTCTCCGGGATGGTGCCACGACTCGGTGAATTCCAACACCCTCCGGATGCCACTCCGATCATGACCGGCCACCCCCCGACCGTCCCAGCCGACTCAACGGACCGCCTCCGACGCCGGTTCCCCACCGCGCCAGGTTCACCCCGCCGGGCGCAACGCCTCCCAGCGCACCGTCAGTTCCCCCTGCCGCCAGCGCCCCGGACCGTCCGCCAGCGGCCAGTCGGCGGCCAGCGCCCGCGCCGTCCGGATCCACCGCTGCCGCGCCCCGTACGAGGCGTACGGCGCGGCCGCCGCCCACGCCCGGTCGAAGTCGCGCAGGAACGCGTACACCGGCTCACCCGGCACGTTCCGGTGGATCAGCGCCTTCGGCAGCCGTTCCGCCAGGTCCGACGGCCGCTCCAGCGAGCCCAGCCGCGTCGCGAAGGTCACCGTGCGCGGCCCCTCCGGCCCCAGAGCCACCCACACGTGCCGCCGGCCGATCTCGTCACAGGTCCCCTCCACCAGCAGCCCGCCCGGGGCCAGCCGGCCGCAGAGCCGCCGCCACACCTCCGCGACCCGCTCCTCGTCGTACTGGCGCAGTACGTTCGCCGCGCGGATCAGCGCCGGACGCTCCCCGCCCTCCAGCGGCACCTCGAAGCCCCCGTGCCGGAAGCTCAGCCCCTCCCGTTCGTACGGCTTCGCCCCCGCCACCCGCGCCGGTTCGATCTCGATGCCGACCACCCGCACCCCGGGAGCCGCCTCCCGCAGCCGCGCCAGCAGCTCCACCGCCGTCCACGGCGCGGCCCCGTACCCCAGGTCCACCGCCACCGGCGCGTCCGCCCGCCGCAGCGCGGCCCCGTGCGCGGCGGCGATCCAGCGGTCCATGCGGCGCAGCCGGTTCGGGTTCGTCGTCCCGCGCGTCACGGTGCCCTCGGGGCGCTTCGGGGACGGCGGAGTGCTGCGGGAGACCATGCGCCGAGCGTATGCGGAGGGCACGGTCAAGATAAAAATCCGGCAAACGGACAGGAACTTCCGGGCTCCCGGAATGCGGCGGACCGCCGTCCGGGTTGCACTCCTTGCAGGGCGCCGACCGCGCTCCCGCAGCCATGCCGCCCCACCGGCGCTGCCGACCCGCCCGCCAGAGCGGGGCGCAGCGGACCGTCCGCCGCCGTCCGAGCGAGAGGAACTGCTCCCTTGAGCCAGTACGTGTCCCGTCTCGGCGGCAGCATCAGCGGCCGCATCGCCGCCGCCCGCGGCGTCCGTCCCGACGCCCCGCGCCTGCGCCTGCCCGCCGTCGGCCACCACCGCAAGCCCCGCCGCGTGGCCATGCTCAGCGTGCACACCTCACCGCTGCACCAGCCCGGCACGGGCGACGCCGGCGGGATGAACGTCTACATCGTCGAGCTCGCCAAGCGCCTCGCCGCGATCAACATAGAGGTCGAGGTGTTCACCCGCGCCACCACCGGCGGCCTGCCGCCCGTGGTCGAGCTCGCGCCCGGGGTCCTCGTACGGCACGTGGACGCGGGCCCCTACGAAGGCCTCGCCAAGGAGGAGCTGCCCGCGCAGCTGTGCGCCTTCACCCACGGCGTCATGCAGGCCTGGGCCGGCCACCGTCCCGGCTACTACGACCTGGTGCACTCCCACTACTGGCTGTCCGGCCACGTCGGCTGGCTCGCCGCCGAACGCTGGGGCGTACCGCTGGTGCACGCCATGCACACCATGGCCAAGGTCAAGAACGCCGCCCTCGCCGAGGGCGACACCCCCGAGCCCGCGGCCCGCGTCATCGGCGAGACGCAGATCGTCGCCGCCGCCGACCGGCTCATCGCGAACACCGCCGAAGAGGCCGAGGAGCTCGTACGGCACTACGACGCCGACCCGGGCAAGGTCGCCGTCGTCCACCCCGGCGTCAACCTCGACCGTTTCACCCCCGGCGACGGCCGCGCCGCCGCCCGCGCCCGCCTCGGCCTGCCGCAGGACGCCGTGATCCCGCTGTTCGCGGGCCGCATCCAGCCCCTGAAGGCCCCCGACGTCCTGCTGCGGGCCGTCGCCGAGCTGGTCGACCGCGACCCGTCACTGCGCGGGCGCCTCTTCGTCCCCGTCGTCGGCGGCCCGAGCGGCAGCGGCCTCGCCAAGCCCGAGGGGCTGCAGAAGCTCGCCGCGAAGCTCGGCATCGCCGACCTCGTCCACTTCCACCCGCCCGTGGCCCAGGACCGGCTCGCCGACTGGTTCCGCGCCGCGTCCGTGCTGGTCATGCCGTCCTACAACGAGTCCTTCGGCCTCGTCGCCATCGAAGCGCAGGCCGCCGGTACGCCGGTCCTCGCCGCCGAGGTCGGCGGCCTGCCCGTCGCCGTCAACGACGGGGTGACGGGGATCCTCGTACCCGGACACGACCCGGTGGACTACGCCCGCGAGCTGCGGCGCTTCGTCGACGACCCCGGGCTCGCCGACCGCATGGGCGCCGAGGCGGCGCGGCACGCGCAGTTCTTCGGCTGGGACACCGCCGCCAGCGGCACCGCCGACGTGTACACCGCGGCCATGCACGATCACCGCCGTCGCGTACGCTCCCACCATGGCTGACACCGCCGCGATCATCGAGTCCACGCTGGCCGGCGCCGGGCTGAGCTGGGAGAGCCCCGAGCCGGGCTCGTACGTCGTCCAGCTGCCCGGCACCCGCAAGCTGAGCACCACCTGCTCCCTGCGGATCGGCCGGCACTCCCTGTCGGTCAACGCCTTCGTCATCCGCCACCCCGACGAGAACGAGGCCGGGGTCCACCGCTGGCTGCTGGAGCGCAACCTCAAGCTGTACGGGATGGCGTACGCGGTCGACCCGCTCGGCGACGTCTACCTCACGGCCCGGCTCCCGCTGACGGTCATCACCCCGGACGACCTCGACCGCCTCCTGGGCACCGTCCTGGAGGCGGCGGACGGCGCCTTCAACACCCTGCTGGAGCTGGGCTTCGCGAGCGCGATCCGGCGCGAGTACGAATGGCGCGTCTCGCGCGGCGAGTCGACCCGCAACCTGGACGCCTTCAAACACCTGACCCAGCCGTCCCCGTCCTGACGCCTCCCCGCATGCGCGGTGCGGTGCGGCGCGGTGCGGCGGCCCGGGCCTCCGGCCGCGGGGCGGGGCCGACGGGTGTATGCGGGTACGGGCGCGGGTGCCGCTGCGCGGGGCCGTCCCCTACCCGCCCTTCCACCGTTCCCGCCTCGGACGCCGGCGCGGCTACGACACGGCGATTGCGCCCCCGCGCCTGGACCGCCGACGGGGCGGGAGCGCACCCCGGCCCGGGCCGGCTCGCTGAGCCCGCCAGGTCGGGCGATCGAGCCCCGGGGCCACCTCCCTGCGGGTACCCGGAGGAGCCCGACCGCAGCCGGGACGCCCGAAGGGCGGGCAGAACCCGGCCGCGCGCACGGCCCGAGCCCCCTCACCAGCGGCCCGGCGCCCCCGCCTCCGGGCGGCTACGCGGCCCGGCGCCCCCGCCTCCCGGCAGCTACGCCCTGCCCGCGGGCTCCGCCACCGCGGGCGCGGCCCCCGTCCCGGCGGCCCGGCCTTCGGCGACGGCACCGTGCCGGCGGGCTTCGCCCCGGCAGGTGCCGCCGGCGCGGCGGCGCCAAGACCCGCCGAGGGGTCCGGGCGTAGTCCGGCAAACGCCGGAAGGGCGGGTAGGGACCAGCCCTGCACGACCGGCCCGGCCGCGTTCCCCGGCGCCCGCCTTCCGGCGCCCGCCTTCCGGCGCCCGCCTTCCGGCGCCCGCCTTCCGGCGCCCGCCTTCCGGCGCCCGCCTTCCGGCGGCTACGCCTCGGAGGCGGCCACCAGCGGGCCGGCGGGCTGCGCCACCGCAGGTGTCGTCGGCGCGGCGGCGGCAGAGGCCGCGCCCCCGCCCGCAGCCGCGTGCCCGCCTGAACCCCCGTCCCCCTTGGAAAGCCCCCGCATCAGCAGCCAGTACCCGGCCGCCGCCACCGTCCCCAGTGCGCCCGTGGCCGCCCACAGCCACCCCGCCCCGTACCGGTCGATCACGAAACCGGCCATCAGCGGAGCCACCAGCGCCGCCACCGCCCACGACATCGTGTACATCCCCTGGTAGCGCCCCCGCCCGTGCTTCGGCGACAGCCGCACCACCAGCTCCATCTGCGTCGGCGAGTTCACGATCTCCGCCAGCGTCCACACGCACACCGTCAGCGCGTACGCCCACAGCGGGCCCGCGAAGGCCGTCATCGCGAACCCGTACCCCGCCAGCAGCGCCGAGACCACCAGCAGCCGGCGCGGGTCGCGGTGCTCGATCCACCGCGTCACCGGGATCTGGAGGAGCACGATCAGCAGCCCGTTCACCGCGACGACCAGCCCGTAGTCCCCGGGCGAGAAGCCCGCCCGGCCCATCGCCACCGGCAGGCCCACCGAACCCTGCGTGAAGATCAGCGAGATCACGAACGACAGCCCGACCACCGCCATGAACCGGCCGTCCCGCAGCACCGTCCCCAGCCCGATCTCCGGCCCCGCGTCCGCCGCCGCGCCGATGCCCGCGTCCTTGACCGGGCGCGACTCCGGCAGCTTCACGAACACCAGCACCGCGCACAGCAGCGTCAGCGCCGCCTCGCCCAGGAAGCCGGCCAGGTAGCTGTACTCCGCCACCACGCCCGCCACCACCGAGCTGATCCCGAAGCCCAGGTTGATCGCCCAGTAGTTCAGCGCGAAGGCGCGCACCCGGTCCCGTTCCGGGACGATGTCCGCCATCATCGCGGAGACCGCCGGCCGCGAGGCGTTCGAGGCCATCCCGACCAGCCCCGCCACCGCCGCGATCGCCGCCGGATGCTCCATGAACCCGAGCAGCGCCACCGACAGCCCCGTCGACACGTTCGCCACCAGCATCGTGGGCCGCCGCCCCAGCCGGTCGGTCATGACGCCCGCCACCAGCGAGGAGATCACCCCGCCCAGCCCGTGCAGGGCGACCACGAGCCCCGCGAAGGAGGCCGAGTAGCCCCGGTCCAGGGTCAGGTACAAGGTCATGAACGTCGCGACGAAGGCCCCGAGCCGGTTCACCAGCGTGCTGGCCCACAGCCACCAGAACGCGGGCGGCAGACCCGAGACGCTCTCCCTGGCGGCCCGTGCCCAACGGGCAGCTGACATATGGATTCCCCCGATGATGTAAGTACCACTTGAACCACTGGCACATTACGAACGGGGTCCGCCGGAGTCCACTGAATTGACGCCGCCAGTCAATCGGAGGCCGCCTCAGGAGCCCCCGGGACCGCGCGCGGGCGCCCCGCGGCGTCCACTAGGCTCGTACGCATGGCCGACGCACCGTACAAGCTGATCCTCCTCCGCCACGGCGAGAGCGAATGGAACGCGAAGAACCTGTTCACCGGCTGGGTGGACGTCAACCTCAACGAAAAGGGCGAGAAGGAGGCGGTCCGCGGCGGTGAGCTGCTCAAGGACGCCGGCCTGCTCCCCGATGTCGTGCACACCTCCCTCCAGAAGCGCGCGATCCGCACCGCGCAGCTGGCCCTGGAGGCCGCCGACCGCCACTGGATCCCCGTCCACCGCTCCTGGCGCCTGAACGAGCGCCACTACGGCGCCCTCCAGGGCAAGGACAAGGCCCAGACGCTCGCCGAGTTCGGCGAGGAGCAGTTCATGCTGTGGCGCCGCTCCTACGACACCCCGCCGCCGGCCCTCGAGGACGGCACGGAGTTCTCCCAGTCCGACGACCCGCGCTACGCCTCGATCCCGCCGGAGCTCCGCCCGCGCACCGAGTGCCTCAAGGACGTCGTCGTCCGCATGCTGCCGTACTGGTACGACTCGATCGTCCCGGACCTCCTCGACGGCCACACCGTCCTGGTCGCCGCCCACGGCAACAGCCTCCGCGCCCTGGTCAAGCACCTGGACGGCATCTCCGACGCCGACATCGCGGGCCTGAACATCCCCACCGGCATCCCGCTCTCCTACGAGCTCGACGCCGACTTCAAGCCCCTCAACCCGGGCGGCACCTACCTCGACCCGGCCGCCGCGGCGGCCGCCATCGAGGCCGTCAAGAACCAGGGCAAGAAGTAGTACCGACGCGCACAACGGTGAGGGCCCCGTCCGGGTCGGACGGGGCCCTCATGGCTGGGTGGCCGGGTCAGCCGCCGCACTGGCACGGGGCGCCGGACTGGCAGCCGCAGCCGCAGCCCGAGCCGCAGCCGCAGGCCGCGAGCAGCGGGAGGCGCAGCGGCTCCGGACGGGGCGGCTGCTCCTGTTCCGGGGTGATGGGGACAGGGCTTTCGGGCATGGTGCCTCCTCGCAGGCGGCGTACGGGAAGTCGTGGTGCCTTCGCCTCATTCATGCCCAGCCGTACGGGCGCGTCAACGGCGCATTGGGGCGTGCCGCGCGGAGGGGCTCAGGCGCCCTCGGCCGGCGTCGGGTGCTGGAGCTCGTCCGCGTGCTCGCCCGTCACCAGGTACACCACGCGCTTCGCCACCGACACGGCGTGGTCCGCGAACCGCTCGTAGTAGCGGCCCAGCAGGGTCACGTCGACGGCCGTCTCGATGCCGTGCTTCCAACGGTCGTCCATCAGGTGCTGGAAGAGCGTGCGGTGGAGCTGGTCCATCTCGTCGTCGTCCTGCTCCAGCTGGAGCGCGAGGTCCACGTCCTTCGTGATGATGACCTCGGCCGCCTTCGCCATCAGGCGCTGCGCCAGCTGGCCCATCTCCAGGATCGTCGCGTGCAGGTCGCGGGGGACCGCCGTCTCCGGGAACCGCAGCCGCGCCAGCTTCGCCACGTGCTGCGCCAGGTCGCCGGAGCGCTCCAGGTCGGCGCTCATCCGCAGCGAGGTGACGACGATCCGCAGGTCGGTCGCGACCGGCTGCTGCCGGGCCAGCAGCGCGATGGCGCGCGCCTCCAGGTCGTGCTGGAGGTCGTCCACCTTCTGGTCGGCGGCGATGACGCTCTCCGCGAGCTTCAGGTCGGCGTCCAGCATGGAGGTCGTGGCCCGCCCGATCGCGGAACCGACGAGCCGGGCCATCTCGACCAGGCTTTCTCCGATCGAGTCCAGTTCCTCGTGGTACGCGTCGCGCATGGTGTCCCTCTCTTGCCTGCTTGCCTGCTCGCCACTCTCGTGAGGACCGTTCGGCCCCACGTTGACACGTTCGGACGCGAACGCGTCCGACTCCGGCACCGCAAGTGAATCAGCCCCGTCGTCAGGGTGAACTCTGGGCGACGACTGTTCGAGGTGCCACCCGGACGGCTGTGGAAGTGTCCCCGGGCCTGCTTAACCTGGATCCATGGACGTGAACGCGGCGGTCGCCGCAGCTGCGGCGATCGCCGGTCTCTGCACCGGTGTCATCGCCATGCTGGCGTTCCGCTGGAGCGAGCGCGACCAGGCCCGCCCCACCCGGAGCTCCATGCGCCCCGACATCAACGCGGTGCTCCCGCCCGGAGTGGACACGGTCCTCTCCGTGCTCCGCTCCTCCGCCGTCGTCCTCGACGAGGGCGACGCGGTGGTCAAGGCCAGCTCGGCCGCGTACGCGCTCGGACTGGTCCGCGGCGGCAAGCTGGCCGTGGAGCCCATGCTCCACATGGCCCGCGACACCCGCCGGGACGGCGAGATACGCCAGATCGAGCTCGACCTGCCCCGGCGCGGCACCGGCCGCGGCGAGGCCCTCGCGGTCTCGGCCCGGGTCGCCCCGCTGGGCTCCCGCCTGGTGCTGCTGCTGGTCGAGGACCTCACCGAGGCCCGCCGCATCGAAGCGGTGCGCCGCGACTTCGTCGCGAACGTCTCGCACGAGCTGAAGACCCCGGTCGGCGCGATCTCCCTGCTCTCCGAGGCGGTCATGGACGCCGCCGACGACCCCGAAGCGGTCAGCCGCTTCGCGGGCCGCATGCAGATCGAGGCCACCCGCCTGATCAACCTCGTCCAGGAGCTCATCGACCTCTCCCGGGTGCAGAACGACGACCCGCTGGAGGACGCCGAGCCCGTACGGGTGGACACGCTGGTGGCGGAGGCCATCGACCGGTGCCGCCACACGGCCACCTCCAAGCAGATCACCATGGCCGCCGGCGGCACCGCCGACCTGCGCGTCTGGGGCAACCGCGGCCAGCTGGCCGCCGCCCTCGGGAACCTGGTGGAGAACGCCGTCAACTACAGCCCCGCCCGCACCCGCGTCGGCATCGCGGCGCGCCGGGTGACCGCGCCGGGCGGAGACTTGATCGAGATAGCCGTGACCGACCAGGGCATAGGCATCCCGGAGAAGGACCGCGAGCGCATCTTCGAGCGCTTCTACCGCGTCGACCCGGCCCGCTCCCGCGCCACGGGAGGCACCGGGCTGGGCCTCGCGATCGTGAAGCACGTGGCGGCCTCGCACGGCGGGGAGGTGTCGGTATGGAGCTCCGAGGGCCAGGGCTCCACGTTCACCCTGCGGCTCCCCGAGGCGGCCGCGCCGGCCCCGGCGACCGCCCCCGAGCCCGCCAGACCCCAGCTTGACCCAGAACCAGTCATCCCTGCCCCGGAGGTCCTTCCGTGACCCGAGTGCTCGTCGTCGAGGATGAGGAATCCTTCAGCGACGCCCTGTCCTACATGCTGCGCAAGGAGGGTTTCGAGGTAGCCATCGCCGCGACGGGGCCCGACGGGCTCGACGAGTTCGAGCGCAACGGCGCCGATCTCGTCCTCCTCGACCTGATGCTGCCCGGCCTGCCGGGCACCGAGGTGTGCCGGCAGCTGCGCGGTCGCTCCAACGTCCCCGTGATCATGGTGACCGCCAAGGACAGCGAGATCGACAAGGTCGTGGGTCTGGAGATAGGAGCCGACGACTACGTCACCAAGCCCTTCTCCTCCCGGGAGCTGGTCGCCCGCATCCGCGCGGTCCTGCGCCGCCGGGGCGAGCCGGAGGAGGTGACGCCGGCGGCCCTGGAGGCGGGTCCCGTGCGGATGGACGTGGACCGGCACGTGGTCACCGTCGCCGGGGCCAAGGTCGACCTGCCGCTGAAGGAGTTCGACCTGCTGGAGATGCTCCTGCGCAACGCGGGACGCGTCCTGACGCGCATGCAGCTGATCGACCGGGTCTGGGGCGCGGACTACGTCGGCGACACCAAGACCCTGGACGTCCACGTCAAGCGGCTCCGCGCCAAGATCGAGCCGGACCCGGGGGCGCCGCGCTACCTGGTCACGGTCCGCGGCCTGGGCTACAAGTTCGAGCCGTAGGCCGCCCGACGAACCCGGAGGTCCGTGACACCGGGAAGTACACCCGGGAAGCGCACGGGGGAGTACATGGGGAAGGGCCCCGGCCGCATCGCGGCCGGGGCCCTTCCCCATGTACGGGTACGGCGCCCGCTCGGGCGCTCAGGCGCTCAGTGGCCGGCGCTGCGCGACGGCGAGGCGGACGCGGAGCCCGCGGCGCCCGACGGCGTGGAACCGGCGGCCGGGGAGCCCGACGCGGCCGGGGAACCCGACGCGGCCGGGGAGCCCGACACGCCCGGGGAGGCCGAGCCCGAGGGGCTGCCCGACGGGACGGGGCCGGGCGCGGCGGCGGGGGCCTCGGTCGGGCCGTAGCCGGCGTACATGCCGGTGGCCGGGACGACGAACGCGCCCAGCTCCACGTCGCCCGCGGTGCTCAGCTGGAAGACGACGTCCTGCACGTTGCCGTTCTGGACGGCCTCGCGGCCGCCCTCGATGACGGCGGAGGCGTTGCCCTTGCCGCCCAGCACCACGGAGCCGCCGGCGGGCACGGTGATCTTGCCGGAGCCCTCGGCCGCCTTCAGGACCACCTTGGACTTGCCACCCTTGAGGGTGATCCCGTCCAGGGTCTGGGCCTTGGTGCCGGAGTTGAAGACGGTCGCCGAGACGGCGGCCGGACCCTTCTTGTCCTTCTCGCCCTTGGTGATCACCAGGGCGTTCTGGATCTTGATGTCGCCCTTGGTGACGGCGGCGTTGTCCGGCTTGATCTGGAGAGACTGCGCATCGTTGCCCGCGCCGCACGCGGCGAGCGAGGCAAGGGAGAACACGACGGCGGTAGCGGCGAGAGCGCCGCGTCGAAGGCTGCGGCTCACGGCGGCGGCAACTCCTTGGACGTACGGACGGGACGGGTGGGGGCTCGGAGCGGCCGAGGTAAAGCCGCCCTAAGGGTGTGTCAGCGCGCTTAGGTTACCGAGCCGCCGCCCCGCCCCCGCACCCGACCCTCCGCAGCGTGCGCACCGCGCCGCACCCGTCCCGCGATCTTGCATTCCGCTATCCGGCCGCGGGCCCCCGTGTGATCAATTCCGGGATTCCCTCGAACGCGGCTCCGTGATCAATTCCAGATTGGGCCGGAACCCACTGCGTACGGGTGGCCGCCAGTCGAACGGAGTACTTCGGTTTCCGGTCCAGGAATCCGGCAAAACGGGACGTACGTCACACTCATGGCCGCGTCCGCCAGGTGTAACGTGGTCGTTTCGCCCGGTCCGCACAGCGCCTCCGACCTGCGAATACCCCCTTCCAGAAGCCTTTCGCAGCACGTTCGTGTCGCTGTTGTCAAGCCCCGAGATGTGCCCTGACCTGCGAAAACGCCATTCATAACAGTCAGTTCTCGTGTTACCCTGGATAGCCACGGAAGGGGTACCTGTCACATGACGTTCAAGGTTGGCGACACCGTGGTCTATCCCCATCACGGGGCCGCGCTGATCGAGGCCATCGAAACTCGCCAGATCAAAGGCGTGGACAAGACCTACTTGGTGCTCAAGGTCGCCCAGGGCGACCTGACGGTTCGTGTGCCTGCGGACAATGCAGAGTTCGTCGGCGTTCGCGACGTAGTCGGCCAGGACGGGCTGGACCGGGTCTTCGAGGTGCTCCGCGCACCGTACGCAGAAGAGCCCACGAACTGGTCCCGTCGTTACAAGGCGAATCTGGAGAAGCTCGCCTCTGGCGATGTCATCAAGGTCGCCGAAGTAGTGCGCGACCTGTGGCGTCGTGAGCGTGAGCGCGGTCTCTCCGCTGGTGAGAAGCGCATGCTCGCCAAGGCGCGGCAGATTTTGGTGAGCGAGCTCGCGCTCGCCGAGAACACCAACGAGGACAAGGCCGAGGCCCTCCTCGACGAGGTTCTTGCGTCCTGACGCTCGAACCGGCCACAGTGTGCCGCGGTGCCCGATGACCCGCCCTCTCTTCGCGAGAGGGCTGTTGCCGGGCGCTGCGGCATGTCTGCACCCCAACGCTGTTCACCGGCGCCGCCCACCGGCGCCGCCCACCGGCGCCGCCCACGCACCAGCGCCACCACGCGCGGCGGTGCACCCCCGCGCATCCACCCACACCCGTGGGTCACTCCGTCGTACCCAGCGTGTGCCCACCCGCACGCTCCTGTACCGGCGTGCCGGGTCCGGGCAGCCGGCTCGACCGGTCGTCACGGAAGGGGCGAGGGCGTCGCACCCGGCACTCCCGCGGACCAGCGCCGGGGGCACGCCCAAGGCCATACCCATGTCGGCCGAAGTCACAAACCTGGCTCGGAGCTACTGATGTCTGACGAATCCCGCCCCCACCGCACCGCCGCGGTGATCCCGGCCGCAGGCCGCGGGGTACGCCTCGGCCCGGGCGCCCCCAAGGCCCTGCGGGCCCTCGGCGGGACCCCGATGCTGATCCACGCCGTCCGCGCCATGGCCCGCTCCCGCGCGGTCGCCCTGGTCGTGGTCGTCGCCCCGCCCGACGGGGCCCCCGAGGTGCGCCACCTCCTGGACGAGCACGCCCTGCCCGACCGCACCGAGGTCCTGGTCGTGCCCGGCGGCGAGACCCGCCAGGAGTCCGTGCGGGCCGGCCTGGCCGCCCTCCCGGCCGACATCACCTCCGTACTGATCCACGACGCGGCCCGCCCCCTGGTCCCCGTCGACACCGTGGACTCCGTCGTCGAGGCCGTCCGCGCCGGAGCCCCCGCCGTGGTCCCCGCGCTGCCCCTGGCCGACACCGTCAAGGAGGTCGACCCCCGGGGGCCCGGCGAGCCCGAGCCGGTCGTCGCCACGCCCGAGCGGGCCCGGCTGCGCGCCGTGCAGACCCCGCAGGGCTTCGACCTCGCCACGCTGCTGCGCGCGCACGAGGCCATCGCCGTCAGCGGCGAGGGCGCCACCGACGACGCCGGCATGGTGGAGCGCACCGGGGTCACCGTCGTGACCGTCCCCGGCCACGAAGAGGCCTTCAAGGTCACCCGCCCGCTCGACATGGTCCTCGCCGAGGCCGTACTCGCCCGCAGGAGGGCCACCGATGTCTACTGACCTGCCCCTGATCCCCCTCGTCGGCATCGGCACCGACGTGCACGCCTTCGAGGCCGGCCGTGAGCTGTGGTGCGCCGGGCTGCTGTGGGAGGGCGAGGACGGCCTCGCCGGCCACTCCGACGGCGACGTCGCCGCCCACGCCGCCTGCGACGCCCTCTTCTCCGCCGCCGGTGCCGGCGACCTCGGCGCGCACTTCGGCACCTCCCGCCCCGAGTGGTCCGGCGCCGCCGGGGTCACCCTCCTGGCGGAGGCCGCCCGGATCGTCCGGGCCGAGGGCTTCGAGATCGGCAACATCGCGATCCAGGTGATCGGCGTACGCCCGAAGATCGGCAAGCGGCGCGAGGAAGCGCAGAAGGCGCTCGCGGCGGCGGCGGGCGCCCCCGTCTCCGTCTCCGGCACCACCACCGACGGACTCGGCCTCACCGGCCGCGCCGAAGGGCTGGCCGCCATCGCCACCGCCCTCGTCTACCGGACGAACCGGGGCTGAGTACGACGTACGGCCGACGTACGGCCGCCCCGCGGGCCGTCGGCGATGTCACCTCTTCGGCAACAAACCGTCCGGGCGCCCTCAAACGGTCGCGGGGCACTGCCGCAGGCGCACTACCCTGGATGCCGTGACTATTCGCCTGTACGACACCAGCGCCCGGCAGATCCGCGACTTCACCCCGCTCGTCCCGGGCTGCGTCTCGATCTACCTCTGCGGTGCCACCGTGCAGGCGGCACCGCACATCGGGCACATCCGGTCCTACCTGAACTTCGACGTCATGCGCCGCTGGTTCGCGTACCGCGGCTACGACGTCACGTTCATCCGCAACGTCACCGACATCGACGACAAGATCATCGCGAAGTCGGCCGAGCAGAGCCGCCCCTGGTGGTCCATCGGCTACGACAACGAGCTGGCCTTCAACACCGGCTACGACGCCCTCGGCTGCCTGCGGCCGACGTACGAGCCGCGCGCCACCGGCCACGTCCCCGAGATGATCGAGATGATGCGCGGCCTCATCGAGCGCGGCCACGCGTACGAGTCGGAGGGCAACGTCTACTTCGACGTGCGGTCCTTCCCGGGCTACCTCGCGCTCTCCAACCAGGAGCTCGACAACCTCCAGCAGCCCTCCGGCGCGGGCGAGACCGGCAAGCGCGACCCCCGCGACTTCGCGATGTGGAAGTCCGCCAAGCCCGGCGAGCCGTCCTGGGAGACCCCCTGGGGCCGCGGCCGTCCGGGCTGGCACCTGGAGTGCTCCGCCATGGCGCACAAGTACCTGGGGGAGGCCTTCGACATCCACGGTGGCGGCCTGGACCTGATCTTCCCGCACCACGAGAACGAGATCGCCCAGGCCAAGGCCTTCGGCGACGAGTTCGCCCGGTACTGGGTGCACAACGCCTGGGTCACCATGTCCGGCGAGAAGATGTCGAAGTCCCTCGGCAACTCCGTCCTCGTCTCCGAGATGGTCAAGCAGTGGCGTCCGATCGTCCTGCGCTACTACCTCGGCACCCCCCACTACCGGTCGATGATCGAGTACAGCGAGGAGGCGCTGCGCGAGGCGGAATCGGCGTTCGCCCGCATCGAGGGCTTCTACCAGCGCGTCACCGAGAAGGCGGGCGGGGCCGTCGAAGCCGCCGCCGAGGTGCCGCCGGCCTTCGCCGAGGCGATGGACGACGACCTGGGCGTCCCGCAGGCGCTCGCGATCGTCCACACCACGGTCCGCCAGGGCAACAGCGCGCTCGCCGCCGACGACAAGGACGCGGCCATCGCCCGCCTGTCCGAGGTGCGCGCCATGCTGGGCGTCCTCGGCCTGGACCCGCTCGACCCCCACTGGGCGGGCGAGTCCGACCGCGGCGAAGACCTGCACGGGGCCGTCGACACCCTCGTACGCCTCGTCCTGGAGCAGCGCGAGTCCGCCCGCGCCCGCAAGGACTGGGCGACCGCCGACGCCATCCGCGACCAGCTCCAGCAGTCGGGTCTGGTCATCGAGGACGGCCCGGCCGGTCCGCGCTGGACGCTCGGCCCGCGCTGATGCCGGGCGCCCCGGTCTGACGCCGGGCGCACCGGCTTGGTGGCCGCCCGGCCGTCCGGGCGGCACACTCTTCATACGTACATATCGCAGCACGAACGAAACAGGTAGAGGTCATGGCCGGTAACAGCCAGCGCAGGAACCGCCGCACGTCCAACAAGAAGGGCGCGACGATCGGCAGCGGTGGCCAGCGGCGCAAGGGCCTGGAGGGCAAGGGCCCCACGCCCAAGGCCGAGGACCGCAAGAAGCACAAGGCGAACCGCATCGCCAACGCCATGGCCCGCCAGGCCGCCAAGCGCCGCCCCGCCCCCCGCCGCGGCGGCCCCAAGGGCACCAGCGAGATGGTCGTCGGCCGCAACCCGGTCTTCGAGGCACTGCGCGACGGCGTCCCCGCCACCACCCTCTACGTCCAGCAGTTCATCGACAACGACGAGCGCGTACGCGACGCCCTCAAGCTCGCCGGCGAGCGCGGCAACATCAACCTGATGGAGGCCCCCCGCCCCGAGCTCGACCGGATGACCAACGGGCTCAACCACCAGGGCCTGGTCCTCCAGGTCCCGCCGTACGAGTACGCGCACCCCGAGGACCTCACGGACGCCGCCCACGACAACGGCGAGGACCCGCTGATCGTCGCCCTCGACGGGGTGACCGACCCGCGCAACCTCGGTGCGATCGTCCGCTCCGTCTCCGCCTTCGGCGGCCACGGCGTGGTCATCCCCGAGCGCCGCGCCGCCGGTATGACCGCCGGAGCCTGGAAGACCTCCGCCGGCACCGCCGCCCGCACCCCGGTCTCCCGCGTCACCAACCTGACCCGGGCCCTCCAGGAGTACAAGAAGGCCGGCATCGCCATCGTCGGTCTGGCCGCCGAGGGCACCCACGAGGTGCAGGAGCTGGACGCCCTCTCCGGTCCGGTCGTCATCGTCGTCGGCTCCGAGGGCAAGGGCCTCGGCCGCCTCGTCGGCGAGAACTGCGACTACCTCGTCCGCATCCCGATGCCCGGCGGCGCCGAGTCCCTCAACGCCGGTGTCGCCGCCGGCGTCGTCCTCTACGAGGCCGCCCGCAAGCGCGCCCAGCGCGGCCGCATCTGACCCGGACGGCCGCCGGCGCTTGATCCACCTGGCCCACGGGACATGACCCGTGAGCGTGTCGCCCCGCCCCTCACGGGCGGGGCGACTTGATCTTGACGGGTCTCGGACAGATCCCTCGTGTCAAGGCAGTGTCCTAAACACCCATCACTCGGTTAGATGAGTGTGGACACCAGAACGTCAGGGTTCGACGACCAGCCCGCGCTGAGCATGGTCAAGGTGCCGTGCGACCCCGCACAGGTCATCGTCAACCACGCCAGCTTCCGCGTGCGGCTCGCACCGAGCCCGAGCGCGCGTTCCAAGCCCGCGAATGCCCCCGGCCGCGCGCCCCTCCTCGGTGCCGCCGCCGTCGCGACCGCCGGAGCCACCCGCCGCCGCGCCCCCGTCGTCTGGAGCGGCAAGTCCGCGCCCGGCGACGCCGCGGCCATGGGAGGGCTCCTCCAGGCGGTGCGCGAAGCCGGCCGCGGCCACGACGACTACGACGGCGGAGCCGCCACCCAGACCATCCCCCGGGTCGACCTGGCACACGACCTGGTCGAGGACACCCTCGCCACCCCCACCGTCATCGGCCAGCGCACCTACGGCGACCCGGACGAGACCCGTCCGCTCGCCGCGGTACGCGACCTGCCGCGCCGGCCCCACCCGCCGTACGGGGGCCACGACGCCCACGACGGCGACTACCCGGGACCCGACGCCGGTCCCGACAGCCGGCGCTCCGCCACCGACGCCCGCGGCCAGGCCTCGTACTACCCGGGCCGCCGCATGAACCTCGGCGTCGTCCTGCTCCCCCTGCGCGTCTTCCTCGGCTTCATCTCCATCTACGCCGGCATGGGCAAACTCTGCGACCCCGTCTACTTCGACGGCGGCGAACGCGGATCCATGGTCACCTGGCTGCAGACCCTGCACCCCTGGGCCCTCGCCGAACCCCTGCGCGACTTCGCGCTCGCCCACCCCGTCGGAGCCGGACTCAGCGTCGCCTTCCTCCAGGTGATCGTCGGCGTGCTGACCGTCTTCGGCCTCTGGCAGCGCTTCGCCGCCTGCATCGGCGCCCTGCTCTCCGCCGCACTCCTCATGACGGTCAGCTGGAAGACCGTCCCCGCCTACGACGCCCCCGACATCATCTACCTCGCCGCCTGGAGCCCGCTGATCATCGCCGGCGCTCCCGTCTACTCCCTCGACGCACGCCTCACCGGCGAGGCGTGGCGCACCCTCGGCCCCCGCTCCGAGATCTGGCGGCTGCGCCGCCGGGTCCTGCGGCGCGGTGCCGTCATGGCCACCGTCGTCTGCGGACTGACCCTGCTCATCGGCTCGCTCCTCGGCGGCGCCGTCCGCTCCTCCACCGTCGTCACCGTCCCCGGCCCCGGCGAGGCCCCCAGCAACTACCTCCCCGGCAGCCCCCTCCCGCAGGCCCCCGCCAAGCAGTCCGCCCCCGGCAGGCAGCCCTCGAAGCAGGCCTCGCCCTCGGCCACCCCCTCCGAGCCCGCCGCCAGGTCCGGCCGCACCGGCAGCAGCGCCCCGAGCCGCGACAGCTCCTCGACCGGCTCCGGAGCGCCCAGCGCCACCAAGACCTCCGGCAGCCAGACCCCGCGCAGCAGCACCCCGAAGCAGTCCAGCCCGCAGCAGCCGCCGGCCACCACCTCGGGGACCCGCAGCGGCTCCGACACCCAGACCAAGAAGCCCGGCCTCGTCGGCGGCCTCCTGGGCTGAGCGACCCCGACCCACCGACCGGAAGGGCCCGGCGCGCGTACGGCGCGCCGGGCCCTTCCGCGTGCCGGAGCACGGGGAGACGTAGCAGTACGGAAACGGCTCAGACGGCGCCCTGCGCCGCCAACTCCCTTGCCGCCTCGGTCAAGTCCTTCGCCGTGTCGATCGCCCGCCAGTAGGCCCCCTGCGGCAGCGTAAAGCCCGCCAGCCGCCGCTCCCGCGCCAGCCGGGGGAACGTCGTCCGCTCGTGGTCCCCCAAGTCGGGGAGCAGGGCGGCGAATTCGGGAGCGAACACGTACACCCCGGCGTTGACCGGGTAGGGCGACGGCGGGGCCTCGATGAAGTCCAGCACCTGCCCGAACTCGTTCGTGTCCACCACCCCCCACGGCATCCGCGGCCGCGCCAGGGCCAGCGTCGCCACCGCCTCCCGCTCCTCGTGGAAGGCCGCCATCTCCCGCAGCGGGAAACGCGTCCACACGTCGCCGTTGGTCGCGTACCAGGCCCGGTCCGGGTGCGGCAGCCGCTTCGCCGCGTGCTTCAGACCGCCCCCGCGCCCCAGCGGCTCCTCCTCGACCACCGTCGTCACCCGCAACGGCAGCGGAGCCCGCGCCAGCCACTCCTGGAGCACCTCCGCCAGGTGCCCGCACGACACCACCGCGTCGGTCACCCCCTCCGCCGCCAGCCAGGCCAACTGGTGCCCGATGATCGGCAGTCCGGTGCCCGGGATCTCCACCATCGGCTTCGGCCGGTCGTCCGTGTACGGCCGCAGCCGCGAACCCTGCCCGCCCGCCAGGACGACCGCCTGGGTGGGACGAGCCGGGAACGCGGCTGCGTCATCGGTGGATTGGAGTGGCGCCGGGGCCGTGTCGGTCATGGCCGCCAGCGTAGGACCGGCCCCCGGCCGGCCCGGGCAGGCACGGCGGGCGGTCAGCCCATCGAGGCGACGCCCGACGCGTACGAGGTGTCGCAGACGGGGCGCGCGTAGGACTGGGCCTTCGTCGGCCCGTAGGCCTCCACGGCGGCCCGCCCCAGGGCCCGCGCGATGCTCACGCAGTGCTCCGCCAGTGACGGACGGCCGTTCACCTCCTGCTGGAGGTGCGTGAGGACGACACCCGGCTGCTCGCCCTGCTGGAGCTCACCGAGGAGCTTGTCGCGCAGCAGCTCGTGCGGCGCGGCCGGCTTCTTCGGGACGGAGACGTCCTCGGCGGAGGCGGTCAGGATCTGGGAGGAGTGATCCGCCCAGGGGACCATGGTGACCGCGAGGGTCCCGGACAGGACCAGGACGACGGGCAGGACCAGGGCGAGGGAACGGCCGATACGGCGGGCAGTGTGGGTCACGAGGGCGAGAGTAGCGCTCGGTGAAGATTTGGCGACATTCAGTCACCCGGTCGGGGGATGGTTCGACGTGGTTTTTCGATTTATGGGTTGACGAGTGCGGCCGAATGGCCCGGTCTGCCGGGGTTCGTGGAGCGCGCCGCCCGCAACTGCCGCGGCGGGGGCGCCCCTTGGTGGAACGCCCCCGCAACTCGGACGGTTACGCCCTACTTCGACAGCCGTGCGCCGGAGGAGGTCGAGAAGACGTGGATCTCGTCGGCGCGCGGCACCACGTGCAGCGACGAGCCCTTCTCGGGCACGTGGCGGCCGTTCACGCGGACCACGATGTCCTGGCCGTCGTGGCTGCCGTAGACGTAGCCGTCGGCGCCCAGTTCCTCGACCACGTTCACGGTGATCGTCAGACCGCCGGTGTCGCCGATGTCGAAGTGCTCGGGGCGCACGCCGACCGTGACGGTGCGGTCGCCCGCGTCGGCGGCGGCGGAGAGCGCGTCGCGCGACACCGGGACGACGCTCTCGCCGAACTTCACGCCGCCGTCGGTGATCGGCACCTCGACCAGGTTCATGGCGGGCGAGCCGATGAACCCGGCGACGAACAGGTTCGCCGGCCGGTCGTACATGTTGCGCGGGGTGTCGACCTGCTGGAGCAGACCGTCCTTGAGGACCGCGACGCGGTCGCCCATCGTCATGGCCTCGACCTGGTCGTGGGTGACGTACACGGTGGTGATGCCGAGGTCGCGCTGGAGCGCCGCGATCTGCGTACGGGTGGACACGCGCAGCTTGGCGTCGAGGTTCGACAGCGGCTCGTCCATGAGGAAGACCTGCGGCTTGCGCACGATGGCCCGGCCCATGGCCACGCGCTGGCGCTGGCCGCCGGAGAGGGCCTTCGGCTTGCGGTCGAGGTACTGGGTGAGGTCCAGCATCTTCGCCGCCTCCTCCACCTTGCGGCGGATGGTGGCCTTGTCCTCGCCGGCGATCTTGAGCGCGAAGCCCATGTTGTCGGCGACGCTCATGTGCGGGTACAGCGCGTAGTTCTGGAACACCATCGCGATGTCCCGGTCCTTGGGCGGCAGGTGCGTGACGTCGCGGTCGCCGATGCGGATGGCGCCGCCGTTGACGTCCTCCAGGCCCGCGAGCATGCGCAGGGAGGTCGACTTGCCGCAGCCGGAGGGGCCGACGAGGACGAGGAACTCGCCGTCCTCGATCTCCAGCTCCAGCTGGTCGACGGCGGGCTTGTCGCCGCCCGGGTAGAGGCGGGTCGCCTTGTCGAAGGTGACAGAAGCCATGGTGGTGAATCCCTTCTACCGGCAGGAACGTGCCGGACGATCCGAGTGGAAGGTCTAGTCCAGTCAGCTGGACTCCGGACGACGCTACCTGGCGGGCACGGCTCCTGTCAGCACTTCTGACGGTCCGGATGGTCCGGCGGGGCCCCGGCCGCTCGGCGCGGAGGGGCCCGGAGTCGGCATGAATGCGATGGCCCGGGGAATCGGGCGCTGTGTAGAGTGATGGCGGCTCCACGCGCAGCGGTCCCGCGGGTGGTGTTGTGCCGCCTTAGCTCAGTTGGCTAGAGCGCTTGACTTGTAATCTTGAGGTCGTCGGTTCGATTCCGACAGGCGGCTCCGCCCCAGGTCAGAGGGGTACCGACCAAGGGGATTCGTACAGAAGCGGAAGGCTCCGGGTGATCACCCGGAGCCTTTTTGCGTGCCGTCAGGCGCGGCCCGAGACGCGGTCGGCGAGGCGGGCCAGGGGGGTCGTCGTCGGGCGCCGGGTGGCCGCTTCGCGGCGGTCCGCCCCGCGGTAGGCGGCGTAGAGGGCGTGGACAGCGAGCCAGCGGAAGGGCTCCGGTTCCCAGCGGCGGACGCGGTGGTGCACCCAGGGCAGGGCCGTCAGCTCGGTGCGGTCGCCGAGGACGAGGTCGCGCAGGGTGCGGCCGGCGAGGTTGGCGGCGGCCACGCCGGATCCGACGTAGCCGCCGGCCCAGCCCAGGCCCGTGGCCGCGTCCAGGGTGACGGTGGCGCACCAGTCGCGGGGGACGCCGAGGACGCCCGACCAGGCGTGGGTGATCTCCGTGCCGGCGAGGACCGGGAAGAAGGAGACCAGGAGGTCGCGCAGCGAGGCGATGGTGGCGGGCTGGGTGCGGCCGTCGTGGTCGGTGCGGGAGCCGAAGCGGTAGGGGACACCGCGGCCGCCGATCGCGATGCGGTCGTCGGCGGTGCGCTGCGCGTACATGTAGGCGTGGGCCATGTCGCCGAGGAGCGGGGCCTCCTGCCAGTTGAGCCGCTCCCAGACCGAGGGCGGCAGGGGCGCCGTGACGATCATCGAGGAGTTCATGGGGAGCCAGGTGCGCCTGTGGCCCTTGAGGGCGGCGGTGAAGCCCTCGGTGCAGCGCAGGACGTACGGGGCGCGGACGGTGCCGTACGGGGTGACGGCGCGGCGGGGGGCGATCTCGGTGACGGGGGTGGACTCGTGGAGGGTGACGCCGAGGCGTTCGCAGGCCGCGGCGAGGCCCCGGACGAGTTTGAGCGGGTGGATGCGGGCGCCGTGGGGGGTCCAGCTGGAGCCGACGGCGTCGGCGACGTCGATACGGGCGCGGGTGGCGGGGGCGTCGTACAGCTCGCGGTCGGTCTCGCCGAAGGAGAGCTCGGCGGTGTGGAACGCCTTGAGCCGGCTGAGCTGGGCGGGGGTGCGGGCGACTTCGAGGACTCCGCCGCGGTGGACGTCGGCGTCGATGTCCTCCTCGGCGGCGACGGCGATGACTTCGGCGACGGTGTCGTTCATGGCGTGCTGGAGGCGGCGGGCGGCGTCGTGGCCGTGGAGGGCGGCGTAGCGGTCGCGGCCGGCGATGCCGTTGTAGAGCCAGCCGCCGTTGCGGCCGGAGGCGCCGTAGCCGCAGAACTTCTGCTCCAGGACGGTGACGCGGAGGCCGGGGGCGGCGCGCTTGAGGTAGTAGGCGGTCCACAGGCCGGTGTAGCCGCCGCCGACGATGACGACGTCCGCGGTGGCGTCGCCGGTGAGGGGGGCGCGGGGTGGCTGGTGGGCGGTGGTGCCGGTCGCGTACCAGAAGGAGATGCCGCCGTTGATCGTCATGGGGGAGTTGGTACCGGGGGCGCCGGAGGGGTGTCCAGGGGGCCGGGTGTCGTGTTTCGGGGGGAACGGCGGACGGGGTGGCCGGTGCGGGGGCGGAGCGGGGGGTGTAGGGGAGGTCCGGGGGAAGGCGGGGGTTTCGGGGGCGCGGGCCGGGGCGCTGTCGGTGCGGTGGGTCACGATGGGGGCATGGCGCGGAACGGGCAGGGAACGCGGGCGGGCCGGGCGACGGTGCGGGCGGCGCGGCTTCCGGAGGTGCGGTTGCCGGAGCTGGCGGTGTGGGAGGGGGGTGCGCTGGAGCCGGACGGGGATTACGACGGGCTGGAGTTCGCGGACCTGGACCTGGCGGGGCAGGACGGGGCCGGGGCGCGGTTCATGGACTGCGCGCTGCGCCGGTGTGGGCTGGACGAGGCCGGTCTGGCGAGGGCGCGGGTGCTGGATTCGGTGCTGGAGCAGGTCCGGGGGGTGGGCACGGACCTGTCGGGGGCTTCGCTGCGGGACGTGGAGCTGGTGGAGGCCCGGCTGGGCGGGGCGCAGTTGCACGGGGCGGTGCTGGAGCGGGTCCTCGTACGGGGCGGGAAGATCGACTACGTGAACCTGCGGACGGCACGGCTCAGGGACGTGGTCTTCGAGGGATGCGTGCTGGTGGAGCCGGACTTCGGAGGTGCGGTGCTGGAGCGGGTGGAGTTCCGGGACTGTGCGGTGCGCGGGGCCGACTTCTCGGGGGCGCGGCTGTCGGAGGTGGATCTGCGGGGTGCGTCGGAGCTGGGGATCGCGCGGGGGGTGGAGGCGCTGGCGGGGGCGGTGATCAGCCCTGGTCAGCTGTTCGAGCTGGCTCCGGCGATGGCGGCGCAGCTGGGGGTGCGGGTGCTGGGGTAGCCGGAGCGCGGCCCGTACGAGGGGGTGCGTACGGGCCGGGCGGGCGGGGCGTCAGCGCTTCTTCGGTTCCTCGGCGTTGCGCCAGACGGTGAGGTCGACCGTGACGTAGTTGCTCGCGTCTTTCCCGTCCGACTTGCCGCGGTACGTCGCCACCGCGATGTGCCCGGCGTCGCTGAGCACGCAGATCTCCGACCCGTCGGTGAGCTGGTCGAGGCTGACCTTCTCGGTGTAGCGGGTCTCGGTGCGGCAGGTCTCCAGGGAGCCCTTCTGCGCGTTGTTCAGGACGACGAGCTTGCCGTTGTCGGTGCCGAGCCTCTTCTCGCCGAACAGGGTGTCGAAGTAGTAGTAGAGGTCCCCGTGGCTGTACGAGACGCCGGAGCTGCCGCCCGAGGTGGGGCGCGGCGGGTTGTCGGCCAGCATGATCTGGTAGTTGGCCGTCATGTTGATGCCCTGGTACGAGGCCGGGGCGGGGTCGGGGCGCTTCTGGTTCTTGTTCTGGGAGGCCCCGGGGCTGGGGGTGGCGCCGCGACTGCCGCCGGTGGCGGCGCTGCTGCCGCCCCTGCTGCCCTTGGAGGAGCCGTCCGGCAGCAGGGAGCCGATGACCGCGAGGCCGATGACCGTGCCGACGATCGTCCCGGCGATGATCAGGCCCTTGCGCCGGGAGTTCTGCGGGGCGGGCGGCGGGAAGCCCGTCTGGGGGAAGCCGGTCTGCGGGAAGCCGGTCTGGTGGAGCGGCGGCGGCGTGTGGTAGCCGGGGGCGAACCCGGGCTGCGGCGCGGGGTACCCGGGCGGCGGCGTGTGGTACCCGGGCGCCGGGGCCGGGTAGCCGGGGGGCGGGGTCTGGTACCCGGGGGCCGGGGTCGGGTAGCCGGGCGGTACGGCGCCCGGTGCCGTCGCCGGGGTGGCCGGCGCGGCCTGCGTCGGCGCGTACGCCACGCCCGGGGGCACGGCCGGGGCCGCGGGCGGCGGGGGCGGCGCGGAGAGCTCGGTCGGGGTGGGCGCGGCGGCGGGCTGCGGCGGCGGGGTCCTGGCCGGTTCGGGCAGCTGGAGCCGTTCGGTGATGGAACCGGCGACGGCCTTGGGGAGCCAGTCCTCGCCCTGGCGCAGCGGGTCGGGCGAGAGGCCGTGGCACATCTCGATGACCTCGGTGAGGCTGGGCCGGGCGGCGGGGTCGCGGCTCAGGCAGCGGGTCACCAGGGGCCTCAGCTCCGCCGGCAGGGCGCTGAGGTCGGGGTCCTCGTGCACGATCCGGTACAGGACGGCGTGCGAGTTCCCGTCGCCGTAGACCGGCGCGCCGATCGCCGCGAAGGCGATGATCTGGCCGAGGGCGAAGATGTCGGTGGCGGCGGTGACCGCTCCGGCGGAGGCCTGCTCGGGCGCCATGAACGCGGGCGTGCCGACGCTGACGCCGCTGCTGGTCAGGGCGGTGGCGTCGGCCGCGCGGGCGATGCCGAAGTCGATCACGCGGGGGCCGTCGGAGGCGAGGAGCACGTTCGCCGGCTTCAGGTCGCGGTGGACGATGCCCGCGCCGTGGATGACGTGCAGGGCCTCGGCGACCCCGATGGCCAGCAGCAGGACGCTGCGCAGCGGCAGCCGTCCGTGCCGGGTCACGGCGTGCGCGAGGGAGGGGCCCGGTACGTAGGAGGTGGCGAGCCAGGGCTGCGCGCCCTCGGTGTCGAAGTCGATGACGGGCGCGGTGTACAGGCCCTGCACCCGCTGGGCGGCCCGTACTTCCTGCTGGAAACGCCGCCGGAACTCCGGATCCTCGCTGAACTCGGGCCGGATCACCTTGAGGGCGACGGGCCGTCCGCCGAGGGTGTAGGAGAGGTACACCTTGCCCATGCCGCCCGCGCCCAGCACGGCCACGAGCCGGTAACCGCCCACCGTGGCCGGGTCCTCCGGCCTGAGCGGCTGGAAGAGCTCGGCTGAAGGCGCACCGCTACCACTCATGAAAAACCGTCCCCTATCGGGCAGTTCACAGCCTGCCGACGCCCTGAAGCCAACCGAGAGAGTACCCGACACCCGGGCCCCGGCCGGGTCGGATCCGGAGACCCTTCAACGGGCCGCCAGGGGGCGGCGGCGCCGGTGGTAGCCGAGGGCGAGGGCGAGGATCAGGGGGCCCCAGAGGGCGAACGGGCCGCTGACGATGAGGGCGAGGGCCCGCCACCAGCCGTTGGTGTAGCCGACGTCGGAGAACCCGGCGAGGTGGAAGACGCAGAGCACCCAGTCGACGAGGAGCCAGGTGAAGCCGAGTCCGGCGAGGGTGGCGGGCACGGTGACCGCGTGACGGGGGATGCGGCGGCCGCCGAGTACGGGGACCCGGGCGGGGACCGTTTCGCCCCAGGGGCGTACGAGGCCGGCGCAGAGCAGGGCGAAGGCCTCGGAGAGGAGGCTGAGGGCGAGGACGTAGGGGACGGTGATCAGGAGCGGCTGCCCGGAGGGTGGCAGGTCCATGCCCATCTGGAAGCCGAAGCCGACGGGCAGCCGCCACAGGCACACCGGCAGGGCCAGCAGCGGCAGGAGGCGGGCGGTCGTCCGGGCCCAGCGCGGGACGGGGCGTTCGGTGGTGGCGTGGTTCATGCGGCCAGCCTCCCGGCCGCGCGGCGGCCGGACATCGGGCACGCGAGCGATCCGGCTCCCCCGGGCGGGGGAGGGAACGGCCCGGGCGGGTCCGCTCAGGCGGGTACGCGGGGGAAGCGGGACTGGAGGGTCCAGATGACCGGGTTGTCGGCGAGGCCCTCGTGCATGTCGACGAGGTCGGCGATCAGGTCGTGGAGGAAGTCGCGGGCCTCGCGGCGCAGCAGGCGGTGGCTGAAGGTGAGGGGCTCTTCCTCCGGGGCCATCCAGTCGGCTTCGATGTCGACCCAGCCGAAGCGGCGTTCGAAGAGCATGCGGTCGGCGGACTCGGTGAAGTCGAGCTCCGCGAACCGGCGGTCGGCGGAGCGGCTGCCGCGCGGGTCCTCGTCGAGCTGCTCGACGATGTCGCACAGCGCCCAGGCGAAGTCGAGTACGGGCACCCATCCCCAGGCTGTGGACACCTCCGTGTCCTTTTCGGTGTCCGCGAGGTAGACGTCCCCGCAGAACAGGTCGTGGCGCAGGGTGTGGACGTCCGCCGAGCGGTAGTCGGTCTGCGGGGGGTCGGGGAAGCGCCGGGAGAGGGAGTAGCCGATGTCGAGCACGTTCCCGATGGTGTCACGGGTGCTCCTCCGGCGGCGCGGGGGGCGGCGCGGGGCGGCCCGGGCCCCTGCGGGCGCCGCCCCGGACCCGCCCGCCCCGGACGCCGGCGGGGGTCAGTCCTCCAGGGCCTGGTAGGCCGTGGTCCAGAAGTCGTGGATGACGCGCACCGGGGCCGGGGCGGACAGGCCGACCTGCGTGAGCAGGATGCCGGTGAGGCCGTTCACCGGGCCGGCGTAGGCCGAGGTGCCGGTTCCGCCGTCCCAGCCGAACTGGCCGACGGGCGCGTAGTCGCCGATGCCCGGACGACAGCTGACCGGCGAGGACCGCCGGCACATCGCCGCGTGGCTGGCCGAGGGGCTCGGGTACGCGGAGATCGGGCGCCGCCTGGGGCGGCCCGCCTCGACCGTCATGCGGGAGGTCACCCGCAACGGCGGGCCGGGGGAGTACGCGGCCGAGCGGGCGCAGGAGGCCACGCGGGACCGCGCGCGCCGGGGCGGGCAGCAGGCGCGGCCTCCGGCGCCGCACACCCCCCCCGACACCGGCCACGGGCGGGACCCGCGGGCGGTGCGGGAGTTCACCGAGTCCTTCACCGGGCTCCTGGCCCGGCAGGGGATGCCGCCGATGGTCTCCAGGGTGCTCGCCTGCCTCTACACCACCGACTCGGGCGCCCTCACCGCCGCCGAGCTGGTCCAGCGGCTCGACGTCAGCCCGGCGTCCGTCTCGCCGCGCGGATGAACGACGTCCTGGTGGCGGAGTCGCGGCGCGGAGCCGGGGTGCTGGGGGCGGGGACTCCCGCCGGGGCGCGCTTCGAGGCCTCGCTCGAGCTGCTCTCGCTCGTGAACGAGGCCCTCGGGCAGGCCGTGGAGGAGTGGCGGCGGAGACTGGCCGGGCGGGACGCCGGGCGGAGCCCCGGGCGGGACGCCGACGCCGGGCCGTGAGCGGGGTCACGAGGGCAGCAGGCGTTGCTCCTTGGCCACCGCCACCGCGCCGGCGCGGGTGTCGACGCCGAGCTTGTCGTAGATGCGTCCCAGGTGGGTCTTGACCGTGGCCTCGCTGATGAACAGGGCCCGGGCGATGTCGCGGTTGCCCAGCCCCCGGGCCAGCTGGCCCAGGATGTCGAGTTCGCGGTCGGTGAGGGTGGGGCGCGTTCCGCGCATGTGGGCCATGACCCGGCTCGCGACGGGCGCCGACAGGGTGGTGCGGCCCGCCGCCGCCGAATGGATGGCGGCGAACAGCTCCTCGGGCCGTTCCGCCTTGAGCAGGTAGCCCGTCGCCCCCGCCCCGATCGCCCGGGTGATGTCCGCGTCCGTGTCGTACGTCGTGAGGACCAGGACGTGCGGCGGGGAGGGGAGGGCCGTGATGCGGCGGGTGGCTTCGACGCCGTCGATGCCGTCGCCCAGCTGGAGGTCCATCAGGACCACGTCCGGCCGGAGCCTGGCGGCCAGCGCGACCGCCTCCTCGCCGCTGCCCGCCTCGCCGAGCACCTCGATGTCCGGTTCGCTGCCGAGGAGCGCGAGGAGTCCGGCGCGGACCACCACGTGGTCGTCGCAGAGGAGGATCGTCGTCATCCTGTGGGCTCCAGGGGGATTGAGGCCGAGAGGACGGTGCCCTCGCCGGGGGTGGATTCGATCGTCAGGGTGCCGCCGAGCTGGCGCACGCGGGCGCGCATCGCCGGGAGGCCGTGGCCGCGTTCGGGGCCGGCGCCGGCAGGGGTGGCGGCGGTGAAGCCGGCGCCGTCGTCCGCGATGTCCAGGACCACCTGGTCGCCGAGGAAGCTGAGGGTGAGGGCGGCGGTGTGCGCGTGCGCGTGTTCGCGGACGTTGGCCAGGGCGCCCTGGGCGATGCGCAGGAGGGCCGATTCGGTGCGGTCCGGGAGGGGGACGGGTACGCCCTCCAGGTGGAAGCGGACCTGGACGCCGGGCCCGGCGTCCAGGGCGCGCAGGGCGTCGGCGAGGCCCGCGCCGTCGGCCAGCTCGGGCGGGGCCAGGTCGTGGACCAGGCGGCGGGCCTCGGCGAGGCCGCGGGCCGCGATGCCGGTGGCGGTACGGACGTGCGCGCGGGCGGTGGCCGGGTCGCTGTCCCAGGTGCGGTCCGCGGCCTGGAGGAGCATCTGCTGGCTGGACAGGTGCTGGGCCAGGGTGTCGTGGATCTCCATGGACAGCCGCTGCCGCTCGGCGAGGGTGCCTTCGCGGCGTTCGGTGGCGGCGAGTTCCCGGCGGGTGCGGATCAGGTCGTCGATCAGCGCACGCTGGGCGCGGGCCTGGCGCTCCATGTGGACGAAGACGGCCGTGGCCAGGGCGGCGATGGCGGGCGGGGCCAGCAGGAGGTTGGGGTCGAAGGCCGTGGAGAGCTTCAGCTGGGCCGCCACGACGAAGACGGTGAGTACGCCGACCAGGGCGACGGCGGCGCGCGGCGGGAGGGTGCGCAGGGCCGTGAAGAACAGCGGTACGGCGCACCAGGCGAAGCTCGGCGCGAGCACGACGAGGACGACCCAGGCGGCCACGACCAGGCCGAGCCAGAGCCGGCGGCGCAGGGTCGGGGGCGCGGGGGCGCCGGGGTCGGGGGCGGCCTGGGTGACGCCGACGGCGGGGCCGAGGACGTAGAGCAGGGCGAGGGCGACGCCGAGGGAGATCACCCAGGGGGTACGGGGTTCGCCGGGGTGGCGGAGCAGGAACCGGGCCACCGAGGCGCCGAGCAGCAGGAAGAACGCCGCGTGCATGACGGCGGCGAGGGTGCGGGTGTCGGGGGCGGTCGCGGGGTGCCGGCTCACGGCGTGGCTCCTGGGGGTGGGCGGGGGTTTCTTATGCTGCCGCAGCCCCGGCCGGGCCGCGGCCCGGCGGCGGTTGCCCGACGGACGGTCGCCCCGGCGCGGCGGGTGCGGGTGCGCCGGTGGCCCGGCGGCGCCCCGGCCCCCCCGGCCCCCGGGGCGGCGGTGCCGCGGTCGGTGCCGCCGCCCACCGGCCGGGGCGGTGCTGCGGCGTTGCCGTTCCACCCGGCGCAGGGGCGTGTGACCAGGGAAACCGTGCGGCCCGCCCCACCGCATCGGCCGATCGGATGATGCCCGGGTCAGCCGGTGCGCTGGGCGGGGCGAGCCGGTACGGGGACGGCCCGGGGCGGGGTCCGGGGCCAGGCTTGGAGAGAGCCAGCCGACGACCCACCAGGAGCTGAAATGAACACCCGCACCCGCGTCCTCACCGGCACCGCCCTCGCCGTCGTCCTCGGCGCCGGGACCTTCGGCGCCGTCAGCGCGAGCGCCACCCCCGCCGCGCCGGCCAAGAAGGATTCCGACAAGAACTTCACCACCTCGACGCACCTCACCATCGGTGCCGCCACCCGCGCCGCGCAGGCCGCGCTGGAGGCCGCCGAGAAGGAGAACCAGAAGGTCACCGTCGCGGTGGTCGACCGCAACGGCAACACCATAGTCACCCTGCGCGGCGACGGCGCCGGCCCGCAGTCCTACGAGTCGGCGGAGCGCAAGGCGTTCACCGCCGTGTCCTGGAACGCCCCGACCTCCGTCCTCGCCGGCCGCCTCGCGCAGACCCCGAACCTGAAGGACATCCCGGGCACCCTCTTCCTCGGCGGCGGCGCCCCCGTCCAGGCGGGCGGCGCGCCCGTCGCCGGCATCGGCGTGGCCGGCGCCCCGAGCGGCGACCTGGACGAGAAGTTCGCCAAGGCCGGTGTGGAGTCCCTCCAGCAGTAGGGTCCGGCTCCGCCGCGGATCACCCGCTTAGGATCGGCGCGTGGAACTCAAGCGCCTGGCCGCCCCCGCCGTCACCGCCCTGCTCGTCCTCACCACGGGATGTACGGGCGCGACGGTGCAGGGGCGGCCCGGCGCGTCCGGGCTGCGCGATCCGTTCTTCCCCCGGGCGGGCAACGGCGGCTACCAGGTCGACCACTACGCGCTGGACCTCGCCTACGACCCCGCCGACGGGCGGCTGCACGGCACGGCCGTCATCACCGCCCGCGCCGGCCAGGGCCTCAGCTCCTTCAACCTCGACTTCAGCGGCCTCAAGGTCGAGGCGGTGGACGTGCAGGGCGCCGCCGCCCGGTACAACCGGACCGGCAACGAGCTGACGGTGCGCCCGGCCAAGGACCTGAAGAAGGGCGAGGTCTTCCGTACGACGGTGGACTACTCCGGGCGGCCGAAGCCGGTCGTCGATCCGGACGGGTCCGAGGAGGGCTGGATCACCACCGAGGACGGTGCGGTCGCCGTCGGCGAGCCGGTGGGGTCGATGGGCTGGTTCCCCGGCAACCACCACCCGAGCGACAAGGCCGCGTACGACGTGACGGTCACCGTGCCGGACGGGTACGAGGCCGTCTCCAACGGGCGGCTGCGCTCCCGGCGGGAGACGGGGGACGGGCGGACGGAGTTCGCGTGGCACAGCCCGGAGCCGATGGCGAGCTACCTGGCGACCGTCGCCGTCGGCAAGTTCAGGGTGAGCACCGGGCGGACCCCCTCCGGCGTGGAGGTCTACAACGCCGTCGACGGCGGTGAGGCGGCCGGCAGCGAGGCGGCGCTGAAGCGGCTGCCCGAGATGCTGGAGTGGGCGAGCACCAGGTTCGGCCCCTACCCCTTCGGCACGGCCGGATCGATCGTGATGCCCGCGGGGACCCTCGCGTACGCGCTGGAGACCCAGACCAAGCCCGTCTACCCCGGCGCGCCCGGCGAGGAACTGGTCCTGCACGAGCTGGCCCACCAGTGGTTCGGGAATTCCGTCTCGCCGAAGTCCTGGAAGGACATGTGGCTCAACGAGGGCTTCGCCACGTACGCGGAGTGGCTGTGGTCCGAGGACCGGGGCGGGATCACCGCGCAGCGCCGTTTCGAGGCGTTCCTGGCGGGTGACACCTCGGTCGACGCGGAGGCCGGGGGCGGCTGGGACGCGTTTCCGCCCGCCGCGCCGCCCGGCGCGGCGCAGGTGTCCGACGCGCCCGTGTACTACCGGGGGGCCATGGTCCTGCACCGGATCCGGCAGGAAGTGGGGGACGAGGCGTTCTTCGGCCTGCTGCGCGGCTGGGCCGCCGACCACCGGCACGGCAACGCGAGCACCGCGGACTTCACCGCGTACGCGCAGCGGCGGACGGGCCACGACCTGAAGAAGGTGTGGGACGTGTGGCTGTACGGACAGGGCCGCCCCCGCGCGTAGGGCGTGGGCGCCCCGGGCCGGACGCCGGTCGGGCCCCCCGCCCGGAGGTCCGGGGAGGGGGCTTCGGCCCGGCGGGCGGGATCAGACGTTGACGCCGAAGTCCTGGGCGATGCCGACGAGGCCGGAGGCGTAACCCTGGCCGACCGCGCGGAACTTCCACTCGGCGCCGTTGCGGTAGAGCTCGCCGAAGACCATGGCGGTCTCGGTGGCGGCGTCCTCGGAGAGGTCGTAGCGGGCGATCTCGGCGCCGCCGGCCTGGTTCACGACGCGGATGTAGGCGTTGCGGACCTGGCCGAAGTTCTGGCTGCGGTTCTCGGCGTCGTAGATGGAGACCGGGAAGACGATCTTGTCCACGTCGGCGGGGAGGCCGGCGAGGTTGACGTTGATCGCCTCGTCGTCGCCCGAGCCCTCACCGGTGCGGTTGTCGCCGGTGTGGACGATGGTCTGGTCCGGGGTGGACTTGTTGTTGAAGAAGACGAAGTGACCGTCGGAGACGACCTTGCCCGTCGCGTTGACCGCGATGGCGGAGGCGTCCAGGTCGAAGTCGACACCGGTGGTCGTGCGGACGTCCCAGCCGAGGCCGACCGTGACGGCGCTGAGGCCGGGGGCCTCCTTGGAGAGCGAGACGTTGCCGCCCTTGGACAGGCTTACTGCCATTTGACTGGTGTCCTTCCTCGTCACATGACCGCGATGTGTGGTCAAGCTACCGCTGCCGTTATAACGCGGGCAGGGGGCGCGAAGGTTCCAGGCACGTGGAAATGGGGTGACGTGGCGCGGGCGGGGGCCGATCATAGGTCCATGCCTGGTCCCCATGTCATCCGCGGTTCCGTCGTGCTCCCCGAGGCGGAGCTCGCCTGGCGGTTCTCGCGTTCCTCCGGGCCGGGCGGGCAGCACGTCAACACCTCCGACTCGCGGGTGGAGCTGCTGTTCGACCTGGCGGCGACCGAGGCGCTGCCGCCGGTGTGGAAGGAGCGGGCGCTGGAGCGGCTCGCGTCCCGGCTGGTCGACGGCGTGGTGACGGTACGGGCCTCCGAGCACCGCTCGCAGTTCCGCAACCGGGAGATGGCGATGGTCCGGATGGCCTCCCTGCTGGCGGAGGCCACGGCCCCGCCGCCGAAGCCGCGCCGGGCGACGAAGATCCCCCGGGGGATCAACGAGCGGCGCCTGCGGGAGAAGAAGGCCCGGGGCGAGACCAAGCGGAACCGCAGCGCGCGCGACTGGTAGCACGGCCCGACTGGTAGCGCGGCCTAAGGGGCCAGGTGCCGGTAGCGGCCGCGGAAGTAGGCCAGCGGCGGTGCGTCCGGGACCGGGAGGCCGGCGGCGAGGACGCGGCCGACGACCAGGGTGTGGTCGCCCGCCGTCACTCGGGACTCGGTGCGGCACTCCAGGGTGGCCAGCGCGCCCGACAGCAGCGGCGCGCCCGACAGGGCGCCGCGTACGTACGGGACCCCCTCGAACAGCAGCCGGTCGCTGATCCGGCCCTTCATAGCGAAGCGGCTCGCGACCTGGAGCTGGCTGTCCGCGAGGAGGGAGACCGCCCACAGCGGCTGCTCGGCGAGCAGGTCGTCCATGCGGGAGTCCTCGCGCACGCTCACCAGGACCAGTGGCGGGTCCAGGGAGACCGACATGAAGGCGGTGGCCGTCATGCCGACGTCCTCGCCGCGGGGTCCGCCGGCGGTCAGGGGCGGCTCGTGCGCGGTGATCAGGCACACGCCGGCGGCCAGCCGGGACATGGCGGCACGGAACTCGTCGTTGCTCACCCCCTCAGGATGGGGGGTGGCGGGCGCGGGAGCCGGGTCTGCGGCGGTCGTCTTGGGCACGTACCGAACGCTAGTCCCGCGCCCGCACGCCGCACATCGGCCCCCGGTCCCCACCGCCTCCCCGACCGGGGTCCTAGGCCCTGTCGTCAAAGTCCCGCCTGGCCTGCGGCGTCCGGCACCGCACCTCGCCGCGTTGTCGGGGCGCCCAAGTACGTCCAGTACTCGGGCGCCCCTCCGCCTTGCGATGCACGGCACCGGACGCCGCAGGCCTGACCGGCGCTACTTTGACGACAGGACCTAGGTCCGGAGGTGAAAGTCCGCCCCACCGGCGCCACTTTCGCGCCGCGGCACGGGCCCAGGCCGTATCGTTTGCCGCCGGGAACGGGAGGGAGCGTTCCCACTCCGTACCCCCTCCCCAGCACGCCCTTATTCATCTCATGTGACTTGAGTCACAGAGGGCAAGATTTGTTGACCCTGTGTACCTGCCGCACAGCTCACTGTGATTCAGTGGACGGGACACCGCAACGAAACGCCGATGACATACCTGGAGTTGCTGTCGAGGTCTCGGGGAGAGCGAGCAATGGAGACCGAGTCGGAGCCGTACGTCCGTCTTGCGACCTTGCGGCAGCTGCACCAGGTGGTGGCCGAGCTCAACACCGCGCGGAGCCTGGCGGACACCCTGCAGACCGTCGTGGACGGCATCGTCAGGGGCCTCGGCTACGAACTCGCCTGTGTCAACCTCGTACGCCCTGACGGGGATCTCGTGGTCGCGGCCTTCGCCGGCGACCCCGCCGCCGAAGCCCTCATCACCGGCCGCGTCGGCTCCCGCCCGGCCTGGGAGCGCCGCCTGACCATGGGCGAGGACTGGGATGGCCTGCGCTTCATCCCGCACACCGAGGGCTGGGTCCTCCTGGAGGACGACGTCCCCCAGTGGCACACCGACGGGCCCGATCCGCGCTTCCAGGACGAGTGGCACCCCGAGGACCGGCTCTACGCCCCCATGTACGCGACGGGCGGGGAACTGCTGGGTGTCATTTCGGTGGACAGACCGCGCAACGGTCGCCGCCCCGGCGCGTGGGGGCGCGAAGCGCTCCAGATGTACGCCTTCCAGGCCGCCATTGCGATCAGCAACGCCAGGCTCCGCGCGAACATGCAGCGCGCCCTGGTCCGGCTGGAGCGGGAGCAGCAGGCGCTGCGCGCCAGCGAGGAGTCGTTCCGGCAGGCCTTCGAGTACGCGCCCAGCGGCATGGCCATCGCCGAGATGGGCGGCGACCAGCACGGCCGGCTGCTGCGCACCAACGACGCCCTGTGCCGCCTCCTGGGCCGGCCCGCCTCCGTGCTGCGCCGCTACTCCTTCTCCGACCTCGTCCACCCCGAGGACATCGGGACCCTGCTGCGCACCTCCGCCGAGGGCGGCCGCGCCGAGCTGCGCCTCGGGCGGCGCGACGGCACGTACGTCTGGGTCTCGCTGCGCAACTCGGTGGTCGCGGACGCCGCCGACGGGCCCCGCTTCCTGCTCACGCACGTCGAGGACATCGAGGAGCGCAAGCGGCACGAGCTCCAGCTCGCGCACCGGGCCAGCCACGACTCCCTCACCGGCCTGCCCAACAGCGCCGAGCTGCGCTCCCGGCTCGGGGCGCGCCTGTGCCGGCGGCCCCAGTCCGTACGGGCCAGCGCGGTGGAGGCGCTGGACGCGGCGTACGAGGGCCGCCCCGGGGCGGGTGGTGCCGGCGAGCACGGCTTTCCGCCCGAGGGGCAGCAGCACGGGTACGGCGGCGGCTACCCCGCCGGGCCGGCCGCCGCGCAGGCGGGCGACTCCTTCGACTTCCCCGGCACGCTCCCGGGCCGGCCGGACGGCCCGTACGACCACCACGTGCACACGGTGGCGCCCGCCGGCGACATCGACGACGGCACGAAGGGGCTCGCGGTGCTCTTCTGCGACCTCGACGGCTTCAAGTCGATCAACGACCGGTTCGGCCACCACACCGGCGACGCCGTCCTGATCGAGGTGGCCCGGCGGCTGACGACGGGCGTCAGGGACGGTGACACCGTCGCCCGGCTGGGTGGTGACGAATTCGTCGTCCTCGCCGACGGGCTGGGCGCGGCCGACGCCGCCGACCTCGCCGTGCGGCTGCGCAACGCGATCATCCCGCCGATCCGGGTGGACGGCCGCGCGGTGCGCGTGGGGGCGAGTTTCGGGATCGGCTGGGCCAGCTGCGGGATGTCCGCGGAAGAGGTGCTGCGCTCCGCCGACCAGCGGATGTACATCGAGAAGCGGTCCCGTTCCAAGGCGCACCGGCGGGCCGGCTGATCACGCGGGCCGCCCGTGGGCGCACGTGTTCGGGGTAGGCTCCCGTGGGTCGAAAGGAGTGACCTGCGATGACGACGCCCGCGAACAACGGCCCGCACGGTGGGGCGAACAAGCCCGAGGACGATGACCCGTTCGGCTACCTCTACGCGGACGGCCAGGCCGCCGGAGCCACCCCGCCCGGTCAGGGCGGCGGATACGGCTACCCCGGCCCGACGGCCGGCGGACCGCCCGGCGCGCAGCCCGGCGTCCCCCGGACCTCGTACAACCAGGTGCGCACGGTCGGCGAGCGGACCTACGGCGGCCAGCGCGGCGCCGTTCCGCAGCAGCAGCCCCCGCAGGCCTACCAGGCCCAGTACCAGGCGCCCGAAGCCCTCCAGGCGAACGGCTACGGCGTCCCGCAGCAGCCGTCCGCGCCGACGGCACATCACCAGCCCGTCCCGTCCCGGGGCGGCGGCCGCGGCGGTGGCTCCAGCCGCCGGGGCATGGTGATCGCGGCGATCGCGGTGGTCGCCGCCGTCGGCATCGGCATCGGCGCGGCCGTGGTCTTCGGCAAGAAGAACGACAAGGACGACAAGAACCAGGCGACGGGCCCGGCCCAGTCGGTGGCGCCCTCGCAGAAGTCCGATCCGGAGCCGAGCGGCTCCCCGCAGCCCTCGCAGGCCCCGCTGCCGAAGGCGGACGCCTCCGGCGCGGGCATGGCCCTGACGGGCGGCGCGGCGCTGCAGGCCACCGTCCCCGGTGCGAAGAGCGCAGGCGGCCAGTACGTCGGCAACTTCAACCAGACCGGCGCGGCCGTCACTTGGACGCTGGACGTGCCCAAGGCGGCCCAGTACAAGCTGAAGATGACGTACGCGGTGCCGGGCAAGGACGCCAACACCACGCTGACCGTCAACGGCGAGGCGCAGTCCCGGCCGATAAACATGAAGAACTTCGCGCAGGCCAAGCCCGGTGAGTGGGGCTGGACGTACACGCACTCGCTGGTGCAGCTGAAGAAGGGCACCAACACGGTCAAGATCTCGTGCGAGACCGGCAACCAGTGCGAGATCAACATCGACCAGCTCTGGCTCGAGCAGGGCTGACCGGCGCTCCGGCCGACGGCGGGCCTACAGGGCCGTGACCTTCACCGACCCCCGTACCTCCTCGTAGGTGCGGGGGTCGAAGTCTCCCGCCGTCGGGGCGTGGACGGTGGCCGCGGAGAGGGCCACCGCGCGGGTGAGGCGCTCGGGCCAGTCCAGACCCCGGGTGAGCGCGGAGAGCAGGCCCGCCACCGCGGAGTCGCCCGCGCCGGTGGGGTTGCCGCGCAGCGGCCGGGGCGGGGCCGCCTCCCAGGTGCCCTCGGGGGTGGCGGCGAGCAGACCGGCGGGGCCCAGGGAGGTGACCACGGCGTGGGCGCCGCGGCGGCGGGCGTCGCGGGTGGCGGGCAGCGGGTCGCGGGAGCCGGTCAGCTCCGCCAGCTCGGCGGCGTTCGGCTTGATGACCTCCGGCCGGGCGGCGACCCCGCGGCGCAGGGCCTCGCCGCTGGTGTCGAGCAGGACCGGGACGCCGGCCGCGCGGGCCGCCCGTACCAGGACCGCGTACGCGCCGACCGGCACGCCCGGGGGCAGGCTGCCGCAGAGGGCCACGGCGCGGGCGCCGGTGAGGAGTTCGGCGTACCGGTCGAGGAAGGCGGCCCATTCGGCGGCGGAGATCTGCGGGCCGGGCTCGTTGAACTGGGTGGTGTCGCCGGTGCTGTCGTCGACGACGGCCAGGGTGCGCCGGGTGGTGCCGGCGCAGGGAACGAGGGCGTCGGCCACCCCGGGCGTGTCCGCCAGGAGTTCGCGTACGACCTGCCCGGCCGGGCCGCCGGCGAAGCCCGTCGCCGTGACCTCGTCGCCGAGCGCGGCGAGCACCCGGGCCACGTTCAGGCCCTTGCCGCCCGCGCGTTCGCTGACGCCGGTGACCCGGTGGGAGGTGTGCGGCAGCAGCCGCGGCACCCGGTGGGTGATGTCGAGGGCGGTGTTGAGCGTCACGGTGAGGATCATGGTCAGTCCCGGTCTTGGTGTGTGCCGGGATCATGCCAAATCGAGGGCGGTCGGCCCAGTCCCGCGGGCCGGCCGCCCCGGTCGTGCCGGGTGGACGGCCGGTTCAGGACGGCGGGCTGACGATCCATTCGCCGCGCCGCATGACGCCCTTGACGTCGAACGACGCGTCCAGGACCACCAGGTCGGCGTACTTTCCGGGCTCCAGCGAGCCGACCTCGTCGTAGAGGCCCAGCAGCTTGGCCGGGTTGGCGGAGATCGCCTGGACCACGGACTCGACGGGCAGCCGGTCCACCGTCACCGACCGCTTGAACGCGGTGTCCAGGGTCAGCGTGGAACCGGCGATGGAGCCGCCCTCCACGAGCCGGGCCACGCCTTCGCGGACCTCCACCTCCAGCGGGCCGAGGTGGTAGGTGCCGTCGCCGAAACCGGCCGCGTCCATGGCGTCGGTGATCAGCGCGACGCGGTGCGCGCCCGCGTGGTGGAAGGCCAGCTCCAGCATCGCCGGGTGCAGGTGGGTGCCGTCGTTGATCAGCTCGACGGTGACGCGTTCGTCCTCCAGCAGGGCGGCGATCGGGCCGGGCGCGCGGTGTTCCAGGCCCGGCATGGCGTTGTAGAGGTGGGTGGCGACGGTCGCGCCGGCGTCGATGGCCTGGCGGGTCTCGTCGTACGTGGAGTCGGTGTGGCCGATGGCGGCGATGACCCCGTGCTCGGCCAGCAGCCGTACGGAGTCCAGGCCGCCGGGGAGTTCGGTGGCGAGGGTGACCATGCGGGCGGCGCCGTGCGCGGCGTCGACCAGCTTGCGGACCTCGGCCGGGTCGGGGTCGCGCAGCAGGTCCTCCTTGTGCGCGCCCTTGCGGCAGGGGTTGATGAAGGGGCCCTCGAAGTGGATGCCGGCGATTTCTCCCTGCTGGGTGAGCTCGGCGAGCAGTCCCGCGCGGCGGGCGAGTTCGTCCAGGCCGCCGGTGACGGTGGAGGCGACGAGGGTGGTGGTGCCGTGTTCGCGGTGGGTGCGTACGCCCTTGAGGACCTCCTCGGCGGTGCCGGAGGTGAAGGAAGCCCCGCCGCCGCCGTGGTTGTGCATGTCCACGAAGCCGGGGACGATCCAGTGCCCGGACAGGTCGGTGACGTCCGCGTCCTCGCGGGCGCTGCCCGCGATGCGGCCGCCCTCGACGATGACGCGGCCGCCCGCCACGATCCCGGTGGGCAGCACCACCCTCGCGCCGGAGAGAACGGTGCTGTGTGCGCTTCCGGACATCAGGCAGGTACCTCCGTGGCGAGTAGGTCCCAGGCGAGCAGCCCCGCGCCCAGGCATCCGGCGGTGTCCCCGAGGGCAGCCGGAACGATCTCGGGCAGCCGCTGGAACGTCACGCGCTCCTCGACGGCGGTCCTCAGTGGTGCGAACAGCGTTTCCCCGGCCTCGGCGAGCCCGCCACCGATGATCAGCGTGTTCGGGTCCAGCAGGGTGATGGCGGTGACCAGGCCGTCGGCGAGCGCGCCGATGGCCGTCAGCCAGACCGCGCGGGCGGCCGCGTCCCCGGACTCGACGGCCTTGGCGCAGTCGGCGGCGTCGGCCGCCGGGTCACCGGAGGCGGCGGCCCAGGCGCGGCTGACGGCGGAGGCTGAGGCCAGGGTCTCCAGGCAGCCGTGCTGACCGCAGCCGCAGGCGGGGCCGCCGGGGCGGACCACGATGTGCCCGATCTCACCCGCGTAGCCGTGGGCGCCGGCCTCGATCCGGCCCGCGATGCCGATGGCGCCGGCGATGCCGGTGCCGAGCGGGACGAAGAGGAAGCGGTCGGCGCCCCGGCCCGCGCCGATGCGGCCTTCGGCGAGCCCGCCCGTGCGGACGTCGTGGCCGAGGGCGACCGGGATCCCGCCGAGGCGGGCGCCCAGAAGTTCGCGCATCGGTACGTCGCGCCAGCCCAGGTTCGCCGCGTACACGGCGATGCCCCGGCCGGCGTCGACGATGCCGGGGACGGCGACGCCGGCGGCCGAGGCGGCCGTGCCGAAGCGGGCACGGCCCAGGCCGAGGAGCTCGTGGGCGAAGTCCAGGATCGTCTCGACGACGGCTTCGGGGCCCCGCTCGCGGCCGGTGGCGCGGCGGGCCTCGTGCAGCAGGGTGCCGTCCGCGCCGATGAGGGCGGCCTTGATCCCGGTGCCGCCCACATCCAGGGCGATGACGTGTTTCACGGGTTTCACAGCAGACAGTCTCGCGTGCTCGGCGGGGAAAGGTCTAGTCCATTGGAGGGGATTGTTGAGTAGCCATACAAATCCGGGCACCTGCCCGGACACGGTCCGGACACAGTCCGCGGCGAGGCCCGTTCCGGATGTGGAGGAGCCGCCAAAGTGGTGTAGACCTTACGTCGGATCGTACGTACAACCTGGGGTGGATCAAGAACTGTGAAGGGCCGTTACCTGAGGCCGGCGGCGACCGGCGCCGCGCTGTGCCTGACCGTGGCGACGCTGGCGGGCTGTGGAACCGTCTCCGGCCTCACCGGGGACAACGAGGTGACCCTGCGGGTCGTGGCGGCCGACTACGGGGACAATCCGCAGAACTCCTCCGCCGGCTACTGGAAGGACCTCGCCGCCTCCTTCGAGAAGGACAACCCCGGCGTCCGCGTCGAGGTCAGCGTCTACTCCTGGTCGGAGGTCGACGCCAAGGTCGCCGCCATGGTCAAGGCCGGCAAGGCCCCCGACATCGCGCAGATCGGCGCCTACGCCGACTACGCGGAGGCCGGCAAGCTCTACACCGCCGACGAGCTGCTGTCCGTCAACACCGAGGCCGACTTCCTCGCCCCGCTCGCCGACGCGGGCAAGGTCAAGCGGGTCCAGTACGGCATGCCCTTCGTCGCCAGCACCCGGCTGCTCTTCTACAACCAGAAGCTGCTCGGCGACGCCGGGGTCATCCCCAAGGACGCCAGCGCCTCCTGGCAGCCCAAGAGCTGGGCGGAGCTGGAAGCGGCCGCCAAGAAGCTCAAGGCGGCGAACGTCCCGACCCCCTTCGCGCTGCCCCTCGGCCGCGAGGAGGCCCAGGCCGAGACGATGATGTGGATGCTCGCGGGCGGTGGCGGCTACACCGACAACGAGGAGGCGTACGCGATCGACTCCCCGGACAACGTCAAGTCGCTGGAGTTCCTGCGCGACAAGATGGTCGGCCAGCAGCTGACCGGCCCGGTGGAGCCCGGCAAGCTGGACCGCCAGGCCGCCTTCGACGCCTTCACGCGCGGCGAGGTGGGCATGCTCAACGGCCACCCGACGCTGCTGAAGCAGGCCGCCGGCAAGGGACTGCGGTTCGGCATGGTCGCCATGCCGACCGCCGACGGCACCGACCACTCCACGATGGGCGTCGCCGACTGGGTGATGGCCTTCAAGAACGGCCACAAGAAGGAGTCCGGGAAGTTCCTGGACCACCTGTTCTCCGCGAAGAACGTGACCGCCTTCACCAACCGGTACGACCTGCTGCCGGTCACCACCAGCGGCTACCGGGCCATGGCCGCCAGCACCGGCGGCACGGCCACCCAGCTGAGGACCTTCCTGACCGCTCTGCCCAGCGCCCGGCTCTACCCGGTCGGCAAGAAGTCCTGGGCCGGCGTCAGCGAGGACGTCAAGCAGAACATCGGCAAGGCCGTGCAGCCGGGCGGGCAGCCCGCGAAGGTCCTGGAGGAGATCGCCACCAGGGCGCGCAAGGCGGACGGCGAACGCTGACCCCCCGGCCCGTGGCACACCGCTCCGGCCGGGACCGGGCCGGGGCGGTGTCGGTGGGCGGCGTTAATCTGGCCGTATGACGGACGGCGGCCAGGCGGGTGAGACGGCGGGGAGCGGGGCGGCGGAGACGGCGCACGGCCGGCTGACCGCCGCCGAGGCCGCCGTGCTCGCCTACGAGGGCCGCAGCTGGCCGGGCCCCGGGGCCAAGGAGCGGGCCGTGCGCGAAGGCCTCGGGCTCACCCCGGTCCGCTACTACCAGCTGCTCAACGCCCTCATGGACGACCCGCGCGCCCTCGCCCACGCCCCCGGCACCGTCAACCGCCTCCGCCGCATCCGCGAGGCCCAGCGGGCCCGGCGCTGAGCGGCCGGGCCCCGGGCCCGGGGGAAGGCTGGTCGGCGCCGCGGCCGCCCCGGTAAGGTCATCCGTATGGGGAGCCAGCCGCACGACCTGCCGCCGATGCCCGTGCCCGCCACCGCAGCCGGACGCGAGGGACTCGAAGCCCTCCTCCGCGCACCCCGCAGAGCCGTGATCGCCCTCGATTTCGACGGCACCCTCGCCGAGATCGTCCCCGACCCCGACCAGGCCCGCGCCCATCCCTCCGCCGTGCCGGCGCTCGCCGCGCTGGCGCCGCAGGTGGAGGCCGTGGCCGTCATCACCGGCCGGCCCGCCGGGGTCGCCGTCCGCCACGGCGGCTTCGCCGGGGTGCCGGGACTGGAGCACCTGGTGGTCCTGGGCCACTACGGCGCCGAACGCTGGGACGCCGTCACCGGCATCGTCCACGCCCCCGCCGAACACCCCGGCGTCGCCGCCGTACGGGCGGAGCTGCCGGGGTTCCTCGACGCGATCGGGGCGTGGCGCGGGACCTGGATCGAGGAGAAGGGCCGGGCGCTGGCCGTCCACACCCGCCGCGCCGAGGACCCCGCCGCCGCCTTCGAGGCCCTGCGCGAACCCCTCGCGGAGCTCGCCGCCCGGCACGGGCTGATGGTCGAGCCGGGGCGCGCCGTGCTGGAGCTGCGCCCGCCGGGCACGGACAAGGGCGTCGCCCTGACCGAGTTCCTGGAGGAGCGGGACGCCGGGGCCGTGCTGTACGCGGGGGACGACCTGGGCGACCTCGCGGCGTACTCGGCGGTCGAGAAGCGCCGCGCCGAGGGCCTCCCGGGGCTGCTGGTGTGCAGCGGCTCGGCGGAGGTCCCGGAGCTCGCGGCCCGCGCCGACCTGGTCCTCCCGGGCCCGGCGGCGGTGACGGCCTTCCTGGCGCGGCTGGCGGCCGCCCTCACTTCCTGAGGGGCGGGGGTGCGGGCCTCACCCCCGCCCGCCTCACCCCCGCAGTGCGTCCAGCTGGGCCGTGAACCAGGCCGCCGGGGGGAGGGCCGTCGCGGCCGCCGCCAGGCGCTTGGTGCGCTCCGCGCGTTCCGCCGGCGGCATGGACAGGGCCTCGTGGAGGGCCGCGGCCGTCGCCGAGACGTCGTACGGGCTGACCGTCAGCGCGTCCCCGCGGAGCTCCTCGTACGCCCCCGCCCCGGTGGACAGCACCAGCGCGCAGCCCGCCTCCGACACCACCGGGATCTCCTTCGCGACCAGGTTCATCCCGTCCCGCACCGGGTTGATCAGCGCCACGTCGGCCAGGCGGTACGCGGCCAGGGAGCGGGCGAAGTCGTCCTGCACGGAGAGGAGGACCGGCTGCCAGTCCTCCGTGCCGAACTCCTCGTTGATCTCCGCCGCCAGCTCGCGCACCGACGCCGTGTACGCCCGGTACACCTCCAGGTCCTGTCGCGAGGGGTAGGCGGACGCCAGGTGCACCACGCGGCCGCGCCACTCGGGGCGGACGGTCAGCAGCTCCCGGTAGGCCAGCAGGCCGCGCAGGACGTTCTTCGACAGTTCCGTGCGGTCGACCCGGACGATGGTCCTGCGGTCGCCGACCTCCGCCCTCAGCGCGGCCAGCTTGTCGTCGACCTCCGGCCGGTGCGCGAGCGTTCGCAGGTCTTCCTCGTCCACGCCGAGGGGGTACTGGGTCACCGCGGTGAACCGCTTCTCCCCGTACCCGCTCCCGTCCGCGGTCGTCCTGCGGTGGTGCACCCCGCTCTGGCCGTCCCGCGGGAAGTACGCGCTCGCCACGCCGCGCACGTCGTCCATGGTGGCGCCGCTGATGAAGTTGTCGGCCCACCCCCACGTGTGGAAGCCCAGCCGGTCCGCCCCGAGCATCCCCCACACCAGTTGGCTGCGGATGTCGTCCGGGAGCATGTCCAGGAACTCCCGCGAGGCCCACGGGGTGTGCGTGAAGTGCGCGATCCGCAGGTCCGGGCGCAGTTCGCGCAGGGCCCCCGGGACCAGGGCGAGGTGGTAGTCCTGGACCAGGACCGACGCGCCCTCCGCCGCCTCCTCCGCCAGGGCCTCGGCGAAGGCCTGGTTGTACGCGGTGTACGAGTCCCAGCGGCGGCGGAACGCGGCGTCGAAGACCGGCTCGCGCGGGACGTCGTACAGGTGGTGGTGGGTGAACCAGAGCACGGAGTTCGCGATGCCGTTGTAGGCGTCGTCGTACACCTCGGGATCGATGTCCAGCATCCGGACGCCGGGCTCGGAGACGCCCCGGCGGACCGCCTCCCGGTCGGCGTCCGACAGGGCCGCGCAGATCCAGAGGGCCTCCGGCTGCGCGGCGAGCGCCGCGGACAGGCCGGAGACGAGGCCGCCGCCGCCGCGCCGGGAGCTGAGGGTGCCGTCGGCGTCGAGGGCGTACGAGAGCGGGCCGCGGTTGGCGGCGACGAGAACCTGAGAAGCCATACGGGAAGCCATGCGGCGAACCTAGCCCGGTCGGTCCTCGCTCAAACGTCCGGTAATTGTCCGGTTCGTCACGTCCTGGTCGGTCCGGGGCTCACGCCACCCGTCGCCCCGGGCCTCACGCCACCCGCCGGACCGCGTACTCCTCGACCTCCAGCATCGGCGGCCGCTCCTCCGTGTCCACCGCGTACGTGCGCGGAACGAACCCGTCCGGCCCCCGCTCGAACTGCGTCAGCCTCGGCCGCACCCGGGCGTGCGCCCAGCGGTGGCCGGGGGAGTGCCCGGCCGCGAGCCGCAGCTGCGCGGTGCGGTAGATCGCCGCGGCCATCCGGCCCAGCGCCTGCCCGTCCTGGTGCCGGTGCAGCCGGACCCCGACGTCCACCTGGGCCAGCGCGTCCAGCCCGACCGTGTGCAGGGCGTCCACCAGCAGGCCCAGCTCCACCCCGTACCCGACGGGGAAGGGCAGCCGCTCCAGCAGGGAGCGGCGTACGGCGTACTCGCCGCCCAGCGGCTGGACGAAGCCGGCCAGCTGGGGCCAGTGGAGGTTGAGGAGGGGGCGGGCCACCAGCTCCGTGACGCGCCCGCCCTGGCCCGGGGCGTCGCCGAGCGGGCGGTCGTACATGGCCTTGACGAACTGCACCGGCGGGTCGGTCAGCAGCGGTCCGACGATCCCGGAGACGAAGGCGGAGTCGAAGTCCCGCAGGTCGGCGTCCACGAAGCAGACGATGTCCCCGGTGGTGGCCAGCAGCGAGCGCCACAGCACCTCGCCCTTGCCGGGCACGGCCGGGATCCGCGGCAGCACCGAGTCCCGGTGCACCACACGGGCGCCGGCCCGCGCCGCGACCTCGGCCGTACGGTCGGTGGAGCCGGAGTCGACCACCACCAGCTCGTCCACCAGGGGGACCGCGAGGCCCTCGATCAGATCGCGCCGGATCACCTCCACGATCTGCCCGACCGTGGCCTCCTCGTCGAGCGCGGGCAGCACCACGCTCACCGTCGTACCGGACGCCCGTTTCCGGTCGAGCAGCCGGTCGAGCGGTCGGTCGGCGGCGGACCAGGAGCGGACCGCCAGCCAGCGCTCCACGTCATCCAGCACTCTCAGCACTCCCTGGGCTTCTCTGCGGTACTCGGCAACCGATGCCCGGCACCCGATGCCCGGCGCTCGGGACTCGGCGGCACTCGGCGGTTTTCGGCCGAATTGTGATCCATCTCGCGGTTCGGACGGCTGTCTCAACCGCCCGTCCCTTCGGTTACAGTCTTGAACAACGCGAAGGACCACCGCATGCCGGGGGTCCCGCGTACAAACGCACCGGCGCGCCAGAGAGCGCGTGTGCCGGTGCCATACCGCTCATCCAGAGGGGCAGAGGGACACGGCCCGTTGAAGCCCCGGCAACCCTCCAGTCGGTTCTCGCCACGCGAGGCCCCGGCTAGGGAAGGTGCCAATTCCGTCTCATGGCGAAGTGCGCCATGGGGAAGATGAGGAGAAAGGGCCTCGCCATCATGGCTGCACAGACTGTCGCCACCTCTGCCACCACCGGGTCCGTCGATCTGGGACCCGCCACCGGCCTTTCCTGTCGTGAGTGCGGCACCCGCTTCGAGCTCGGCCCGATCTTCGCCTGCGTCGAGTGCTTCGGCCCCCTGGAAGTCGCCTACGAGCTCCCGCTCGGCGACCCGGAGGCCCTGCGCGCCGCGATCGAGGCCGGCCCGAACAACATCTGGCGCTACGCGCCCCTGCTGCCCGTCCCGGCGGACGTGGCCTCCAAGCCGAGCCTGAACCCGGGCTTCACCAAGCTCGTGGACGCCGAGAACCTGGCCAAGGAGCTGGGCGTCACCGGCAAGCTCTACGTCAAGGACGACTCCGGCAACCCGACGCACTCCTTCAAGGACCGCGTCGTGGCCATCGCCGTCGAGGCCGCCCGCGCCTTCGGCTTCACCACCCTGTCCTGCTCCTCCACCGGCAACCTGGCCGGCGCCGTCGGCGCCGCGGCCGCCCGCGCCGGCTTCCGCTCCTGCGTGTTCATCCCGCACGACCTGGAGCAGGGCAAGGTCGTCATGGCCGGTGTCTACGGCGGCGACCTGGTCGGCATCGAGGGCAACTACGACGACGTCAACCGCTTCTGCTCCGAGCTCATCGGCGACCCGCTGGGCGAGGGCTGGGGCTTCGTCAACGTCAACCTGCGCCCCTACTACGGCGAGGGCTCCAAGACCCTGGCGTACGAGATCTGCGAGCAGCTCGGCTGGCGGCTGCCCGACCAGCTCGTCATCCCGATCGCGTCCGGCTCCCAGCTGACGAAGATCGACAAGGGTCTCCAGGAGCTGATCAAGCTCGGTCTGGTCGAGGACAGGCCGTACAAGATCTTCGGCGCCCAGGCCGAGGGCTGCTCGCCGGTGTCGACCGCCTTCAAGGCCGGTCACGACGTGGTCCGCCCGCAGAAGCCGAACACCATCGCCAAGTCCCTGGCGATCGGCAACCCGGCGGACGGCCCGTACGTCCTGGACATCGCGCGGCGCACCGGCGGCTACGTCGAGGACGTGAACGACGAGCAGGTCGTCGAGGCCATCAAGATCCTGGCGCAGACCGAGGGCATCTTCGCCGAGACCGCGGGCGGCGTGACCGTCGGCGTGACGAAGAAGCTGATCGAGAACGGGCAGCTCGACCCGGCGCTGACCACCGTGGTCCTGAACACCGGTGACGGCCTCAAGACCCTGGAGGCGGTGGCCGCGGACAGCGGCCAGACCGCCACCATCCGCCCCAGCCTGGACGCGTTCCGCGCCGCCGGCCTGGCCTGACCATCCCCCCTGCTCTACCGGAAAGGCAGTAGCGCCATGAGCGTCAACGTCCGCATCCCCACCATCCTGCGCACCTACACCGGCGGCAAGGCCGAGGTCCCGGCCGAGGGTGCGACCCTCGCCGAGGTCATCGAGTCCCTGGAGCAGAACCACCCGGGCATCGCCGCGCGCGTCCTGGACGACCAGGGCAAGCTGCGCCGCTTCGTGAACGTCTACGTCAACGACGACGACGTGCGCTTCGAGGGCGGCCTGCAGGCGGCCACGCCGGACGGCGCCGGCGTCTCGATCATCCCCGCCGTGGCCGGCGGCTGCTGACCGAACACATCAGAATTACCCCCTCCGTCATAAACGGAGGGGGTAATTCTGCTTGATTGGGCGCGGTAGAGTTGGGGCAGTCCCCTCCGCTGTTCTTGCCCGCCGCATATGAGCGGGCCGACGGATGGTTGACATTGAGTCAACATGCGCGCGCCTTTTGGGCCTTTGGTGCTGCTTGTCTGGCCCGAGTTGCCCTGGAATATTCCAAATTTTCACTCTATTTCAACGTTTCCGCGTGTCCAGAATTCTCGTCGGATTGACCTGTTGCTGACAGCACCGGTGCGGATACATTCAGCCGCGGTCGAGGCGTTCCGGCGCAAGTTCTGACCCGGGACCGCGAAGTGCGGTCCCGCGCAAGGGCCAGTAATAGGGGAGTTAGGCATGGCTCAGGGCACCGTCAAGTGGTTCAACGCGGAGAAGGGCTACGGCTTCATCGCGGTCGACGGTGGTGCGGATGTGTTCGTCCACTACAGCGCCATCCAGATGGACGGGTACCGCACCCTCGAAGAGGGTCAGCGGGTCGAGTTCGAGATCTCGCAGGGCCAGAAGGGTCCGCAGGCGGACATGGTCAAGCTCGCGGCCGGCTGAGCCGGAGCGAACGCGATCGGCCACCGACGCACGCACACGCGCATGAGGGGCCCACATCCCGGACAGGGTGTGGGCCCCTCCTGCATGTCGGCCCCGTGCCGCCCGCGTGTTGCCCGAAGCCGCTTGCACTCGTGGGGGTCGAGTGCTAATCATTGGCGTTAGCACTCTCCGAGTGAGAGTGCTACTCAGACGAGGACCGGGTCGGTGAGGCCCGCAGGGTCCGGCGGGAAGGAACCGCCGGGTCCGCAGGCCGTCCGTCGCGGGCGCGGGCGCGGTCCGGAGCAATCCACCCCTGTCCGGGAGGACCACTTCACCATGGCCAAGATCATCGCGTTCAACGAGGAGGCCCGGCGCGGTCTCGAGCGTGGCATGAACCAGCTCGCCGACGCCGTCAAGGTCACCCTTGGCCCCAAGGGTCGCAACGTCGTCCTTGAGAAGAAGTGGGGCGCCCCCACGATCACCAACGACGGCGTCTCCATCGCCAAGGAGATCGAGCTCGAGGACCCGTACGAGAAGATCGGCGCTGAGCTGGTCAAGGAAGTCGCCAAGAAGACGGACGACGTCGCCGGTGACGGTACGACCACCGCGACCGTCCTCGCCCAGGCGCTCGTCCGTGAGGGTCTGCGCAACGTGGCCGCCGGTGCCAACCCGATGGCCCTCAAGCGCGGTATCGAGAAGGCCGTCGAGGCCGTATCGGCTGCCCTGCTGGCCCAGGCCAAGGATGTCGAGACCAAGGAGCAGATCGCTTCCACGGCCTCCATCTCCGCCGCCGACACCCAGATCGGCGAGCTCATCGCCGAGGCCATGGACAAGGTCGGCAAGGAAGGCGTCATCACCGTCGAGGAGTCCCAGACCTTCGGTCTGGAGCTGGAGCTCACCGAGGGCATGCGCTTCGACAAGGGCTACATCTCGGCGTACTTCGCCACCGACATGGAGCGTATGGAGGCGTCCCTGGACGACCCGTACATCCTGATCGTCAACTCCAAGATCGGCTCGGTCAAGGACCTGCTGCCGCTCCTGGAGAAGGTCATGCAGTCCGGCAAGCCGCTGCTGATCATCGCCGAGGACGTCGAGGGCGAGGCCCTGTCGACCCTGGTCGTCAACAAGATCCGCGGCACCTTCAAGTCCGTCGCCGTCAAGGCCCCGGGCTTCGGCGACCGCCGCAAGGCCATGCTCGGCGACATCGCCATCCTCACGGGCGGCACCGTCATCTCCGAGGAGGTCGGCCTCAAGCTGGAGAACGCCGGTCTCGACCTGCTCGGCCGCGCCCGCAAGGTCGTCATCACCAAGGACGAGACCACCATCGTCGACGGTGCCGGTGACAGCGACCAGGTCCAGGGCCGCGTCAACCAGATCCGCGCCGAGATCGAGAACTCCGACTCGGACTACGACCGCGAGAAGCTCCAGGAGCGCCTCGCGAAGCTGGCCGGCGGCGTGGCCGTCATCAAGGCCGGTGCCGCGACCGAGGTCGAGCTCAAGGAGCGCAAGCACCGCATCGAGGACGCCGTCCGCAACGCGAAGGCGGCCGTCGAGGAGGGCATCGTCGCCGGCGGTGGCGTGGCCCTGCTGCAGGCCTCCTCGGTCTTCGAGAAGCTCGAGCTCACCGGTGACGAGGCGACCGGCGCCAACGCCGTGAAGCTCGCGCTGGAGGCCCCGCTGAAGCAGATCGCCGTCAACGGTGGTCTCGAGGGCGGCGTCGTCGTCGAGAAGGTGCGCAACCTGGCCGTCGGCCACGGTCTGAACGCCGCGACCGGCGAGTACGTCGACATGATCGCCGAGGGCATCATCGACCCGGCGAAGGTCACCCGCTCCGCCCTGCAGAACGCCGCGTCCATCGCCGCGCTCTTCCTGACCACCGAGGCCGTCATCGCCGACAAGCCGGAGAAGGCCGCCGCCGCTCCGGGCGGCATGCCGGGCGGTGACATGGACTTCTGATCGGCCCCTGGCTCCGGCCTCTGGTTGATCGGCTGTTCTCGTACCGAGGGCGGCACCCCCTCCTCACGGAGGCGGTGCCGCCCTCGGGCGTTTTCCGGCCCGACAGGGCCTAGAAGCCGGTGGTGTCCAGCTCGAAGCCGAAGGGCTCCGGGACGGGCAGCGGCTCACCGAAGGACACCGTCCTGCGGGAGCGGTACCCGTGCGGGGAGGGGTCCCAGAAGCAGGTGATCTCCGAGTCCTGCATGTCGATGACCAGGTAGACCGGGACGAGCCGGCCGTAGACGTCCAGCTTCTCCTTCCAGTCGGCGTCCCTGGTCGAAACGGACGTGAACTCACCGACCAGGGAGAGCGCCTCTCCGTCCGCGTGGCGGCCCTCCTCGTCGAAGGCGGACTCGTCCGTGACGAACAGGTCAGGTCCGTAAGCGCGCTCGGCTTGCGGGAACCGGAAGAGGAAGGGAGCGATGTCCGCGACGTGCCCCTCGGGGGCATGGGCCTGGAGCTGCTCGCGCAGCGCCCGCATGGAACGGTAGTAGCGGAGCCTCGAGAACGGTGACACGACGATCTTCCCCCGGATGAGCTCGGCCTTGAAGCCGTCTGGCGTGTCCATCTCCGCAACCATGCGCAGGAGTGCTTCGAACGTCGGCGGCACCGCGTTCTCTATCGGTGTGGCCCGCTCGATCATGGTCGTCACCGTGTCCTCCGCGTGGCGTGGGGCGCACCGGGCGTGCTGCCGGTTCCAGGCTAGTGGCGGGCGGGGTGCTCTGCCCGGGTGCCGGGACAAGTCACCTCCGCTCGGGGGGTTTGGTTGACTGGGGGCATGAGTGCTCTCTTCGTGAAGATCTGCGGGCTGAAGACCGCCCATGACGTCGACGTGGCCGTGGAGGCCGGGGCCGACGCCGTCGGGTTCGTCTTCGCGCCCGGCAGCCCCCGGACCATCGGCGCCGCCGAGGCCCGGGAGCTCGCCGCGCGGGTGCCGGGCGGGGTGCTGACCGTCGGGGTGTTCCGGGGGCAGTCCGTCGAGGAGGTGCGCCGGCTGACGGAGGAGAGCGGCGTGCGCGGCGTGCAGCTCCACGGGGACGAGCCCGCGGCGTACTACGAGGAGCTGCGCGCCCCGGGGCGTACGCTGCTGCGCGCCACCGCCGAGCACGTCGAGCGCTGCGGCGGGTACGGGGAGGACCTGCTGCTCATCGACGCCCCCCACCCGGGCTCCGGCAAGCCCTGGAACTGGGGCTCGGAGGAGTTCACGGCGCCCGAGGGGCGCTGGCTGCTGGCCGGCGGGCTGAACCCGGGCAACGTCCGCGAGGCCGTGGCCGCGACCGGCGCCTGGGGCGTGGACGTCTCCAGCGGGGTCGAGCGGGAGCGCGGGGTGAAGTCCCCGGAGCTGATCCGCGCCTTCGTCGAGGCGGCGCGGGGCCCCGCGGCCCGGGGTGCCGCCGACAGCGCGCGGAGCTAGCCTGGAACAGGACGTCCGTGCCCGGGCCGACGGCTCCCCGACCGGTGAATCCCGGTCCGGGGAGGCGGATCCGAGGCGGACGAGGCCGCGTGCGCGGGCCCCGTCTCCCCCGGCCGCGTCGCACCCGGGCCATCGGCGTGCCCGCGTTACGGAGACGTCCGCTCACCCATCGATGCTTTCCCGGCAAGGAGGGAACGCATGAATCGGCACGCCCGTTACGCACTTCTCGCCCCGCTCCTGGTCACCGCGGTCACCATGCCGCCCACGATGGCCGCCCAGGCCGCCCCCGTCGCGGCCGCCCCGGTCAAGGCGGCAGCCGCCCCCCAGGCGACCTGCCGGCTCGTCGTGGCCCCTGGCACGAACCCCGTCGAGTTCGACCTCGTGATGACCGGCTTCAGGGGCGGCCAGCTGCTCAGGGTCTCGGGCCCGGAGAAATTCGAACGCAACGCCAATGGGGCGGGCTCCGTCACGGAAGAGAACGTCAAGAACGGCTCGTACACCGTGAAGAGCGGCTGGGGCAGGAACGAGCGGACGACCGGCTGCAGCAAGCCTCCCCGGCCGCCCGCCAAGCCCCGGATCACGAGCGCTGAGATCACCGGCGCGTCCACCACCCCCGCGGCGGTCGACTGCACCAGGCCGCAGAACGTCACGTTCCAGGGCAAGTTCACCGGTACGGGAGCCGGCGAGATCGACTACCACTGGGCGGGCCAGGGCAAGCAGATCGCGCCCTCCGTCCAGTTCACCGCCCCGGAGACCGCGACCGCACCGTTCGTCGTCAAGTCCCCCACGCGTGCGGCGGTCACGGAACCGGCCCCCAAGGTGTCCGTCCAGCTCTTCACGGGCAATGTGTCGGACAGCTTCACGTTCACCCTCACCTGCGCGCCCGGGACCTGACCGGCCGCCGCCACCCCTCCACCGTCGCGCGCCCCCCGCACCCGGGGGGCGCGTGGCACGGTGCGCCGGGAGCGCCGCCGCGCCACCACCAGCCGTGCCGATGACGGTGCGTCCGGGTGCGTACCGGGCATAGGCCCCGTATGTCCCCGCACATGCTCGCATGGCTACGGCGCGTGACGCCGCGCCGTCTCTCGCCCGTCTTCACCGCCGACTTCTCCTCCACCACCCAGTGGGTGGCGGGCCGTTCCTGGGCCTATCCCGACGGCGGGCCCGTCAACCCCCGCGACAACAAGCTCGACCACCTCACCCCCGACCCCGCCTACAGCCGCACCGGCACGTTCCGCGCGACCCGGCGCCCCGACGGCAACTGGGACGCCGGGCTGCTCACCACCGAGGGCAGCGACGAGGGCTTCCAGGCCCGCACCGGCGACGTCCTGGAGGCCCGCGTCCGGCTGCCCGAGGAGATGGGCGCCTGGCCCGCCATCTGGACCTGGCGGGACGGCGGCCAGGAGATCGACGTCTTCGAGTACCACCCCGACAACCCCGACATGCTGGAGCTGTCCAACCACGTCCGCCAGGCCCACCTCTACCACCGCGACCCGAGCGTCCGGCCCGGCGGATGGGTCGACCTGAAGGTGGAGTTCGGCCGCAGGTCGGTCGTCTGGTGGGTCAACGGCCGGCGCGTCTACTCCGACAACAGGGGCGTCGGCCGCGGCTGGCACGCGTACCTGATCGTCAACCTGTCCGTCTGCGCCGGCCGCTACCACCCCGCGCCCGACCCGGAGGTCAGCGAGATGTCGTACGAGGTCTCGCGGCTGACCGTCCACCGGCCGTAGCCCTGGCTAGGCGGGCACGCCCCTGGCCTCGCCGTCCTCCTCGACGGACTCCACCACCGGGGTGTCGCGCAGGGCCCGCACCTGGTCGGGGGAGAGGCGGGCGGCGAAGCCGTTGCCCGCGTCGCGGTAGACGTGCGTCGGCCGGATCCCGTACGCCTCGGCGACCACGGCCGGGTCGAGCCCTTCGTGCACGGTGACGATGTACGAGGGGTGCTCGGGCGCCGGTACCGCCCGGGCGGACGCGGGGCCGGGCAGGGCGTCGGCGTGGGCGGGCAGGGCGGGCAGTACGGCTACGGCGGCCAGTGCGGCGGCGGCGACGGCCACCGGCAGGGTCCGGCTCGGGCGAGTGCGCATGACCGTGAGGCCATCACGCACGGCCGTGCCCGGTCAACGACCCCGGCGGTGTGGCGCCCGCGGGCGGGAGTGAACAACGAGTGCGCCCCCTCGACGGGCGACTGCCCGTACGGGTGAAGTTCCCGAACGTGCGAGCGGGTGTCCCGGCGGGCCGAAGTTCCCGGACGGCAGCGGGAAGGAACCTTTCTCCAATGGCTGCGGCGAACGGCTGACGGACACCCCGGGACCCATCGGCCAAGCGGGGAAGGGGGTTCAAGCCCCGCTCGGCGGCGGACCGATGAAGAGGACGGCCGCCTTCGGGGACGCGTTCTGCGGGCCCCGCGAGAGGGCGGCCCCTCATGTCACCCCTTCCCCTCGGGAGACCCCCATGCGCCTCATCGCAGGTGTGGCCACCGCCACCGTGCTCGCCCTCGCCCCGGTGGCCGCCGGCACGGCGTCCGCCGCCGCGCCCGAGCCGACCCCGGCTCCGCTGCAGACGTCCGCCGACGCCGTGCCCGGCGAGTACATCGTCACCCTCGACAAGGGAGTGGACGCGGCGAAGCTGGCGGAGAAGCTCAGGCTGAAGCCGAAGCACGTCTACTCCTCCGCGCTCAACGGCTTCGCGGCCCCGCTCACCGCGCTCCAGCTGGAGGTCCTCCGGACGAGCGTCGGGGTGAAGGCGGTCGAGGAGAACACGAAGGTGGCCTCCGTACCGATGCCCGCCGCGCCGAGCGCGAGCAGGGCCCCGTCCTCCTCCTGGGGCCTGGACCGGATCGACCAGCGGCAGCTGCCGCTCAACAACGACTTCACCGTCGGCGGCAGCGGCGCCGGGGTGACCGCCTACATCCTCGACACCGGCATCGACTACCTGCACAACGAGTTCGGCGGCCGCGCCACGTTCGGGTTCGACGCGATGCCGGACGCCGCGACCCAGAGGGGCCAGGACTGCAACGGCCACGGCACGCACGTCGCGGGCACGGTCGCCGGCGCCACGTACGGCGTCGCGCGCAAGGCGAACCTGGTGAGCGTGCGCGTCCTCGGCTGCGACGGCAAGGGCTCCTACGCCGGAATGATCGCGGGCATGGACTGGGTGGCGAAGAACGCCAAGCAGCCGGCGGTGCTCAACGGCTCCCTGGGCGGCCCGCGTTCCGAGGCCCTCAACAACGCGGCCAACGCCCTGTCCGACGCGGGCGTCCTGCCGGTCATCGCGGCGGGCAACGAGGCGCAGGACGCCTGCAACGTCTCGCCCGCCTCGGCCTCCCGCGTGGTCACCGTGGGAGCGACCAACCGCTGGGACGAGGAGACCTCGTTCTCCAACTACGGCCAGTGCGTATCCCTCTACGCCCCCGGCCAGGAGATCGTCTCAGCGAAGCTGCGCGGCGGCAGCGTGGCCCTGAACGGTACGTCCATGGCCGCGCCGCACGTCGCCGGTGTCGTCGCCCTCTACAAGCAGGCGCACCCGAACGAGCTGCCGGCGGACATCGCCAACTTCCTGAGCGACGAGTCCTCCAAGGACATCCTGACCTCCCTCAGCAAGGGCTCGCCGAACCGGCTGCTGTTCACCAACGGCCTCTGACCGGTCAGAGCGCCGCGACGAAGGTCGCCCAGGCCCGCGCGTGGAACACCACGTGCGGGCCTTCGGGCTGCTTGGAGTCCCTCACGGGAACGAGGTCGGTGTGCGCGTCGCACACCTCGACGCAGTCACCGCCGCTTCCATCGCTGTGGGTCGACTTGCGCCAGGTGGCCATCTCGACGCAGCTGCCACCGCTGCCGTCGCTGTAGCCGGACTTGTGCCACATGGCCATCTCCAGACAGTTGCCGCCATCGCCACCGCTGTAGCTGGACTTGTGCCAAGTGGCCGTCGACAAGTCGTACTTAGGCATGCTCGTCATGTGCGTACTCCTCGGCAGCGGACTCGATCAGGGCCAGCGAATCGTGCGGTGACAGTGCACTGGCCGTGAGGAGATCGTAGGTCAGGGTGTGCCGGGCCACTGTGGCTGGATCGTCAAGCAGTTGCCCCACTCCCATGCCGTCGACGTAGGCGAGTGGAGGGGCGTCCGCGAAGGACATCAGCTTCAGAGAGCCATGCATGCCCGCGTGGGCGCCAGTGCCGAATGGAATCACCTGGGCGATGAGTCGGCGAGCTCGCATCAAAGACGCGAGGTGACGTAGGGCATCCGCCATCACCGCCCGGCCTCCCACGACCCTGCGGAGTACCGCCTCGTCGAGAACGCACCACAACAAGGGCGTTGTTGGGTCGCTGAGGAGCTTGGCGCGGTCGAGCCTGGCCTCCGTCAACTCATCGATCTCGGCTTCCGACGCGGTCGGCTGGTAGGCGTGGAAGACCTCCCGCGCATACCCTTCCCGCTGAAGCAACCCCGGGATGGTCAGCGGCGCGTACTCCCGGATGGTCAGCGCCTCGGCCTCCGCTTCGGCCGCTTCCGCGAAGTGGTCGGGGTACTTGGACTTGCCGTCCTTGCCGCAGTTGCGGGTGAAGAAGCCCTCCGTCCCCAGGATGGCGTCTATCGCTTTGGCCAGTTCGAGTGTGATTCTGCGGGTGCCCACTTCCATCTGGCCGACGTACGAGCCGCTCACGAAAAGCCGTTCGCCGAGCGCCGCTTGGCTCATCGCAGCACGTTCGCGGGCTACGCGGAGCTCGGCGCCGAGGAGGGCGCGGGGTGATGAGGGATCGAGTTTCTTGCGTGGCATGACAACTCCCGGTCCAGCATGTGCGGTTGCTGTGGTGGCCCACTTGAAAGGCTAGCCACCTGATCGCCACTCTGTGTACAGAAGCTGAATACTCAGAGTGGAAGGTGATATGTCATGGTGCTCTCCCCGCAGGAGCGGATGAGGGCGGCCGAAGAGGCCGTCCGGCAGTTGAAGGACGCACTGGGCGGGGTGGGGGTGGTGTTCCCGTCGCTGGACGTGGAGCGGGTTTCGGCGGCCGGTACGTACGGGCTGCCCCTGGTCGACCTCGGGCGCTGCAACATCGACACCGCGCTGCGGCTGGCCGCCGTCCTGCACGAGCGGGCGGGCCGGTGAGCGAGCCGGTGGACGCGGCGCAGTTCGCCTTCGAGCTCGGGTGGAAGCTGCGCGGGCTGGAGGCGGTCCTGGTGGGGGGCGGCTGGCGGCGGCAGGGTCTGGGGCTCGCCGTAAGGGCGCGGCCCAGCGGTGGGGGCGGCGGGGAGTGGACGGCCGTCGGGGACGACGGGGAGCGGCGGGAGACGCGTACCGCCGATACGGCGGACGAGGCGACGGCGCAGGTGCAGGAGGCGTTCGGGATGAAGGGGTGGCGCCCGCAGCCGCCCCCGCCGCCGGGATGGCAGCGGTTCACGCTGGTGCACTGCCCGGTGGGGGAGTGTCCCCCGTACGACGACGCCCGCTACGAGCGGCTCAAGGCGGAGCCGCCGCGCGGCTGCGTGGCCGAGGAGATCGGCGGGTACTTCGGACTGTGCTGCGAGCGGCCGGGCGAGCGGCTGCTGGACGCGGTCGCCGACGTGTGCCTGGAGGTCCGGGAGAAGTACGGGCTGCTGATGAGCGACCTCGGCATCGAGAAGCTGTGGGGATGGTCCCCGGACGGTACGGACGGCTGGGGCGCCGAGATCGTCGGGCAGCTGCTCCTGATGGCGGCGGAACGCGGCCCCAAGCTCGGCTACTCCGTGGACGACCTGGTCCGCTTCCTGCGGACGGCCGCCGGGGGGTCTCCCGAGCCGGGGCGGCCGTAACGGGAGCGCCCCGCCGCCGGGGGATCAGGCCGGCACCGGCTCCTTCGCCGCCGGGGGACCGGCCGGGGCGGCGGGGCCGGGATCGGTGTCGAGGTCGGCCAGCATCCGCGGGGTGAAGCCGAAGAAGTACGTCGCGGCGAAGCCGACCAGGTAGCCGACCCCGAGGCCGCCCGCGTACACGGCGACGGTCGGGCCCATTCCCGACGTACCGTCCAGCAGCGGGAACAGCGCCCACCCCGAGGGGCCGATCGCGGTGGAGCCGAAGGCGACGCCCAGCTGGTTGCACAGCCCGACGAAGGCCCCGCCCGCCGCGCCGCCGACGCAGGCGGTGACGAACGGGCGGCCCAGCGGCAGGGACACCCCGTAGATCAGCGGCTCGCCCACCCCCAGGAAGCCGGCCGGGAGCGCCGACTTGATGGTGGTGCGGATCGAGCCGTTGCGCGGGAGGCGGCAGTAGACGGCGAGGGCCGCGCCGACCTGGCCCGCGCCGGCCATGGCGAGGATCGGCAGCAGGACGGTGTAGCCGGACTGCTCGATGAGGGTGGTGTGGATGGGGATCAGCGCCTGGTGGAGGCCGAGCATCACCAGGGGCAGGAAGAGACCGCCGAGGACCAGCCCGGCGAGGGCGCCGCCGGCGGCCAGCAGCCAGTTGGCGAAGGCGCCGATCGCGGCGGCGACCTCACCGGCGAGGAACATCAGGCCGAAGAGGGTGACCAGGCCCGTGACGAGGACCGTGAGGGTCGGGGTGACCAGCACGTCCAGGGTTTCCGGCACCCAGCGCCGGCACCACCGCTCCACGTGCACGGCGAGCAGGGCGGCCGCCAGCGCACCGAGGACCCCGCCCTGGCCGGGGGAGAGGTGCTCGCCGAAGGCGTCGATCCGGGCGACGCCGGGGAAGACGATGACCGCGGCGACGGCCCCGCCGAGGACGGGGGTGCCGCCGAACTCCTTGGCGGTGTTGAAGCCGACGAAGACCGCGATCAGCGACATGAACCCGGACGCGATCGCGGCGAGGGCCGGGACCACGGCCGGGGCCCAGCCGAGGTTGGCGAGCAGGCCGTTCAGGCCGGCGATGACGCCGCAGCCGATCAGGGCGGGGATCAGCGGCACGAAGACGTTCGCGATGCGGCGCAGGAAGAGCTTGAAGGGGGTCGCGTTGCGGGCCTTCCGGGCCTCCTTCAGCGCGGCGCCCCGGTCGGCGAGGTCCCCGGCGGTGACCCCGGCCGGCTCCGCCGCGGGGGTGCGGCCCGCCTCGACCAGCGCCTCGAACTCGGGCGTGACCCGGGCGACGGTGCCCGGCCCCAGCACGATCTGGTAGGTGTCGTCCTCGACCACGCCCAGCACCCCGGGCACGGCCCGCAGGGCGGCGTCGTCCACGAGGGAGCGGTCGCGCAGGCCGATGCGCAGCCGGGTCATGCAGTGCGCGACGGAGCCGATGTTGTCCGGGCCGCCGACCAGGGGGAGGATCGCGGCGGCGGTGGCGCGGTTCTTGTCAGTGGACATGTACTCGCCTTGCGTGGGAGGGCGTCTACTGGGCTGGGGACTGCGGCTCGGGCTGGGAATGCGGCTGGGGCTGTGGCTGTGGCTGTGGCTGGGACTGTGGCTGTGGCCGGGACTCGGCTTCGGTCCGGGCGCGGTCGAGGGCGTCGCGGAGGTGTCCGCGTGCCCCGGCGAGCAGGCGGGCGGCGCCGGGGCCGTCGACCCCGCCGAGGACGACGAGGATCGCGTCCTTCACCTCGCCGCCGGTCGCCGCGAGCGCCGCCTCGATCTCCGCGTCCGAGGCGCCGGTCGCCAGCGCGACGATGCGGCGGGACCGGGCGCGCAGCTTCTCGTTCGAGGCGCGTACGTCGACCATGAGGTTCCCGTACGTCTTGCCGAGACGGATCATCGTCACCGTCGAGATCAGGTTCAGTACGAGCTTCTGCGCCGTGCCCGCCTTCAGCCGGGTGGAGCCGGTCAGCAGCTCGGGCCCGACGACCGCCTCGATGCCGTGCTCGGCGGCCGCCGCGAGGGGGGACCCGGCGTTGCAGGACAGGCCGACGGTGAGCGCGCCGCGCGTACGGGCGAACTCGACCGCCCCGATCGCGTACGGGGTGCGGCCGGAGGCGGAGACGCCGACCACGGTGTCCTGGGCGGTCAGGGCGAGGGCGGTGAGGTCGGCGGCGGCCAGCTCCCGGGAGTCCTCGGCGCCCTCGATGGCCTTCACCAGGGCCCCGGGGCCGCCCGCGATCAGGCCGACGACCTGCGCCGGATCGGTGTTGAAGGTGGGCGGGCACTCACTGGCGTCCAGCACCCCGAGCCGTCCCGCCGTGCCCGCGCCCGCGTAGACGAGCCGGCCGCCGCGGGCCATCCGCTCGGCGACGGCGTCGACGACGGCGGCGATCGGCTCCAGCTGCGCGGCGACGGCGGCGGGCACGGTGGCGTCCTCGGCGTTCATGACGCGGACGATCTCCAGCGTCGAGAGCCGGTCGATCTCCGCGAGCTCGGGCCGGAAGGCCTCGGTGGTCAGCGTCTCCAGCTCGGCGCGGAGGGCGGCGTACGCGGTCGTGCGGTGGTCGCTCACGGCTGGAACCTATTTTCCGGCGGGGCCCGGGGCAAGAAGGCACGCCCCCGCCGGTGCGCCGGGGTGGTGCGGGCGATGGCGGGGGGAGGCGCCGGGGAAAGCGGGCCTTCGCCTGGCGGCCGGTCGGGGTCCACAATGAGCCCATGGACCACGCGACCCCCCTGGAACAGGCGCTGCACGTCGCCCGTGCCCTCGTTCTCGCCGATCTCGCCGCCGGTGAGGTCGCCGATGCCGATGTCGTCTCCCTCGTCGAGGACTCGGTCACGCACCGCCGCTGGTGGGTGGAGCAGTGGCCGGAGGGGGTCGACTACCTCGCCGGACTCGTCGCGCAGGACGTGAAGGACGCCCTGCTGGAGAAGTACGGACGCTGGCCGATGTGTCCCGTCTGCGTGCACGGGGAGCCGCACGCGCTGGACGTGGAACCGGAACTCGGACGCGACCCGCACTGGGTGTGCTCGGAGGCCGGGGTGAAGGTCGCGGCCGTGGGCGGCCTCGGCCCCGTCCTCCACCCGGGCCGGTGAGACGCCGGTGACGGTGTACATCGACCCGCCGGTCTGGCCGGGACACGGCCGCCTGTGGTCGCACCTGGTCAGCGACGTCTCGTACGAGGAGCTGCACGCCTTCGCGGCGGGCATCGGCTGCCCGCCGCGGGCGTTCGAGCGGGACCACTACGACGTGCCCTCGCACCGCTACGCGGACGCGGTCGCGGCGGGCGCGGTGGAGATCGGCAGCAAGGAACTGGTCCGCCGCCTCACGGAGGCGGGGCTGCGGCGGCCGAAACATCGCCCGTCAGTGGCCTGAATACCCGTCATCTCTCCTGTGTCCAGGCCGATTTGCTGCATTAGGATGACCGCGGCTCGGCCACCGGCATCGGGATGAGGGAGATCGTGCGTCGGTCAGTGCTGTTCGTCCACGGAACCGGGGTCCGCGAGGCTTCGTACACCAGCAGCTTCGAGGAGGTCCGGGCCCGGCTCGCCGACATCCGGCCGGAGCTGGAGGTCCGCGGCTGCTTCTGGGGCAGGGAGCAGGGCGCGGCCATGGCCCTCGACGGGGCCTCCGTCCCCCTCTACCGGCAGACGCGCGGCGGTACCCCGGAAGACGACGAGATCGCCGTCTGGGACGTCCTGTACGAGGACCCCTGGTACGAACTGCGCCTGCTCGGACTCCAGCCGGCGGAGGAATCCGGCTTCGGCTTCGGGCCCTCGCCCTCCGAGGAGTTCCTCGCCGAGGTCACCGGGTACGTCCCGGGGCCGGCGGTGGTCGAGGCGTTCGCCGCTCGGGGCCTGGACGGGGAGTTCACCGAGGCGCTGCGGGCCGTGGTGCGGGCGCCCGAGTTCCACGACGCCGCGGCCACGGCGGACGCCGACGGGACGGAGCACCGCAGGGCCTTCGCCCGCGCCGTGGTGGCCATGACCCTCGCCCTCGCCTTCGAGCGGGGCGGCGAGGTGTCCGGCATCGTGCGCGACGAGCTGCTCGCCGTGCTCAGCACCGAGCTGTACGCCGAGGGCCGGTCCGTGAGCGGCTTCCTGGCCAAGGCGCTGGCCCGGCCCGTCGGCTGGCGCGGCCGCCGCCGGCGCGGGGCGTGGGGTGACGCCGCCCTGCCCGCCATCGGCGACATCCTGCGGTACCAGGCCCGGGGCCAGGGCGTACGGGACCAGATCAAGCGGACGATCGAGAACACGCCGGGGGACGCGGTCACCGTGATCGCGCACAGCCTCGGCGGGGTCGCCTGCGTCGACCTGCTGGTCCGCGAGCGGCTGGAGCGCGTGGACCAGCTGATCACCGTCGGCTCGCAGGCCCCGTACTTCTACGAGATCGGGGCCCTGGTCTCGCTCGAACACCCCGAGACCCTGCCGGAGGGCTTCCCCGCGCGGTGGCTCAACGTCTACGACGAGCGCGACCTGCTCTCGTACCGGGCCGAGAAGGTGTTCCCGGGCCGGGCCGACGACCACCGGGTCGACAACCGGCAGCCCTTCCCCTGGGCCCACACCACGTACTGGTCCAACCCCGAGGTCTGGAACGCTGTCCGCACATGGCTGAGCTGACCGCCCCCGACCCGGCGCGCGTACACGCCCTCCTGGTCGGCATCGAGCACTACCCGCGCTTCGCCGACCGGAACCTGGCCGGTGCCGCGGCCGACGCCATGCGGCTCGCCCGCTGGCTGCGCAGGCGCGGGGTCCCCGGCAGGAACATCAGGCTGCTGCTCGCGCCGGCGGACGCCTCCTGGGCCGGCCTCAACACCCAGGAACGGGACCTGGACGTCGAGATCGAGACGGTCATCTCCCGGGACCAGATCCTCGACAGGCTCGCCCCGCCGCGGACGGTGCCCGAGGGCGACCTGCTGTACGTGTACTGGGGCGGCCACGGGGTGGTGGACCGGGGCGACCGCCGGCTGCTGCTCTGTCCGGACGCCTCGGACGCCGATCCGCGCTGCCTGGACCTGATGGAGCTGCGGGACTACCTGACCAGGCCGGACGTGGCGTACTGCCGCAGGCAGGTCTTCCTCGTGGACGCCTGCGCGACCTTCGTCAAGGCCGGCGGGCCCAGGCCGGCCGTCGCCGTGCTGCCGACGGGCCGGCGGATGCCGGTGGAGCAGTTCATGCTGCTCGCCGCCGCGTCCGGGCAGGCGGCGACGCAGCGCGGTGTCCAGCGGACCGGGGCCTTCTCGACCACCGTCATGGACTGGCTGGAGGAGCACTCGCCGGGCCTGGACACCGACCTCGACGCGCTGGTCGCGCACGTCAAGGAGCACTTCACCGGGCACCGCCTGGGCAGCCGGCAGCACCAGAGCCCCGTCACCCTGGTGATCCAGCCGGTCGGCGGGGACGTGGAGATCTGGCAGCGGTCGGACCCTTTGGCGTCGCCGGTCCCCTTGGCGTCGTCGGCCCCTGCCGCCCCTGCCGCCCCTTCGATCCCTGTCGTCGCGGGGTCGGGCGCGCCCGTGGCGCGGCCGGCGCCGGCCGGCGGGGGCCGCAGGGCGGGGATGTGGGCCGGGGGCGGGGCGCTGGCGATGGTGGCGATGGTCGCGATCGTGGCGATGTTCCTGCACGGGGAGGGCGGTGACGGGGAGAGCGGCGACGGGAAGCCGGACCAGGCGGTGCCGGCGGCCGGGGCCGCGGTGCCGGGGAAGGAGATCACCGCATCCCCGCCCACCCCCGGCACGCCGGCCCCGTCGTCATCGGCACCGACGGCTGCGGCGCCCGCCCCGCAGCAGCCGACGGCGGCACCACCGGCCAATCCCCTCGGGGAGAGGTGCGGGGCTGGACACACGACGACCAACGTGCCGGACATCGTGGAGACGGTCTGCGTCCGGGAGGTAAACGGGCGGATCAGCATGGTGGGCTACGTGAAGTCCCTCACCACCCCGAAGGCCGTCTCGGTGAGCCTCTGGCTGGCGGGGCCGAACAACACCTACGTGTTCCCTGCCAAGGGGCCCGCCACGAAGGACCTCAAGGCAACCTCCGGAGAGGAACGGTTCGAGGTCCCGGTCACCGGTCTCAAGGCGGGCGACTACGAAGTCCACATCACCACCACCGAGGTGGGTGTCAGCACGCAGACCCTGATGAAGGACCCGAAGCGCGGCCACTCGATGCCGTTCACGTACCCCTGACGCTGTCCACCGCCGCCCGCTGGGCGGGGGAGCCGGCCACCACGCGGGTCGCGCGGGGCGGCGTACCGCGGTCCAGGCGGAGGGCGAGGGCGGTGAGGCCGAGGGCGGTGACGGTCATGGCCGCGCCCGCCCAGGCCGGGGAGGAGAAGCCGAATCCGGCGTCGATGACCGTGCCGCCGAGCCAGGGGCCGCCGGTGTTGCCGAGGTTGAACGCGGCGGTGGTGGTGGCTCCGGCGAGGGTCGGGGCCGCTCCGGCGACGTTGAACATCCGGGCGTTGAGGGCCGGGGCGGTGAAGAACGCCGAGACGCCGAGCAGGAACGCCAGGGCGATCGCGGCGGCCGCGCTGGAGGCCAGCACGGTGAGGGCGCCGAGGAACACCGTCGAGGCGGTGATGCCCCAGAGCATCACCCCGAACAGGCGCGCGTCGGCGATGCGCCCGCCGACGGTCGTCCCGGCCAGGGCTCCGACGCCGAAGAGGCCCAGGACCCACGGCACCCACTTCGAGTCCAGTCCGGCCACGTCCGTGAGCAGCGGCGACAGGTAGCTGAAGGCGCAGAAGACGCCGCCCGCGGCCAGGGCCGTGATGCCGATCGACAGCCACACCTGGCGGTCGCGGTAGATGCCCAGCTCGCGGCGGAGGCGGGGCTTCTCGGCGGGCAGCGGGATCTTCGGGATCAGCGCCAGGATGCCGGCGAGGGCGACGGCGGAGGCGGCGCCGACCGACCAGAACGCGGAGCGCCAGCCGAAGTGCTCGCCGAGGAAGGCGCCGGCGGGGACGCCGAGGACGTTGGCGATGGACAGGCCGCCGATCATGACGGACATGGCGCGGGCCCGCTGGTCCTGGTCGACCATGGCGATGGCGACGGCCGCGCCGACGGCCCAGAACCCGGCGCAGGCGAGGGCCGACACCACGCGGGAGGCGAAGAGGAGCTCGTACGTGGGTGCCAGCGCGCCCGCCACCTGGCCGAGGCCGAAGAGGCTGATGAGGGCGATGAGGGTGGTGCGGCGCGGGAGGCGCAGGGTGGCGACCGCGAGCAGCGGCGCCCCGACGACCATGCCGATCGCGAAGGCGGATATCAGCAGGCCCGCCTGCGGGATGGTGACGCCCATGTCCTGCGCGATGGGGGGCAGGAGGCCGGACAGCATGAACTCGCTGGTGCCGAGCGCGAAGACGGACAGGCCGAGGACGTAGACGGCGACGGGCATACGGGATCGGGGTCGTGCGGAGGCTGCGGGCATGTACTTCCCGAACCGCCGCGAAGCGGGACGCATTCCCGGGTGATGTTCCGTATGTCAGGTCAGCGAGGCCAGCTCGGCTTCCAGGTTGCGGCGTGCCGGGCCCTCCCAGTGGGCGGCGCCGTACGGGGTGCGGAAGAGGCGCGGCAGGGAGAGCAGACCGCGCAGGACGGCGGCGCGGCCGGTGCGGAAGGCCTCGTCGGGGACGAAGCCGTACTCGGCGCGGACGGCGGCGGCGTAGGCGGTGTAGGCGGCGGGGTCGCCGGCGAGGACGCCGAGGTCGGCGTCGCAGAGGGCCTCGCCGTTGGTGTCGCCGGGGGCCGGGTCGTGGGTGACGGTGAGCCGCACCAGCCGGGCGACCTCGGCGGTGCGGGCCGCGTCGACGCCCAGCTCGGGGAGGGCGCGTTCGGCGAGGGCTGCGCTGCGCTCCTCGTTCTCGGAGCGGTCGGGGCGGTAGACGGCGTCGTGGAACCAGGCGGCGAGCTCGACGGCGGTGGTGTCGTCGGCGTGCCCGGCCAGTACGTCGAGCCGGGCGAGGACCTCGGCCAGGTGGGCGGTGGTGTGGTACCGGCGCTGAGGTTCCGCCCAGGCGGTGAGGAGGCGGTCGGCGTAGGGGGCGGGGTCGCGGGTGGCGCCGGCGGCGGTGGCGGTGGCCGCCCAGCGGGCGCGGAGGCGGTCGGTGTCGGGGCGGTCGGTGTCGGGGGTTTCCATGCGGACATTGTGGGCTGGCGCGATTGTGCTGGTGGAGCGCGGGTGGGGCCCGTACCCTGGATATTGGACTAGACCTATTTTCCATATGGGCATAAGGATGGGGATCACATGAGCAACCGTGCGCTCCTGGAGGTGATCGCCCTCGACGTGGAGGACGCGGTCGCCGCCAGGGCAGGTGGGGCGGACCGCCTCGAACTGGTCACCGACATGGCCGCCGACGGGCTCAGCCCGACGCGCGAGACCTTCGCGGCGATCAGGGCGGCGGTCGACATCCCGCTGCGCGTGATGCTCCGCACGGCGGACGGATTCGCGGCGGGCGACGTCTCCGTGCTGGTGGAGACCGTGCGGGGGCTGCGGGCGGAGGGTGCGGAGGAGTTCGTCCTCGGCTTCCTGCACCCGGACGGCAGCCCCGACCTCGACGCGGTCGAGGCCGTGCTGGCGGAGCTGGACGGCTGCCGGTGGACGTTCCACCGGGCGATCGACCGCGCGGCGGACCGGGACGGCCTGCGGAAGGCCCTCGCGGAGCTGCCGGGCCTGGACACCTACCTGACGGCGGGATCGGCGGCCGGGGTCGAGGACGGGCTGCCGGTGCTGGTGGCGGAGGCGGCGGCGGGGCGGCGCGGAGAGCCGGGGTACGGGCCGCGGCTGCTGGTCGGCGGCGGCCTCACGCTGGCGCACGTGCCGGTGCTGCGGGAGGCGGGCATCGACGCGTTCCACATCGGCGGCGCGGCGCGGCCCTCCGGGTGGGGGCGGCCGGTCTCGGCGGCGGCGGTGGCGGAGTGGCGGGAGGCGGTGGGGTAGCCCTTGCCCTGGCCGGGCGGTTCGGGGTGGGCGGCATTGCCCTGTCGGGCGGGGTGCGGTGGGGTGGTTTCGGGTCGGGGGCGGTGCCGGGGTGGGGTGTCGTCCGGGGCGGGCTTCGATGTTCGGCGCCTGTTCCGGGTATGTCCTGCGGAGCGGTACCGCGCGC
>NZ_JBVISF010000017.1:0-112502 GCF_055575675.1 Streptomyces sp. NPDC034043
CGTCCACCTGCGGCAACAAGGGCTCTATCCGCTCCCACGCCGCATCCGTCAACTCACCTCGACCTGCCACAAGATCAATTATCAGACAGGCCTTAGGGGCACGGCCGGCCTGCCCGCGGCGGCGGACCGGACGTCGAAGCGCTGGTGAACGGTCCGGTGATCAGCAGCGCGGTACTCGGCGCCGCGGCACCGGCAAGCGCCGGCGCTCGCAGGTCGGGACCCTGACGACCACCGTCATCGCCGACCGGATCCTCGGCCGCATCGGCCGCTGCCGCCCCGCCGGGGCGGATGTGGCCTCCGGCTCAGAACAGCGGCAGCTGGCCCCGATGGGGGCCCAGGGCGAACTCGTCCAGGGTCGGCGCGGAAGTGCCGAGGGCCACCCGCGTCCGGGAGCCGGGGCAGGACACCAGGTCGCCGCGGACCCGCCCGGCGGGCGGGTCGTGACGGGCGATCCGGCCAACGGTCATGGCGCAGTCGCGCCCGCATGCGGGACGGGCCCGACGGGGGGACATGTCCAGAGTCTGCCCTGCCGTACCGGCATCAGGCTTCCCGCGAGGCCAGCCACTCCTCGTGGGCCCGGTTCACCTGCGTCCACAGCGTGGCCCGGTCCGCCGGGGTCAGGTCGCCGAGTTCGCGCCCGAATACGGTGGCGATGGTCTCGTAGAACTCCTCCGGGGTGCTCAGCTCCCGCTCGCTCGGCCCCTTGGCCGGGTCGATGCGTGTCAGGATCCGCCCGCGCAGCAGGTCGATGGACTCGGCGTCCCGGCGCAGCAGGGCCAGCGTGCGCACGAAGGGCGAGTCCTCGGCGGTGGACAGCCGCAGGTGCTCCGCGTCGAAGTCCTCCATGGCGGCCGGTGCGGAGAGGAAGTTCATCACGGGGAACGGGCCGAACGGATTGCGGTAGGTCCAGCCCTCCAGCGGCCCGGCCGCCAGCCGTTCGAGCGCGTAGGAGAAGCCTCCCTGCTCGTACGCGCCTTCGCGCAGCGGCAGTGGTTCGTGCGGGCCGTCGCCCAGACCGACGTCGACGAGGTACTCCCCGCCGTCGACGCGGACGGTCAGCGCGAGGTGGTTGCCGTTGACCTCCTGCGTCCCGGCCTCCTCGTAGACCGCGCCCACGTGGAGGGTGACGTCGTAGCCGAGGTGACGGAGGAGGGCGGCGAAGGCTCCGTTGAGGTGGAAGCAGTAGCCGCCGTGCCCCGCGGCGAAGCGGCGCGCCGACAGCTCGGGGCCGATGCCGGGCGGCCGGCCGAGCTGGATGTCGATGTTCTCGTAGGGGACGCGCTCCAGGTGGGCGCGCTGGAGCGCGAACAGCCCTGCGGCGGAGGGGGCGGCGGCCGGGCCGGGGACACCCAGCCGTCGCAGATAGGCGTCGAATATGCCAGAAGTCATGCGATCACCCTAGGCGTCACATGTCTGTCCTCTCCTTCAACCCGGCACCGTTTCAGCCGATTCGCCAAGGTCGCCCGCTCACGAGGGGACTCGCGCCGCCACTCCCTCAGCCCGGCCGACCCGCCGGCCACGCCTCGTGCGCCCGGGTCACGCGGGCCCAGAGCGCGACGCGGTCCACCGGGGTCAGGTCGTCGAGGTTCCGCCCGAAGGCGCTCACGATGACCTCGAAGCATTTGTCCGCGTCGGTGAGTTCGCGCTCGCTGGTGCCCTTCGCGCCGTCGATCCGGGTCAGGATCCGGCCGCGCAGTGCGTCCGCGCCCTCCGTGTCGTGCCGCAGCACCACAGGACCGTACGAACGGCGAGTCCTCGGCGGTCGAGAGCCAGGCGTGCCTGGGCTCGAGGTCGGCCATCGCAGCCGGGGAGTCACGAAAGCTGACCCGGGGCATGGGTCCGGCGAAATTGCGCAGCGTCCAGCCGGGTGCCTCCGCCCTCAAGGGGCTCCAGCCGCTCCAGCGCGTACCGGAAGCCGCCCTGCTCGTACGCGCCCTCCCGCAGCGGCAGCGGCTCGCACGGGCCGTCGCCGACTCCGGCGTCCACCCAGTACGCCGTCCCGTGCACCCGGACCGTCAGCGTGGGGTGCCCGCCGCTGACCGCGCGGCCCTCGGGATCGTGGGTGACACCCCCGCTGCAGCGCGCCACTTCGCAGCCCAGGATTCGAGGAGCAGCGCGACCGAACGTCTGGAAAAGGAGCGTCCCGTGAACGATGCATGACTCGAGTAAGTCGCGTCGGACGGCGGTGAATCCGAGCTACGGAAGGCTTTGAGGCGGCCAAGTCCGGCGCGAACCCCGTGAATTCCGCCCGGAAACGGAACGGACCGGCCGCCTCGGCCGTCAGGCCGGGGGAGCCGGTCGTGTGCCACACCTGTCGCGGGCCAAGGGGCTACGGGGCGGCGGCCGCCGCGGGCGCGGGGTGGTCCGCGGTGCGCATCCGCGTCCCGTCGAACTCCACCGACTCACCGGGCAGGACCAGCAGTCCGGGGTCCCGGTCCTGCCAGGCCGTGCCGATCCGCCGGATCTGCACGGCCGGGCCACGCGACCCGGCCATGAACACGGTCGGGTCGATCTCCCAGCCGTGCCCGGCCAGCCACTGCTCCAGCGCGTCGACGTCCGTCCCGGTCGCCTCGCGCGGCCACGCGTAGGTGTTCTCGCTGCCCATCCTGTCCCCCTCCAGTGCGGCCGGATGCCCCGGCACCGCGCCGATCCTCGCACCCGCCACCGACACGGGCCGGATATTTTCCGCAGCACGCCCCTGCCGGGTCAGGCGTGCGCCGGGGCGTGCTGCGGCGCGACGGTCTCGTCGGGGGAAGGCATGAGCCCCCGACCTGCGCGGTCTGGATGTCCTGGCCGTCCATCACGGTCTGCTCCGCGTACGCAACGCCGCCCTGCCCGCGGCGTTGCCGGCCGTGTGGGTGGTGCTGGGCGACTTCGGCCGCGCCGAGGCACTGGCCGGTGCGGCCCCGGACGCCGCCAAGCCGGAGGAGCTGCTGACCGATCTCGTGGAGCGGGCGGGCCACGCCGGGAAGGAGGCACGCGCCGTCCGAACGGCTTCGCGCGACGACCCCGTGCGGCTGGCACGGCTCGCGGACCGGGCGGAAGCGGCGGTCGCCGGCATGCGCCCCTCCAACGCCCGGGACGAGGCACTGCTGCGGCCGGCCGAGGCGCTCGTCGAAGCGGGAGCGCATCGCAGGGCGGAGGCGGTCGCGCGCCCGCTCCTTCGTCCCTACGCCACGGACGTCGCGACGACCGTGCACATCCACACCGCGGCGGCCTGCCCGGGCTGGGAGGTGATCGACCGGCTCGCGGGCACGATGCGGTCCCCCGGCCGGCTGCGCCGCACGATGTCGCTCCTCGCCGCCGCCGCGGCGGGGCGGGCGCCGTGTACGGGTTCGGGGCGGGGACGGGCCGGGCGTTGGGAACCCCGGCCGGTGCGGCGGCGCCCTGCTGGGACTGGAGGGCAGCGACGACCCGGTCGACGCCGATGCCCCGGCCGTGCGCGGCCGTGGGAATCCCGCCGACGACTGAGTTCCATGGAGCCGGACAACGGCTTGGCCCAAGGCACTACAGGGCGATCGGGCCGGCTGTCGTCTCCTCGGAGCCGCATGCGTCGAAATGGAACGAGAGCAGGTGCTCTTCGAAGTCGACGTGAAGCCACTCGCACTTCGCGGCGCGGGCCTGTTCAGCGCGGTGGCGACGAGCGCGGCTCCGACTCCTGTCGACCGGAAGCGCTGGGCGACCACCATGCCAGGATGAAGGCATGAACGCCGCCGTCCCAGGCAACGTTGACGAAGCCAATGACGGAGCGAGGAGAACCCGTTTGCGGTGCAATTGAACTCCCGCACGGCCGATCGCCCACCGCACCCCGGGGCAGCGTACTGACCTCGGTGGACCTTCCCGGTCAGAGCACTAGAACGCGGAGGCGCTGGTGAAGTTGCATCGGATGTACTCCGCGTCGTCCTCTTCGAGCGCCAGGCAGTAGCCACCCAGCCGGTCGAGGTACTCGTACAGGGAGTGCGCGAACGCCTCCGCGTCTTCCGTGTGGGCGAGCCGGATGGACGCCGGAACCATGCTGCGCGGCCAGTCCGCCGTCGACCAGTCCACGATGAGCTGGGCGAAGAACTCGTCCGACCTGAAGTGGCTGAAGAGCTGGAAAGAACTCTGGGTCACTTCATGAGGCTCTCCGTAGAGCGCTGTCAGGTCGGCCGTGAGGCGGCGCCACAAGCCTTCGACATCGTTTTCGCGGGGGGATTCCGCAACCGGGTCTCCGGCGCGAGCCGGTCCGGCGAACAGATAATACGTCGCCTTCTCACTCACCGTGGATCCACCTCACATGAAATAGAGCTCAGCGTACACGGCCGCATGCGGGCCCATACGTGCGTTGATTTCACAGCATCAGCCACCCTCTCAGGACTGCCGCGCGCGGCGCTCCCCCAGTGCAGGGTTGTCGTGAGCGCGGTAGCGGCTGCGCCGAGGAAGCAGGCCGGGGATCTATGGACGTGGACGATGGCGATCGCCACCGCGACGACCGCGCTTCCCCCGTCATGCTTTCCGCGGCCCTGCAAGAGCGCCGCTGGCCTCCGGGCCCGGCATGACCGTCTCCCCTTGCCGAACGGATGACCTGAGAGGTGGTGTCACCGGGCCCGGAAGGTGCCGTCGGAGACGCTGATGAGAGGTCCGGCAACCGTCCGGTCCGGCGCAATGCCGGACAGCTCGCGGACGACAGGCCCGCATGGCGTGGATGCGCGAGCACGACACCACCGCCAAGGCCGGCACGTTCAACTCCCTGGGAGAGGCGTGACGTTCGACACCGAAGACGTGGGCGTGTTCCTCGGCCTGGACGTCGGCAAGAGTGCCCATCACGGGCACGGACTGACTACGGCCGGCAAGAAGGTCTTCGACAAGCAGCTGCCCAACAACGAGCCGAAGCCGCGGGCCGTCCTCGACAAGCGCGCCGAGGCCCCCTCCCTCGCGGCCGTCCACGAACAGCGCTGGGCACTGGAAGCCCAGCTCAACGCCCTGCCGGAGGCCCACCCGCATTGCAACCACGCTCCCGCAGCTCCACGGCCGGCTCCCCAGAACACCTCATACGTCGCGTGATCGAACCCTGAGTGACGGGTTGAGGACCGGAACCTGCGGACAGCGGCCGTGCGGGCCTGAAGACCACCCGGCTCGCGTCGGGCTTCAGGTCACCCAGCTGAACGCGCAGCACCGTGGTCGTCCCGCTACCTTTCTCACCCGTGATACCGGCGATGCGGCCTCGCGGCCGCCGTACGTCGACACCGTCCAGCACACGCCGGCCCGAGAAGCTCTTACGCAGGCCCGCCGCGCACAGCACCGACCGCCGCCACGCCCTGCGGCGGCCGCCGCGCCTCAGTCGGGCCGACCACCAGAGCACTCCAAGACACCGCTGCTGGGCCGGACCCGGGTACCGTGGGAAATCGCGCAACCCGAGTGGCGGAAAAATGACATCACTGGAACTGGTCCGCATCGAAGCCGGACTGCACGACTGGGCCGCGATGACCTGCGGCTGCTCATGGGGGCCGAACCGGAATTCGGCGGAGCACATTCCCCAGGAGCTCATCAGGCTACTGGAAGACAACCCGAAGGATCTGGGCACCCATTGGGTGGAGAACCACGCCCGCATCCAGTCGAACCTGATGGATCCGGCCGTCGCCACCGCCTCCCTGGCCCTGGCGGCTCTCGCGGGGCGCCCGCCCGTCGGAGTCCGCAAGGACCTCCTGTACATCCTGGGCGTCCTGTCGGCCGGTGAGCAGGACGACGTAGCCGAGGCCTGCCTGGACGTGGCCCGGCAGGGGGTCTGGCTCTACTACGAGGAGCTGGCGGCGTTCGAGATGGTGGGCGCCTCGGCGGAGGCGTACGAGCTGCTGTCCCTCATGGACGAGCAGGCCGAACGACTCGCGGCCTACCACGGCGTCTACCGCGACAGGCTGCCGTACGACCTGAGGTGACCGGCACCGAGGAACAGTGAGGCTCCCGCGCTCGACGAGCGCGGGGGCCTCACCCGTTTCCGGGGCTGTTCAAGGTCGGGATGAGGTGGGCGCAAGTGGCCGGGCGCCCGCCCGGCCGGCCGGTTAGAGAAACGCAGCAGGAGGTACTGACCATCCACGCGGGCGTTCGCCAGCTCTCAGAAGCAGCGCAGCGGGCAGCCCCGGACAGGTGGAGCCGGACGGGCATGCCCGTCCGGCTCCACGTGGCGTGTCAGCCGAAGTCCGGCGTCCCCGCCGTCTGCGCCGCAGTCGGGGCGTGTCGCCGAACCGGTCACAGCGGCTCCGCTCGCCGGGGCGCGGGTCGTACAGGGCACGGCCGTCGGCGCCGAGCTGCCCGAGCTCGGGCATCAGCGCGACGCCGGTCCGGATCTCGTCCGCCGTCCAACCGGTGATGTCGAGCGGCAGCCCGTCCAACGGACCGCCGATCAGCTCGGTGTGGATGCGGCCGGCCCGCGGGCCCGGATTCGGGTCGTCGTGGTCCGTGCCCTGGACCGGGCCGCAACAACGTGCGGGGACGGGGTTAGGCCGGGTTGATGTTCTCCGCCTGGGGGCCCTTCTGGCCCTGGGTGACGTCGAACGTCACGACCTGGCCCTCCTGCAGCTCGCGGAAGCCCGAGGAGTTGATCGCCGAGTAGTGGGCGAAGACGTCCGGGCCACCGCCGTCCTGGGCGATGAAACCGAAGCCCTTCTCCGCGTTGAACCACTTCACAGTTCCCGTAGCCATGTCTCATGCCTTCCAGTCGATGAACGCCTCCCGCGAGGTGCGGAAGGCGGAGGTGATCGCCCTGGTTCCTGCGGCACAGCACAGCAAAACGCCCACGCCGAGGCGTGGGCAAAGGGGAACTTCCGAACCACGACAGCTGACGCAGACGCTACACGTCCGCACCTGCTGTCACCACAACAATTCTGTACACGTCGCGCCTTGGACCAGGTGCGCGCACATCTTCCGTAGGCCGGCAGGCGCTCAAGCCGCAGCCGCCCGGTTCGCTGTGTCGGCGGCGCGGCGGTACTCGGCGTTGAGGCGCTGGGCTTCTTCGAGCTGGTCTTCGAGGATGACGATGCGGCAGGCGGCCTCGATGGGAGTGCCCTGATCGACGAGTTCGCGGGCGCGGGCGGCGATGCGCAGCTGGTAGCGCGAGTAGCGGCGGTGTCCGCCGGCGGAGCGGAGCGGGGTGATGAGGCGGTGTTCGCCGAGGGCGCGCAGGAAGCCCTGGGTGGTGCTGAGCATCTCGGCGGCCCGGCCCATCGTGTAGGCGGGGTAGTCGTCGTCATCGAGACGGCCGTACGTGTCGTCTGCTGTCATTGCACCTCGCTGTGGAACGCGTGGAGGGGCCCGGGTGCCGTACTGGCACCCGGGCCCCGAAGGAACTACTCACACCATCTGCCGGCCCTGATGCTGCGCCGGCCTACTGTTTCCGCACGGCCGACCTGAACGCTGCCGGGGGTGCGGGGATCGCGGATGCGTGACCGGAGACCACCTCACTATCGATGTCCTGCGGTACCCGGACTCGCGTGGCGTCCGGGCGATCCTGATGGCGCCTGGTTCCTCCGTCCTTCCCTCTGGATCAATCACTCATCAAACGGGAACTGCGAACTGCTTGTACTACTGGTGATGCTCGTACTGCTGGTGGCCTCTCACAGCGCCACTTCGGCAGCCAGCCCCGTCGCCCATCCTGCGTCCGCTCTGGCTTAGAACCCCACTGCCGAACCTCCCGGTGCGCGCGTCCGCAGCCGACGCCTTCACCGAGGTTCCACTCACTTCACTGCTGGGCACTGCCAACTGCACCTACTACGGGTACTGCCACCGCGTCGTTTCCCGCGGTACTGCTGACGGCGGCCCCTGATCACTGCGGGCCGCCCGGTCCGGTCACCAGTCCCGTCGCCGTCCTGCAACAACCCTGGCTTCGAAACTCCGTCACCGCACCGTCCTGCGCACTGCAACTGCGGGTACTGCGGCCCGGCAGTTCGTCTCTGCCGGGCCCTGCGGTTTTTCTTGGTTACGTGAGAAACCATAACCACGCCGACGCCTAATGTCTACTCCGGCCGACATAGATTTCTGCGTGTTCGCCAACCAGGTTATCTGCCTCGAACAACGACACGGACAGGGCTCGTCATCCTGGCGGGCAAGGAGGAACACCACCTCGACAACCGCCTCTAGCGCTTACCGCCGACGTCCAGGCCGGCCGGTACGACGATCACCTCCGGCACGGCAGCGATGTCGCAGTCAGCAGCTCCTGGGCGGCGTGGGCGATGAAGCGGCGGGTGTCCTCCGGGTTCAGCGCCTTGGCCTGGAGGTGGTCGTACATGACGCTGTAGTGCTGTACGTCGGATCGTTTCTCCAGATAGAGGTCGCTGGTGAACCGCTCCAGATAGACCGTCCCCGCCTCGCTGTCCGGGAAGCGGAGGATGGAGAACTGTCCCGAGACGCCCGGGTGGGCCCCCGCCTCGTGCGGGAGGACCTGCACGGTGATGTGCGGCTGCATGCCGAGGTGGTTGAGGTACTCCAGCTGTTCGCGCATGACCGCGGGGCCGCCGACCATACGGCGCAGCGCGGACTCGTCCAGCACGGCCCATAAGCGGAACGGCCGGGCCGGGTGGTGGGCCCGGGCCTGGCGGCGCAGCCGGACCTCATGGCGCACGGCGATCTGTTGCGCGGTGGCCAGAGGGATCGTTTCCTCGATGACGGCCCGGGCGTAGGCGGGTGTTTGCAGCAGCCCGGGGATCACCAGGGGCTCGTAGGAGTGGATCGAGGAGGCTGCCGTCTCCAGGCCGATGTAGACGGCGTAGGGAACTTCGCCGCAGGCCACCCACCACCCCTGCCGGTCCGATTCCGTGGCCATCCGCATCAACGAGTCGACGACCTGCGGGTCTGTAACTCCGTAGAGGCCGCACAGGTCCCGCACATCACGAGCCTTGATGGCTCGACGGCCGTTCTCCAAGTGGCTGATCTTGGGCTGGGAGATCAGTAGACGCCCGGCCACCTCCATGCTGGTCAGGCCACTGGCCTGCCGGAGCCGGCGCAGCTCCGCGCCCAGCCGACGTCTTCTGACGGTCGGATTTCCATTCCCCGCCACAGCGGTCTACCTCCGGCTCGGGACTGTCTACCAGCCACGGGAGTTGAGGGCCGGGGCCGGGCAGACTCACCGCGCGGTGATGATCAACGGCCCCCGCCGGTGAGTGTCGCGTCAGGTGAACGCAGGCGCGTGCACAGCCCGAACAGGATTCACCCGGATGCCACGACCTTTCACCTCTCCGCTGGAAGAGTTCGCATACCCGTTCACTTCCGCGTGGGACATGAACGGCTGCTCGCGGCACCCGCATGGGTGCCCGACTCGGAAGCTGGTCGCTCGCTTCAGCGTGCTTAGGCGAGGTTCGCCGCCGGCGCGGCCCTGGATGAGATCAAGTCCGGGCTCGCCGACGGTACCGGGAGCGTCAGGTCTGCACGGGGGGGCAGGCCGCCTGCCGCATGCCCCCGGGCCTCCGCGCCGCCGACAGGGCGCATGCTGGCACCGACGGCCGCGGGGGTGTCCGCCGCGCGCATCGCCAGAGCTGCCCCGTGGGAGTGCCGGCTCCGACGCGGTAACCGGGACGAGCCCAGCGGCGTTGAACCGTCATGACCACGCTGACGAAGCGGTTCGGTCCGGCCACCGGCGTTCAGCGAAGCGGCTCCGCACCCTGACCTGGAGCCGCTCTTCACCGAGCTCGCCCGCCGGTGGACGACCGACGGACGCCTCGTGCCGGGCGGCACGACGAGGAATGGACGATCCTCGTACACCGCAGCCCACGGCCTGGTTATGGACGGCTCATGCGCCACGCTTGCCCTGTGTGTCAGGCCTTCTTGCGAGCCGTCCGGTAGAGCTCGGCGGTCAGTGCGGCGACCTCCTCCTGGGAGGCGCCCGTGCCGCCGGTCATCGCCTGCGTCAACTCGAAGACGCTGGCGCCTGCGAGAGTGGAGTAGTCGGACCAGGCGCAGACCGGGAACTGGAACTCCGCAGCACCGTCCTTGGGTACACCGGCATCCCTGTCGCGGGTGACCTTCACGTCCTGGCACTTCATCAGCGCACCGTCAAAACCGGCGGGCTTGACAGCCTTGGGGCTTCCGATGGGCTCCATCGCGAGCCCCCACGCCTTCCCGTCGCCCTTGAAGCCGCCCTACGTGAGGCGGAGGTCGGTCAGCGCGGCACCTCGTCCGGCGACCGCGCCCGACGGCAACTGTCGAACCTCGGCGCCTTCGAGAACCGCCGACGTCCTGCGCCCGGGGCGGGACGGCCCGTGCCCGCAGTGCCTGGGCAAGCCCTCCTCGCGGTATGACCTTGCCCAGGCTCCCTAAGCTCGCCTGGGGCGCTCAGGCCTGCCGCTACTTCAGCAGGGTGCGAAACTCTTCGAAGTCGAGGACCCCGTCGTGGTTCACGTCGGCCGTCATGGCCTTTTTGACCTCTTCAGCGAGGTGCCCCTGGGCGCCCTCGGCCTTGAACCCCTCCGCCAGTTCGACGACGTTTATCCGCCCGTCGCCGTCCGTGTCGATCTTGTCGAACAGCGCCCTGAGCTCGGCCTCGTTCATCAAATATCCCTCTCGCGTTCACAGGCCCCGAAGGCCCACATGTCTCAACACCCTGCCACACCACCAAATCTGACCAGGCGCCCTGGTCCCGTAGAGGGCGTCGCCGTCGGGGTTGTCGAGTGCGGCCGTCAGCGCCTACTCGCTGCTGCAGGGTGTGACGACGACGGACACCGCCTGGCCGTGTAGCGCGCGGTGATCCCCCGGTGGTAGGTGACGTACCGGCGCGGCGCCCAACAGCGGCGGCCGGACTCCTCCTGGCGGGTGTCTCGCCGGGTCACCCACGGCGGCGCGGGATCACCCATGGCACCGGTGCCCGCACGGGTAAGGCCTGCCGACGCGGCGCCGGTCGCGGCCGCCCCGATCAGCCCGGCGTCGAGCGCGAGGCCCGCCGGCACCACCGGGACGTCACGCGTGAAGTCCCTGACCGCGTAGTCGGCGAGGTGGCGGCGGAACGGCCCGAAGAGGGTTTCGCCGGTCTGCGCCACGAGGTCGAGTTCGAGCAGGGCCGTCGTGGCCGCGATGGCGGCGGCCAGGGACCGGCCCGCGCGGTCGAAAGGGGCAGAGGGGACCGTCCTGGTCCACGGTGATGTGGCCGATGTGGCTCGCGTTGCCCGAGCCGCCTGGGTGCAGGGCGCCGTTGAGGATCAGACCGCCGCCGACTCCGGTGGAGACGACCATGCACAGCGCGTTGTCCACGCCTCTGGCCGCTCCCGTCCAGTGCTCGGCGGCGGCCATCGCCACGGCGTCGCCCGCGAGGACCGGCCGGATCCCGGTGGGCAGCCGCGGGTGCTCCCGGACCCGGTCCACGAGCGGGAAGGAACGCCAGGCGGGGATGTTGACCGGGCTGACCGTGCCGGCCGCGGTGTCGACGGGCCCCGCGCTGCCGATGCCCAGGCAGGAGAGGGCGGCCCATTCGGGGTGGGCGGACAGTTCGTCCAGGACCGCCCACACCGCTGCCATGAGCTCCACCGCGCCAGCCCTGGGCGGGGTGGCGCGCTGAGCCCGGGCCACCGGTCGGCCGTCGGTGTCGACCAGGGCGCCGGCGATCTTCGTACCCCCGGTGTCGAGTGCTTCGTACACCATGGTGAGGAAGCCTTTCGTAAAGCGTGGACAGTGGCATGCGTCCACGCTCTGAAGGCAGAAAGCCAGGGCCCGATCCAGCCTCGCCGCTGGGACGGCAGCACCGAATCACCCCCTGCTCGGCCCAGTCTCCCGGCATCCCAAGCCATACCGGCCGGCACCCGGCCTCCGCAGGGCGGCCGTTCGCGGCGAGCTGCCCGCAGTCGACGGTCCGGGCGACCCGCTTTCACGCCGATGCCCTGTCCGCCAGCCAGGCGTGCGGATGCGCGCGGGCGAGGTCCGTCTCTCCGGTCCGGAAGACGGTGTCCTTCTCGCCGTTCAAGATGAGCACGGGAGCCGTCACATGACGCATCGCACAGGCGTCAGAGCGGCCCAGCACCTCAGCCCGGGCGGCCGGCAGGGTGTGGAAGGCGCAGCTAGAGTCGATGGTCGCCTCCACCGCCTCGGGAGGATGGAGCCGGCGTCACCGCTTGGCCGTCGCGAACCGGTGGCGGCGCGTCCGCGGCGTGTCCAGCCCATGCGTGGCGCTTCGTCAGGACCTGCATGCCGTCATGACGGTGTCATCGTGCGGGGATCCGTTGGGGTGTTGCGACTTCCAGCATGCCCTGCCGTGCCACCTGCTGGGCTCGGTTCGCTCGGTTGTCGGGACGACGGCCAGGGCGGGCGCGTCGTCCGGGCCGGGGAGTTCGACGACCCGGTGGTCGAGGCCGCCCATGGGCCACCGCAGTCACGGCAGAGCCGCGGCCCGCGATCGTCGTCCGTGACCACGACCAGCCTCAGCCAGGGCACTCCGTCCCCGCCCACGGGACCACCAGAGGGGCCCAGTCAAGGCAAGCCGAAATCCCGTGGAGCCCACCTGCATGGCGTGGAATGATCTTGGCAACTGCCGACAAGAGGGAAGGCTGAAGACGTGTACGTACCGCCATCTGCACGAGCTCTCGATGATGACGAGCGTGAGCTCGTGGAGCTGGCACGCCGCACCATAGACGCGCATACGGACGCCGGGCCCGACGAAGACGGGATCCACACGATGGGGGCCGCGGTCATGGCCGCCGACTACCGGATGTTCGCAGGCGTGAACCTCTACCACTTCACCGGCGGGCCCTGCGCCGAACTCGTGGCTCTGGGAGCCGCACGAGCCCAGGGTGCCCGCCAGATGCGCTGCATCGTTGCCGTGGGAAACCACGGGCGGGGGGTCATCGGGCCGTGCGGGCGTGATCGGCAGGTCTTCGTGGACTACTACCCCACCATGCGCGTCATCGTGCCCACGCCCGCGGGGCCCAGGTCCGTTCTCGCCGCCGACCTGGTGCCGCTGACTCAGCGATGGACCCCGGAAGGCATGAACGGTCTCGACCCGTCGCTCTACCAAGACCCCGAGACGGCCGGTCCCCCGATCATCCGGTTCAACCCCCGCTACCTTGATGACGTCCGCTCGGGCGCCAAGACCAGGACCACCCGCTTCCGGGACCCGGCCCAGCTCGGGCCGGCACGGCTGGTGTTTGAAAGCGACCCCGAAGTCGTCCTGCCTGCAGAGGTGACCGGCATCAGGCACTGCCTGGTCAGCGACCTCACCAACCAGGACGCCCGAGCCGAGGGGCTGACGACCGCAACAGAACTCCGGGAAGCCCTCAAGGGCCACTACCCAGATCTGGCGGGAACCGACGAAGTCGACGTCATCGCCTTCAAGATCGACGACAAGACGGGCTCCGCCTAAACCGCGGAGGAACCAGCGACGACTGGGACGGCCGCAGCAGCGAAGAAGGCGAAGAAATCGGCCGGACACCGCCTTGTGGGCCGCCACGTCAACAACTCGCCGTGGCTGGGGGCGCCTCGGCCGCGGCCCGCCCATCGCCCCGGGCCCGCTCGGCCCCTGCGGCGGCCGTGCGCCCGGCCGGCATCAGCCCGCCCGCGTTCTGTGCAGACGCGCACCAGACGGTTGACAACGGCGAGCCAGCGGTGCCGAGGATCGTCGTGCAGGTGTCGCCAAGCGGAAGCACAGGTCGGTGACCGCGAATCGGGTGTTCCGGACCTGCCCGACCGGATCAAGAACCGGCATCTGAGCGACACTTCCGCCACAGCCCCACCGCCGCTCCGCGTCCTGCGCGATCAGCGGTCAGCGGTCAGCGGTCAGTCAGCGGGCAGGCCGAACCAGCGGAGGAGCACGGGGCGGGCGTCGTCGGGGGCGTCCTCGGGCCCGCGGGCATAGCGCGCGAGCAGGGCCAGATAGTCGTCATGGAACGCGTCCAGCTCACCCTTCGTGAGGTGGATGAGGCTGCGTGAACCCCGCGTCCAGCCTTCGGACTCCGCCTGCTCGGCGGTGAACTGCCGGGCGAGCTCCAGGTCCTCCTCCATCCTCATCCTGTCCAGCTCGGCCGACATGGCACGCTCGGCCTCCGTCAGCTCGTTGTGCGGTGGTCTGCGGATGTCAAGCCCGCGCACCCCGCGCCACCAGCGCTCCCGCCCGGCGGAGCGCTCGGGGATGTCCTCGATGAGGCCACTGCGCTCCAGCATGCGCAGGTGGTAACTGAGCGTCCCGGTGTTCTCGCCGAGGGCGGCGGCCAGCGTGGTCGAGGTGGCCGGGCCCGCCGCGCCAAGGTGGCGCAGGATCCGCAGGCGCAGGGGGTGCGCGAGGGCCTTGAGCACCTCGGGACTGTCGACCGTGCGCCGCTCTGCGGCTTGCGCTCTCCGCTCTTTCGTCATGGCGGCAGTCTACCCCCGCGCAGATATTTCTCTGCAGATCTTTCTCTGCAGAGAAAGGTCTGCAATGCTGTGGCGTATGACGACGAACCGAGTGACCTTGAATCGCACAGTCCGCCGCTTCACGCGTGCCGCTGCCGGAGCCCTGCTTGCCGGGCTCGTCCTGGGCGCCGCACCCGCGCATGGAGCCGAACCGACTACGGATCTTCCCGCGTTCGACTTCTCCGCCTGCCCGACCGTCGATGAGCTGCCCGCGGGTGCGGACCCCGGCACCTGGCGCTGCGAGGTCATGCACGCCACGGGGCATCTGCGCATGGGCGCCATCGACGAGCCGCTCACCGAACCCATGAAGATCACCTTTGCGGAAGGCCGTGTCGGCGGCGAATTCCGCCAGGTCTTCGGGGAAATGACCGCTGCGCCAATCCGGGTGGGAGGCACCCCGTTGACCCTGACTCCGCGGTACGGCGGGTACTCGGACTTCCTGTCCGACGACACCCGGCGCGGCGAGTTCGACATCAAATTCGCCATAAGCGCGCCTCACGGACTGCTCACCCGGCCGTCGTCGGGCTGCTCGGTGGGCAGCGATGAGGACGCGGTCCACCTGGTGCTCAAGGACACCCGTCCCACCCGGGTGATATCCAGGGACCCCCTGGTCGTCACCTTCGCTGCCCAGGACTCGGAGTTCGCCGCCCCGGGCACCAGTGGCTGCGGCCCTCTCAGTCGCGCGCTCAACCGGGCCCTGGGGTTGCCGTCCGAGGCGGGGACGAACGCCTTCAACATGGATGTCACGGTCGCCATCCGGCCCTACGCGTAGACCCTTCCGTGAGCAATCGGCGCTGAAGAGCCGCAGGCCGGTCGGACGGGTCCAGGTCGTTCGGCTCGCCCAGGCCTTCGGTCAGCGGGTCCCACATCGCGCGGGCGTCCGCGCCTCCCGGTGGCCGGCCCAGGCCAGGATCCCGACCGTTCGGCTACGCCCGGGACGGCGGATCCGAGGCGGCTGCCCATGATTTTCGCGAACCCCGGGCGTCCGTCCCTCGTGCGGCCACGGCCTTGTGACGTACGTCGCACAACTTCCTTGCACTTCCCGGCAACCCCGGTGGGGGCGGCGGCAACTGAACGGCGCACGAGCAGAACTCCACGCCGACTCCGTAAAGGACCGCCCACCGATGCCGACTTCCTCCGACCGTCGTCTCCCCGCCCGCCGCCGTCTCGTCCTGGTCACCACGGGACTCGTCACCGCGGCGGGACTCGGCGTCCTGCCGTTCGCCACGCGCGCCGACGCCGACGCCGGCGCCGTCGATCTCGCGCACGACCGCCTGGCCTCCCAGGACGGCTGGGCGTCGAGCGGCTCGGGCACCACCGGCGGGCAGGCCGCCGACGCCGAGCACGACTTCACCGTCACCACACGGGCCGAACTGGTCAAGGCGCTCCGAGCGGGCCCGTCCGGCGCCCCGAGGATCATCCGCGTGAAGGGCCGGATCGACGCCAACACCGACGATCAGGGGCGCCCGTTGACCTGCGCCGACTACGCGAAGGGGACCGGGTACACGCTCGCCGCCTACCTCAAGGCCTACGACCCCGCGGTATGGGGCCGGTCCAAGGTGCCGTCCGGCTCGCAGGAGTCCGCACGGGCGGCGGCGCAGGCTAAGCAGGCCGAGCGGGTGGGCATCGCGGTGCCGTCGAACACCACCGTCATCGGCGTGCCCGGCACCGACGCGGGCATCAACGGGGGCAGCCTCCTGATGCAGAAGGCGGACAACGTCATCATCCGCAACCTGACCTTCGCCGACACCCGTGACTGCTTCCCCCAGTGGGACCCCACGGACGGCTCCGAGGGCAACTGGAACTCCGCGTACGACGCCGTCACCCTGCGGGGTGCGACCCATGTCTGGGCCGACCACAACTCGTTCACCGACAGCCCCCGCTACGACGCCTCGAACCCCCGCCACTTCGGCCGCGAGTACCAGGTCCACGACGGAGCCCTCGACATCACCAACGCATCGGACCTGGTCACCGTCTCGTACAACCGGTTCGCCGACCACGACAAGACCATGCTCATCGGCAGCAGTGACAAGGACACGAAGCTGCGGGTCACGCTCCACCACAACGTCTTCCAGGGCATCGTGCAGCGCGCACCGCTCGCCCGGGTCGGACAGATCCACCTCTACAACAACCACTTCGACACCACCCCGCGCAACGGCTACACCCACAGCTACAGCGTGAACGCGCGGGCCGGCGCCCAGATCGTGGCGCAGAACAACCACTGGACGCTCTCCTCCGACCGCAAGGCCTCGCAGCTCCTGTCGGGTGACGGCACGGGCGCGTTCGCGGGCAGCGGGAACATGGTCAACGGTTCGGTCACCGACCTCGTCGCCACCCACAACGCCGCGAACAAGAAGAAGATCAAGCCCGAGGCCACCTGGAAGCCCTCCCTCGCCAAGGGGCTGGAACCGTCCGCCGCGGGACTGCCCGCGTCCCTCGCCCGCAGTGCCGGCGCGGGCGTCCTGAAGTGATCCACCACGTCGGTGCCCGGGCGGGTGCGCTCGCCCCACCCGGGCACCCCGGCGAGCCGCCGACGACGCAACGACCGCTCCACCCCGCCGGGACCGTGCTGACCGGCCGGTTGGTATCCTCACCGTCCCTCCGACCGGCGGGCACCGACACCGGCACTGACTCGGGCAGGAGCGCGGACAGACCTGAGGGAGACTCCGCAATGGCCCCCGACGACACGTCCGCGGAGTTCCACGACTTCTTCGAGCGGCACCACGCCGAGCTGGCCCGCCTCGCCTACCTGCTCACCGGTGAGGCGGACACCGCCGACGACCTGGCCGCCGACGCCTTCGTCGCGCTCTGGCACCGCTGGGACCGCGTGCGGCGCGCCGACCATCCGGTGGCGTACGCCCGCGGTGTGGTCACCAACATGGCCCGGGCCCGCATCCGCGCCCTCACCCGCGAGCGGCGCCGCGTCCACCTCTTCTGGTCGGCCCTTCCCGGTCGCGCGCAGCACCCCGACGTGGACGCGGTGATGGACGTGCGCCGCGCGCTGGCGCGCCTGCCGTTCCGCAAGCGCGCCTGCGTCGTGCTGCGCCACGCGCTGGACCTGTCGGAGAAGGACACCGCCCTCGTGCTCGGGACGTCCGTCGGTACGGTGAAGAGCCAGACCTCCAAGGCCATGGCCGAACTGCAGCGCCTCCTCGGCGCGCAGGCCGCCGTAGAACTGACCGGAACGAGGAACTGATGGAGGACCTGAAGCGCCGGCTCCGTGACGCGGCGGCGGCCCACACGCCCGACCGGGACGGGATGCTGGAGCGGGTCCGGCTCGGCACGTCCCGCGCCGTGCCCGACCGGCGTGCGGACCGGCCCCTGTCCTGGCCCCGCGTCACCCTCGCCACCCTCGCCTCCACGGCAGCGCTCGTGGTGGGCGGGTACACGCTCATCCCCGCCTTCCACACGGAGGGCACCGGCCGGGCAGCGGCCACGACCCCCGCGGCGCCGGCGCCCCCGGCCACGCCGTCCACCCCTTCCCCGCCGTCCCCACCACCGGGTACCCAGGACGGGCCGCTGCGCTCCGACGGCGCCGTCGACCCGCAGCCCAATCCCTACTGGTCCCAGAGCACCGTCACCCTCCACACCGGTGCGCCCCTGGCGGCGCTGACGCTGGAGGTCCGCGTCGCCCAGACCGCAGGCGTGGCGGCCACCGGCGCCTGGCGGACCCTGCCCGAGGGCGACTTCACGCTGACCACCACCGACGAGGGCGGCGCCCTCCTCTACCGGTGGACCCTCAAGCCGGGCCGGACCGTCCCCGCGGGGCAGCACGTCTTCGCCGTCCAGTACAACCATGCCCCGGGTGCGCGGCCCCTGGCCGGCGACTCCTACGCGGCGACGGCCGCCTCGGCGACGGGACAGCGGCACACCGTCACCGGCACCTTCCGCCCGGCGGCGGGCGCGACGGGCTGACGGGGTCCCGGGGGCCAAGAGCCACGCGTGGCGTCGCTCCCGGCCCCCTCCTCCTGCTACGGGGTCCAGCCGCCCAGCCAGTCCGAGACCTCGTGGGATGCGGCCTGGGCATCGCTCAGGTGCGGCCGGTCGGTGCTCTTGGGGCCGGCCCCCGGGCCGACGTTCATGTACTCGGCGAAGCGGTCGTCCTTCCAGGAGAAGCCGCCCATGTCGGTCCAGGGCGCGCGCTTGATCGCGGCGCTGAGGGTGGAGTTGCGGAAGGTGGCCTGCGGGTCGACGGTGCCGTCGCCGCCCGGGTGCCAGTTCCGGCCGAGATGGAAGGAGGACGCGGCCACGTCACCGTTGACGGTGGAGCGGTTGACGAGGATGCCCTTGCGGCCCGCCGGGGTGCTCGGGGCGGTGATGTATCCGGCCGAGGTGCCGTTCCAGCGCTTCTTGAGGGTGATGACCGACTGGTCGATCACCGCGGTGGCGCGGCCGAAGATGAAGTCGACGTTGCCGACGATGTAGGAGTTGGTGACGTAGACGCGGCCGGGCTTGTCCTTGGCCGCGGTCTCCAGCTCCAGGGTGTCCTGGTCGCCGGTGACGATGATCGCGTCCAGCACGACCCTGTCCGCGGCCGTGAGCAGGGCGACCGCCTGGTGGCCGTCCACGGACTGGTTCGCGGCCTCGTCGAAGTCGTTGGAGACGGTGAGGTTGCGGAGCTGGGAGTCGTCCGACCGGATGGCGACCGTGGCGCTGCCCGGAGTGCCGTACGTGCCCGAACCGTCGGGCTTGCGCAGGCCGGCCGCGTTGCCGTACACGATCACCGTGTCCTTGCGGCTCGGGCCCGAACCCTGGATGGTGACGTGCGGCTTGTCCGCCGGCACGTTCACCGTCTCGCGGTACGTGCCCGGCTTGACCGAGATGACCACGCGGGAGGCGTTGCCGACGGGTACGGCGTCCACCGCGGCCTGGACCGTCCTGTACCGGCCGCTGCCGTCCTGGGCGACGGTGAGCGTCCTGGTGGCCGCGGCGGCGGTCGCGGCTGCCGCCCCCAGGGAACTCCTCGGCCCGGCCCCCGACTTCACCAGCGCGGGGACCTTGTCGGCGGCGTCCAGGGTGTAGCGGTAGTACGCCTTGGGGTCGAAGGCGGCGCCGCCGCCGCTCTCGTTGCGTCCGCTCGTGCCGGAGAAGACGTTGCCGCGCTGGACGAGGGCGGCGGTGGAGTCCCTGATCACCGGGTTGGCCATGCCCTGGAAGTAGGAGTTCTCCAGCAGCATCCGCGTCCTGCCGCGCGCGTAGTTGCCGTAGGCGGACTTGACGGCGGTGCCCGGGGTGTCCTCCATGAAGTTGTTGTAGAGGTGTGCGTGGGCGGCGTTGTCGGTGGACGGGTTGCGCTGCTCCGTCTCGCGGATCCAGTTGTGATGGACCGTGATGTCGGTGACGACGTTGTCGGTCCATCCGATGCCGAAGGCCTTGTTGGCGTTGCTCAGCCTGTTCCAGGACACCGTCACGTACGTGCTGTCCTTGCGGACGTCGATCAGTCCGTCGGCGGTGTGCCGCAGGTCGTTGTGGTCGATCCACACATGGTGGGCGCCGTCCATCTGGATGGCGTCGAAATCGTGCTCCTTGTCGTTCCACACGCCCTGGTAGGAGTTCCTGATCGTCAGGTTCCGGATGATCACGTTGTGGACGCCGTGGCCGAGGAAGAAGCCGCCGCCGACGATGTGCCCGAGGGTGCCGGAGCCGATGATCGTCTTGTGCGAAGCGACCCTGATCTCCTTGCCGACGGGAGCCATGTCGATCGTGCCGGCCACGACGATGACGTAGGGCTCGGGGGCCGTGGCGTACTTCTCGAGGTCGGCGAGCGACGTGACGGTGACGGTCCTGCCCTCCCGGCCGCCGTACGTGCCGTTCTGTCCGAGCGCGTCGACCGAGGCGAATCCGTCGGCGGCGGCAGTCGCCCAGGCGGCGGGTTCCGCGGCCGCGGCCTTGTCACCCAGCCCGAACGCGGACCCGTACGCCACCACGCCGGATACGGCGAGGGTCAGCGGCACCCCGATGGCCAGGACCCTTCGCGGTCTGCGATGACGGGCCGTGCGGCGGATCGAACTCATGGGCGGTTCCGTTCCGTGAAAAGGGGAGTGATCGATGCGGGGTTGCCGCCGGGGCCCGAAGGGTTGCCGCCGCCTCGCAAAAAATCAAACACTCAATCGGATGTTCGACGTCGCGTCGGGCCCGGCCCAGGGTAGGCACCCGGTACCGGGGTGCGGTCCGGCCATCCCGGCTGCGACGGGGCCGCACTCCGGCCGGCCGCCCTGCGAGGCGCTCGGGCGGTGCACCGCGTCAGGGCCGGACGGCGGTCGGCCGCGGCCGGCGCAGCACGACGCCCACGGCGAGCAGCGGCAGGCAGGTGCCCGCCGCCGCACACACGTACGCGTACGGGGCCTCGTGCCGGACGTGCATCAGGACGCCGACCAGCGGCAAGCGGGGGATCTTCGCCCAGAGACGGAGCGCCTGGGCGGCGCCCCTCGGCCTGTACGGAGTGCTGGTCCGCGCCGTGCTCGTGCAGGTAGGCGCTGGAGGCCCGGGCACCGGATACGAACCGGCGGCCTGCCCGGCGCGGTCGCGGTCAGCCGATGTGCGCGGCCGCGAGGGTTCTCTGGAGCCGGCGGATCGCCTCTTCGGCTTCCGTGTACTCCTGGAGGGTCGGCTGGACGGCGCCGAAGGTGGGACCCTCTCCGGCGGGCAGGGCCCGCCAGTGCAGGATGGGCGTGAGCGCGGTAGCGGCTGCACCGAGGAACCAGGCCAGCGGGCCGTGGACGTGCGCGAGGGCGATGGCCACAGCGGCGAGCGCTTCCCGCAGGTGTTCCAGTCGCTCGACCTCGGGCAAGCCTTGCCGGGACTGCGGAGTGCCGACGGCGGCGTGGAGGTCGGCGGCGGCTTTCGCGGCGACGCTGCGGTCGGTAGTGGACAGCTCCCACACCTGATCGCGAATCTGCCGCTCGGCTTCCTCAACCAGACCCTCGATGACCTTCCCCATGCCCATACCCGCATCCTATGCATGCTGCGGCCATCAGCAGCAGAGCGCGGACAGACCGCATTGGTCCGGCCGCGCTGATCGCCGTCGCGCTCGACCCCAGTCGGCTCAAGGAGCCGTCACGAGCCGTTGGCGACCGGTTTGCTTCCTCTTCCTCGGCTCGGGCGCGGTCCCGGCCTGCCGGTCGGGGGGCGGGCCCCGCGTAGGAGCTGGTGGGGGTGCGTTGTCCGGCGGCCGGGCGGCCACGGCCATAGCACGATGGACGTCCCCATCACCCGGCAGGGCCCGGCCGGCGAATGCGTCACCGCCGTCCGCTGGGGATCGGTTCTGGGTGCGAACAGCTCCAGCAACTCCCGCGGCGTCGGCCGTTGCGCCGGGTCCTTGGCCATGCAGGCGGCGACCACCGGTCGGATGCCGGGGGGACGTGGGACAGGTCAGGATCCTCGCGCACCGCCGCCGGTACATCAGCCCCATCGGCGTCCCGTCTCCGAACGCCTTGCCACCGGCCGCCGCGACCAGCACCGCTCCCAGCGCGAACACATCGGCGGCCGGACCGACCACGTCCGCGACGAGGTGCACGAGGGGCACTGCGAGACAAGCCTCGACCAGGCCATCGCCGTGCGGGCCGCCCAGACCGCCGAAGGCGTGCGCGCGGGGTGCTGCCCCCGACGCCCGGAGTCCGGCCCGCACTGGGCCACGTCCCCGCGCTCGTCCGCAATCCCGCGGACTGGCTGTCGGCCTGCCGTCGGGTCGGCGACGTCGGCCAGGTCGACCTCGGAACCCGCGGCGCCCGTCTGCCGACCCCGTGACCAGTCGGCTTGGCTAACGGAGGCGCAGGCCCCCCGGAAGTTCCTCTTCGATGATCTCGACCAGCCAGTCGAAGACGGTCGGGCCGCGGCCGGCGCGGGCTTCCGCCAGCCTGGCGGTCATGCGTGCCTTGTTCGTGGGATGACAGCGGGCGAGCGACATTTCGAGCTGGCGAGCGGTCTCGGGGTGTCCGAGGTGCTGGCGGGAGGCTTCGTGATCACGCCACTCGATCACGAAGTCGCCGTCTTCCGGTGTCCCGAAGCCGCCGCGGAGGCAGTCAGCGAACGCATCGAGGTTCCGGCCGAAATAGCCGCCGCAGCCGATGCTCCCGCCGGCGACTCGCCAGAAGTCCTCCAGGGTCCTGACCTGGCTGCCGTCCAACACATATCTCACTGTCACAGCGACGAGACTATGTCCGGCAGCACCTCGCACGGGTTCGCCGGAACGCGTGCGCTTCAGCTCGGCGTCCAGACGCCCGGACCGGAGGGCCGCCTGGAGCCGGGCGATCCAGTTGCCGACGGTGTCGAAGAGGACCGGGTAGCCGGCGTGCGCGGCCTTCACGCCCGAGGCCGCTGGCCAGGTGGTTCTTGCCGATGCCGGGCGGGCGGGCGGGCCGAACAGAATCACGCTCTCCGCCCTGGCGACGAACGTGCCCGTCGCACGCATCACCGCGGTCATGAACCGGGAGAAGCCGAGCCCCATCACCAGAACCGGCGGCACCCGCTCCTGCCCCGGTGCGACCGGCACCTTCGGCTCGGGGAACCACAGGTCGCACTGGGCGATCCGGCGACCACCGGCGCCGGCATCGTGGGCCACTCGTTCAGCAGGACCCGGATCTACCGCCGCCGGATGGAGTGATCACGGTCTGAACGGCCCTGGTGGGGGAAGCTGCTGTCCATGAGGCTTCTGTCATCCCTGCGGGCGGGCGAAAACGCGCTGACCAAGCGCATGGGGTCCTGGGATTCGGTCTGGGCGCGCGGCGTGCTGCCGCCGGTCGAGGACGCGGCCGAGCACACCAAGCTGTGGTGGGCCGCCGCCGCTCTCATGGCCGCCGGAGGCGGATGGAGGGGTCGCAGGGCCGCGGTGGCGGGCGTGGCCGGGATGGCGGTGGCGCAGGTGCTCTCCAACGGAGTCGCGAAGCAACTCGTCGAGCGGCGCCGCCCGCCGAAGGAATGGTTCCCCCACGAGGACGTCGAGGACCGCCCGGACAGCTCCTCCTTCCCCTCCGGGCACACCGCCGCGGCGGTCGCGTTCACTGCCGCCGTCGCTCCGAGCTGGCCATGGGCGGGCGCCGCGTGCGCCGTGCCCATGGTCCTGGTGTCGATCGAGCGGGTCCACAGCGGCGCGCACTACCCCTCCGACGTCGCGGCCGGCGCCGCCATCGGACTGGCGGCGGCCGCCGTGGTACGGGCCGCGCCGCGCCTGCTGCTGCGCCGCCTCGGCTGAAGCGTCTGTCGCCGGCGCGGGTGCCCGACCGGCTACCGGGTAGGCGCACCTGACAGCAGGAGAACAACCGGGACCGAAACGGGACGGCTGAGCGGCACGGGGCCTCGACCGCGATGCGGATGGGCCGTGCGGGCCATCGAGGGATATCCGTTGCGGGCAGCACCAGGAAGGCAAGGTGAAGTCTCATGAACGACGCTGATCGGCACGCCCACGACTCCGGTGACTCGGTGGGTGCGCTGGTGACCCGCGCGTCGCAGCAGCTGTCCGAGCTGGTGCGCGAGGAGATGCGGCTGGCGCGGGCGGAGATGACGGAGAAGGGCAAGCGGTTCGGGATCGGCGGCGGCCTCTTCGGCGGGGCCGGCCTGGTCGGCTTCCTCGCCGCACAAGCCCTGACGGGCGCCGCGATCGCCGCCATGGCGCTGCTGCTCCCGGTGTGGGCCGCAGCCCTGGTCGTCGCCGCCGTGCTGGCAGCGGTCGCCGCCGTCATGGCGGTGGCCGGGAAGAAGCAGATCGCGAAGGCCGGCCCGCCCGCGCCCGAGCAGACCATCGACAGCCTCAAGGCCGACGTGGCCGAGATCAAGGAGCACGCACACCGATGACCACTCCATCCCCCGGCGAAGAGTCCGCACCCACGTCCGAGGAGCTGCGCGAGCAGGTCGAGCACACCCGCGAGGAACTCGGTCAGACCATCGAGGCGCTGGCCCACAAAGCCGACGTGAAGGCCAGGGCGCAGGAGCAGGCCGCCACCGCGAAGGCGCAGGCAGCCGAGAAGGCCGCGCACGTAAGCGACCAGATCCACGACAAGGCGGAGCGGGCCAAGCAGCTGCTGAAGGACAAGACCCCTGACCCTGTCCTCGGCAAAGCCGCCCACGCCGCAGCGCAGGTGCGCGAGAGTGCGTCCCGTGCCGGACATCTGGCTGCGGACAAGACTCCCGAGCCGGTACGGGAGAAGGCCGGCCGGCTGGCGGCCACGGCGCGGGCTAAGCGCACCCCGCTGCTCGCCGCCGTCACCTTCCTGGTCGTCTTCCTGCTCGCCCGACGCGGCCGGAGGCGTCGATGAAGGCACCTCGGGAAGACGCGCCCGACGCTGGTCGTCAACGGGATCGTCCAGGAGCTCCGAACCCTGCCCACTCAGGGTGCTCCACGGCGGTCTGCTCGCGCAGACGTCGCATCGCCTCCGCCTCTGCCGCCAGCCTGGCCGATACCCCAGCGCTCTTGACCGCTTCCCGCTCGGCGCACGCGCCGTCCAGGAGCAGCGCCCACTGGGCTGCCGAGCCCTCGCCGATCGGTCAAGAACCCCGACGGATGTCCCTGCCCGCTACGGCTTGCCGGGCGGTCCGGGGTGCGCCGGGGCTGGGCGGGGTTCTCGGGCCAGGGAGCCGGGCCACCAGCTGCGCGGGCCGATGTCGATCACCAGTGCCGGAACCAGGAGGGACCGTACGACCAGGGTGTCGAGGAGGACGCCGAAGGCGACGATGAAGGCGATCTGGACGAGGAAGGCGAGCGGGATGACCATCAGCGCCGCGAAGGTGGCCGCGAGCACCACTCCGGCCGAGGTGATGACGCCGCCGGTCGTGGTCAGGCCGCGCAGCACCCCGCGGCGCACCCCGTGGACGAGGGACTCCTCGCGGACGCGGGACATGAGGAAGATGTTGTAGTCGACGCCGAGCGCCACGAGGAAGACGAAGCCGTACAGGGGGACGGAGGCGTCCGTGCCGCTGAAGCCGAGCAGGTGCTCGAAGACGAGTGCGGAAACGCCCAGGGTGGCCAGGAAGTTCAGGGCCACGGTGGCGACGAGCAACAGCGGGACCAGGAAGGAACGCAGGAGGAGGACGAGGATGAGCAGGATGATGCCGAGGACGACGGGGACGATGAGCGTGCGGTCGCGGGCCGCGGTCTGTTCGGTGTCGTACTTCTGGGCGGTGTAGCCGCCGACGATGGCGTGCGCGGCCGGTAGCGCGTGGAGGCGTGAGCGCAGCTCGGCGACCGTCTTCTCCGCGGCGTCGCTGTCGGCGGCGGCTCGGAGGGTGACGTCGATGCGGACGCGGCCGTCGACGACCGCGGGATCGCCGCCGGGCCGCCCCGAGGCTGTCACGGGTGCCACGGAGGCGACGCCGGCCGTGGCCCGGGCCGCCGCCTGGACGTCGGATGCCTTCGCGGCGTCCGCGATGATCACCGCGGGCTGGCCCGATCCGCCGGGGAAGTGCCGGCCGAGGGTCTCCTGTGCTGCGACCGAGGGGGCGTCCTTGACGAAGATCTCGTCCAGCGGCACGCCCTTGGAGGACAGGCCCGGCGAGAACGCGGCCAGGGCGAGCAGGAGCAGCGTGGTCGACACCCAGACCCGGCGGGGTGAGCGGTCGATGACGGCCGCGATGCGGCGCCACGCCCGGTGTCCTTCCGCCGTGGCCTCGTCGGGCTTGGGCGTGGCGGGCCAGAACGCGGCACGGCCGAGAAGGACGAGCACGGCGGGCAGGAAGGTGAGGGTGGCGAGGACGGAGCAGACGATGCCGATGGCACCGACCGGGCCCAGGGCCCGGTTGTTGGTCAGGTCGCCGGCGAGCAGGGCGAGCAGGCCCAGGGCCACGGTCGCCGCGCTGGCGGTGATCGCGCCTGCCGAGCGACGGACGGCGGCCAGCGCCGCGGCCGTCCGGTCGCCGCGCGCCGCCAGTTCCTCCCTGAACCGTGCGGCCAGCAGCAGCGCGTAGTCCGTCGCCGCGCCGATGACCAGGATGGACAGGATCCCCTGCACCTGCCCGTCGACGCGCACGGTGCCGCGGTCGGCCAGGGCGTAGACGACGGCGCAGGCCAGGCCGAGGGCGAAGACCGCGCTGATGATGATCACCAGGGGGAGCAGCAGGCTCCGGTAGACCAGCAGCAGGATCAGGAGCACGGCGCCGAGCGCCACGCCCAGCAGCAGGCCGTCGATGCCGGAGAAGGCGTCGGCGAGGTCGGCCTGGGTGGCCGCCGGCCCCGCGATCCGTGCGCTCAGAGCGGGTACGGATTCCGCCGCCGCGCGTACCTCCTCCATGACGGCCGGCAGCTCGTCGCCCAGGTCGGGGGCGAGCGGGACGACCGCCTGCAGTGCCTGGCCGTCGTCCGAGCGCAGGGCGGGCGACGGCGGTCCGGCGATGCCGTGCCGCCCTGCCAGGGCGGTGACGGCGCGTGTCGCCTCCTGCTGCTGCCCGTCGGTGACGCGGCCGCCGTCCCGCGTCTGCCAGACGATGATCGCGGGCACGGACGCGGACCGCTCGAAGGCTTCCCGCGCCTCCAGGACCCTGGTGGATTCCGCGCTCCGGGGCAGGAAGGCGGCCTGGTCGTTCGTGGCGACTTCGCCGAGCCGTCCGGCGTAGGGGCCGAGCATCCCTCCGATGCCCAGCCAGAGCGCCAGCAGGACCACGGGCACCAGCCACCTGACCCACCCCGACGTGTTCTTCATCGACACGGCACTCCTCTTTTTTACTCAACGGCAAAGTATCTCAATGATCGAGAGATCATATGCTGGAGAGATGTCCAGCGCCGATGCCCCTCGCCCCGTACTTCCGTGCGACGACCCGATCGGGTTGCAGTCCTTCGCCGTACTGCTGCGCGCGATGAACGCGGAGTTCAACCGGATCGCCTCGGAGTTCGCCCGCGCCCAGGGCCTGCACCTGACCGACGTGCAGGCACTGATCGCCGTACTGGACGCCGAACGGGACGAGGACGCGGGCCCCATGACCCCCGGGCGGCTGGGCTCCCATATGAACCTCACCTCGGGAGCGGTCACCGCCTGCCTGGACCGGCTGGAGAAGGCCGGGCACATCGTCAGGGTCAGGGCGGCGGACGACCGGCGCGTGGTCCACGTCCACTACGCCCAGGCGGGCCGCGAGGCCGCGCGCGAGTACTTCCGTCCGCTCGCCCGGTCCACCGACGCCGCGCGGGCCCGGTTCAGCCCGGACGAGCTGCACACGGTGGTGCGGTTCCTCGCCGAGATGAACGACCAGCTCTCGCGAGTACGCCGCTGACGCACCGCTGCCGGTTCAAGAACCACGGGCGCACACCGAAGACGCCGCGGCCGGCCGGTTCCCCGAGCACGGGTCACGCGGGCACGGGGTCTATGCGGGCAGCTCGTACACGGAGACGTGGCAACTGCTGGAATCCTTGAAGGGCGTGCCGGACCATCCGCCGGTACGCAGGCGCAGTCGCAGTCCGGCGGCCGCGGCCATGAGGTCGAGTTCGCCGGCGGATGCGTAGCGGAACGTGACGCGTACGTGGCGGAGCCGGTCGTCGTCGAGGACTACGTAGTCGGAGACGTAGTGCTGCCGGGCCGGGTGGATGCTGCGGGTGCGCAGCACGAAGTCCTGGCCGGTGTTGTTCACGGGTTGGGTGCCGGCGGACACCGTGGCCAGGGCCTCCGGCAGGTGTGCGTCCAGGACGAAGAAACCGCCGGGCCGCAGGCGTCGTGCGGCGTTGGCGAAACAGGCGAGCTGGGCGGCCTGCGTGGTGAGTTCACCGAACGTGCCGTTGGCGACGTAGACGAGGGCGTATGCGCCGGACTCCTCATCGGTGGGCGGCGCGGCGAAGTCACCGATGGTCACCGGGATGTCCCGGCCCCCGGGTTTCGAGCGGAGCTGCGCGATCATCCGGGGGGAACTATCGATGCCGTGTACGGCCAGACCGTGCCCGGCGAGGGGCAGGGCGATGCGTCCGGTGCCGATGCCGAGTTCGAGGAGCGGTCCGGGCGGGGCTTCCTCAGCGAGCGAGACGAGCAGGGCGACGGTGTTGTCCGTGCCGCCGGCCGGCGCGAACCAGTCGTCGTACCGGGAGGCGAAGTCTGCCGCGTAGGTGGCTTCGGGGGGCGGACCCTGGGAGCGTGCGGGCGGCATCGTGTCCTCCGGCGTGGGGCGGTGGGCAGGTGCGGTCGGGTTGACCGGAAGCGGGTTTCAACCGAAGGGGTGAGGCGGGATACCGGGGTCGGTCCGGGTGGGCAGTGGTCGTGCGCCGGGTGCGACGAGCCGCACCACGGACAGGTCCTCGGTGTGGGGCGGTCCGGTGGTGCAGTCCACCGCGATCACGTCCAAGCCGGTGTACCTGGTCAGCAGGTCCACCGGGTCAGGGGCATCCACGGCGGAGCCTTCGGCGGCGGGGTGGACGGGCCGCCCGTACCCACCCGCGGGGTCGCCGCCCGTCCAGTGGCGCAGGGCGTCCTGGCGGTGGAAGGCCCACAGTGCGTGTTCCACCGCACCGCGCGGCCGGTCCGCGGATTCCAGGCGCTGCCGGGCGCGGTGCGCGGCGGCGGTTCCCATGCTCCAGCGGACCATCAGCGCTTCGAACGCGGCCTTGGCCAACGCCGTCGCAGTCCCGCCGGGCGGGCCGCAGCTCGCGCCGAAGCTCTGGTGGCGGCCGTCCTCGGTGTGCAGACAGACGACGGCCACGCACATCTGCTGCGGCGCGGGCGGCAGCAGCGCGGTGGCGCGCAGCTGTTCCCGCACCAGCAGTGCCCTGAGACCGGCCGGCAGCCCGGTCGGCTCCGCCGTGATGTCGTACGCGGAGGGACGGTGGTGCTCCGGGGCGCACCAGCTGCGGCGGATCAGTTCGCGCTCCAGGATCTCCCGGGCGGCCTGGGCGGTGTCGGCTTCCCGACGGGGATGCGCGGCGACACCGGTCGAGCCGGTCCGGACGGTGGCGGTGCAGCCGGGCGGGGGGCGGTGTTGGAGGAACGCGGCTCCGGCAGGCACCCACACGTCGTCGGCCGAGGTCAGAGAACGCCCCCGCACCCAGAGTTGGCGATCGGCTCTGGACGCCGTGGTGCTCCAGACGGCCGGGTCGACGGCCGGGATCCCCAGGCGCCGCAGCTCCGCATGCGTGGCGGTCCGTGTCGCCGGGAGTACGCCCGACTCGGCAGCCCGGCCGGTCAGGACGTTGCTCGCCCGCTCCACGAGTTCACCACGAGCGCGCACCGCGACGCCGTCGGCCATCGTCCCCGCCGCGCTGCCCACCAGAACGGGTTTCCCGTCGGCGGCACCGGTGTGCCCGAACGCTTCAGAACGGGCTGCCACACGAGCGAAGACCACGGCAGGGCTGTCCGGGTACGGGTGGAAGACCTCGGGCACCCATCGCTGCGCGGAAGACTCGTGGCCCACGGGCGACGGGGCGGTCACCGTCCGCGCCCCGAGGCCGCGGACGTCTCGGAAGCCGAGGCCGGGGGCGCGGCGAGGGGCGACGCCACGACGGCAGGATGACGAGCCTCCGCGTCCAGCAGGTCGCGCGCCTCCTCGAGGACAGTGCGGCCCTCGTGCGTCAACGCCCCCGCGTGCCGCCCCAGGGTGCCGATGCCCTGATGCGCACCGGCCACCAGCTTGCCCTGCCGGAGCTCGAGTGCCCGGATGAGCACGCCGTCAGCCGTTTCACGGTTCCGGCAGCTCAGCAGCAGCCTGCGATACAGCATCACCAGGCGTACCAGCACAACGGTCTGCTGAAAGAGTCCGGTGAGGGGCCGGGGGTCGGCGCGCAAGGGAGTGCTCACCGGGGCCACCGTGTCGGCGGCAGGGGCGAGGAACGCCGTCACCAGGGCCGCCGCGTTGCACCGCGTGTGCGTCCCCTCGTGTACGAGCGCCTCCGCGAGGCGGACCCAGCCGGGCAGTCCTCCGGGCCGCGAGTCGAGCCGTGCGGAGTTGACGAACACGGCACCGTGGACGGTGAAATCGGTGAATCCGTGAATGGCCGTCCCCTGCAGCAGCACGATCTGCGTGACGCTGGCCCGCAGTTCGGCAAGCATCTCCGGCCACACCCCGGCCAGCCGCTCGGTGGCCTCGTTGAAGACCGCCCTGTGGCCGGCGCCCCAGCGGGACAGGGTGGAGCCCGCTGCCGGTGCGGGCGACGGGGCCTCAGAAGCCGGCCGCGACGGCGGCAGGGACGCCAGCGCGCGGGCGAGGGCTTCCCGCAGATGGATGTCGGGCTCCGCCAGGGTCCACGTCCCACAGCGAACCCGCGGTGTGGCGGGGAAGCGCCGAGGCGCGGCGCAGCCGCGCCGCCGGCCCGGGCGGTGCGCCCTCCGCCAGGTCGCCTATCTGCCGTGCCTGCCGCGACTGGTGCGACTGATGCGCGACTGATGGGCCACCGCCATGACGGCGGGGTGCGCGGGGACGGCAGAGGAAAGCCCTGCGGCACTGAGGGCGTCACGGGTGGTCCGCCATACGGCCGCTTCGGCGGCTCGGGCAGACGCCGCATCAGGTGTCACACGCAAGTTCGGGACTCCGCTTCTGCCTTGATCGGGAGCGGGCGGGTGCGTGACGGGCCTCGCGTACGACGAGTTCCCCCACGCACCCTCATTCAGCGGCGCGGGACTCGCGTACCGATCAGTCGTCGTCTCCGCCGATGTCGATCATCAGGGCGAGCTCGGGGAGTTCCTCGGTGACCTGCTCGATCTCCTCGCGTTCCATGCCAGACCTCTTTCTGGGCCTCGTGGCCCGTGACGGGGCTTGCGGCATGCAGCCGTCGAACGGCTCAGGGTTGCCCCTGGGGCGGCGGGGACATGCGAGGAACGGCTCCGGGCGATCGGCATCCGGTCACCGGCGAGCTGGCCGGCATCCGCGTACGCATCGAGACGCGGAGGCCGTGACTTGGATGCGACGGCGCGGTTCACCCCGAGGTGGCAGGCCGGATGCGACCCGGCCGCTCAGTACGGGGCGTCGTGGAACGCGCCACGGCCCGTTCGGCGCGCGGTGCAGATGATTGTCCGGTTCCCTGCCGGTCAGGTGCGGGGGTCCAGCGCCCCCAGACCCAGGGTCCGGAGCGTGTGCTCGGCCATCTGCAGGTGGCCTACGGCGTTGGGGTGGGCCGGGTCATCGAGCCAGGCGATCGGGTCGGCACCGTCGAAGTGCGCGTTCCAGTACGCCTCGTGGTCGACCAGCAGCGTGCCGGTCTCCTTCGCGAGATCCCGTACGGCCTCTGCGTACGCCGGGAGCGTGCCGCGGGCCTCGCGGCCGGCGATGCTGACGAGCACCGGGGTGTGCAGGACGATCTGGGTGTCCGGACCCGTGCGCTCGACGATCCGGCGCATGGCGTCCCGGAACTCCGCCAGCCCGGCCAGGCCGGCGCGTGCGTCGTTCGTGCCGAGCGATATGGACAGGACGTCGGGTGCGAAGCGACCGATCAGGTGCTCGTAGGAACCGAGCACGTCCACGGCGCGCCACCCGGAGACGCCGGTGTTGACGACGATGTCGGTCAGCCGGTCCAGCTCCCATCTGACCCGTTCCTGCAGGTGTTCCACCCAGCCACGCGCGCCGTGGGTGTGCAGTACGGCCTGGGTGATGCTGTCCCCGGTGGCCACCCAGGTCATGGGTGCTGCAGAGAGGCGGATCATGCCGTTCTCCTCCAATGTGTGGTCGCGGCCCCGGCGGCAGCCGGCTGCCCAGGTCCTGGTCAAGATCAGTGAACAAACCCTGCCACACGATGCCTTCGACGCCGGACACGTCGGTCCGGGGCTCCAGCCGCTCCCGGGCCTGGCCACAACTCCCGCAGCCGGGGAGGCTTCTCCGGTCCAGCTGCAAGACGCCGAAGGCGACGGAGCAGCCGCTGTCTCCCCCGCTCACGGCCTCGCTCTTTACGTGCCCGTGCCCGCGCGGTTACCTGGAGTGCAGGGGTACGAGCACACGGGGGCGGGCATGGCGGGCTGGCAGGGGGGATGGGCACGCGGGCTCTGGCGGACCGCGGTGGCGGTGGCCGTGCCGCCGCTGACCGCGGGCCTGGCGTTCGGGGTCGCCTGGGCATCGGCGTACGGGTCGCTGAACGGCTGGTGGTTCTTCCTGGGCGGGCTGCTCCTCCCGCTGGTCCTGCTCGGCTGGCACGCCGTCGTCGCCGCGCGGCGCCGGGCCTCGCTGATCTCCCTGTCCGCCGTCCCTGCCGGTTTCGGTGCGTTGCTTGCGCTCGTCTCCGTGGGGCACCTCACGCTGGAGGACCGGGGCGTCGAGATCAGCTGCGTCGTGCTGAAGGTCACCAAGCGCACCGAGACGGACTCCTCCATGGATTCCCAGGGCCACTGGACCACCACGACCCGGACCTCGTACGGGCACCGCCTGGACTGCCCCGCAGGCGGCCCGGAGCACCTGAGCGCCCCCGTACGGCTCGCGGAGGAGGGCGCGTCGCTGGCGGTGGTGCACGACCCGCAGGGCAAGGTCTCCCCTCGGGCCGCCGGGCACGTCCAAGGCCGGGGCATGCGCACCGTAGCCGGGGTGCTGGTCGGTGCGGCGGTGCTGCTGGGGCTGGCCGGCGGAATCCGCGAGGCGTACGAGAAGCGGCGGCCGCGGCCGCGGCGGCCCACAAGGCGGTCTACAAGGCGCTGAAGCCGTGGCGATTGCCGCGTCCTGCCCGTCGGCGGTCGAAGGAGGGGAGGGCTCCGCCCGTCTGCCGAGGGGCACGGATGCGGAGCGTGGGTCGTGGCAGGTCCGGCCGCTCTTCTGCGCGCGCGTTCCGGTATGTGGAGCGATTCCGACCGGCCGGCTACAGGGGGGTATCGTCGTCCGGTCACGGACGGCAATGGGACGTCTGCTCAACCCCAGGGGAACCGATATGGCTGATCTGAACTCGCTGCGAGCAAGCCTTGCGTCAGGTGAGCATGAGTTCGCCGACACCTTGGCCTTCATCGCCGCGCATTACGAGTACCAGCCGCAGGCGTTCCGCAACGGGGAGCTGGAAAACGCCGCGGGTACGAACGAGGGCTCCTGCAAGACGCTCGGACTGGCCCTGCTGGAAGGGCTGACCGACGAAGAGGCGCTGCTGGCATTCGGCGAGCACTACCGCAGTGTGCTGGCGACGCCGAACGGCACCGATCACGGCAACATCCGCAACCTCATGGCCCATGGCCTGAAAGGGGTGAGCTTCGCCGGGCAGCCGTTGGCCCGCAAGAGCTGAGCAGCCCCGTCGACACGGGCGGGGAGGCCGTCCGCCGGGCGCAGCCCCTACGGGCCGGACGCCGACGCGCGCTTCGCTGTGACGGCCCCCACCGGCCGGGTCGGGAGGCAGCGGATCCTCGCAGGGTTCTTCGCTCGGCCCCGGACGCGCCCCGTCGGGGCAGGATCCCCTCTCCGCGATCGGCTCCTGACGCCGGGGAACCGCTTATTCGGGGAAGGAGTAGTAGAGCGCGCTGCTGTAGAAGGACCCGAAGTGTTCCTCCCAGTCGGCGCGGACCGAGGCGAGCCAGTCGTCGTTCTCGCCGGCGATCGCCGCCTCGGCCTGGGCGACGGCAGCGGGAATCTCGGCCGAGACGAGACGCTGCACCCCCGCCACCGGATCCTCGTCCGTGATGGAGATCATCTCGCCGGTCTCCAGGATGAAGTACCCCGCCCGTTGCCTTTCCAGGTGTCCCGTGGTCTTTTCCACGCACGTGGCGAACTCGTCGTCGCCCTCGAGCCCTTGCCCGACCGCCTGCAGGAGGTCGCGGAGCAGGGCGGCGCCCCTGTCGTAGTCCGCGGCGATGCCGATCCGGGGGCTCCAGATCATGGAGGGGACGATGGTCGTGCCGTATCCGGCCATGAGCTTGTGGGCGAGCGGGATGCCCCAGTTGTGCTCGGATACGCACCGGATCGGCTTGGGGATGTCGTCCCCGGTCGGCATTGAATCGGCAGAGTAGAGATATGAACGGTTTGCCATGGCGGCGACCCTAACACCGGGGTCCGACATACCTGTTCCGTCGGCGACGCCGTACGGTCGGCCCGGGCGCGCCCTCGAATCCCTTCGCCCGCAGTGGCCTTGGGCGCAGCCTGGGAATGGGCGAGCTGGATGCGGTCACCGACGGCACCTCGTCCGCAGTCTGTGCCGCAGCCGGAGCCGAGCGAGCCGCTCCTGGAGGAGAACGCCTTCCCGCTCCGCCCGGGCAAGCCGGCTATCGGCCTCGCGCCGGCCCCGACGGGCCACGTCAAGCTCGGCTGCGGCGACCCGCAGCTGCTCGGCCAGCGGTGCCGTCCGCTGCTCGGCGTCCGGCACCGCGCCCAGCCGGGCGATCCGGTCCTGAAGGTCACCGACCAGCCCGATCAGCAGCACCACCAGCTGTTGCGCGTACGAGGCGCGGAGGTCGCGGGCCGCGCTCTGACGGTGCTTGCGGCCGGGGCGGGAGGCGCGTTCCTACGGGGCGGGAGGTACGGGTTCGCGCGGGGCCTGGGGGTGGCACTCGGGGCGGGTGCCGTCTTCTTCCGCGCGCGGCCAGTGCCGTCCTTCCAGGGCCTCCGCGCTCCGGTTGAGCCGGACCAGCACGTCCTCCAGCTCCTGTATCTCCTCGGGGGACCAGTCGGCGACCACCCGGGCCAGGCAGGACCGGTTGACCTCGCGGTCCGCGGCGAGCCGGCGACCGCCTTCGGCGGTGATGCGCAGCTTGCGGGCCATGCCGCCGTCCGGGTCCGCGACGCGCTCGGCCAGTCCGCAGCGCAGCAGTGCGGCCGTCTGGCGGTTCACGGTCGAGGTGTCGAGGCCGAAGGCCTCCGACAGCTGTCCGATGGACATCGGGCCCTGGGTGTCGATCCTGCTGAGCAGCAGGTACGCGGACCGCTCCAGGCGTTCAGGGTCGCGGTCGCGCCGGGCCAGCACCTGGTGCCGTGAGAGCAGCATCAGCTCCCGCTCCAGTTTCTCCAGCACCGCGCCTCACGCTCCTTCCGGCGCTTCATTATCCCGGACGCGGGGACCCCCAGACCCATGACCCCACCCACCTCAATATGCATGATACATAGCATGTGTACTATGCACTCCAGGTTGTCACCCCGACGAGCCACAGTCTCAACCCGGAGGACCCGCATGACCGTCACCACGTCCACCGCCTCCCGCGCGGCCGAGATCCTGTCCCGGCAGGTCACGCTGAACGGTCTGACCGTCCCCAACCGCATCGCGATGGCGCCGATGACGCGGATGTTCTCGCCCGGCGGCGTACCCGGCGAGGACGTGCGGGCGTACTACGCCAGCCGTGCCGCCGCGGGTGTGGGCCTGGTGATCACCGAGGGAACGTACGTGGGTCACGAGTCCGCCGGACAGAGCGACCGGGTGCCGCGGTTCCACGGCGAGGAGCAGCTGGCGGCGTGGGGGGAGGTCGCCGCGGCCGTGCACGCGGCCGGCGGCACGATCGTGCCCCAGCTGTGGCACATAGGCATGGTGCGCAACCAGGGCGACGCGCCGTACGCCGACGCGCCCGCCGTCGGCCCGTCCGGCATCCGCGTGGACGGCACCGAGGGGACCGGCAAGGCGATGACCCTCGCCGACCTCGACGACGTGATCGGCGCGTTCGCCGAGGCCGCCGCGGAGGCCGTGCGGATCGGCTTCGACGGCGTGGAACTGCACGGCGCCCACGGCTACCTGCTCGACCAGTTCCTGTGGGAGCGGACCAACCGCCGCACCGACGCGTACGGCGGCGACGCGGTCGCCCGTACGAAGTTCGCCGCGGAGATCGTGGCGGCGGTCCGCGAGCGCGTCCCGGCCGACTTCCCGGTGATCTTCCGCTACTCGCAGTGGAAGCAGGAGGCCTACGACGCACGGCTCGCGCAGACCCCGGAGGAGCTGGAGGCGATCCTGGCCCCGCTGGCGGCGGCCGGAGTCGACGTCTTCCACGCCTCCACCCGGCGCTACTGGCTCCCGGAATTCGAGGGCTCGGACCTGAACCTGGCGGGCTGGACCAAGAAGCTCACCGGCCGGCCGGCCATCACCGTCGGCTCGGTCGGTCTCGACGGGGACTTCATCCGCGCCTTCACGGGCGAGGGCGCGGCACTCGGCGACATCGACAACCTCCTGGACCGCATGGAGCGCGACGAGTTCGACATGGTCGCCGTCGGCCGGGCGCTGCTCCAGGACCCGCAGTGGGCGGCGAAGGTCCTCGGCAACCGCTTCGACGAGCTGAAGCCGTACGACGCGGCGGCGCTCAAGTCGCTCAGCTGATAGCCGGTAGCCGGTAGCCGGTAGCCGGAAATGGCTACCGGCGGCCGGTATGAGGACGCCCCGTGACGTCGGTCCGCCGGTGTCACGGGGCGTCGCCGCGCTCCGCGGTGCGTACGTGGCGTCCCGCGCCGGTGCTCACAGCCAGCCGCTGCGCTGTGCCTGAAGGGCCATCTGGAAGCGGTTCTCGGCTCCCAGGCGGGCCATCAGGACCTGGAGCCGGCGGAAGAAGGTGCGGCGGCTGATCCCCAGTTCGCGGGCGATGACCTCGTCGCTCGCGCCGCCCGCGAGGAGGCGGAGCAGCCGGCGGTCGGACGGCGGCAGGCCCGCCGGGCGGGTGGCGCGGCCGTGGAAGGGAAGGGCCTGCTGCCAGGTCTGCTCGAACAGGGCGAGGAGCGCGGAGAGCAGCCCGCACGGCTGGACCACCAGCATGGTGTTGTGCACGTCCGCCTCCCTGATCGACAGCGACACCAGCGCGTACGCCTCGTCGATGATCACCAGCTTGACGGGGACCGCCGGGGCGACCCGGGCCTGCTCGCCGGCCTCGATGCACGGCTCGATGGCCGTCTCCAGCTGCCCGGGCACCTCCAGCGAGGCCTTCGAGTAGACGACCCGCTGCGTAACACCGCGGGCGAGGGTCGCCAGCGCGTCGTCGAGGGCTCCGGCCAGCGGGAAGTAGGGCGGCGAGTCGAGCTGGCGGATCTGTTCGCGGGCACTGGCCCAGGCGTGGCGCATCCTCGGGCCGATGGCGTCACCGGTCACCACCTCGACGAGGTTGTCGTTGTACGCGGCGAGCCGCTGGCGGCGGAACGACTCGAACGCGCCGCCCACGGCGATGCGTGATCCCTCGAGCTCCGCCGCCCGGTGCCGGGCGAGGATCTCCAGGCCGGCGGCGGGAGGCACCGGCGCCACCACGTCCGCGCCCTCCTCGGCGGCGCTGGCCAGCCCCGCGTCGACCAGCTCGCCGTAGGCCGCGGCGAACGCGTCACCGTCCAGCCCGGCCGCCTCCCCGATCTCGGTGAGCGGAGCGGGAGCCGCTTCGAGCAGTGTCAGGTACACGCGGCCCGCCGCGGGGCCGATGCCCAGCATCCGCAGGGCCTCGCCGAGTTTCGCGTTCGCCATGCTCCGCATTATCGAGGACCACAGGGGCAGCAGTGGCCGACCAGTGCCATTGGCACGGACGGTCCTCCCCGGCGTGCCTTCCCGCAGTACCGTCCGGGGGCCGCCGGGGCTTCCCGGCAAGTCGAATACATCCGGAAGCAGGTGCACGACGTGGCGAAGGGTCGCAAGAACGGCCTCTACTCGGAGGTTTCCGAGGAACTGTCCGCGCTGATGAGGACGGGCTGGGCGGACACCGAACGGCACGGCCTCCCGCTCGACGAGCAGGCCCCGTACGCGGCGCGCCGCCGTGCCGCGCTCTCCGCGCGCTTCCCCGGCGAGCGGCTGGTGATCCCCTCCGGCAACCTCAAAGCCCGCTCGAACGACGACCTCTACCCGTTCCGCCCGTACTCCGGCTACGTCCACATGACCGGGGACCAGGCCCGCGACGGGGCGCTCGTCCTCGAGCCCCGCGCGGACGGCGGCCACGACGCGTACTGCTACCAGCTGCCGCGCGACGGCCGGGACACCGACGAGTTCTGGCTGGGCTACACCGCCGAGCTGTGGACGGGCCGCCGCCGCTCCCTCGCCGAGTCGGAGCGCGTGCTCGGGCTGTCCTGCCGTGACGTCCGCAGCGCGGCGGGCGACCTGGCCGCCGCCTCCGGGGTTCCCACCCGGATCGTCCGCGGGATCGACCCGGTGCTGGAGGCCGCCGTCACCACCGACCCGGAGCGCGACGCCGAACTGGAGGAGGCGCTGAGCGGGCTCCGCCTGGTCAAGGACGCCTGGGAGATCGGGGAGATGCGCAAGGCGGTGGACTCCACCGTGCGCGGTTTCACCGACTGCGTCGGCGAGCTCTCGCGGGCGGTGGCGTCCTCCGAGCGGTGGATCGAGGGCACCTTCTTCCGCCGCGCCCGGCTGGAGGGGAACTCCGTCGGCTACGGCTCGATCTGCGCCGCGGGCGAGCACGCCACGATCATGCACTGGACCGACAACGACGGCCCGGTGCGCCCCGGTGACCTGCTCCTGCTCGACGCCGGCGTGGAGACGCACACCCTCTACACCGCCGACGTCACCCGCACCCTGCCGATCAGCGGCACGTTCACGCCCGTGCAGCGCACGGTGTACGAGGCGGTGTACGAGGCGCAGGAGGCGGGCATGGCCGCCGTCAAGCCGGGGGCCTCGTACCGCGACTTCCATGTGGCGGCACAGCGGTACCTGGCGGAGAAGCTCGTCGAGTGGGGCTTCATCGAGGGCCCGGCGGACCGCGCCTACGCGCTGGGCCTGCAGCGCCGCTTCACCATGGCCGGTACCGGGCACATGCTCGGCCTGGACGTCCACGACTGTGCCGAGGCGCGCAACGAGGAGTACGTCGACGGCGTGCTGGAGCCGGGCATGGTGCTCACGGTGGAGCCGGGCCTGTACTTCCAGCCGGACGACCTCACGGTGCCGAAGGAGTGGCGCGGCATCGGGGTCCGGATCGAGGACGACCTGCTGGTGACCGCCGACGGCCACGAGAACCTCTCGGCGGGGCTGCCTCGCTCGGCGGACGAGGTCGAGGCGTGGATGGCGCGCGTCGCGGGCTGACGGCGTACGGGACGCAGGACCCGTAGCGCTCGCGGCGCTCGCAGCAGAGCGGAGGCCCCTGCCGGTCACGGCGGGGGCCTCGTGCCGTCCCGGGATCCCCGGGCGGCGGGCGGGGCTCAGGGCAGGCTGGGGAGCGGCCAGGGGTTCCGGGCTTTGCGCCGGATCGCGGCGCGTACGTGGACCATGGCCAGGACGGCGCTCATGTGGGTCTTGCCCTCGGTGTACCGGACGTGGTCCTGGCAGAACCAGACGGCGTTCTCCGGATGCCCCTCGTGATCGAGCGGTGGAGCCACGGCACGGAAGTACACGAGCGTGAAGGTCTCGTAGTCGTGGTCCCTGAGGGACGCGCGGCAGATCGAGCAGCACGGGGGCATCACGGCCGGCCAACTCTCCTCCGCTGGAAGAACAGTGATCGTAAGCCTACGCTCGTCAGAGGTCCGTCCACCCGCCGTCGTGACCGCGGACCGGGACGGCGCCCCGGGAGCCCCGCGGTCCCTGGGGGTTTCGCTGCGCGTTCAACTACCGGAAACTCTACGGTCGCGGCCATGACAAGCGATCCAGCGAGCGTCTCCCTTACCAGGGCGAACCCCTATCAAGGAAGAAACATGACGATACGTCTGGCAGCCCGCGCCTCCGCGCTCGTGCTCTGCACGGCACTCGCTGCCTCCTTCGCGCTCCCGGCGCAGGCCTCCTCGATCAGCACCGTCAGGCCGAAGGCCGAGACCGCTCCCCTGTACGACGACGAGGCCGGCGGCGACGCCAACGCGGACGACCCGGCGATCTGGCGCAACACCGCCGACCCCGGCCGCAGCCTGGTCGTCGCCACCGCCAAGCAGGGCGGCCTCCGGGTCTACGACCTGGACGCGCACCAGGTGCAGTCGATCCCCGCCCCGGCGGGACCGGGCGCCGACGACGCGCCCGGCCGCTTCAACAACGTCGACCTGGTCCAGGGCCTGCGCCTGCCCGCCGGCCCCGCCGACGTCGCGGTGGTCAGCGACCGCGGCAACGACCGGCTGCGCGTCTACCGGATCGACCGGGACCGGCCCGGCGGCCCGCTCACCGACATCACCGACCCCGGCGCGCGCCCGGTCTTCTCCGCCGACCAGGCCGAGATCAACGAGCAGAAGACGGCCTACGGCCTGGCCACCTGGACCGACCGCAGGACCGGCCGCTCCTACGCCATGGTCAGCCAGCGCAACCGCACGCGGATCGCCCTGCTCGAGCTGCTCCCCACCCCGGCCGGCACCGTCGGCTACCGGCAGGTCCGTACGCTCGATCTGCCGGCCTCCTTCCGCCTGCCCAACGGTGCCTCCTGGGCGCCCTGCGGCGAGCCGGGCGAGCTTCCGCAGGTCGAGGGCATGGCCGTCGACCCCGCCGACGGCACCCTCTACGCCGGGCAGGAGGACGTCGGCATCTGGCGCATCGACGCCGGCCTCACCGGTACGCCGAAGCTGATCGACAAGGTCCGCGAGTACGGCGTTCCGGGCACCTACGACCCGGAGACCGAGGAGTGCACCCCGGGCGCCGACCCCGGTTACGGCGGCAAGCGCCTGACGGCCGACGTCGAGGGCCTCACCCTGGTCACCGAGGCTGACGGGGACGGCTACCTGCTGGCCTCCAGCCAGGGCGACAACACCTTCGTCGCCTACGACCGCGAGCGCGACGACCACAACGAGTTCGAAGGCGCCTTCCGCATCACCGGAGCCTCCGCCGCGCTCGACGGCTCGGAGGTCTGTGACGGGGCCGCCGCCCTGAACGCGCCCCTCGGCGCGCGCTACCCCAACGGTCTGCTGGTCGTCCAGGACGGCCAGGAGACCCCCGGTGACGGCGACCGCGAGGCCACCGGCTTCAAGTTCGTCGACCTGGGTGAGGTCCTGAAGGTCATCGGCTGAACCGCCGCGGCGGGGGCCGTGCCCGGACCGCGCCCCCGCCGCGCGGAGCGTCGGCCGGGGCCGTCCGCCGCGCCACCAGCGCGCACGGGCCCTGACGGTCAGACCGTCACGAGCTCCTCGGCGACGAACCGTTCCACGAACTCCCCGGCACGCCGGTCGAGGTCGGCGTACTGTGCCTCCCGCTCGGCGCCCGCGACCGCCTCGCCGATCAGGAGGTTGCCCTCGGTGTCGACGCGCTGGGGGCGCTCCTCCGCGCCGGTGAGGAGGCCCACGGTGGAATACGAGAAGCCGCAGTAGTAGGCGATGCCTTCGCTCAGATTGGTTTCGAGGAGGGCGTGCATCCCTTCCACGACGGGGTCGTCGGCAGTGGCACCGGCCAGGCCCAGCCACAGGATGCGCTTGCCGGCGAGGCGGGGCTTGCTGCGGCCGTAGGCGAACCCGTAGTTCCACACGCGGTCGATCCACCCCTTGAGGATCGCGGGCACGGTCTGCCAGTACACCGGAAAGACGGCGATGATGACATCGGCGTCGAGGATGCGCCGCATGTGGGCGTGCACTTCGTCCGAGTAGGGCTTCTCCCTGTTGCCCCAGTCCGGCTGGTCCGACGTGTTCATCCGGGGGTCGAACCCCTCGGCGTGCAGGTCGAGCAGGTCGATGCGGTACCCGGCGGCTTCGAGCCGGGCGGCGGCACGGCGGGCCGTGTGCGCGGTGAGGGAATCGGTGCGGTGGTGCGCGACGACCACGAGGGCCGTCCTGGCATCGCTGCCGTGCTGCGTCACGATGTCTCCTGGCTGGTTCTGGTTCTGCTCGGTTCGACGGATCCAGTACAGCCGCGATGGCGTAGATGATCCATGGGAGAAACGCTCCGGAACATAGGAGATCGTCTACGATTCCCGCGTGGATCCCTTGAGTTACTTGCTGAGTGGCATCCGGGCCGAAGGCTCGGTCGTCAGCCACGCCGTACTGACGGCGCCCTGGACCGTCCGCTTCGCCGACGACGCACCGCTCACGATGATCAGCGTGCTGCGCGGCGGGGGCACCCTGCTGCTGCCCGACGGCACCGAGCGGGCGGTCGGGACCGGCGACACGGCCATCGTCAGCGGATCCGCGCCGTTCCATCTCGCGGACCGGCCCGGCAGCGTCCACGGCTCCCATGCCGCGTACGAGATCGCCTGCTTCACCTCCGACGCCGAGTGCACCGCCCAGGAACTCGGCGGTATCCGCTGGGGCGCCGACTCGGCGGAGGCGACCACGCTGATCGTGGGCGCGTACCGCGCCTCGGGCCACCGCCACGAGCGGCTCCTGCGGACCCTGCCGCCCGTCCTGGTGATCCATGAGGACGCCGAGGTCTGCGCCCTGCTGGAGACGGCCGCCATCGACGCCGCCCGGCTCTCGGCCGGTTCGCAGGCACTGATGGACCGGCTCCTCGACTGGGCGCTGGTGTGCACGCTGCGCACCTGGTTCGACCAGGCCGGCGCCGACGCGCCCGGCTGGTACCGGGGTCTGGCCGACCCCGTCCTCGCGCCCGCCCTGCAAGCCTTCCACGACCGGCCCGCGGAGTCCTGGACGGTCGCGTCGCTGGCCGCTCGGTCGGGGGTCTCCCGGGCCCTGTTCGCCAGGCGCTTCACCCGGCTGATGGGCCGTCCGCCCCTCGCCTACCTCACCGAATGCCGTATGGACGAGGCCGAGTCACTGCTGACGGACACCGATCTCAGCATCGCCCAGATCGGCAGGTCCGTCGGCTACGCCGACGCCTTCGGCTTCAGTGCCGCGTTCAAACGCAACAAGGGCCTGAGCCCGAGTACGTTCCGCGCCGCGGCGGCCTGAGTCCCGGGGCCCGCCGAAGGAACCCCGCGGAGCGGCGGCCGCGGGGCCTTCCCACCCACCACCGAGGCGACAGTTACTTGAAATTCTAATGAAAAGGGCCGCCATGGCCGGAAACCTTTGCCCAATTTGGTGACAAGGGCACTGATGTTTCATCATCGTGACTGCGCGTCAACTTTGACGCGCATCGAGGAGACGGGGCGCCGGGGGGCCCTCGTTCACACCGGCCGAGCCAGCAGGAGCGTTCCCGCTCCCACCACGCCCCGCCGTGTCTCCCGTCCCGTTCACGTCACCTAGGCAAAGGCCCATGTCCGCCCAGCAGCTCTCGGACCTCATACGTTTCGCCCGCCACAACTCGCCCTTCTACCAAGACCTTTACGCGTCCCTGCCGCAGCACATCGACCACCTCACCGACCTGCCGGTGGTCGACCAGCAAGCGTTCTGGGCGGCAAACACCCTCCACGACAGCCGTGTGCTGACCGGCCCGCTCAGCGAGGCCACGGTCTACAAGACCGGCGGCACCACGGGGTCCCCCAAGTTCTCCGTCTACACACGTGACGAGTGGCGCACGTTCGTCACCGCCTTCGGCCAGGGACTCGTGGACACGGGTCTGCGCCCGGGACACCGCGTCGCCGACCTCTTCTACGCCGGGGAGCTGTACGCCAGCTTCCTCTTCGTCCTCGACTCGCTCACCCACGCGCCCGTGGACAACGTCCGCCTGCCCATCGGCGGCGGCGCGCCGCTGGAGTCGACGATCCCCGCGCTGCGCGATCTCGGCGCCCAGGTGCTGGCCGGAACACCGACCACCCTGTGCCGGCTCGCCGAACAGGCGGTGTCGTCCAGTGTGCGGCTCGACTCGGTGGAGTTGCTCCTCTTCGGCGGGGAGGCCCTCTTCGACGACCAGCGGCGCCTGCTGGCCGCCGCGTTCCCCGGTGCCGAGGTCCGTTCCGTCGGGTACGCCAGCGTCGACGCGGGCCTGCTCGGCCGCCCCGTGGCCGGCTCCGACGCCCGGGTGCACCGTGCCTTCACGCCGTACTCGGCCGTAGAGATCCTCGACGACTCCACCGACGAGCCCATCACCGAACCGGGCCGGTCCGGCCGGGTCGTCGTCACCAGTCTCTTCCGCCGCCTCATGCCGATCATCCGCTACCCCGCGGGCGACCGGGCCGAGTGGACCGGCAGCGGACCCGGGCACTTCCGGATACTCGGCCGCGCCGAGGAGGGCGTTCGGGTGGGTCCCGTCTCCCTGTACACCCAGGACGCCCAGGACGCCGTGGCCGCGGCGGACACCGCGGGGCACGTGGTCGGCACACAGCTCGTCGTACGCCGCTGGGACGGCCGCGACGGGCTCGTCCTGCGGCTGGCGACGGCCCCCGGCCAGGGCCGGAAGGAGCTGGCCGACGCCGTCGTCGCGGAGCTGGAGAACGTCCGGCCGCTGTATCCGGACAGCGTGCGCGCCGGGTTCGTGCACCCTCTGTCCGTGGAGTGGGTGCGCCACCGCGACCTCGCCGTCAACCCGCGCTCGGGCAAGCTCGTCCGGGTCCTCGACGAGAGGCCGACCGCATGACCGCCGTACCCGTGGCCGGGACCGGAACGGAGAGGGCGGCCGTGGGCGGCGGGCGTCGTGCTCCACTGGTCCTGCGCAACCGTGCCTTCGGCGCCGTGTGGCTCGGCCAGATGCTCACCCAGGCCGCCGTACGGATGTTCCAGGTCGGGGTGTCCTGGTGGATCGTCGCCCACGCCGTGCAGGACGCGCGGGGGCTCGCCTCCGGGCTGTTCATGGCGGCCTGCACCCTGCCCGCCGTGGTGCTCGCGCCCGTGGTGGCAGCAGCCGTCGCCCGGTCCGCGCACCGTTCGGTACTGCGGAACGCCGCCGCCCTGGCCGGGTCCGCCTCGGGTGCCCTCGCGCTGTGGGCGTACGGCGGTGACCTGCCGCTCGCCACCGTGTACGCCGCCGGTCTCGCCCTGGCGACCTGCCAGGCGTTCTTCGACCCCTGCCTGACCACCTCGGTGCCGGAACTCGTCGACGACGCCGACATCGAGACCGCCACCGGCTTCGAGCTGTCCACCCAGTCCCTGGCCGGGCTCGGCGGTGCGCTGCTCGGTGCCCTGACGGTCGACCGGGCCGGGGTGGCAGGGCTCGCCGTCGGCTGCGCGGCCGCCTACCTCGGCGCCGCACTGCTCGTCACGAGCGCCCGCTTCCGTACCGTCGTGCCGGACGTCGGAGGCGGCGCGCCGGCCCCGACGCAACGGCGCTCGCTGCGCCGCATCCTCGCGGAACTCCCCTACGTACGGCGGATCCTGATCTGCTTCACCGCGGCGAACCTCTTCACCACCGCCGTGTTCGTCGTCATCCCCCTGTACACCCGCTCGGTCCTCGCGGGCGGCGGCGGCACCGTGGCCCTGCTGGAGGCCTCGCTGGGCGCCGGTGCGCTCGTGGGCGCCTTCACCGGCACCCGTGTGCCGGGCAGCCCCAGGGTCGCCGGTGCGTACTGCCTGGGCCTGATGGCCCTCGCTCTCGCGCTGCCGGGGCTGGTCCCGCACCGCCCGGCCGTCGCGGGCTGCCTGGCCGTGGCCGGCTGGTGCGCCGGGGCCGTCAGCGTCCGCTTCGTCGCCCTCTTCCAGCGGCTGGTACCGCCGGCCGACAAGCCGGGCTTCTTCGCCGTGATGCAGGCCGTGCTGGGCGCCTCCCTGCCCGTGGCGTCCCTGGCGTTCGGCTTCGCCGGCGACTTCCTCTCCCCCCGGACGCTGTGCCTGGTACAGGGCGCCGGACTGGTCCCCGCGGCCTGCGCGCTGGTCCTGCTGAGGTCCCCCGCGGCCGCGCCGGCCGCGGCGGAACCCGCCGGAGGCGAGCGGTGAGCCCCGTCATCACCCCCGCCGCCTGCTCGGACATCGCCGAACTGCGCCAGCTGTACTACGCCGTCTACGGACCGCACTACCCCGTGGCCCTGGGCACCGACCCGGCCGAAATGGCCCGGCTCATCGAGGACCCGTACTCCCTGTGGCTCGTCGGCCGCTGCGCCGGCACCGGGGCCCTGACCGCGTCCGCCGCCATCCACGGTGAGGCGGGCAGCCGCATCGGCCGCCTGGAGGGCATCGCCGTCCACCCCGAGCACCGCTCGTCGGGCCTGGCCGCCGCCCTGACCGGGGCCCTGTGCGCGGGCATGCTGGACACCGGGCGGCTGGACTCGGTGTACGCGACGGTGCGCACCGTCAGCGCCGGCCCGCAGCGCGTCGTCGCACGCAACGGATTCCGGCCGCTGGGCATCCTGCCCAACGCGGTGGATCTCAGCAGCCGCGAAAGCCTCGCACTCTACGCGCGTCACTCGGCCGGGGTGCTGGATCGCCGGATCCCCGTCCCCGAAGTGCCCGCCCCGCTCCTGCCGCTGCTGCGCACCGCCGAGGCCGCGCTGGGCATCGGCTACCCCGGGGTGCGGGCCGCCGCCGGCCCGCAGCCGGCTCCGCCGCCCGTGCCGCGGGGCACCGGCGACCGGCTGGAGATGATCGAAGCACCGGCCTTCGTACGCCGTCGTTTCCGCGAGCGGTTTCCGGGCGCCGAGGGCTGGTTCTACCCGCTGCACACCCCGAACGTGCTGCTCACGCCCGAGGACGGCCGCTTCGAGGTCTACGCCTACCTGAACCGCGCCGGAGGATACTGCTCCCTGCTGACCGCCCACCCCGACCCGGCCGCCGCGGCCGCGTGCCTCGAACCCGTCACCCGGGCCCTGGCCCGCGCGGGCGCGGGCTACGTCGAGGCGCTGGTGCCGCTCGCGCACCAGGAGGTCCTCTCGGCCTTCCTGTCCGAGGGGTTCGTCGCCGGGGCCATCTACCCGGCGATGCGCGCCGATGGCGACGGCTTCCACGACTACGCCGTCCTGTCCCGTTCCAGCGAGCGCATCGACTTCCGCGGCGTGGCCGTCGAGCCGCCCCTCCAGCCCTATCTGGACTGCTACGTGTCGGCCTGGGCGTCGACGCACCTGCCCACATCATCCGAGGTTGCCCCATGAACCCCCATCTCGCGCCGGTCGCCGTCCCCGACCCGGCCCTCCTGCCGCACGTACAACAGCTGTGCGACCTGACCGACCCGTACGCCTTCGGGCCCGCGGAGGACGAGCTGTTCGCCGCCGCCATGGCGGAGACCAACGCCTGGCACGCCGAGCGCTCCGCCTTCTTCCGCTCGCTGTACGAGGCCACTCCCCCGGCGCGGCCGTACCGGGCCCCGCTCGTCCACGCGAACTTCTTCAAGCGGCACGAGGTGCTCTCCGTCCCGCGCGAGGACGTCGAGCTGCACCTGACCTCCTCCGGCACCACCGGTCAGAAGTCGCAGATGTTCTTCGACCACTGGACGATCCGCTCCGCCCAGCGGATGGTCGCCCGGATCTTCGAGCGCAACGGCTGGATCACCCCCGACCAGGAGGTCAACTACCTCCTGTACAGCTACGAACCGGCCCCCTCCCTCAACCTCGGGACCGCCTTCACCGACAACTACCTGTGCGATTTCGCCCCGGCGCGCAGCGTCGAGTACGCCCTGCGCAACACCGGCGGCGACCACGAGTTCGACCCCTTCGGCTGCATCGCCGCGCTGCGCCGCTTCGAGCGGGAGGACGCCCCGGTCCGCATCCTCGGCTTCCCGGCCTTCCTCTTCTTCACCCTGGAGCGGATGCGGGCCATGGGGCTGCCTCCGCTGCGCCTGCCCGAGGGCTCCCTCGTGGTCCTCGGCGGCGGCTGGAAGGGGCACGCCGACCGGCGCATCGGCAAGGAGGAGCTGTACGCCCGCGTCACCGAGCAGCTCGGCATCCCGGGCGAGCGGATACGGGACACCTTCGGGTCGGTGGAGCACTGCGTCCCGTACATCGAGTGCGGCCACCACCGGCTGCACGCCCCCGTGTGGTCCCGGGTGACGATCCGCTCCACGCGCACGCTCGAGGCCCTGCCGTACGGGGAGCGGGGCTACCTGCACCTCGTGTCGCCGTACATCACCTCGGTGCCGGCGCAGAGCGTGGTCATGGGCGACCTCGCCTCCCTCCAGCCGGGCGACGCCTGCGGGTGCGAGCTGGAGACCCCCTGGTTCACCGTCCACGGCCGTGCCGGGGTGAGCCGCAACCGCAGCTGCGCGGTGGCCGCAGCGGAACTGATGAAGGGCATGGCGTGACCGTGACGGAGACCATGACGGGGGCCGCGTACGAGCGGCACGGCGGCGGCACCGCCGCGCAGCACTACTGGCAGGGTGAGTTCATCGGGGACGAGGAGGCCGGGCGCCGTCTCGCGGCCCTGCCGGCCGCCGTCGAGGCCGCGCTGGCCACGGTGCTGGAGACGGAGACCGTGCTGGCCGCCTGCGACGCCCTCGCCACCGCCCTGTGCGACCCGGCGCACCCGGTGCGCGCCCGGCTGGCCGCGCACCTGCCCGCGGGAGAGGACCAGGCCGTCCTGGCCGAGCTCGGCGGGCTGCTGGGCCGGCGGGAGCTGACCCGCAAGGTGCGCCGCGAGCTCGGCAGCGCGACTCCCGGCCGGCTGAACCGGGCCGATCCGCGCGAGACGGTCTACGAGGCGTGGGCGCCCGTCGGCCTGGTCGCCCACATCGCCCCGGGCAACGCCGCAACGGTCGCGCCGCTCAGCATCGTCGAGGGGCTGCTCGCCGGCAACGTCAACGTCCTCAAGACCAGCGGCGCCGACACCCTCCTGACGCAGCACCTGATGGCCGAGCTCGCGGCCCTCGATCCCAGCGGCGCGCTGGCCGCACGGGTCGTCGTCCTGCGCTTCCCGTCCTCCCGGCAGGAGTGGCTGCGCCTGATGTGCGCGCCCGCGGACGCCGTCGCCGTGTGGGGCGGGGAAGACGCCGTCGAAGGGGTCGCGGCCCACGTGCCGGCCGGCTGCCGGCTGGTGGAGTGGGGGCACCGGATCTCCTTCGCGTACCTGACGGGTGACGTCTGGTCGGACGCCGGCACGCTCGGCGCCCTCGCGGACGACGTGTGCCTGCACGAGCAGCAGGCGTGTTCCAGCCCCCAGGTGGTCTACCTCGACACCGAGGACGAGGGCGAGGTGTTCGCCTTCGCCGAGCGTTTCGCCGCGGTGCTCGCGGCCCGCCCGCCGGCCGCGGGCACCGCCCCGGAGGGCGAACCGGACCCGGCCGAGGCCGCCGAGCTGACCACCACCGAGCTGGTGGCCCGGCTGGAGGAGCACCTGGGCCTGACCCGTGTCTTCGCCGCGCCCGACGGCTCGTGGCGGGTCATGGCCGACACCCGGTCGCCGCTGACGGCCTCGCCGCTGCACCGCACCGTGTGGGTCAAGCCGCTGCCCCGCGAGCGGATGATCGCCACCCTGCGGCCGATGCGCCGCTACCTCCAGACGGCGGGCATCGCGGGCAGCCGGTCCGACATCGCCGAGCTCTCCCGCACGGCGCTGGCCGCGGGCGTCACCCGCGTCACGCCGGTCGGCGCCATGCTGGAGAGCTACGCGGGCGAGCCGCACGACGGCGTCTACGCCCTGCAGCGCTACAGCCGCCGCGTCGCCGTCCAGGCCGACCCGGTCCGCTTCGCCACCACCGCCTGCCTCGACGACCTGGCCCGGCCCGTCGTCCTGCCGCTGCCGACGGGCCCGCTGACGGGCAAGCAGGACGTGCGGGAGCCTGCCCGGGCCGATGCCGAGCTCTACTTCCGCAGCGGCGGCAGCACGGGCGCTCCCGCCCTGTCGGTCTTCAGTTACGACGACTACGACACCCAGATGCACGCCGCAGCCCGCGGCCTGCTCGCCGCCGGCTACGACCCGGTCGGGGACCGCACCGCCAACCTCTTCTACAGCGGCGGCATGTACGGCAGCTTCATCAGCTTCTTCTCCGTGCTGGAACGGCTCGGCGGCGTACAGCTGCCGCTGGCCGCGGGACCGGACCACCGGGCCACGGCCCGGGCCCTCATCGAGCACCGGGCCGACACCCTCTTCGGCATGCCTTCCTACCTGTGGCAGCTGCTGCACGCGGAGGCGGACGCGCTGCGCGCGTACGGAGGCCTGCGCAAGGTCTTCTACGGGGGCGAGCACTTCACCGAGGAGCAGCGGCGGACGCTGAGGAAGGAGTTCGGCATCGAGACCGTCCGCTCGATCACGTACGGCAGCACCGACCTCGGCCCGCTGGGCTACCAGTGCACCGAGAGCTCCGGCGGCGTACACCACCTGCACGCCGACCTCCACACTATGGAGATCGTGGACGTGGCCGAGGACCGGCCGGTGCCCCCGGGCGAGACGGGCCGGCTGGTCTTCACCACGCACGCCCGGCGCGGGCAGCACCTGGGCCGGTACCTGATAGGCGACCTCGGCCGGGAGCTCCCGGGCCGCTGCGCCTGTGGCCGGCACGCTCCCCGCTTCGAGCTGATGGGGCGCACCGGTGACGTGATGCGGGTGGCGACGTACTTCCTCAATTACCGCCGCTTCCTGGCCATGGCCGAGGAACAGGGCGGCCACCGCGGCGAGTTGCAGATCAGACTCGACGGTACGGACGTGCGCGAGCGGCTGACCGTACGGGTGGAGCGGACGCCGGCGACCGATCCGGAGCGACTGCGGGCGGTCTTCCTGGCCGGCTACCCGGAGCTCCGCTCGGCGGTGACGGAGCGGCTGCTGGAGCTGGTGGTCGAGGCGGTCGACGGTGCGTCGCTGGACCGCAGCCCGGCCAGTGGCAAGCTCCTCGCGGTGGTGGACGCACGCCGGTAGCGCGTGTCCGCCTGCCGGCACCGGTGCCACCTCCGGCCCTGGTCCGACGACCGGGGCCGGGGCGCAGGGCCGGGGCCGGGCCGGGGGGCCGCGCGGGCGGGCCCAGGCCTCGGGCAGGATACGGACGTGCGGACGACGGAACTGATCATGAGGGCCGGTGCGCTGGCCGACCGGGGCGGCCGGCGGATCCTCGGCATCGCCGGGCCGCCGGGAGCCGGGAAGTCGACGCTGGCGGCGCGGATCGCCGGGGCGCTCGGGCCGGAGCGGGCCGTGGTGGTGCCGATGGACGGGTTCCACCTCGCGCAGGCCGAGGTGCACCGGCTGGGGCGGGCCGACCGCAGGGGGGCGCCGGACACCTTCGACGCGGCCGGCTACGTCTGCCTGCTGCGCCGGCTGCGCACGCCCGAGGGGGTCACCGTGTACGCGCCCGCCTTCGACCGCTCGCTGGAGGACCCGGTCGCGGGCAGCATCCCCGTCGGGCCGGCCGTACCCCTGGTGATCACCGAGGGGAACTACCTGCTGCACGACGCGGCCGGCTGGGCGCCGGTACGGCCTCTCCTGGACGAGGCCTGGTACCTCGCCCCGGACGAGGCCCTGCGGGTGGACCGCCTCGTCGGCCGGCACGTACGGCACGGCAAGGACCCTGCGGACGCCCGCGCCTGGGTGGCGCGGTCCGACGAGGCCAACGCCCGGCTCGTCGCGCGCGGCCGCCACCGCGCCGATCTCGTCATCGACCCGGGCTGACGTACGCGTGCGGAGGGGCGCTCCCGGCGGCCCGTGTCAGGAGGCGGGTGCGGGCCCGGAGGTCCTGCGCAGGACGCCGATCTTGTCGATGCGGTGTTCGGGGTTGCCCTGCGCGTCGCTCCAGAAGTTCCCCTCGGCGTGATCCTCGGGCGTGGCACAGGTGGAGATCGTGATCATGGCTTGGGTGGGGGCGGTCCCGGGCTTCCCGGGCACGGCGGCGCGCTGCTCGCTCAGCGAGCGCGCGGAGCGGAAGGACGTCTTGCGGGTCTCGACGATCTCGTAGGTGTACGTCCGGCCGCCCGAGGTCACCAGGACCGTGTCGCCCTCGTCCACGGCGGGCAGGTCGCGCAGCGGGCCGCCCGCCGAGAGGCGGTGCGCCGTGACCAGGAAATTGCCCACCCGGCCGGGGCCGGTTCCGCCGCCCTTCCCGTACGGGCTGGCCGCCACGCCCCGGTCCTGTATGCGGGTCCCCGGTGCGTCGTCGGTCGTGCCCTCGTAGGGCACGACGCGGAGTCCGGCGATCCCCACGGAGGGTATGGACAGCGTCGACTCCCGGTTCGGCACGGGCTCGGGCGCCGGCGCGGAGGGCGTCGCGGGAGCCGCCGGGGGCGCTGCCGGGGCGGACGTGTGCGAGGCGGAGGAGACGGGCGGGGCGGCTGTGCCCGCGGCGGCCGAAGGCCCGCACGCGGCCAGCAGGGCGACGACGGCGCCGACGAGTACGGCGGGTACGGCTCGGGAGGGCAGCGGCAGGGTCATGGGGCGGTTCCGTGTCGGTCGGCCGGGTCGTGCGGCAGGCGGGGGACCCGGTTCCCCCTGCCAGGGTGACATACGGCGGAAGGGACCATAAGAGCCCCGTCCTGTGACCTGGCTCCCCGCCCGGGGCCGGAGCGCGCCCCGGAATCAGCGGGTCGGCAGCCGGCCGGGGTCCAGGTCGGCGTGCACCACGTGGTGGTCCGAGTGCGGGCTGGGGTGGACGCGGTGCGTGCGCGGGGTGAGGCCGCGCAGGAACACGTAGTCGAACTTGCTGTTCCAGTCGGTGGTCGTCGCGCACGCGCCGGTTCCGGCGGTGGAGGGGCGGCAGCCGGGGTCCGTGTCGCGGGCCAGGGCCCACATCGGGCCGAGTTCGGGCGCGTGCGGCACGGCGTTGAAGTCGCCGAGGACGATCGCGCGGTCGTGGCGGGCGAATTCCGCGGCGAGCACCCTCACCTGGCCCGCTCGCACCTCCTCCTGCCGGCGCTCGGCGAGGTGGGTGTTGAAGACGCGGACGGGCAGGCCTCCCACCAGCGTGGTGACGGCCAGGTAGCCGCGGTCCTCGGAGCCGCCGTCGGGGTATTCGGCGCTCACCCGGTCCGTCATCGGCGCCGCCGAGAGGATCGCCTGGCCGAAGCCGCCCGGCCGCCAGGGCATTCCGCCGCAGCGTTTCCAGTTCCGCTGGACCGTCCCGTACGCGACCCGGTAGACCAGCCCGTGCACCTGCTCCAGGTACCCGCGGATCTGCTCGACGTCACGTACGCACGCCTCCTGCAGGCCGATGACCTGCGGCGCGTACGTGGCGATCTCCGTCGCCCGGCCGGCGTTGCGCCCGCTCCCGCCGCACGGATTGCAGATGTTCCACGTGGCGACCCGGTTCGGTACGGCCTCCGGGGCGGCGCCGGACGGCAGGGATCCGGCGTGTGGGACGCCACGGCTCGGTGCGCCGGGACCGAGGAGCAGCATCAGGCACACCGCGGTCATCGCGCCCGCGGCCCACCGCGCGCCCCTGCTCAGCACCATCGCCTCCCCGGATGTGGACGTACATCCTCACACGGCGGCCTCGACGCGCGATCGAGGTGCCACCCGGCCGGTCCGTCCGGCATCATCACGGCATGATCGGCAAGCGCATCACCCATCGCACGGCGGACGGCGTCCGCGTACCGGGCACCTGGCGGCACGCGTTCATATGCAACGGCGGCTCCTACTTCCTCACCGACCTCTTCATCTACGCCGACGGCCTCATCGACTGCTGGGAGCTGGTCACCCTCGACGAGTTCGAGCGGAAGCTGCGCCGCGGATGGGTGGCCACCAGCCTTCCGGACGGCGGACGCGCCTCCGCGCACCACCTGGCCTCGTGGACGTTCGGTGAACCGCGCACCTGGCTGACGCCGGAGCTGCTGCTCGCCGAAGTCCGCGACACCATCGACGCCCTGAACGGCCGCCCCGACTCGACCGACCGCTGCCTCGCCGCGGTGGACGTCTTCATGGCGGACCGTACGGAGGACAACCGGGCCGCCGCCCGGGCCGCCTACCTGGCCGTCCCCGAGACCGTGCGGCACTACGCGCTCGGCGACATGGACCACAGGGACCTCCCCCTCCAGGTGCTGGTGGCGGGGCCCGGCGGCCGGACCGAGGACGAGCCCGGGGAGACGGTCACGCAGGAGGAGTACGACGAGGCCGTCGCCTACTTCGAGGACCGCGAGCGGTGGCTCGCGGACGCCCCTTCACGGGTGCCGGCCGACGGGCCGGCCGAGTCCTTCGCCCCCGCGGTGAAGATCTACCAGTCGTATCCGCAGCGCGCGCTCGAAGACCCGGGCAAGCGGGCGCTGCGCAACGGCTACCCCGCCCCGATCACCGTCGGCGACGTCACCCATCCGTCGGTGGCGCACGCCTACTGGGCCCGGTCCGTCGCCGATCCGCAGGCCCGGGCCGAGGTCGTGGCGGCGGAGTCGGGCGCGAAGGCCCGTACGGTCGCGGCCGCGGCGATGCGGCGCGAAGGCTGGGAGCAGGTCCGGACGGCGGTCATGGCCCGGCTGCTGCGCGCCAAGTACGAGCAGCACCCCGACCTCGCGGCGATCCTCCTGGCCACGGGTGACGCGACCCTGCTCTACGACGACGCGGACTCGGACTTCTGGGGCGAGAACGGGGGCCGGGGCCGCAACTGGACGGGCCGCCTCCTGGAACTCGTCCGATCCGAACTCCTGGCCCGGCAGACCCTCGCCGACTGACACGGGGGCGACCTGTCGGGGCGCGCGAAGACGCCCCGCGGGTCTCCGGCGTTTCGCTTGATGGGGAGTTGGGTGGGGATGGATCAGATGGTCTTCGAGTCGATCAGGTACTCGGCCGCCTGCCAGGATTGCGGTGGGGAGGCGGAGTGGCGGGGTGTCCAGGCCCTCGTGAGCGGGTCCTTGCGCTGGGACACGGAATGCAGCTGCCGTGCCTGCGGGTCCGCGCTGGCGGTCTGCGGTGGTGAACTACCCGCCGGGCTGCGGAGCCGTCTGCTCTCCGAGCACGGACCGGCCCGCCTGCGGGTGGACCCTACGGCGCGGAACGCGGCGGTCATGCGCGTACTGCGGGCAGAGCTCGGCATCGGCCTGGCCGAGGTCAGGTCCGTACTGAGTGAGGTCGTGGCCGGAAGCCACTCGGGCACGCTGCCCGAGATGGAGCTTCTGGCCCGCAGGCTGCGGGCGTCGGGCATCGATGCCGTCGCCGGGCGGGTGGAGAGGCCCTGACCGGCTGCTCGGGCCGCTCTCTCCCCCATTTCCGCCGAAGCGCGTCCGGCACGCCGATCAGGTGGGCGGGCCGGACTCCACCGGGTCGCGACCCTCCACCGTGAACCCGGCGCGTCCGAGCGCTTCGGCTCCGAGCTCGCTCGCCATGACGAACACCAGCCGCTCCGAGGCCACCTGCACGGGAACGGCCTCGGTCGTCTCCGCCGCGGCGGTCAGCTCGGACACGTCCCGCCCGTCCGGCAGCCCGGCCCGCGCGAAGAACACGGCGCGGTTCTCCAGCGCGGCGAGGGCGAACACCGGATGCGGAGCCGTACGCATGCCCGCCTGCCGCGCGAACGCCCTCTCCTGGGCGTCCTCCCCCACGAACACGCACGCGTCGGCCGGTGCGCCTCCCGTACTCGCGACGGCCAGGTCGAAGATCCCGCGGCTGTCCTTCGCGCCCCAGTGCACCAGACCCGCGTCCGTGAAACGGCCGGGGAACGCCTCCTCGAGGGCCGCCGCGGCGCGTTCGGCCGCGCCGTCGCCCGGACCGGGGTTCGAGATGATCCCCTTGCGCACGTCATCGAGGGCATCGAGGACGGCGTCCACCCGGGGCCTGACCCTGAGCGTCAGCGTGCCGCCGGGTTCCAGGCGGGCATCGGCCAGAGTGGCCCCGATGTCGAAGAAGAGCACGGACATGTGGCGTACCTCCGGAAGGTGGGGGTTCTCTCCTGCGCGCTCTGCCCGCGGCGCCCTGCGTCCACTCCGCGGTGCCTTCGCCTGTACCCGATCGGCGTCCGTCGCCCGTGTCGTTCCTCAGTTGAAGACGTCCAGGAGGTCCGACCAGGAGCCTTCGTCGGCGGCGGAACGGGAACGCAGGGGCACCGGATCCGGGTAGGTCTCCGCCGCGGCCCTCGCGCGGACGATGTCCGGCCCGCCGCACGCCGCGACCGCGAAGGCGCCGAAGACCTTGGCGAACGCGGCCGGGTCGCGGAACTCCACGCCGAACGCCCTGCCGTCGCACAGCGGCACCCACACCACCCGGACGGACCGCGTCCATTCCGCCACCGGCCGGTCGTCCGCGGTCGACCGCCCCTCCAGCCACAGCCGCGCCACGTGCAGCAGGTTCACCTTCTCCATCGGCATTCGCCTGCGGCGCACCCGTAGTTCACGGGTCGTCAGGGCGACCTTCTGGTCCTTCTTCGGGTACCAGACGACGCCGATGCCGAACGGCGCCCACAGCACGATCCCGATCATCGGCCAGACCACGGCGTAGCTCCACGACCGGATCACCGCGCCGTCCAGCAGGGACACGGCCCCGAAGAACAGAGCCCACTTCGCCGTCATCCGCCAGAACCCGCTGCTTCCCCGTCATCGCCATGCCAGCACGCTATCCGCCTGCCCGGAACCCACCGTGGGCGCCCCCTTCGGCAGCCGCGTCAGGCGATGCCGATGGTGTACGCGGCACGGAATCCGGGGCCGTCCGCAAGGGGAGCGAGCGTGAGCGCGGCACCGGACTCGCGGTAGCGGTCGTCACGCTCGTTGGGGTGCTGGGGCACCTCGCGCTGCGCGTAGGGCGGGCGCGTGTACAGCTCCTTCAGGAAGTCCTCCGGGAAGAACAGCTGTGAGGTGGCTTCCGAGCGGTTGTCCGTGCGTACCTTGAAGTGGACGTGGGGGGCGAGTCCGGCGTACCAGCCGGGCACGATGGTCCGGAAGGTGCACCGCCCGGCGCTGTCGGTGAACTGGGTGCCGCGCAGCCAGGTGGCGCCGTCCGCGGAGTAGTCACCGGCGGCGTCCGCCTGCCAGACGTCGACGGCGGCTCCCTCGAGCGGCCGGCAGCCGTCGGAGGTGCGGACGACGGTCAGGTCGATCCGGAACGGAACGCCTTCGCGTCCTCCCGTGATGTCGGAACGGACCAGGTCGAGGTCGAGGTAGTACGGGCCGGCTCCCCACTCGGTGGTCAGTACGCAGCGGGGTGCCGCGCCGCTTCGCCGGGAATCCGGCTGCGGGCGGGGCTCGCCGTCCGTGCTCGCGGCGGCCGATGCGGCCAGGGTGGAGGCGAGTGCGGCCACACCGGCCGTGCCGGCGGCCAGCAGGACCGCGCGACGGGGGGTGGGGTCGGCGTCGTTCCGGGTCATGGGGGCTCCCTCGGGGTAGGTCTGCCTTCGCGCTTCGGCGGCGGGCGGGCAACACTGTGCCCGTCGGGCCCGGGCGGTGGGGTGACCGACACGGGCCGGGGCCCCGAGTTCGCACCATTTCGCCAATGCCAATCTCAAAGTCCAGAGAAACGTTCTTCATACGAAGATTTCTCGTAACTCGTCGATAACTGCGGGGTGGGTTGTGAAAGACGATTCCGATATCGACCCTTCAAATAAGGTCACGGAGCGGGACCTCGCGCGCCTGATGCGGCGCGGCATGGACGAAATGGCCGAGGACCCGGCCGCGACGGAGGTGTGTGAACGCATACGGCGCAGGCAGGATCTGGCGGAGGACCGGGCCCACAGAGAGCGTTCTGAAAGGTCTGCGGCCATCGGATTCCTGGCCGGACTGACGCTTCTGGTGATTCTCGTCGTCTATTCCATCGCGACCTTCGAGCCGTAATGCGAGGAAAGCAGGGGCGAGGCCCAGGTTGTGGCACAGAGGTCACTGATCGTGTTCGAGTGCGCCGGGGCCGCCCCCCGTCACCAGCGCACGGCGGTGAGGTCGACCGGCCGGGGCCGCAGCAGCCGGGTCCGCTCCGCGAGGTCGCTCAACCGCAGGGACATCTCGTCGGCGGACAGCCGGCGGCGATCGCCGTGGCCCGGCAGGACCCACTCGAAGCGGATCCGTCCGGCCGTTCTGGCCAGTGAGGTGGCCAGCACCTCGATGGAGTACCAGGTGACGCTTTCCGCGACCTCCAGGTCACCGGTGGTGCGTGACCAGTAGAAGCTGTCCCCGCTGAAGCAGTACCGGTCGTCCGCGAGGTAGAGCACGCTGCCCCGGGTGTGGCCGGGGAGCGGATGGGCGGTGACTCCCTCACCGATCTCCCTGGGTTCGAAACCCCGGATCACCTGGTCCGCGTCCGGAGCCGCGTCGAGGTCTCCCTCGTGGATCCACAGCCGGGCGCCGAAATGGTCGGCGTAGCGGCGGCCGTGGGCAGCGTGGTCGCGGTGGGTGAGGAGTACGTCGGTGACCTGGCCGGATTCGGCGTAGCGCTCGGCGAGTCCGCGGCTCCAGCGCGGTGTGTCGATCATCATCACCGTGCCGGAGGGCCGCAGGAGCAAGTAGGAGTTGGCCCCAGCGGTGCGCTGTGAGTTGTGGCCGCACAGCAGCACGCCGTCGTCCAGTGCCATGGGAAAGGGATCGAGCCGCCGGTCCGGCTGCCCGGAGGCGGAGCGGATCGAGCGGGTGGGGCAGGCGAAGACGGCCGCGTGCAAGCGCCGCGTCTCCGCTTCGTCGCGTGGCGGGCGCAGGACATGGGACTTCCCGCCGGCCTCGCCGATCAGCCCGGGCGCGAGCTGTCGTGCGACATCGCAGTTGAAGCAACGGTCGTCCACGTACCAGTCGTCCACGACGGGTTCCTTCCTGGAGGGGCGACGGACCCGGTCAGGTCCTTCCTCCAGGGATACCCCGCCCGCGGCCGGAACCGGTAGGCCCGGGCGATCTTGTGCTTCCGGGCCCGACCCGATCCGACGCGGTCGGGGCGGGGTGTGCTGGGCGGCCGCCGGCCGGGGCGTGCGCGAGGGCCCCTTCGCCGTTCGGCGCAGGGGCCCTCGCTCGGTGACCGCCGCGATGCCCGGCCGGTCAGGAGCGCGGTGTCACCTTGACGATGGCCTCGATCTCCACGAGCTGCTCGGGGACCGACATGTCGCTGACACCCACGATGGTGTCGGTCGTGCGGTGGTTGCCGACGTACTCCTTGTGCAGCCGGGCCGCCGTGTCGAAGTTCTGGCGGAGGTCCTTCGTGAAGATCTTCATGCTGATGATCTGGCTGCGCGGGACCTTGTAGTGCGCGAGGACCTTGTCCAGGTTGTCGAACGACGTGCGCACCTGCTTCTCGAAGTCGCCGGCGCCCACGAAGTTCCCGGCCGCGTCGTGGGACACCTGCCCCGAGATGTAGATCGTGTCGCCGGCTCTGATGCCCTGCGAGTACCCGTAGGACTCCTCCCACGGCACCCCGAACCCGAAGTGGTCCCAGCCGCGGCGTCCCTGGTCCTGCGCGGTGGCGCCCTGCAGTCCCGTGAAGGTGATCATCGCGGCCACGATCGCGGCCACCACGGCGCCGATGCCGAACCTACGCCTTGACTTGGTCATTCCTCTTGTCCTTTCGTCCCCGGTGGAGTCCGGAGCCCCGACGCTGTCACGGCGAAAGGGAGAACTCCTCGCATGGGAATCGAGTGGACGTCACATGGCACCGCCCCGGGGGCGGTGCCCGTGGACCCGCGGTGCTACGACGGCACTGGGGCCGCGGGAAGCGCCTCGTCGGCCTCCGGCTCGTGCGGTGGTTCGCTGAGCTGCTCGCGCAGGTAGTTCCAGACGACGGCCAGGAGCGCGGCCGCCGGTACGGCCAGCAGGCTGCCGACGACGCCGGCGAGATTGCCCCCCAGCGTGACCGCCAGCAGGACCACCGCCGCGTGGAGACCGAGACCGCGGCTCTGGATCATGGGCTGGAACACGTTGCCCTCGAGCTGCTGCACCACGACGATGATCGCCAGCACGATCAGCGCGTCCGTCAGGCCGTTCGACACCAGTGCGATGAGCACCGCCACCAGACCGGCGAAGAGTGCTCCGACGATCGGCACGAACGCGGAGACGAACGTCAGCACCGCCAGCGGCAGGACCAGCGGTACGCCCACGATCCACAGGCCCAGCCCGATGAACACGGCGTCGAGGAGACCGACGAAGGCCTGGGAGCGGACGAACGAGCCCAGGGTCAGCCAGCCGCGCTCGGCCACCACCGGAATGCCGGTGGCCAGCCGGCCGGGGAGCTGACGGGTGAGCCACGGCAGGAAGCGGGGGCCGTCCTTGAGGAAGAAGAACATCAGGAAGACCGCGAGGACGGCCGTGACCAGGCCGTTGAAGACGGTGCTCACTCCCGTGACGACGGTGGAGACCGCACTGCCGACGCTGTTCTGGAGGCGGGCCATCGCGGCGTCGACGGCGCCGGTGATCTGGTCGTTGCCGATGTTCAGCGGCGGCCCGGCCGCCCACTCGCGCAACTGCCGGATGCCCTCGGAGACGCCTTCGACCAGCTCGCCGGACTGGGACGCCACGGGTACGGCGATCAGCGCCCCGATGCCGGCGGCCACCAGGAGGAACAGCACGGTCACCACGGAGGCGGCCAGAGCCGGAGGCCACCCGCGCCGGCGCAGGAACGCGGCCAGGGGCCAGGTCAGGGTGGTGAGGAGGAGAGCGACTATGAGCGGCCAGACCACCGACCACATGCGGCCCACGACCCACAGGGTCACCGCCACCATGACCAGGACCACCAGCGACTCGGCGGAGACCCGTGCCGTCGTGCGGAGGGCGGCGGCGGCTCTTGCGGAGCTGAGTGTGACAGACATGGGGTCACCCTATTCACACGCCGTTCGCGGCCGGGTACCACCGCCGCCGGTCAGGTGGGCGGTGCGGCTCCGGGCCGGGCCGGCCGGCGTCGCCCGGAGCGCACCGTCGCCGGCGGCGTCACCCGGCGGGCGATGCGGGACCCGGCGCGCCGTGGACCGGGACGGGTCCGGCCGAGGACCCGGTGGTGGAGAGAACGAAGCCGGTGTATCCGTTCCGGGCGGCGGCGTCGCATTCCGCCCGGTAGCGGTCCAGCCCGCCCGCGTACGCCAGGAACACCCGCGGCTTGCCCGGGATGTTCGCTCCCGTGTACCAGGAGGCCACGGCCGGGTAGAGCGTCCTGGCGGCGATCTCCGCCACTTGGGTGCCCCAGGCCGCTTCGGCCTCCGGAGTGGCGTCGATCTCCGTGAGGCCGTGCCGGCGCAGATGGGCGATGCAGTCGGTGATCCACTCCACCTGCTGTTCCAGGGACACCGCGATGTTGGAGAGCACGGACGGGCTGAGGGGGCCGAGGACGGTGAAGAGGTTGGGGAAGCCGGCCGACATCAGCCCCAGGTGGTTCCGCGGGCCGTCCGCCCACTTCTCCCGGAGCGTCGCCCCGGCCTTGCCCACGATGTCGATGGCGAGTTGAGAGCCGGTCAAGGCGTCGAAGCCGGTCGCGAAGACGATGACGTCGAAGGCGTGTTCCCCGTCCGAGGTCAGGATGCCCTGCGGTGTGATCCTTTCGATCGGGTTGGTGCGCAGGTCCACCAGCGTCACGTGCGGCTGGTTGTAGGTGGCGTAGTAGCCGGTGCCCAGGCAGGGGCGTTTGGTTGCGAACGGGAAGCGCGGGGAGAGCAGTTCGGCCGTCGCCGGGTCGGTGACGATCGACCGGATCTTGGACCGGACGAACTCGGCCACGGTCTCGTTGGCCTTCTCGTCGGTCAGGATGTCGGTGTACGTGCGGAGCAGCCCGCTGAGCAGGCCCGAGCTCCAGGCGGCCTCGTAGGCGGCGGTGCGCTCCGCCTCGTCCGCCTCCAGGGCCGACCCGGTCGGCGGCTCGAAGACGGTCCCGCCCCGGGACAGTCGCTGGGCCTGGCGGAACTCCGGGTAGCGGGCCTTCAGTTCGGCGACCTCCGCGCTGTGCAGCGGGCGGTTGTGGGCCGGCAGTACGTAGGCCGGGGTGCGCTGGAAGACGGTGAGGGCGGCCGCTTCCTCGGCGATGACCGGTATGGCCTGCACACCGGAGCATCCGGTTCCTATGACGGCGACCCTCTTGCCGGCGAAGGACACCTCCTCGCGCGGCCAGCGGGCGGTGTGGTGGAGGTCACCGGTGAAGGTCTCCGCTCCTGGGATCCCCGGGTCGTTGGGGACGGACATGCAGCCCGAGGCCAGTACGAGGAACCGGGCGGAGACGGTGCGTCCGGTGTCCGTGGAGACCTGCCAGGCGTGACAGCCCTCGTCGTACGCGGCGCGGGTGACGCGGGTGCGCAGGCTGATGTGTCCGCGCAGGTCGAAGCGGTCGGCGACGTGGTGGATGTAGCGCAGGATCTCCGGCTGGGACGCGTAGCGCTCGCTCCACTCCCACTCCTGGTCCAGTTCCGGGGAGAAGGAGTAGGAGTACGACATGCTTTCGACGTCACAGCGGGCGCCGGGGTACTGGTTCCAGTACCAGGTCCCGCCGATGTCGTCACCCGCCTCGAAGACCACCGCCGTCAGGCCGAGTTGACGCAGCCGGTACAGCTGGAAGAGGCCGGAGAGGCCCGCCCCGACGACGACCGCGTCGATGGGGTGGGCGGCGGAAGGGGCGGTGGTGGTGTCCATCGGGTTCTCCATCTCCCCGCGCGCGGCGCGGCCCTGCGCCGTGACGGGGCGGGTACGGTCGTCGAGCGTGGGGCCGGCGAAGACGTAGTGCACGGGAGCGCCATCCTGGTGCACTCCAGGCGTCACGGGAAGTGACCGTACCCCACGGTCCGATCGCCACGGTTTCCCTCCGGCCCCCGGTTATCGGCTCAACAACCCCTCGCGGTGGGGAAGGGAGCTCCATCCGCCCGTTCTCCTGCCGTTCGCCCCGTCTTCGGGGGCGCACTCTCCACTCGTCCTCCACCAGGAGTACGCCTTAGTGCGCCACCGTGGGGAATGCGCCATTTTCCGCACGGAGAACGCCACTTGGCCATATTTTGGCCATGACTTGACCCTCTACGGTGAGGTAATCTTCAGGCAAAGAGGTGTTCGTGCGGCAGTCAAGCCGACTAGCTGACGCTCCTGGTTGGTCATGGGCTGGTGTGCTCCGGCCCATGACTGTCTTACCGAGGGAGGAGAGGTACTGATGCATCAGCGACGGAGTTCATACGATTCCGGCCACGGGTCGACATGGCCGCTCCCCGAGCGCAGACGTTCCCGCTCCTGCCTCCAGGCGGCGGAAAGCTCTTCCGCACGGTAGGCGAGAGCTTCTTCCCGTTTCGAACACCTCATCGCGTCGACGATGACGCACAAGCCGGCGGCGCGCCCTTTCGGGCGCGTCCGCATACCCATCGACTGATGACCTGAACACACCGCGCCCGCACACCCTCGTGGTAATGGGCGCAGGAGAAAGGCCACCATGAAGTCCCTGGTTGACAACGCACGATCCTTCTCGACGCATGTGGCGGAGCGCGCCGAGGAGTTCAACGCCCTCGAGGCCGGGCAGAGCCCCGAGGTCCTGTTCATCACCTGCTCCGACTCCCGCGTGGTCCCCTCCCTGATCACCGGCGCACGCCCGGGTGAACTGTTCGAGCTCCGTACGGCGGGCAACATCGTGCCCGAGTACAGCAGTGACCACCCCGCCGCCGAGACGGCCACCATCGAGTACGCGGTACGGGTGCTGGGTGTCCGCGACATCATCGTGTGCGGGCACTCCCACTGCGGGGCGGTCAACGCCCTGGTGAGTGGGGGCGATCTCTCCGAACTGCCCGCTGTGCGAGGGTGGTTGGAGCACGCCGCCGTCCAGCCCGAGACGGCGATGCCCCTCTCCCCCGACCTCGCCGAGGCCGTCCAGCGTCACGCGGTCGCGCAGCTGGAACGGCTGTACACCCACCCGTGCATCGCGGAACGGGTCGAGGCCGGAACTTTGACGGTGCACGCCTGGTACTACGAGGTCCACACCGGATCCGTCAAGGAGTACGGGCCGGACGACGACTCCTTCCGGCCGCTGTGACCCCCATCCGCCCGCCCCACGGGCCACCCAGTAACCCTCCCCTTCCGCCACGGCCTCGCAAGGATTCCCGCTGATGACCCTCACCCTCAAAAAGCCCGCCCATCTGCGGCGTGACGCCTTGGCGTCCCTCGTCGTCTTCCTGGTGGCCCTCCCCTTGTGCGTGGGAGTCGCCGTCGCCTCCGGAGTACCCGCGGAACTCGGCCTGATCACCGGCATCGTCGGCGGACTGGTCGTCGGCTTCCTGCCCGGCAGTTCCCTCCAGGTCAGCGGCCCGGCCGCCGGCCTCACCGTACTGGTCTTCGAGGCCGTCCAGGAGTTCGGCCTCGGCACCCTGGGCGTCATCGTCCTGATCGCCGGTCTGGCCCAAATCGTCCTGGGTGCCTTGCGGTTCGGACGATTCTTCCGTGCCATCACGGTCTCGGTCGTCCAGGGGATGCTCGCCGGAATCGGGCTGGTCCTGATCTTCGGGCAGCTCTACACCATGGCCGATGTCAAGCAGCCCCGCTCCGGACTCGACAAGATCCTGGGTCTGCCGCGTCTGGCCGCCGAGATCGCCACCTCCGGCCACGCCCTGACCGCGTTCGGCATCGGTGCGGGCACCATCGCCGTCCTCGTCCTGTGGCCGAAGCTCCCGGCCAAGGCCCGGACGGTTCCCGCGCCGCTGGCCGCGGTCGCGCTGGCCACGGCCGTCACCGCGGCGGCCGGCTGGTCGGTTCCGCGCGTCGAGGTACAAGGACTGCTCTCCGCCATCCAGCCGCCGGGGATGTCCGACTTCGCCGCACTGGGCAGCCTCGCCGCCGTCGGCACGGTCATCGCCTTCGCCCTGATCGCGTCGGCCGAGAGCCTCTTCAGCGCCGCCGCCGTCGACCGCATGCACGACGGTCCGCGGACCGACTTCGACAAGGAACTGATGGCGCAGGGCGTCGGCAACGCCATCTGCGGCGTGCTCGGCGCCCTGCCCCTGACCGCCGTCATCGTCCGCAGCTCCGCCAACGTCCAGGCCGGAGCCAAGACGAAGCTCTCCCGCATCCTGCACGGGCTGTGGCTGGTGCTCTTCGCCGCCCTCCTTCCGGCCGCGATCGGCATCATCCCGCTGGCCGCGCTCGCCGGCGTCCTCGTGCACGCGGGCTGCAAGCTCATCCCCGTCAAGGACCTGCTGCCCCTGTGGCGCTCGCACCGGGGCGAAGTCCTCGTCCTGGCCGTCACCGCCATCGCCATCATCACCACCAGCATGTTCGAAGGCGTCCTCCTCGGCATCGCCCTGGCGGTGGTCAAGAGCGCCTGGGAGACCTCTCACGTCCGCCTCGACGTCCACGAGACGACCGACGGCCGGTTCCTGGTCACCCTGACCGGCTCCGCCACCTTCCTGCGCCTGCCGCACATGCTCGAAACGCTCGAAGCACTCCCGGCGGGCCACCCCGTGGAACTCGACCTCTCCGAGCTGCGTCACCTCGACCACGCCTGCCGCACCACTCTGGAGAACTGGGCCCAGCAGCGCGGGGCCACCATCGGGGAGCTCGCGAGAACCTGACCGACCGGTCACTCCGGGGCCGGTGCCGCTCCGTACGGCCCGGCCCTCGGCGTACCAGACCAGTCGCTCCCCGTTCCGGGCGACCAGGGTCACGTCGTGGGCCGCGGGCCTCATCCCCGCCGCCCGCTTCGAGCCCCAGGCACATCTTCCGTCACAGGAGTAGCCATCTGTTTCGGCCTCCTTCTGCCGGATACACGCCAACTCTTGGTTTCTCGTTGACCATTCCTTGCCGTCTTTTTTAATTTTGTACGGCGGCACAAAACACTGGATGCCGCTTTTTTCCACTATCTCTGGAGGTACTCCCATGGAGCAGCTCATCCGCAAGATGACCCAGGACGACGTGTGGCGCCGCTGGGTCGAGGCCAACTCCGTGCAGGGCGCGAAGGACGGGTGCATCAGCGCCTCTCCCAAGGCCGGCTGCATCAGCGTGACCGGCAAGAGCGGCTGCATCTCCTAACGCGTCCGATCAAGCCGGTCAGCCAGAGGTGACGGTCCGTCGGGCCGGGGTGGAGGGCGGTGGCACCGTCTCCGCCCGCCCCGGTCCGGCGGCCCGCACCCTGGGGGACCTGCCCCCGCACGCCCCACAACCGAAAGTGGCCATGGACGGCACAACCAACCCGACCGGCATCCCGCACTCGGAGGGACTCCCGGTTTCCGACGTCATCGACTGCGTCCGGGACATCCCGGTCTACCGCCCCGCTCTGGACCGGGGCGCCTTCCCCATCCTGGAGAAGCCGGAGATCGCCCGGGGCTTCCCGGACAACTGGATGACCCCGCGCCTGGCCGCCGCCCTCGAGGCCGGCGAGGCCGAGTACGTCTGGTCGACCGGCACCCATCACGCCCGGATGCAGCTCATCCGGCCCCCGTACTTCCTGCTGCGTTCCTACTACCGGCTGTGGAGCGAGCACCCGGACCTGGCGAAGACCTGGGAGAGCGGCTGCCAGCGGGTTTCGCTGACCACCGTGCTCGCCACCGAGCACGTGGCGCGCGTCAACGCCCGTCGCAACGGCACCGAGCCGGCCGCGCTGCCGACCCTGGAGGACCGCAGGCTCGACGAGCGCACCCTCTACCTCAACACCCGTCTGGACCCCGCGCAGTGGGACCGGGCCGATGTCGAGCGAATACTGGCCGAGATACGCGAGGTCTGTTCCGCGCATCCGGACGGCGCCTACCACCTCGACTGCTCCGGATACCACCTCGCGCACCTGGTGCACCGCGCCTCGGCGTTCGGCCTGTGGAACCCGGAGGCGTTCCCGCAGCCGGCAAGCATCGTCACCGCGTACGAGTACACCCCGGCCAATGTCCGCCGGTACCTCACGCAGCGGTTCGGCATACCGGTGATCGACCTCTTCGGCAGCACCGAGCTGGGCTACCTCTACTACAGCGACCGGCACGGCCGCTACCACCCCTATCTGGACCGGATGGGCATCGAGCTCGTCCCAGTGGCCCCCGGCAGCGGGATCCACAGCCTGATCGTCACCAGCATCCGCAACCCGTACATGCCGCTGGTGCGCTACCGCTCCGGTGACTGCGTCCGCACCTCGGACGGCAGTGCCGACCCCGAGAAGGTGGTCGCCTTCTGCGGACGCGAGAAGGAACTGCTGGAGACCCCCCACGGCCCCGTCGCCCAGGCCGACCTGGACGACCGCGTGGCCGCCACCGCACCGGAGATCTTCCTCTACCGCCTCGAAGCGGACGGCGCCAGCCCCGGCGCCCCGGCCCGGCTGCGCTACACCACCTTCGACGGGCAGCCGCTGGCCGCCGGACCGGCCGCCGCGCTCGCCGCCGAACTCACCGCCCTCACGGGACGCCCCTGCAGCACGGGGCACACCACCCACCTGCCGATCGGCGCGTCCGGCAAGTACGCCTGGCTGGCGCCCGCCACCGACCCGGACCTGCCGGACGCGGACCCCCGAGGAGAAACCGCATGAGCCCCCGTGTGACGCCCGAAACCCTGCGCGCGCTGCTCGGCGAGCCGCTGCACGAGGAGGCGGTGCGCTACGCCGAACGCCGCACCGGCGTCGCGCGGCCGTACGCCGAGCGGCAGGTGCTGGAATGCCTGCGCTACCTCTACCTCGTCTCCGCCCACCCGGACCGGCTCGGCGGACTGTTCCTCCCGGTCGAGCAGGACATCGACGAGATCTGGCACTACCTCATCCTCCAGACCCGCGAGTACCGCGCGCTGTGCGAGGAACGGCTTCCGGGGGGCTTCTTCATCCACCACCGCAGCATCGGGTACGAGGACTACCAGGCGGAGCCCGGGCGCGAGCAGGCCGTTGAGGAAGCGCTGCGCTGGATCCCGCTGTACTGCGCGGAGTTCGGCCCCATGGACGAGGGGATCCTGCCGCACTGGACGATCGTCCGCTTCCTGCACGAGGGGATGAACCTGTCCCTCGCCGAGATCTCGGCCCTCGAACCGGCACCGGAGCCGGCCGCGCCCTGACGCTCCTCGCGGCCGACCGCACGGCCCTGTTCGCGGCACAGCGCCTCGGCCGCCGCGGGTGGAGCCGCCCAACGGGCCCCCGTCGGCTGGACGGGGGCCCGCTTGTGTGCCGATCATGCGCGACGACATGGTGGTGCCGAGCGCCACGGCGAAGCTTCCGCGGTCACCGCGGCCGAGCAGCCGGAGGGTTTTCCCTACGCCCGCGATACCCGGGAGGGGGCAGCGGTGGGCGGGTCAGAAGCCGTCGACCTCGGCGACCGTGAAGGGCAGGGGTGTTCCGGCGCCGAAGGGGCCGCCCTTGTCGTACTGGGAGCGGGTGACGAGCAGGTGGTCGCCGGAGCGGATGACGGACGTCGGGATCTCCAGCGCGGGGCTGCTGAAGACGGCGTCCTGGGTGACGGACCGGGCGGCGGCCGACACGGTCAGGCGTACCAGGGTGTTCGTGCGGTTGAGGGCCGCCCAGAGCTTGCCGTCCCGGTAGTGGAGGCCGTCGGCGTTGGGCAGGGAGACTCCGGGGAACGCGGTGACGGCTCCGGTGTCGGTGGCGATCCGGTAGAGGGCGCCGGTGGTGGTGTTGGCGGTCAGCAGGGCTCCGCCGTCGACGTACGCGATGCCGTTGAGGTTGATGCCGGAGTGCTGGGTGTAGTCGGCGGGGGTGCCGGTGAGGTCGCGCCAGATACCGAGGGCGGTGTCGGTGCCCCGGGTGCGCGCGTCGGTCAGCTGCTGGGGGGTGACCCGGTAGACGGCGGGGTTGAACGAGTCCGTGAGGTACGCGGTGCCGTCGGGGCCGAAGGTGAGGTCGTTCACGCCTCCGGAGGCGAAGGGGATGTGGAACCGGGCGACGCGGACGCCGGTGGTGGCGTCGTAGACGGTGACGGAGCGGTCCGTGCCGCCGGAGACCCAGAGCCGGCCGGACCCGTCGGCCTTGACTCCGGCCGCGTGGGCTCTGCCGTCGGCGCCGGCCGGAAGGAACACGGACGCCTGCGTCCCGCCGGCCGGGAGGCGCAGGACGGAGCCGTCGCCGTAGGCGGAGACGAACAGGTCGCCGGTGGCCGGGTCCTGGGTGAGGCTCTCCGGGTAGAGCCCGTACCCGGGCAGGGAGGCGGCGGTCCCCACGGTGGGTGCGGCGAGGGCGGGTGCGGCGGCGAGGACCGTGGCGCACAGGGCTGCCGCCCCGCCGACGGCGAGGCGGTTCAGGCGTGTGCGCAGGCGGTTCGGGGTGCTGGGTGACATGGCGGGTCGGACCTTTCCTGGTGGGTGGCGGGGATCGGTGGTCATGCCGCGGAGGGCTGTGGGGCGGCTCGTACGGAGCACAGGGCGAGGAGGTCCGTGGCGCTGCCGCCTTCGGGCAGGGCGCGTACCGCTGCCAGGACGGCGTCCACGCGCCGTGGTGGCAGGGCGGTACCGGCCGACAGGCGGAACTTGCGTTCCTTCTCCGCGTCGGTCAGGGGCATGTCGGGGCCGCCCTTGCTGGTCGCGACGCTGATCTCGTGCCGCCGGCCGTCGCGGGTGGTGACCCGCAGCAGGGCCGGCAGCCGGGTGGGGAACAGGGGGTCGAGGCCGGGGTCGGGCACGCAGCGGATCACGCCGGCGAGGGCTCGCCGGGCCGGGTCGTGGGCGGCGGCGTCGGTGAAGTCGTCGAACCAGACACCGAGTCCTCCGCCGCCGAGGAGGGCGGTGGCCACGGTGAAGGGGCCGGAGAAGGCGGCGGCGTAGCCGGTGGCGGGGGTGGCCTTGGCGGCCGCCGGCTCGCCGATGGTGCGGTGCATGGCCGTGGGAACGCGCAGCTCGCCGTGGACGACGTCGGCGCCTCGGACGCCTCCGGCGCGCAGGTGCAGCGCGGCGTCGATGCCGGGGTGCGTGAAGTGGTTGCACGGGTACGGCTTGACGATGATCTCGCTGGTCTCCCAGCGTTCGCCCAGGCCGTCGAGGACCGTCTCGGGGCGGGCCCGGTCGCCGCACCACGCCTGGAAGAAGCCGAACCTGCCCTCCAGGACGGTCGGCGGCCCGGTGATGCCGGCCCGGGCCAGCTGGGCGGCGGCGACGCCGGCGTGGGCCGCCCAGCCGCAGTGCATCCGCTTGACGGTGCCGCCGGTGCGGTTGGCCTCCAGGAGGCCGGCGCCGGTGCTCGCGGCGATTCCGAGGGCGGCGGCGATGGTGTCCTCGTCCGCGCCGAGGAGCATGGCGGCGGCGACGGCCGCCCCGAGGGTGCCACAGATGGAGGTGGCGTGCTGGCCGCGCTCGAAGAACAGGGAGTTGCCGAGGTCCGGGTCGTAGCCGGCGATGCCGAGGCGGATGCACACCTCGGTGCCGACGGTGACGGCGTCGAGCAGCTGCGGCCCGGAGGCTCCGGTGGCTTCGGCGGCGGCGAGCGCGGCGGGGATCACGGAGGCGCTGGGGTGCAGGACGGAGAGCATGTGGGAGTCGTCGAAGTCCATGGCGTGCGCCAGGGTGCCGTTGACGAGGGCGGCCACGGGCGCGGCCAGTGACCGGTCCGTTCCGATGACGTGGGCGGGGCCGGTGCTGCCCCAGTCCCGGGCGACGGCCAAAACGGCCCGGGAGGCGGGTTCGTCGCGTGCCAGGAGGCTGTTGCCGAGGCAGTCGAGGACGCGCTCTGCGGCCTCGGCGCGCAGCTCCGGGGACAGGCCCCGGTCACGGGCCGCGACGGCGAAGGCGGCGAGGCGGCGGACCAGGGGGGTGGCGGCGGGGCCGGGGGGTGTCGTGGTCATCGCGACTCCTCCCGGGCGGGGGCGGGGGTGCTGAGGACGGCGAGCGGCCGGACCGGGGAGCCCGTACCGCCGGTGATCTTCAACGGGCTCAGGACGAAAAGGAATTCGGCCGCTCCGGCGGCGGACAGCGTCTCCAGGTTCATGTGCTCGATGAGGTGGACGCCCCGGTCGACGAGCAGGGTGCGGTGGACGGGCAGCACCGCGTGCCCCTGGCCGGCGGGGATCCTTTCGACGGCGGTGGTGTCGGCGCCGACGGCGCGCACGCCGCAGTCGGCGAGCCAGACGGCGGCCGACTCGGTGAGGCCGGGTACGCCGGTCTCCTGGCCGATGTACGCCTGGGCGTCGCTCCACCGCCGCGCCCAGCCGGTGCGTACGAGGCACACGTCCTGTGCGGCGGGCAGGACGCCCGCGACGGCGGCGGCGTGTGCCAGGTCGTCGGCGGTGATGCCGTAGCCGGCGTCGAGGACGTCGGTGCCGTGCGCGGCGGCCACGTCGAGGAGGACGCCGCGGCAGACCATGGGCGGCACGGTGTCGATGCCGTGGACGGAGAAGCGTCCGCCCCGCTGGGCCTCGGCGGCGTCGTGGCCGCCGAAGAGCCGTCCGTGGTGGGAGGCGTGGGACAGTGCGTCGATGTGCGTGCCGACGTGGCCGCCGGTGACGATGAGTTCGTTGGCCGCGGAGCTTCCGTCCGGCCGGGTCCCGTCGCCGTGGCGGCGCAGGAGTGCCATGCGGAAGCCCGGGTGGTTCGGGGAGCACGGCATGCCGTTCTCCAGGGGCTGGGCGAGGTCGTGGACGGTCGTCCCGGCGGCGATGGCCCTGAGGAGGGTGTCGGCGGCGGTGGCCGGGAGGGGCGGGGCGTCGGTCATCGGTTGCCTTTCACTGGCGGTCACGGGGTGGGGGCGGTGGCCGACAGCGCGTCGGCCATGGTCAGGACGGCGCGGGCGTGGGCGACCAGGGGCGGCGCGACGGTGCGGCCGTCCGCGGTGACGAACACGGACGATCCCGAGTCCGGCCGGGAGGCGGCGGCCGCCAGTACGGCGCGGGCGTCGGCGGCCTCCTCCGCGGAGGGGGTGAACACCTCGTTGATGACCGGCAGTTGGGAAGGGTGGACGGCGAATCGTCCGAGGTAGCCCATGGCGTGCCCGGCCAGGCAGGAGCGGCGCAGCCCGTCCGGGTCGTCCAGGCGCGGGTAGACGCTCATGGCCGGGCTGACGAGCCCGGCGGCGCGGGAGACGAAGACGCAGCGCACCCGGGCGGCGTCCATGGTGGGCCCGTCGAAGTCGGTCCGGAGGTCGGCGCGCAGGTCGTTCTCGCCGAGGCCGATGCGCTCCAGGCGGGGCGTGGCGCGGGCGAGCTCGCCCAGGACTTCGACGCCGAGGGCGGATTCGACGAGGATCTGCACGCCCGCGTCGCTGCCGGCCTCCTCGAGCCACCGGGCCGCTTCGCGGATCTGCTGCGGATGCTCGACCTTGGGGAGCCGGATCGCGGCGAGGCCGGGCAAGGCGACGGCCCGTACGTCGTCGCGGGCGAGGCCGCCGGCGACGGGGTTGACCCGTACGTACGTGGGTTTGGGCGGGGTGGTGGTCAGGATGGCGGCGGCGGCGCGCCGGGCGTCGTCCTTGCTGTCCGGCGGGACGGCGTCCTCCAGGTCGAGGACGACGGCGTCGGCCTGACTCGCGTACGCCTTCTCCACCACGCGCCCCTTGTGGGCGGGAACGTACAGGTAGCTGCGGTGCACCGCGGCGGTCATATGACTCCCCTGTCTGCGAGTGCGGACAGCTGCTCGTGTCCGATGCCGATCTCGGCGAGGACCTCGGCGGTGTGCTCGCCCAGGCGCGGACCGGCCGAGCGCACGGATCCGGGGGTGTCCGAGAGCCTGAAGGCGGCGCCCGGCATGCGGATCGTGCCGAGCTCCGGGTCGGGTACGGAGACGATGGAGCCGCGTGCGGCGATGTGCGGGTCCTGGAGGACGTCGGCGAAGTCGTAGACGGGGCCGATGGCGGCCTGGGCGTGCTCGAAGGCGTCCACGACCTCGTCGCGGGTGCGTTCGGCGATCCAGCCGCCGACGGCCGCGTCGAGTTCGTCGGCGTGCAGCGCACGGCCGGCTCCGGTGCCGAACCAGGGCTCTTCGGCCAGTTCGGGGCGGCCGACCAGGCGCACCACGCGCTCGGCGATGGAGACGGTCGTGGCGGCGACGGCGACCCAGTGGTCGTCCTTGGTGCGGTACACGTTGCGCGGTGCGTTGTTGGACGAGCGGTTGCCCTGCCGGGTGGGCATGATGCCGGTGAGGTCGTGGGTGGCGAGGGGGCCCGCGAGCACACCGAGCATCGATTCGACGATGGAGAGGTCGACGACCTGTCCGCGGCCGGTCAGCTCGCGGGCGCGCAGTGCGGTGAGCGCGGCGAAGGCCGCGGTGAGGCCGGCGACGGCGTCGGCAAGGGGGAAGGAGGGCAGGGTGGGCGGTCCGTCGGGGCTGCCGGTGAGGTGGGCGAGCCCGCTCATGGCCTCGCCGACCGTGCCGAAGCCGGGCCGGTGGGCGTACGGGCCGGTCTGGCCGAAGCCGGTCATGCGCAGGAGCACCAGGCGGGGGTTGCCGGCGCTGAGGGTGGCGTAGTCCAGACCCCAGCGTTCCAGGGTGCCGGGGCGGAAGTTCTCCACGACGAGGTCGGCGTCGGCCGCGAGGCGGCGGAAGAACAGCCGGCCCTCGTCGGTGTGCAGGTCCAGGGTGGCGGAGCGCTTGTTGCGCGCCACGACCTTCCACCAGACGGGGACGCCGTCGGCTTGTGCGCCGTAGCGGCGGGCCGGGTCGCCGTCGGGGTGTTCGATCTTCAGGACGTCCGCGCCGTAGTCCCCGAGCAGGGTGGCGGCGAAGGGACCGGCGAAGAGGGTGGCGGTGTCGATGACCTTCAGGCCGGCGAGTGGGAGCGGGGAGCCGGAGGGCCCTGGGTTCTGATGGGGATCGGGGCCGGATCGGTTGATCATGCTCTTCAGAAAACATGGTCAGTACAGCGAAGTAAATGCGAGCAGCGTCACACCTGCGATCCGAGGCCTCCTTTTCGGCCACGCTTTGCCTTTCCTTGCAGATTTCATGGTAATTACCGGGTTCATGACCCGTACGGAAGAGACAGAGCACCCGGCACGTGACACCCCCGGGTTGACGAAATACCAAGCCATGCTTATAAGCTAGGCTTCGTTCGTGGATGACAATCAAGACACCATCGACCTGGCCAGACAGACCCGCGACAGCGTGTCCGCGCTCAGCCGGCGCATGCGTCAGGAACGCCCCGCACACGGCCTCGGGCTCACCAGCGCCTCGGTGCTGAGCCGGCTGGACCGCGTCGGCGCCCTCAGCCCCAAGGAACTCGCCACCCATGAGGGCGTCCAGCCGCAGTCCCTCACCCGCCAGCTCTCCGCCCTGGAGGAGCGCGGCCTGATCACCCGTCGGCCGCACGCCCGTGACGGCCGTCAAGTCCTGATGGAGATCACCGACGCGGGCCGCAGCCTGGTGGCGGCGGACCGGCGGTCACGCGACGCGTGGCTCGCCCAGGCCATCGCCACCCGGCTGACGGAGGTCGAGCGGGAAGTCCTCAGCGCCGCGAACAAGCTCCTCGACCTCTTGTCCGAAACCTAGAGACCCCCAAGGGGGAACCGTGGCATTACCCACCACGCGGACCGCGGAAGAACCGGTTCCCTCCGCCCCCTCCCGCACACCGCTCGGCTTCCTCACCCCGATCGTCCTGGGCACCATGCTCAACGCCCTCAACTCCTCGATGCTCGCGGTGGCCCTGCTCTCCATACAGCGGGCCTTCGACGCCGGGGCCGCGGTCGTCTGGCTGGTCTCCGGCCTCTACCTGGCGACCGCGGTCGCCCAGCCCACGATGGGCCGGCTGGCCGACGCGTTCGGCCCCCGCCGGATCTTCGGCATCGGCCTGTCGCTGGTCCTGGGCTCGGCCGCCGCGGCCCCCTTCGCGCCCACCCTCGGCTGGCTGATCGCCGCACGCGTGGCGCTGGGCATCGGCACCTCGGCCGCGTACCCGGCCGGCATGTCGATGATCCGGCTCCGGGCGGACGCCCAGGCGGCGGGCCGGGGCGCCGCTCCCACCGGCGGGCTCGGCGCCATCTCCGCCGCCTCCCAGGCCGCCGTCGCCCTCGGCCCGCCGCTCGGCGGCGTCCTCGTCCAGCTCGTGGACTGGCGCGCCATCTTCTGGGTCAACGTCCCGCTCGCCCTGGCCGCCATGATCACGGCCCTGGTGTGGCTGCCCGCCGACGACCCCGCCAAGCGCGCCTCCGTCACCCTGGGCGAACTCGACCTGCCGGGCATGGCCCTGTTCACCGGCGAGCTGACCGGGCTGATGCTCTTCCTGCTCTCCCTCCCCGACCATCCGCGGTGGTGGGCGCTGGCCGTCTTCGTCGTCCTGACCGCCGCGCTCGTGTGGCGCGAACTGCGCGCGCACCGGCCCTTCGTGGACCTGCGCATGGTCGCCCGCAACCGTCCGCTCGCCGCGACCTACGTACGCTGCATGGCGACGTACGTCGTCTTCTACTCCATCACCTACGCGCTGCCCCAGTGGCTCCAGCAAGGGCGCGGCCTGTCCGAAGCCCAGTCGGGCCTGGTCATGCTGCCCGTGGCGGTGCTCGGCATCGTCACCACCATGTGGGCAACCCGGCTCGTGCGGCGCGGCCTGCGCACCGTCCTGGTCGCCGGCTCCGCCGCCCTGTGTCTGGGCAGCGCCGCACTGGCCCTGTTCGGATCGAACGTCCCGATTTGGCAGATCCTGGTCATCGCCGCGGTGCTCGGCCTGCCCAACGGCTTCAACAGCCTGGGCAACCAGACCCTGATGTACCGCAGCGCGCCGGCCGCGCAGATCGGCACCGCCTCCGGACTCCTGCGCACCTCCCAGTACATCGGCGCCAACCTCGCCTCGGCCCTGGTCGGCATCGCCGTCGGCCTCCGGGCCGACGACTCCGGGCTGCACCTGCTGGCCGCCGTCATCACGGGGATCAGCCTCGTCCTCCTGCTCAACGCCGCCACCACCCGGCACCTGCGCGTTCCGGGCGACGACCACCGCTGACGGACCTCGCCCACCGCACGTGCACGTACCGGTGCCGACCGCTCCCGGGTGTACTTCGTCGCGCCCGGCGCCCCGCGTCCCGCCTCTCGCATCCATCGGAAAGGAACCACCATGCCCGTCGTGGAACTCAGCCCCAAGGCAGCCCTCGTCGTGCTCGACGTGCAGCAGGGCGTCCTCGGACTCCCGCTGCAGCCCCACCCGGCCGCCCAGGTCGTCGGCAACAGTGCCCGCCTGGCCCACGCCTTCCGCGCGGCCCGCATGCCCGTCGTCCTGGTCAACGTCGCCCACGGGCCCGACGGCGGCGCCGCCCTCCAGCCGCGCGCCGACGTGCCGCACAACCCGCCGGCCCTGCACCCCGAGTTCTCGCGGCTCTCGCCCGAGCTCGCGGCGCACCCCGACGACCTGCTCATCACCAAGCGCCAGTGGGGCGCCTTCACCGGCACCGAACTGGACATCCAGATGCGCCGCCGCGGCATCGACGAGCTCGTCCTCACCGGTGTCGCCACCAACCTCGCCGTCGAGTCCACCGCCCGGTTCGCCTACGAGCACGGCTACCACGTGATCGTCGCCGAGGACGCGACCAGCACGTTCTCCGCCGAGCACCAGGAGTTCGCGACCAAGAAGATCCTGCCGATGATCGCCCGCGTCGACTCGACCGACGCCGTGCTCGCGGCGCTGAAGGCCGCACAGCGCTGAGGCGGTCCGCGCCCGCCGGCCGCCCCGTGCGGCACGCCGCGGGGCCGGCGCAGACCCCCGGCACTCCCGAACCCTCCCCACACCCGATGGAGATCCCCATGAGTACGCCCCTCGCAGACGCCGTCATCGCAGGACGCGGCGGTGAAGAGCTGCTGAACCTGCCGCTGCCCAGCCACATGAAGGCGGTGACGATCCACAAGGACCAGACCGGGATGTTCGACGGCGTCACGGACAAGGACGTGCGCAAGTCGATGCACGTCGAAGAGGTCCCCCTGCCCGAACTCGCGCCCGACGAGGTGCTGGTCGCGGTGATGGCCGGCGCCATCAACTTCAACACCGTGTGGTCGGCCACCTTCGAACCGGTCCCCACCTTCCGTTTCCTGGAGCAGATGGGCCGGCGCGGCGGCTGGGACGCGCGCCACGACCTGCCGTACCACGTCCTCGGTTCCGACGCCTCGGGCGTGGTGGTGCGCACCGGCTCGGCCGTGCGCCGCTGGAACGCGGGCGACCACGTCGTCATCGGCACGGCCTACGTCGACGAGCAGGACCCGGCCACCCACCGCGACGGCATGCTCGGCGAGGACCAGCGCGCCTGGGGGTTCGAGACCAACTTCGGGGGTCTGGCGGAGTACACCGTCGTACGGGCCAGCCAGCTGCTCCCCAAGCCCGCCCTGCTCACCTGGGAGGAGGCCGCCTCCAACCCGCTGTGCGCGGGCACGGCGTACCGGATGCTCGTCAGCGACCGCGGTGCCCGCATGAAGCAGGGCGACGTGGTCCTGATCTGGGGCGCGACCGGCGGACTGGGCGCGTACGCCGTGCAGTTGGTGCGCAACGGCGGCGGCATCCCCGTCGGTGTCGTCAGCTCGGCGGAGAAGGCGGAGGTCCTGCGCAAGCTCGGCTGCGAGGCGGTCATCGACCGCTCCGCGATCGAGCGGGGCGACCGCACGATGCTCCAGCGGCCCGAGGGGTGGAAGAAACTGGGCAAGGCGATCCGCGACGCGGTCGGCGAGGATCCGCACATCGTCTTCGAGCACGTCGGCAAGGCGACCTTCGCCGCCTCCGTCTTCCTGGCGCGCCGCGGCGGCACCGTGGTCACCTGCGGGTCCAGCACCGGCTACGACCACCAGTACGACAACCGCTACCTGTGGATGAAGCTGAAGAACATCATCGGCAGTCACGGCGCCAACCTGGACGAGCAGTGGGAGACCAACCGGCTCATCGGGATGGGCAAGGTCCTCCCGGCGCTGTCCGCCACCTACGCCCTGGACGACGCCGGGGAGGCGGCGCGCAGCGTGCAGGTGAACGAGCACCTCGGCAAGGTCGGTGTGCTCGGCATCGCGCCCCGGCCCGGACTCGGCGTGACCGACGCGCGGGCGCGCGCCCGCGTGGGCGAGGAGCGGTTCCAGCTGTTCCGGAGCTGATGCCGCGCGGCGCGTGCGGGGCTGTCGGGCCCCGGGGCGCCGCGCCGTCCTGGCCGCCTCCGGCGGCGAGGGCGCCGGCCCGCCCTGAGCCGCGCGCCCTCGTCGTCGGATCCGGGTGCCGCGGGGCACGCCGGTGGCCGGCCGGAGGCGGCTCAGGCATGATCATCGTCATGGTTTCGGTAGTGCAGAACGTGGCGATCGACTGTGCGGATGCCTATGAGCTGGCCCGGTTCTGGAGCGGGGTGACCGGCCACCCGTTGCATCCCGAGGACAAGCCGGGAGACGGGGAGACGCAGGTGATGCTGCCGGCAGGGCCGGTGCTGTACTTCAACCAGGTGCCCGAGCCGAAGAGGGCCAAGAACAGGCTCCACCTGTGCCTGCGTCCGGAGACCTCGCGGGAGGAGGAGGTCGAACGGCTGCTGGGTCTGGGCGCGACCCTGGTCGACGACCTCCGCAACCCCGACGGCTCGGGGTGGGCCGTCCTCGCGGACCCCGAAGGCAACGAGTTCTGCGTCCTGCGCGGTGAATCCGACCGGGGCGCGGAGCCGTCCTGATCCCCACGGGCCGCCGCTACGCGTGACCGGCGGCGACAGCCGGGACGCCCCCGCGCCGCGCGCCGCGGGAGCGTCATCGGCCGTCGCGGCGCCGCGCGTAGCGGCGGGCCTCGTCGAGGGAGTACTCCTCGTCGAGGGCGTCGGGGCCGGGCCGCGGCGGGCCCAGGCGGCGGGCCGCCGCCACGCACCGTTCGTCCTCGTGCCGGGCCAGGCCGTACACGGCGGCGACCTGGACCCGGCGGTCCGCGTCGTCCAGCCGAGCAGCCATGGCATCGGCCAGGACGGGATCGCGGCCCCCGTCCCGGCCGGCCGTGAGGCAGGCGCCCTGGCGTACCCGAGCGTCCGGGTCCGTCATCAGCACCAGCAGTGCCTCACGGACTTCGTCGGAGAAGCCGGGCGGCTCGGTCCAGGTTCCGAACCCGTTCGCCACCTCGCCCCGTACGCCGGCATCGCGATGGCCGGCGTGGGCGAGGAGGACGGCGTCGGCCCGCGGGTCGCTGTGCGCCCCGAGCGCCTTGAGCACCTCGGTGAGCACGGCCGTGTCCGTCTCCCGGGCCGGCCAATCGGTGAGGACGTCCAGAGAGGGGCCCGCGAACGCGTCCTCGTCGCTCTCGTCGAAGAGACGGGTCAGCCGGAGCACCTCGGCGCCGAACAGCCGGTGGGCGGGGTCCGGGCGCGTGCTCAGGGCCTCCGCCGCCGTCCAGGTCTCCCGGTCGCGCCGGTGGGCCAGCAGGATGGTGGCCGTGCCCCATGCGCTGTGGTCCCGGCCGTGGAGCAACGCGCGCCGCATCAGCTCCTCGAACGGCGTGCGGGCACCGAGCAGTTCCTCCAGCTTCGTGAGTATCGCCGCGTGTCCGTCCCGTACGGTCATCCCGCCGAGGGTGAGCTCGTCGACCCCGTGGTACTCGTCGTCCTGGACCCGGGTACGGACGACGGCGTCCCGGGAACCCGTACGGCGCCGCAGCTCGCTCTCGGCGCCCGCCTCGTACCAGTGGCGCGCGCGATCGCGCATCTCCAGGAGTTCCGAGCGGCCGTACCGACCGAGGACACCGGGGCCCAGGAGCTCCTCGACCAGCGCCGGTGAGCCCGAATCGACGGCCTCGCGCAGCGGCAGCGGCTCGTCGGCGCCCACGATCGTGCTCCCCCCTGCCGTCCCCGCGGCTCAGTGTAGGTCTGCCGTACGACCGCCGGTCGTGAGGGCGGCAGGCCGTCACGGGGCTGCCAGTGCCAGCACCACGATCGCCGTCGCGCCCGCCGCGTCGACGACACCGCACCACTCCGACCAGGCCCGTGGTACCACGGCCCCCGAGCGGTGGTGGGCGAGGTCCCAGGCCGCGTGCGCGAACCAGCCGCCGGCCAGGACCCACAGGGCGTACCGGTCGCCGACGGCCAGGACCGCGAGGGCCAGGGCGCCGAAGCCCGCCAGGCCGGCCAGCTGGATGCCCAGTGTCCGGCGGCCGCGGAACTCGTGACGGGCCGCGCCGAACGCCAGGTAGCACAGGGGCATGACCACCAGGAGCGCCGCCAGGAAGCCGGTCGGCGGGAGACCGTCCACGAAGGTGACCACCACCAGGGCGAGCGCCAGCACGGTGGGCCATCGGTGTGCGAGAGAACTGAGCGTCATGGCACCCACTCTCCCGGCCGGCACCGGATCAGGGGGCGCGCGGGAGCCGTCGGGTCCGTTCTGTTGGGGTGCGCGTCCGTCTGGCATAAGGTCGCGCCCATGGGGGAACGTGCGGTCGTCGTGGTCGCGTACGAGGCGGCCGAGCTGCTGGACATCGCGTGCGTGACGACCGGGCTGGCGATGGCCAACGAACTCGGTGCTCCGGAGACGCCCTACGCGGTACGGGTGGTCGCCCCGGGCGGTGGCCCCGTCCGGTGCGGTACCGGTCTCGCGCTCGGCAGCGACGCCGCGCTGGAGCGTACGAAGGGGCCGCTCGACACGCTGATCGTCTCCGGTGGCACGGGGGTCGAGCGAGCCGCCGCCGATCCCCGGCTCGTGGGCCACGTCAGGAGGCTGGCCCGGGAGTGCCGCCGGGTGGCGTCGGTGTGCACGGGTGCGGGCATCCTGGCGGCCGCCGGGATCCTGGCGGGCAGGCGGGCCACCACGCACTGGCGGTTCGCGCCCCACCTGGCCGCCCTGCACCCGGAGGTCTCGGTCGACCCGGCGCCGCTGTGGATCCGGGACGGGAACGTGTACACGGCGGCCGGCATCACCAGCGCGCTGGACCTGACCCTGGCCTTCATCGAGGAGGACCACGGCGCCGAGCTGGCCCGGCAGGTGGCCCGCCATCTGGTCGTCTACTTGCAACGGCCGGGCAACCAGGCGCAGATGAGCCTCTTCACCGCGACGCCGGCACCGCGCGACGACACGGTCCGGGCGCTGGTCGAGTACGTCGCCGCCCACCCCGCCGGCGACCTCGGTACGGAGGCCCTCGCCGCGCGGGCGGGCATGACGGCGCGGCACCTCGCGCGGCTGTTCACCCAGCACCTGGGCCGGTCCCCGGGCCGCTACGTACGCATGGTCCGGGTCGAGACCGCCGCGCAGCTCCTCGCCTCGACGACCCTGCCGGTCGCTTCCGTGGCAGCGCGCTGCGGCCTGGGGACGCCGGAAGCCCTGCGCAAGGCCTTCGCCGCGCACTACGGCATCACCCCTTCCGCCTACCGCGCCGTGATGCGCCCCGCCTCCCCCTGACCGGCGGGCTCCGCCCGGCCTCGTAGCGTCGCGCCGGGCGCGTCCGCAGCGGGCTGTCGCCGGGCCCGCTGCGGACCGCCCTCAGGCGTTGTCCCCGCCGGAGCGTGCCCGGGGGAGGAGGGCGCCGATGACGTCGACGGCGCTGCCGTCCTGGTCACTTCCGGCGCTGCCGCTTCCGCTCTGGATGTTGGCGGCCCGGTCGACCTCGACGACGGAATCGGCGTGGGAGTTGTCGATGACGGTGATCAGGCTGCCGCCGGCGACGGCGGGTGTGGTGCTGCCCCAGGCCATGGTCACGGCCAGGTAGGCGGCGGCCCGTACGCGTGCGCCGTTCACGCGTGGGCGCTCTCGCGTGCGGCCGGTACCGGCTGGTGCCGGCTGATGTTCTTGGCCAGGAGCCTCGTGGATTCGGGAACGCCGATCGCGGCGGATTCTCCCGCGTCGGGCAGCCGCCCGTCGGCGAGCCGCAGTTGCGTCAGCGCGGCGTCCATCGCCTGGTGCGCGGCGAAGAGGCAGGGGGTGCTGTAGATGGCCACGTCGATGCCGAGGTCGGTCAGCTCGCCGAGGGAGAGCCGCGGGGACTTGCCGCCGGCGATCTGGTTGAACAGCAGCGGCTTGGAGCCGACCACCTCGCGGATCCTGCGGATCCACTCGACGCTGCGTACCCCGTCGACCAGGACGACATCGGCGTCCGTGGCGGCCAGGGCCTCGGCGCGGTGGAGGATGTCGCTCTCCTCGGTGGCGTCCGTGCGGGCGACGACGACCATGTCCTTCCGGGTCTCGAGGACGGCCCGCAGTTTCTCCAGGTACTCGGTGAGCGGCAGGACCTGCTTGCCGTCCGCGTGCCCGCACCTGCGCGGACGCTTCTGGTCCTCCAGGATCACCCCGGAGGCGCCGATGCGTTCCAGCCCTTCCACCACGTGGCAGGCGACCTCGACGTCGGTGTAGCCGTCGTCGATGTCGACCAGCAGGTGGTGCTGGGGGAAGGCACCGCGCAGCCGCTGGACGAAGGCCATCATGTCGGGCCAGGCGATGAACCCGATGTCGGGCAGGCCGTAGTGGGAGGCGGCGAACCCGAAGCCGGAGACGAACATCCCGTCGTAGTGGTCGGCGGTGACCGAGGCGGAGTACATGTCGTAGACGCCGATCAGGGGGGTGGTGCCCGGTTCGGCGATCCGGGCGCGCAGCTTGTCCCCGTAACTCATCGTCAGCTCCTCGAGGTGGTAGGCAATGGGCTGGGGGGCGCCTCCGAGGTGGCACCGCTTTACCCAAAACTGATCATTTCCTGACCATCTCGCTGCTCTACACATACCAAGGCTTTACTCACCCCAATGGCCCATCGCGTTCACCACAGAAACGTCACTGGGGACCCGGCTGCTGACGGCGCAAACGGCTTGTGACCCGGTCGGTGGGCGGTGCGAGACTCGGTCCCATGAAGCCCAATGACCCCAAGGACGACCTGCACCGCTACCTCAGGTCGGCCCGCGAAGCCGTCGTCTGGAAGCTGGACGGTCTCTCCGAGTACGACGTCCGCCGTCCTCTGACACGGACCGGCACCAATCTCCTCGGTCTCGTCAAGCACCTCGCCAGCGTCGAGCTCGGGTACTTCGGTCCGACCTTCGCCCGCCCGCACGGCGAGCACCTCCCCTGGTACGAGGACGACGCCGAGCCCAACGCCGACATGTGGGCGACGGCCGACGAGTCGCGCGAGGACGTCCTCGGCCTCTACCACCGCGCCTGGGCGCACGCGGACGCGACGATTGAGGAGCTGCCGCTCGACGCGATGGGCCACGTCGCGTGGTGGGGGGAGACGGGCGGGGTGACGCTTCAGCGGATCATGCTGCACGTGACGGCCGAGACGCACCGGCACGCCGGCCACGCCGACATCGTCCGCGAGCTGATCGACGGCAACGTCGGCATGCGCGAGGCCAACAGCAACATGGCGGGCGGCGACGACGCCTGGTACGAGGGGTACTGGCACAGGCTGGAGGCTTCCGCCCGGCAGGCTCAGGCCGAGCTGGGCCGGCCCGGACCGGCCTGAACGAGCGGGCCGCGCGAGGGCGGCGCCCCGGAGGAGGGGGCGCCGCCCTCGCGGGCCGACGGGTCAGAACGTCCCGCCGTCGCCGGCGGTCAGTGGAGACAGAGGCAGAACGGGTGGCCGGCCGGGTCCGCGTAGACCCGCCAGTTGGCCTCCGCGCGGAGTTGGTCCGTCCGCTCCAGCACGGTCGCGCCGAGGGCCAGCGCCCGCTTCTCCTCCCCGTCGAGGTCGTCGACGTCGAAGTCCAGGTGCATCTGCTGCGGGTGCCGCTGGCCGGGCCATTCGGGCGGCCGGTAGCCGTCCACCCGCTGGCAGGCCAGCGGCGTTCCCTCGAAGCCGTGCACCTCGACCCAGTCGGGATCATCCGGTTCCTGGACCACGCGGCCGCCGAGCAGACCCGCGTAGAACTCCGCGAGCCGGACCGGATCGGCGCAGTCCAGCGCGATCGCCTGCAGCTTTCGAATCACTTCCGACACCCTCTCACCCGGCCGCCCTGCGCGGCCCGTCTGTCCGTGAGGGGTCGTACCCGTCCCCGCGGCGGGCATGCCTGACGGTTCGGGAGGCGGTCCCGGCGGGGTGACCGGGTGCGCGCCCGTCGGCCACCGCGTCGCCCGGCGTTCAGGGGAGGACCTTGACCTCCACGCCCGCGATCCGGCCGAGCGGGTCGAAGCGGACCCCGACCGCGCCGCCGCCCGGCAGGTCGGCGAGGATCCGGTCGCCCTCCGTACGGTGCGGCACGCCGTGGTGGTCGAAGTAGCCGCCGACCACGTGGGGGGCCGAGCGGCCGATGAGGCCGGCGCCGGTGAGCAGCGTCCGCGGCAGGCCGGCCGGTTCCAGGCCGGCGCGCGGGACCTGCGGGTCGTCGGGCAGGAAGTAGACCTGGGTACCCGGTCCCGCCGAAAGCCCCATGTAGCCGGGCGCACCGGTCACTCCCATTCCGGTGAAGGCGAGCATCTCGGCCGCGCGCCGGGGGTCTTCGAATCCGGACAGGTCCACGACCTCCGCGGTCAGTTCGGGTATGCCGTGCGCCCTGCCGTACCGCTCGATCGCCGCGGTGAGGGCGACCACCTCGCTCCCCCGCAGGCCGGGGTTGGCCCAACCCCACATCCAGGACCGCTCGTCCATGTCGTAGGTGCCCAGCACGGCCACGCGCAGCTCCCGTCCGCCCTGCCGGTAGAGGCAGGACGGCAGGTCGGCGGTCCACGGCCCATCGGGCAGGAACCCCGTCAGGGCTTCGAGCTGGGCCGCTCCCCAGGCGGCGTGCCGTTCGGCTTCGAGGAGGAAGGGGTCACTGAACTCGCTGATCATGTCCCGACCCTACGAGGCGGCCCCTCCCACCACCAGCCGGTGCCGTCGTCCCGCGCGGACGCGGTGGCCCACGTCACGTCACACGGAAGGCGACATCGTCACGGAGCGCGTCACGCGGCGTGACTCCCGTCACTTCCCGTTACGGAAGGGGCATGTGTGGCATGCGGCAGGGCAGGGGCGCCGAAGCAGCGTGCACCGCGGGCGAGCCGTGGTGCCGGAAGCGGAGGTACAGCGCGTCGTGTCGGAGCCGAGAACCATCCACATCGCCGGGACCTGGCGGTCCGCCCTCTCGGGAGCCACCCGTGAGGTCCTGGACCCGGCGGACGGGAGCGTCCTGGCGCTCGCCGCCGAGGGCGGTGCCGCGGACGCCGACGCCGCGGTCAGTGCCGCCCGGGCCGCTTTCGACGGCGGCGAGTGGTCCGGGACGCCGGTCGCGGAGCGTGCCGCCCTGCTGCGGCGCACCGCCGAGCTGCTCCAGCGCGACCGCGAGCGCATCGCGCTGGTGGAGAGCCGGGACGCGGGCAAGACCCTGGAGGAGGGGCGCGTGGACGTGGACTGCGTCAGCGACGCCTTCCGGTACTTCGCGGACCTGGTCGCCGCCGAGAGCGCCGGGCGCGTGGTCGACGCCGGCTCCCCCGACATCCACAGCGTCGTCGTCCACGAACCGGTCGGTGTCTGCGCGCTGATCACCCCGTGGAACTATCCGCTGCTCCAGGCCAGCTGGAAGATCGCCCCGGCCCTCGCCGCGGGCAACACCTTCGTCCTCAAGCCGAGCGAGATCACCCCCCTGTCCACGGTGGAGCTCATCCGCCTGCTCGCCGAGGCGGGCCTGCCTGCCGGTGTCGCCAATCTGGTGACGGGCGCCGGGGACCCCGTCGGCGCCCGTCTCTCCGCCCACCCCGATGTCGACCTCGTGTCCTTCACGGGCGGCCTCGCCAGCGGTACGAAGGTCATGCGCGCGGCGGCCGATTCCGTGAAGAAGGTCGCCCTCGAACTCGGCGGCAAGAACCCGAACGTGGTCTTCGCCGACGCCTGCGCCACCGAGGAGGGCTTCGACACCGCCGTCGACCAGGCCCTCAACGCCGCCTTCATGCACAGCGGCCAGGTCTGCTCCGCCGGCTCCCGGCTCATCGTCGAGGACCGGATCGCCCAGCGCTTCGTCTCCGAACTCGCCCGCCGCGCCGACCGGATCCGCCTCGGCCGCGGCACCGACCCGGGCGTCGAATGCGGGCCCCTGGTCTCCGCGGCGCAGCTCGCGCGGACCCAGGAGTACGTGGACTCCGCCCTCGCCGAGGGCGCGGTGGTGCGCTCCGGAGGCTCCCGCCCGGACGGGCCCGGCTACTTCTACCGGCCGACGGTCCTGGACGGCTGCCACCGCGGGATGCGGGTGGTGCGGGAGGAGGTCTTCGGGCCGGTGCTGACGGTGGAGACCTTCCACACGGAGGACGAGGCCGTCGCGCTCGCCAACGACACCGAGTACGGACTGGCCGGCGCGGTGTGGACCGCCGACCAGGGCCGGGCCCGCCGGGTCGCGGGCCGGATGCGGCACGGCACCGTCTGGATCAACGACTTCCACCCCTACCTGCCGCAGGCGGAGTGGGGCGGCTTCGGGAAGTCCGGCACGGGCCGCGAGCTGGGCCCGGCGGGCCTGGCCGAGTACCGCGAGACCAAGCACGTGTACCAGAACCTCGCTCCGCGCCCCGTGCGCTGGTTCGCGGGCTGAAGGAGGAGGAGACCCATCACCATCGACAGGAACACGCGCCCCGGTACCGCGGCCGCCGCGCCCGGCCGGGACCACGAGTACGAGTACGAGTACGACTACGTCGTCGTCGGCGGCGGCACCGCCGGCTCCGTCATCGCGTCCCGCCTGAGCGAGGACCCCGGCACCACCGTCGCCGTGATCGAGGGCGGTCCCAGCGACGTCGACCGGCCCGACGTGCTCACCCTGCGCCGCTGGATGGGCCTGCTGGGCGGCGAGCTCGACTACGACTACCCCACCACCGAGCAGCCGCGCGGCAACTCCCACATCCGGCACAGCCGCGCCCGCGTCCTCGGCGGCTGCTCGTCGCACAACACCCTCATCGCCTTCAAGCCGCTGCCGTCGGACTGGGACGAGTGGGCGCGGGAGGGTGCCGAGGGCTGGCACGCCGCCGCCATGGAGCCGTACTTCGACAAGCTCCTCAACAACATCGTCCCCGTGGCCGAGAAGGACCGCAACGCCATCGCCCGCGACTTCGTCGACTCCGCGAGAGCGGCCCTCGGCGTCCCGCTCGTCGAGGGGTTCAACCGCAAGCCGTTCCACGAGGGAGCCGGCTTCTTCGACCTCGCCTACCACCCGGAGGACAACAAGCGCTCCTCCGCCTCCGTGGCCTACCTCCACCCCGTGATGGACGACCGTCCCAACCTCCGCATCCTCCTGGAGACGTGGGCGTACCGCCTCGAACTCGACGGTACCCGGGTGCGCGGGGTGCACGTCCGGTCGCAGGACGGCACGCGGTCGCTGATCACCGCACGCCGGGAGGTGGTGGTCTGCGCGGGCGCCGTCGACACCCCGCGCCTGCTGCTGCACTCCGGCATAGGCCCCCGCGCCGATCTGGAGGCCCTCGGCATCCCCGCGGTGCACGACCTGCCCGGAGTGGGCGAGAACCTGCTCGACCACCCCGAGTCGGTGATCGTCTGGGAGACCGACGGCCCGATCCCGGAGAACTCGGCGATGGACAGCGACGCCGGACTGTTCGTGCGGCGCGACCCCCGGTCCGAGGGCCCCGACCTGATGTTCCACTTCTACCAGGTGCCCTTCACCGACAACCCGGAGCGCGTCGGCTACGAACGGCCCGCGCACGGGGTGTCGATGACCCCCAACATCCCCAAGCCCCGCAGCCGCGGCCGCCTCTACCTCACCAGCGCGGACCCCGAGGTCAAACCCGCCCTGGACTTCCGTTACTTCACGGACGAGGAGGACTACGACGGCCGTACCCTCGTGGACGGCATCAAGCTCGCCCGCGAGATAGCGGCGACCGAGCCGCTGGCCGGCTGGCTGAAGCGGGAGGTCTGCCCCGGGCCGGGGATCACCGACGACGAGGCGCTGAGCGCCTACGCCCGCTCCGTCGCCCACACCGTCTACCACCCGGCGGGTACGTGCAGGATGGGCGACCCCGAGGACCCCGCCGCCGTCGTGGGACCCGACCTCAGGGTGCGCGGCCTCGACGGCGTCCGGATCGCGGACGCGTCCGTCTTCCCGACGATGACCGCGGTGAACCCGATGATCGCGGTGCTGATGGTGGGCGAGAAGGCCGCCGAGCTGCTGGCCGTGGAAGGCGGTACCCGGTGAGCCCGCTGAACACCAGCCCCGACGCTTCCGCCGGCTCCGCCGGCGACGCCCCCGTCTTCTCGGTCGAGGGCCTCTGGAAGGTCTTCGGCCCCAAGGGCGCGGCCGCGAAGGTCCCCGGTTCCGGCGACGCCGGGCTGCCGGCGGCGGAACTGCGCGAGCGCACCGGCTGCACGGCGGCCGTCCGCGACGTCTCCTTCGACGTCCGCAAGGGCGAGGTCTTCGTGGTCATGGGCCTGTCCGGTTCGGGCAAGTCCACCCTCGTACGGTGCCTCACCCGGCTGATCGAGCCCACGGCCGGGGCCGTCGCCCTCGACGGTGAGGACGTCCTCGCGATGGACGCCGGCCGGCTGCGCGAACTGCGCCGCCACCGGGCCGCCATGGTCTTCCAGCACTTCGGTCTGCTGCCGCACCGCAGTGTCCTGGACAACGTCGCCTACGGCCTGGAGATCCAGGGCGTCGGCCGTGCCGAACGCCGCGGGAAGGCCGCCGAGGTGGTCGAGAAGGTCGGCCTCGCCGGACTCGAGGAACGACGCCCCGGACAGCTGTCGGGCGGCCAGCAGCAGCGCGTCGGGCTCGCCCGGGCCCTCGCCGCCGACCCCGAGGTGCTCCTGTTCGACGAGCCGTTCAGCGCGCTCGATCCCCTCATCCGGCGCGAGATGCAGGACGAGGTCGCCCGGCTCCACCACGAGGAGGGCCGCACCATGGTCTTCATCACCCACGACCTGGCCGAGGCCCTGCGCCTGGGTGACCGCATCGCGCTGATGCGGGACGGCCGCATCGTGCAGCTCGGCACGCCCGAGGAGATCGTCGGCTCGCCGGCCGACGACTACGTACGGGACTTCGTCCGCGACGTCCCCCGCGAGCAGGTGCTCACCGTACGCAGCGCCATGCGCCCCGCGATCGGGGACGCGGCCGGGCAGGGCCCCGCGCTGGCCCCCGCCACCACGGTGGCCGACGCCATCGAGGCCGTCGTCCGCAGCGGCGGCCCGGTCCGGGTCGTCGACCACGGCCGGTGCCTGGGCGTGGTCGACGAGGCGGCGCTGCTCGCGGTGGTGGCCGGGATCCCGGCCGGCACCGGACGGAAGGCGGCGGCATGACCGGCACCGCCCGACCCGCCGTCCCCGCCCCCGGCACCGGGGGGTGGTGCGGATGACCGCGACCACCGCCCCCGCGCGCGAACCGTCCCGGCCGGGCGCCCCGCAGTCGCCCGGCCGCTCCGGGGCCCCGGAGCGCGCCACCGCCGGCCGTCCCGCAGCGCCGGGGCGCGCCACGGCAACGGCCGGGGCCGGGGCGCCGGACCGCCCGCGCCGCCGGCTGTCCGTGTCGGGACGCCCCCTGGGCCGCGCCCTGCTCCTGCCCCTGGCCCTGGCCGCCGCCGTGCTGGTCCCGCTCGCCGTCGCCTTTCCGGCTTCCGGCAGCTGGCCCGCCGCGCTGACCGTGGACCTGTCGGGGCCGCTGGACCGGGCCGGCGACTGGATCATCGACCACCGGGACAGCCACCCCCTGTTCCTCTACTTCTTCGGGCACATCAGCAATGCCGTGACCGTCTGCGTCCGGGCCGTCTACGTCGTGCTGCTCGCCGGGGGCTGGACCGGCGTCACCGCGCTGGCCGCCCTGGTGGCCTGGCGCCTGGCGGGCCTGCGGCTCGCTCTGACCTGCGCCGGCGCCTTCGCAGCGTGCGGGCTGCTCGGCATGTGGGTGCCGACCATGCAGACCCTCGCGCTGATGGTGGTGGCCGTCGCCGCCGCCGTCGCCGTCGGCGGACTGCTGGGACTCGCCGCCGGGCTCTCCGCGCGCGCCGACCGCGCCCTGCGTCCCCTGCTCGACACCATGCAGATCCTCCCGGCGTTCGCGTATCTGCTGCCGATGGTGCTGGTGTTCGGCATCGGCGTACCGGCCGCCGTGCTGGCCACGGTGGCGTACGCCGCCCCGCCGATGGCGCGCCTCACCGCGCTCGGTCTGCGCGGCGCCGACGCCGGGGTGATGGAGGCCGCCGTCTCGCTCGGCGCCACCGGGCGCCAGCGGCTCCTCACCGCCCGGCTTCCGCTCGCGCGCCGGCAGCTCCTGCTGGGCGTCAACCAGGCCGTCATGACCGGCCTGTCGATGGCCGTGATCGCCTCCGTGATCGGCGCGGGCGGCCTCGGTGACCGGGTCTACCAGGCGCTCTCGTCCGTGGACGTCGGCGCCGCGCTGGCCGCCGGAATCCCCATCGTGCTGCTCGCCGTGATCCTCGACCGCACCGCCGAGGCGGCGGGCGGCCGGATCGGCGCCGACGGCCCGCCCCCCGGCCGCGCGCGGCAGCTCCTGCTCAGGGTGTTCGACGGCTGGTACGGATGGCTGCTCACCGTCCTCACGGCGGTGGCCGTCGGCGTGGCCGGCCGGATCGCGGGCACGTCGCTGTGGCCGGCGTCCTGGACGGTGTCCATCGCCGAGCCCGTGAACGCGGCGGTCGCCTGGATGACCGCCCACCTCTACTCCGGGGTGCCCGTCGTCGGGGGCACCGCCGACTGGGCCGCCCGGTTCACCGGCTGGGTCCTCGACCCGCTGCGCGCCGGCCTCCAGGCCGCGCCCTGGTGGCTGCTGCTGCTCGTCGCCGGAGCGCTCGCCCTCCTCGTCGGCGCCCGGCGCTCCGCGCTGACGGCCGTCCTCGCCCTGGCCGGCGTCGGCGTACTCGGTGTGTGGGAGGCCTCCCTGGACACGCTGTCCCAGGTCCTCGCCGCGGTCGCCGTCACCCTCGTGGTGGGTTTCGCGATCGCGGTGGGCGCCGCCGGCAGTGCCCGTGCGCGGCGGCTGCTGCGTCCCGTGCTCGACGTCTGCCAGACACTGCCGCAGTTCGTCTACCTCATCCCCGTGGTCGCCCTGTTCGGGGTGGGGCGGGCACCGGCCGCGGCCGCCGCCGTCGTGTACGCGCTGCCGGCGGTCGTCCGGATCACCACGCAGGGGCTTCGCGAGGTGAACCCGGCGGCGCTCGAATCCGCCCGCTCGCTGGGCGCGACCCGCGCTCAGCGGCTGTGGCAGGTCCAACTGCCGCTCGCACGGCCGGCTCTGCTGCTTGCCGTCAACCAGGCCGTGGTCCTGGTCCTGTCCGTCGTCATCATCGGCGGCCTGGTGGGCGGCGGCGCCCTCGGCTACGACGTCGTCCTCGGCCTGGCGCAGGGCGACCTGGCCACCGGTCTGGTGGCCGGCGCGGCGATCGTGTGCCTCGGCCTGCTGCTCGACCGCGTCACCCAGCCCGCGAAGGAGGCCCGAGATGCGTGAACGACCCTTCCGGCGCCGCCGCGGCCGCCGCGGCCGCGCCGTGCTCGCCGCCGCCACGGGACTCGCCGTGCTCACCGGCTGCGGAGCCGCCGACATGACCCGGCAAGTGTCTCCGTACGCCGCCGCGCAGGACGCGAAGACCGTCACCCTCTCCGTCCAGTCCTGGGTCGGCGCCCAGGCGAACACCGCCGTGGCCGCCTATCTCCTCGAACACGAGCTGGGCTACCGCGTGGACACCGTGCAGGTCGACGAGGTCCCCGCCTGGGACGCCCTCAGCCAGGGGCGGGTCGACGCGATCCTGGAGGACTGGGGCCACCCCGAGCAGGAGAAGCGGTACGTCGAGACCAAGAAGACGATCACCCGGGGCGGAGACCTGGGGGTGACCGGTCACATCGGCTGGTTCGTCCCCACGTACTTCGCACAGGCCCACCCGGACGTCACCGACTGGAAGAACCTCGACAAGTACGCCGACCAGCTGCGCACCCCCGAGAGCCGCGGCAAGGGGCAGTTGATGGACGGCTCGCCGTCCTACGTCACGAACGACAAGGCGCTGGTGAAGAACCTGGACCTCGACTTCGAGGTCGTCTTCGCCGGGTCGGAGGCCGCCCAGATCACCCAGATCAAACAGTTCGCCAAGGAGGGCAAGCCCTTCCTGACGTACTGGTACAAGCCGCAGTGGCTCTTCGAGCGGGTCCCGATGACCGAGGTGCGGCTCCCCGAGTACACCGAGGGGTGCGCCGACGTACCGGAGAAGGTGGCCTGCGCCTACCCGCACACCCCGCTGCAGAAGTACCTGAACACGCGCTTCGCCGGGTCGGGGGGCGAGGCGGCCGCCTTCCTGAAGCGGTTCCACTGGACCACGGCCGAGCAGAACGAGGTGGCCCTGATGATCGCCGAGGAGAAGCTCTCCCCGCGGCAGGCGGCGCGGAAGTGGGTCGAGCGCAACGAGTCCGTCTGGCGGCCGTGGCTGGGCTGACCTCCCGCAGGCCGTCGCGTACGGCCCCGCACACCCGGGTGTGCGGGGCCGTACGCGCGCGCCGGGGTCATACGGCGGACCGCCGTGCGCCCCCGGTCAGCGCACCGGGGGCGCCGGCGCCGCGGGAACCTGCGCCACCGCGCCGCCGATGTGCTCCTTGACCTGCTGGTAGACCCCGGCGTCGTCGGTGAGGACCTGGTGCCGCAGGCAGGGGGTCTGCGTGTTCACCGCGCCGGTGAGGGCGACGGAGGTCACGGGTGAGACGATCCCGTCGCAGGAGGACCACCAGGTGGCGTAGCGGGTGGCTCCGGGCGTTTCGTCGCCCGAGTTGAGCGCCTGGAGGAAGGCGGAGCCCGGACGCATCTCGACGCAGGCGGGACCGCCGCACCAACGGGCGGTCTCCGTCCCGTGGTTGGGGCCGGCGAGGGAGACCCAGGCGTCCACCTTCGCGTCGCCGCCGAGGCTCTTGAGGTAGTGCCGGGAGGAGAGGGAGCCCATGGAGTGGGTCACGACGTCCACCTTGTCGGCCCCGGTCGAGGCCAGGACACGGTCGATGGTGTCGGCGAGCTGCGAGGCGGTCGTGGTGTTGGACTGTGAGGACGGGTAGGTCCACTGGTGGAGGCGGTCGGCCGGCCAGCCGTCCGACCGGAACCGGTCGGCCATGATGTTCCAGGCCGAACCGTCGCTGTTCCAGCCGTGTACGAAGACCACCGGGTCGGGCGGCGAAGAGGGCGCGGGAGCGGCTGCGGCCGGGGGCGCGAAGGCGGCCATGGCCAGCAGGACGGCGGTGAGGGAGCGGGGCATCATCACGTTCACGTGCCGTTTGTAGCGTCCCTGCCCGCCCCGGCCGGGCCTTGCAGGGTGGACTCTCACCCGTCCGGAGGCCGCCGTTCACCCGAGGAACGTTCCGCCAGGGGCGGGCGCGGCCCGTCGGTCCGGCGCGGCTCACGGCCGCGCCTCGTAGGGTGGGCGGTCCGCTGTCACGGAGCCGCTTCCCGGCTGTCACGCGGCCGTGCGTCCCGGCGGCCGCGGCGGCGCGCTGCCGCTCCGGCGGAGCGGCAGCGGAAGGAGCCCCCTGCCCGGGGCAGCACGAGGAGAGAGCACCTGCCATGAGCGCCACGTCCATGCCCTTCGACGAGCTCGACCGGAAGATCGTCGCCACCCTGATGGAGAACGCACGGGCGAGTTTCTCCGAGATCGGGGCGTCGGTCGGGTTGTCGGCCACCGCCGTCAAGCGCCGCGTGGACCGGCTGCGCAAGGCCGACGTGATCACGGGGTTCAGGGCCACCGTCAGGCCGGCCGCGCTGGGCTGGCGCACCGAGGCGTACATCGAGGTGTACTGCGACAGCGCGGCACCGCCCAGACGCCTCGCGGAAGTCGCGCGGAAGTACCCGGAGATCGCGGCGGCCATGACGGTGACCGGGGCGGCCGACGCGCTGCTGCACGTCAGGGCGGCCGACGTGGAGCACTTCGAAGAGGTGCTGGAGCGGATCCGCAGCGAGCCGTTCATCCGCAAGACCATCAGTTACATGGTCCTCTCCCACCTGCTGCCGGAGAGCCCGGAAGCGGGGGCGAGCGCGTCCGCACCGGCCGCCGAGGCCGCGCGCGCCGCCGGGGACGCAGCAAACGTGCTCTGAGCTGGCCCCAGACGCAGGATTCCTGCGTGAGTGCGCAGCTGTTGCGCCTTGTCCCGGCGACCGGCCGCTTCCTACGGTGGGGGCACTCCCCCAGTCGTCACCGCAGGAAGCGGAGGAACCTCTGTGCCCGTACGACACAGGCCGCTCAGCCGTAGCCCGCGCCCCAGGCGCTATCTGATGTGCGAGCCCCGCCATTTCGACGTGCGCTACGCCATCAACCCGTTGATGGACGCCGGGGCGCCGGTGGACCGGGCGTTGGCCCGTGCCCAGTGGCAGGCTCTGGTCGAGGCGTACCGCGGTCATGGCCACACGGTGGAGACGGTCGCCCCGGTGGAGGGCCTGCCCGACATGGTGTTCGCGGCGAACGCGGCCCTCGTGTGGGGCGGACGGGTCTTCGGCTCGTCCTTCCACGCGGCCGAGCGCCGGCCGGAGTCCGCAGGGTACGAGGCCTGGTTCAAGGAGGCCGGGTACGACGTCCACCGCTCCGGGGCCGTCTGCGAGGGCGAGGGGGACCTCGTACCGGCGGGCCGGTTCCTGCTGGCCGGCACGGGCTTCCGTACCGAGCGGGCCGCGCACCGGGAGGTCCAGGAGTTCTTCGGCAGGCCGGTGATCAGCCTCGAACTGACCGACCCTCGCTTCTACCACCTGGACACCGCCCTGTTCCTCCTCGACGAGGAGAGCGGCGAGGGCGACGGCACCGGCGGGGGGAACATCGCGTACTACCCGGCGGCGTTCTCCCCGGGCAGCCGTGAGGTGCTCCGGTGGCTCTACCCGCGCGCGGTGATCGCCACCGAGGAGGACGCCCTGGTCTTCGGCCTCAACTCCGTCTCCGACGGCCGCAACGTCTTCGTCGCTCCACAGGCCCGGGGGCTCATCGACCAGCTCACCGACCGTGGCTACCTTCCCGTCCCCGTCGACCTGTCGGAGTTCCGCAAGGCCGGTGGGGGCATCAAGTGCTGCACCCAGGAGATCCGCTCATGACCGGCCTCGCCGACCCCACCGTCCCCGCCTTCCCCTCCCCCTCCCCCTCCGCGACGCGTTCATCGGCGCGGCTGATCCGCGCCGAGGCACCGGTGCTCGCGCACAACTACCACCCGCTGCCCGTGGTCGTGGCCCGCGCGGAAGGCAGCTGGGTGGAGGACGTCGAAGGCCGCCGCTACCTCGACATGCTGGCCGGCTACTCGGCGCTCAACTTCGGGCACCGCCACCCCGCCCTCGTCGACGCCGCGCACCGCCAGCTCGACCGGGTCACGCTCACCTCGCGCGCCTTCCACAGCGACCGGCTGGCCGGCTTCGCCGAGAGCCTGGCCGCCCTGACCGGCCTCGACATGGTGCTGCCGATGAACACCGGTGCCGAGGCCGTGGAGAGCGCCGTCAAAGTGGCCCGCAAGTGGGCGTACGAGGTGAAGGGCGTCGCACCGGACCGGGCGACGATCATCGTCGCCGACGGCAACTTCCACGGCCGTACGACGACGATCGTGAGCTTCTCGACGGACGCGACCGCCCGGACCGGCTTCGGCCCCTTCACCCCCGGCTTCCGGGTCGTCCCCTACAACGACCTCGCCGCGCTGGAGGCGGCCGTGGACGAGACGACGGCGGCCGTGCTGATCGAGCCCGTCCAGGGTGAGGCGGGCGTCCTCATCCCGGACGACGGCTACCTCACCGGGGTCCGCGAACTCACCCGGCGCACGGGGTGCCTGTTCATCGCCGACGAGATCCAGTCGGGCCTGGGGCGCACCGGCCGCACCCTCGCCGTCGACCACGAGTCGGTCGTGCCGGACGTCCTGCTCCTGGGCAAGGCCCTGGGCGGCGGCATCGTCCCGGTCTCCGCGGTCGTCGCCCGCCGCGAGGTGCTGTCCGTGCTGCGGCCCGGCGAGCACGGTTCGACGTTCGGCGGCAACCCGCTGTCGGCGGCCGTCGGTTCGGCCGTCCTGGAGCTGCTGGCCACGGGCGAGTACCAGCGGCGCGCCGCCGCGCTGGGAGCCGTACTCGACCGCGGACTCGCCGCGATCGCGGCCACGGGCGGCGCCATCGCGGCCTACCGCGCCAGGGGGCTGTGGGCGGGCGTGGACGTCGACCCCGCCCTCGGCACGGGACGGCAGATCAGCGAACGTCTCCTCGCCGAAGGCGTACTGGTCAAGGACACCCACGGATCCACGATCCGGCTGGCACCGCCGCTGACCATCACGGAGGAGGAACTGGACACCGCGCTCGCCGCCCTCCGGAAGGTCCTGGCGTAGCGTCCCCGCCGGCCCCGCCGGCCCCGCCGGCCCGCCCGTCGACGGCGGCCGGCGGGGCGGGGGGGGCCGGTGCGGGCGTTCAGGGGCGGAAGCGCAGGGGGTGGTCCGCCGGCACCTCCACGACCACGATGCGTACGCCGTCGGGGTCCGCGATCCACATCTCGATCAGTCCCCACGGCTCCCGCCGCGGCGGCCGCAGCACCTCGGCGCCCCGCTCGCGGAGCTCCCGGTGGGCGGCCTCCACGTCCGCCACCTGAAGCCACAGCCGCAGCCCGGGCGCGGGGGGCGCGTCGGCGCGGCCCGACACCTCGAGGAAGCCGCCGCCGAGGAAGTAGACGGTGCCGCGCTCGGGGCCGGTACCGAACTCGCGGTACACGGCGAGGCCCAGCGTGCCTCCGTAGAAGGCGCGGGAGAGCTCGGGATCGGTGGGGCGCAGCAGGATCCTGCTGCCGAGTACGTGAACCATGGCCCCACTCTGCCCACCGGCGGCGGCGTGCGCACGGAGTTCCGGTGGGGCGCGTCCGCGGCGGTCCGACGGTGGAACGAGCACGGTGGGGCGCTGGTCCTCACCCGCGTGGGCTACATGGGGTCCGTCGTGGCGCTCTCCGGGCCGTGCAGCTCTTCGAGCTTCTCCCGGATGTGCAGCGCCTTCTCGGACAGTCGTTGGCGTTCGGCGGAATCGGTGGACCGCTGGGCCGCGAGTTCGAGCTCCTCGGCCTTCTCGCGCATGCTCCGGGCCTGCTCGTCGGGCCCGCTCTCGTCGCTCATGGGATCTCCTCCGGTTCGGGACTGGCCGACTCCACTCAAGCACTCCCGACGGCCGGGCCGGCGGACCACCGGCCGTGGCGGCCGTGTACTTCACCACGGAGAACCCCTCCGCGGGGCCCGCGCGTCAACGGGCCGTCCCGGAACACGCCGAGGCGCCCCCGGCCCGCGGTGCTTCGGGGGCGCCCTCGTACGGCGGAGAGGGCAGGATTCGAACCTGCGTGGATCCCAGTGGAACCCGAACGGCCAGTGGCCGGTCCCCGATCAACCGCTCCGGGCACCTCTCCCTCGTGACCCGGCCCCTGCGGCCCGCCCGGTCACGACAACCAGACTGCACCACGGTCCCTGACTCCGCGCTGACACGCTCGCCGCGGGGCGGTCCGTCAGGGGTCAGGGGTCGCCGCGCGGGCGTCAGCCGTGGCGCCGTACGGTCCCGCGGATCCAGTCGGCGTAGACCGGCACGTCGGTGGAGAGGCCCGGCCCGGCCGAGCACGCGGCTCCGGGCGCGCCCGGTCCCGAGGTGGCTCCGATGAGCTCCCACCCGCCGTGCGGGCCCCGCTGGAGTTGCGGCCCGCCGGAGTCCCCGAAGCACGCCATGGCCCCGGGCACGCGGCTGACCGTGCACAACCGGGTCCGGTGCCCGTGGCCGGGGGCGCACTCGGCTTCGGTGCCCCTGCGCGTTTCGAGCTCCTGCAGCCGTTCCGCGAATTCCAGTCCGCGATCGGTACGGGCTTCTCGGTGACCGGGCGGCCGAGGCGTACCAGCGCGATGTCGTACCCGGGGGTAAACCCCCGGCAGCCCCGCGGGGTTGCCCCCGGAGCAAGTCGGCGGATCACCCCAGCGCGGCGCCCGGCCCAGCGGACGAAGATCATTTCATCGGCTCGGGGAGCCGCGGCACGCGAGGAGTGATCGGAATGCACGGGTACACGGGGACGACGGGCCGGCGGCAGTTGCTCGCACTCACGGCGGCGCTCGCCGGGACGGCACTGACCGCCCCGGCCGCTGCGGCGGCGACGGCCGTACGCGCCGGCTCCGCCCGGGAGAACGGGGGAGCCTCCGTGGTGCGCGCCCTGGAACGGGCCGCACACCCCCTGCGCTCCACCGAGCCCGGCGGCCCGAGCGCGGACCTGCGGGCGCTGAGCTCCATGGTCGGGGAGGCGACGGTGGTGGGGCTGGGTGAGGCCACTCACGGCTCGCACGAGTTCTTCGCCATGAAGGAACGCGTCTTCCGGCACCTCGTCGAGGAGCGCGGCTTCACCACCTTCGCCCTGGAGATGAGCTGGTCGGCCGGGCTCAGGATCGACGAGTACCTCCAGGGCGCTCCCGGCGACCCGAGGAGCATCGCGGAGCGGACGCTCGCCGGATCCCCCTGGGAGCGCGAGGAGTTCGTCAGTCTGATCGGCTGGATGCGCGAGCACAACCAGCGGCACCCCGGCCGCCGCGTCCACTTCATGGGGGACGACCTGGGAGCGCCGGGGCTCGGTGACCACATGTTCGAGCGCGTGCTGTCGTCCGTCCGCGAGACCCGGCCGGAGGCACTCCCCCGGCTCACCGCGCTGTACGCCGGGCTGCGCCCCTTCGACGACGTCTTCGCCTACCTGGGCAGGCCGGTCGCGGAGCGCGAGGAGAACGCCGCACGCGCCCGGGAGGCGTTCGAGCTGGTCGCCGGAGGGCGGGGTGCCGCGGGGCCCGCCTACGCGTGGACGGTGCGGCACGCCCTCAACATCGCGCAGACGTTCGCCTTCGCCACCGTCGACCTGGCCGATCCGGCCTCGGTCACCGCCGCCGAGCGGCTGCGCGACGAGGCCATGGCCGACAACGTGCTGTGGTGGCGGCGCCACACCGGCCACAAGGTGCTGCTGTCGGCCCACAACGGGCACATCGGATACCTGTCCACCCACCCGGACATGTACCCCCGGACACAGGGCGCCGTCCTGCGCGACCGCCTGGGGCGCGACTACGCCGCGATCGGCTTCGGCTTCGCCGGCGGCTCCTTCCTCACCAAGGACGCCTCCCTCAGCGGTGACTGGAAGACGATCACCGTCCCGGCGGCGCGGCCGGGCATGAACGAACACACCCTGGACCAGCTCGTGTACCGGGACTTCTACCTCGACCTGCGGACCGCCCCGGCCCCGGCCCGCGCCTGGCTCGACCGTGCCCGCCCGGTCTACGACGCCGGCTCGACCTTCACCCCCGACCCCCTGCCCACCCTGGCCCTCGGGCGGGCCTACGACATCCTCGTCCACCTCCACCGGGTCCGCGCCGCCGACAGGCTCCGCGCCGCGGGATCCGGCCGGTAGCGACCCCGCGCCGCCGCACCGGCCGTCGCCGCTCCCGGTCAGCGTCCGAGGGTGTTCATCAGGATGATGGCCGCCAGGTTCAGGAGCACGACGGCGATGACGGTGCCGATCATGACCCAGGCCCTGCGTGATTCGTCCATGTCCGTCACCTCCGGGCTGTGCCCCTCGACCATGATGGCCCGGTTCCCCCCGGAGCACACCTCGGCCGTGGCCAAGGGTGCTCCGGGAGCCGCTCACGCCCGTGGGTTCACGCCTTCGCGGGCGGGGCCGGGAGCGTGACGAGTTCGCCGAGGACGCGGGCCGCCGGCGCCGGATCGGCCAGCCACTTCAGGTGGCTGCCCTCCAGGGTGCGCACGTCGTACGGGTTGTCGGGCGTCAGCTCGTCGCCCTCCCGGATCAGGCGGTCCTGGAGGGCGAGGGGCAGGCTCGTGTCGTCGGCCAGGCGGATGTAGGTCTTGGGGACGCGGCCCCAGGTCGCGGCCTGGGCCCGGTCGGCGGGGCCGCCGACGTCCAGGTTCTCGTCGGGCTGGAAGGTGTTCAGGAAGGCGTGGAACTGCTCGTCGGTGCCGTCGGCGAAGAAGGCCGCCTTGAACGCCGCCAGCGAGCCCGGGTCCGCCGTGCGGAAGTTGACGCGGAGCAGGCCGAGGTCGGCCGGGTTTCCGGCCAGCGCCGAGGCGAAGGCGGCGGGGTCGACGGAGGCCATCTCCGGCTCGGCGTAATAGTCGTTGGTGTCGAGCCGGACCGGGCACCAGGCCGAGACGTAGACGAGGCGGTCGATCAGGTCCGGGCGCGCGTTGGCCGCGGCCGTGACCGTGACACCGCCCCGGCTGTGGGCGACGAGGATCACGGGGCCGTTCCGCTTGGCCCGTTCGAGGATCCCGATCAGGTGCGCGACGTTGTCGGCGAGCGTGACGCCCTTGATCGAGCCGGGCGCGGTGGCGAGCCCCTCGGGGTCCTGCGGTGCCTGGTAGGCGCGGGTGAAGGTCGCCTGGAATCCGTGACCGGGCAGGTCGACGGCGACCGAGCGGTGCCCGAGGAGGCCGAGTTCGGCCTGGAGGGGTGCGAAGGAGAAGGAGTTCGCGAAGGCTCCGTGCACCAGTACGAACGTCGGTTGCATCATTGCTCACTTTCGGGTGGGGGGTGGCGGACATCCGGTCGGTGTCCGGGGATTCGGGCGGTCCGTCAGCTTCCGTCAGTCCGACGTGGGACGCAGGACCAGGCAGAGGAAGCCGAAGCTGTCCCGGTAGCCGCGCAGCCACTGCGAACGCCGGGCGGTGGCCGTCTCCAGTACCTGTGCGGCAGCGGGATCGGCGGGGTGGTCCAGGGCCCATGAGGCCAGCGAGCCCCAGCAGGCCCACTCGTAGGCGTCCAGTTCGGCGCGGGTGCTGACATGGCCGTGGACGGGGGTCCATCCGTCGGCGACGACGCGGTCCACCGTGGTGGCCAGGTCGGCGAGGTCGCCGAACGTCTCGACGGCCGCCGGTGAGGGGGCGCGGTCCCAGAACGACTCGCCGATCAGGACGCGGCCCCCCGGAGCCAGGTGCTCGCGGGCCGCCGCGAGGGTGGGGAGCAGACCGCCGAAGGCGTGCGTGGCGCCGACGCTGATCACCAGGTCGAACGGGTGGGGAGGGCCGAAGTCCGCCGCCTCCTGGCGGTGCAGGAGCAGGCGCCCGTCGACTCCGAGCTCAGTCGCCGCCCGGTGCGCCTGCGTCAGGGCGGCCTCGGAGACGTCGACGCCCTCGGCGTGCAGGTGCGGGCGCGTGGCCAGGGCGCGCAGCAGCCACTCCGCCGTGCCGCATCCGAGGTCGAGCACCCGCTCGTCACCCCGCGGGAGGCCGTGTTCGAGGAGCCGGCTGACCGAGTCGTCGCCGAGCGGGGACTTTATGGGGTGGCCGGCGTGGGCAATCATGGAGATCTGTTCGTGGTTCACGGGGCGGCGTCCCCCGCGTCGAGGAGCAGCTTCGCCGCCACCGCCGCCCCGTCGGTGCGGACCGAGCCGGCGACGGCCTCCGCGCGTCCTCGCGTCTCGGGGGTCAGGGCCGTCCGGAGCGCGGCGGACAGGGAATCGAAGGTCGGGTTCGGACCGTCGTGTGCCGCGCCGATGCCCAGTTCGGCCACGCGGGCGGCCCAGTACGGCTGGTCCACGAACTGGGGAACCACCACCTGGGGCGCACCGGCCCGGGCGGCGGTGGTCGTGGTGCCCGCGCCGCCGTGGTGCACGACGGCCGCGACCCGGCGGAACAGGGCCTGGTGGCTGACGTCACCGACGGCGAAGCAGTCGTCCGAGTCGTCCACCAGTGCCAGGCCGGCCCAGCCGCGGGAGACGAGCACCCGGCGGCCCTGCGCGCGGGCCGCTTCGACGGTGGTCCGGGCGATGTCGGAGGCCGTGCTCATGGGCATGCTGCCGAAGCCGACGTACACCGGCGGGGTGCCTGCGTCCAGGAAGGCCTCCAGATCGGCGGGCAGGGGGCGTTCGTCGGGCAGGATCCACGCACCGGTCTGCACGAGGTCGAGGTTGGTCAGCCGCTCCCACGGGCCGAGGACCGGGTCCGCCGCCAGCCACGGCCGTTCGGTGAAGACGTGGTCGCGAACGTTGTTTACCGGCGTGAGGCCGAGCGCCGCCCGGTGGGCGTTGAGGGGCTCGAGGTAAAGGGCGTTGACCTTCCGGGCGTCCAGTTCCCACAGGGCCTCGTTGTCGGTCATGCCGGGCGGGGCCGGCGGGCCGGGGCGCGGCGACGGCGGGTAGTGCGCCGAGGGCATCTCGAACGGGTGGAAGCCCGCGTACACGTAGCGGATGCCCAGCTTCTCGGCCACCGAGCGGACCCCGGCCGGCATCAGGCCGCTGGCCACCAGCACGTCGCGGTCCTCGGCGGCCCCGGCGACCGTGCCGAAGTGCGCGGCGACCAGCTCCGCCGCGAACGCGGCCGCGTCCGACGGCGGCGCTCCCGTCCGCAGCGCGCGCACGTCCCGCCCGAAGGGCACCACTTCCGCGCCGACACCGGCCAGCAGCCGCGCGAACTCCTCGTCCGGCGGGGCGCAGACGCGTACGTCCGCGCCGAGTGTCCGCAGTTGCGCCGCCAGTGCGGCCAGCGGGGCGATGTCGCCGCGTGACCCGTAGGCCATCAACAGCACACGCATGTCGTGTTCCTCATTCCTGTGGATGCCGGCTCCGGCCGGCGATGGTGCGACGGGGAGCCGGGTGTCCCGGGTCCCCGCCCGGGGGCTCCTCGTGGCGCCCGTGGACGGATCAGGTCGCGGGCACGTCGAGCTGGTACTCGTGGGTGCGCCGGTAGGAGCGGAATCCGAGGCGGTGGTTGACGGCCAGCATGTGGATGTTGTCGTCGGCGTTGTCCGTCTCGATCTCCACGACATCGGGATGCTCGGCGCGCAGACGCCGCACCATGGCGGCCTTGACCCACAGGCCGAGACCGTGGCCGCGGTGCGCGGGCACGACGGCCGTGTCGTATTGCTGGGCGCGCGGCCCGGAGCCCTGGGGCAGCACGATCTCGGTGTAACCGGCCATCGTGCCGTCGTCGTGGACCGCCGCGACGGTCAGCAGTGTGTCGCCGCGGTCGGCGACCGCCTTGGCCATGGAGCGGACCCGGTCGGCGTCCCACGCCACGCTGCCGTAGTCGAGGTCGCCGACGGGCATGTCGTTCATCGCGTTCTTGGCCGCGGCGAAGGCATCGGCGAGTTCGTCGGGGACCGTCCCGGTCCAGTGGGCCGCCCGGTAGCCGGGGGGCGGGGTGTCGGCGATCGGCGGCAGGCCGGCGTCGGGCAGCTCGTCGAGGCGCAGTACGAGGTGGTCCAGGGTGAGCGCCCGGCGGAAGCCGCACCGTTCGGCGAAGGCCGCGCCCGGGCTGTCGGCCGGGGCCGCCGCGATGAGGCTGCGCCGGCCCTCGGTGACGCAGGCGGCCACGACCGCCGACATCAGGAGGGAGCCGGCTCCCCGGCGCCGGTGGGCGGGGTCGACGTGCAGTTCCAGTTCGGCCAGGTGCTCCTGGCCCGGGGAGGTGAACACCCGCAGGCCGGCGACTGCGACGGGGGCCCCGTCCGCCCCGGTGGCCAGCCAGGCCAGCCGGCGGCTGCCCAGGGCGGGCCGGGTGAGCTGGGCGTGGATCCGTTCCTGGTCGGGGGCGGGCACTCCGGGCAGGTCGTGGGCCGTGGCGTTCGCGACGATCCGGTGCCACGCGGCGGCTTCGGCGGCCGAGACGTCCGGGAGCGGAATGAGATGTACGGATATGGACAAGGTGATCGCTTTCGTGGTCGGGTCGGTCGTTCTCCGGGAGGACACGAGGGCGTGTCCGTGCCGGCCGGCGGGCCGCGGGGCCGCGGCCGGTGAGCCGGGGTCAGGGCGCGGTGCCCGGACTCCAGCGGTCGAGAGCGGCGTACGCCGGGATCCACCGGGTGGTGCAGGCGTCGTACGCGGCCGCGGGCAGCCGGGCCAGGAGCCGCTCCGCCGTCGGTTCGTCGGCGCCGTCCAGCAGCCAGGGCAGCAGCCGGGGCGCGTCCTGGTCGACGTACTGGTCGTGGATCCGGCTGAAGTGGCCCCACTGGTCGGCCGTCAGCATCCGCCGGACCAGCGGGAGCGCCGCTTCCTCCTCGTGCTCCAGGTGACCGGTCAGACCGCGGGTCAGGGCGTCGGCGAGCTGGCCCAGCCGCAGCGAGTCGGCACCCGCGTCGGTCAGGGTGTCGTCGATGGCCCGGATCACCGGGGTGATGGCGGCGTGTTCGGCCTCCATCACCTCCAGCAGCGCCAGGTCCTTCGGCCGGCCGGCCAGGTTCCGCCGCAGCGGCGGCCACAGTGCGTGGTCCTCGGCCGCGTGGTGGGCGTGGAGGGCCTTCTTGAACAGCGTCCATCCGGCACCGGTGGCCAGCACCTGCCGCGGGTCCCGGTCCGCGGCGGTGGTGACCCGGTCCAGATGGGCCAGTTCCCGGCGCAGGGCGTCGTGCACCGCGTACATCAGGGTCAGGTCGATGGCGTGGCTCCCGGGTGGTGGCGGGCCGTTGGGACGCGCTCAGCGGCCACGGAGCCGGCGTGGCCGAGGGCGCCGGCGGGACGACGGCTCACCCGTCCGGCCGTACGGGTGGGAGTCCGGGCGCGTGACTGCATGCCTCAAACGATCTTGCAGTTCGTACGTATGATCAAGAAACACTTGTGTGCGGTTCGATAACCGCTGGGTTATCGACGAAAGGCCGGGGCCGGTGGAGCTGCGGGACATCGAGATCTTCCTGGTGCTGGCCGAGGAACTGCATTTCGGCCGGACGGCACAGCGGCTGCACGTCTCCCAGGCCCGCGTCAGCCAGGCCGTCAAGAAGCAGGAGCGGCGCATCGGCGCCGAGCTGTTCACCCGCACCAGCCGCACCGTACGCCTGACCGAGGTCGGCCGGCAGTTCCGCGACGACCTGCAACCGGTCTACGCGGGCCTGCACGACTCCCTGGAGCGGGCCCGGCTGGCGGCCCGCGGCATCACCGCGCAGCTGCGCGTCAGCCTGATGCCGTTCAACATGCCCGACCTGCACCCGTACTGGAAGGCGTTCCGCGCGCGGTACCCGCACTGGGGGCTCCAGGTCCGCCAGGCGACCTTCACCGATGTGTTCGGCCGGCTCCGCAGCGGGGCCATGGACGTCGTGGTCGCCTGGCTGCCGGTGGAGGAGCCGGACTTCACCGTCGGGCCGACCCTGTGCACCGACTCCCGGATCCTTGCCGTGGCCGCCGGGCACCGGCTCGCGGGACGGGACTCCGTACCCCTGGAGCTGCTCGCCGAGTTCCCGCACGCCACCGCCCTCGGTCTGCCGGACTACTGGGAGGACAGCTACCTGCCCTTCCACACCCCACGGGGCCGTACGATCGAGCGCCTCGCCCACGCGGCCTCGGACACCGCCGACGAGCTGATCGGCCACGTCGGCATGGGCGAGATCATCCACACCTTCCCCGGCCACGTCACCAGGTACTGGGGCCTGTCGAACATCCGATGGCTCCCCCTTCCCGACATGCCCACCATGCACTTCGCCCTGGTCTGGCGGACCGAAGCCGAGAACGACCTCGTCCGCGCCCTGGCCGACACGGTGCGGGACCTCGGCGTGTTCCGGTTCTGACCGTCCGCCCGGGCCGCTGTGCACATGGGCACACGGCGCCGGGCACACCGGTGGCGCCGGCCCGTTCACCCGTCGGCTGTGGGCCGTGCCGGTCATCGTCCCCGGGCGTTCGGGGGAACCGCGGGCCTCCCCGGTCCTCCTCCACCGGGCGGGGGCACCGATGGGTGAAACGAGAGAGGGACACGATGCCGCTCTATCTGTCGAGGTTCAGCTACACGCCGGAGACCTGGGCGAGGCTGACCGGCCACCCGGAGGACCGCTCGCAGGCCGCCCGGTCGTACATCGAGTCCGTCGGCGGGAAGCTCCACGGCTTCTGGTACGCCTTCGGCACGCACGACGGCTACAACCTCTGGGAAGCTCCGGACAACGTGTCCATGGCCTCGGTCGCGCTGGCCATCAGCGGGGGCGGCGCGCTCAGCTCGTTCGAGACGACCGTGCTGCTGAGCGTCGACGAGACCCTGGACGCCCTGCGCCGGGCCGGGCAGATCCGGTACCGGCCTCCCGGCGCGTAGCGGTCGGCCCCGGACCCCGCGCGCCGCCGGGACCACGAGGAGACGTACCGCCGGCCAATGGGCGCGCGGGCGGATCCGTACCGCCAGCACCATCCCCGTGGCGGAAGGGCGGTCGGGCCGCATAGCGTCTGCCCCATGCCCGAGTTGCAGTTGCTCCGTCCGGACCACGCCCCCGCGCTGCTCGCCTTCGAGCGGGAGAACCGGGCCTACTTCGCGGAGTCCGTCCCCGACCGGGGCGACGAGTACTTCGCCCGGTTCGGGACCCGCCACCGTGAGCTGCTGGCCGAACAGGCGTCCGGCGTCTGTTATTTCCACGTGCTGACCGGTGCCACGGGCGAGGTCCTGGGGCGGGTCAACCTCGTGGACGTGGCGGACGGCGGCGCCGAGCTCGGGTACCGGATCGCGGAACGGGCCGCGGGCCGGGGCCTCGCCACCGCGGCCGTACGGGCCGTGTGCGCCCTGGCCGCCGGCGGCTACGGGCTGACGTCCCTGCGGGCCGCGACCACCCTCGACAACGCGGCGTCCCGGGCCGTGCTGGCCCGTACCGGGTTCACCGTCACGGGCGGTACTCGGCTCTGCGGCCGCCCCGGGCTGTCCTACTTCCGCGCCCTCGGCCCCGCGGCGGCGTCCCGGCCCGGAACCTGAGACCCGGACGAGGGAGACCTGAGCTCCGGTCGAACGGCCGCTCGGCACGGCGGTTCCTGGGTAAGGCCCCAGGATGAGCAACGTGAAGCCCGGCCAGGGATACTCCCGCGACAGCCGCTACATCACCACCCGCATCACAGCCGACGGACGCGACGGTTTCCCGGTCGAGCCCGGCCGTTACCGTCTCGTCGTCAGCCGCGCCTGCCCCTGGGCACACCGCGCGGTGATCGTCCGCCGGCTGCTCGGACTGGAGAAGGCCCTGCCCATGGCCGTCGCCGGCCCGACGCACGACAAGCGCAGCTGGACCTTCGACCTCGACCCGGACGGCCGTGACCCGGTCCTTGGGATAGAACGGCTCCAGGAGGCCTACTTCGCCCGCGACCCCGACTACGACCGGGGCATCACCGTGCCCGCGATCGTGGACGTGCCGAGCGGCGAGGTGGTCACCAACGACTACGCGCAGATGACCCTCGACATGTCGCTGGAGTGGGCGGCGTACCACCGCGACGGTGCTCCGGAGCTGTACCCGGAAGCGCTGCGGCCGGAGATCGACGCGGTCAACGAAGAGATCTACACGGACGTGAACAACGGCGTCTACCGCGTCGGGTTCGCCCCCACCCAGGAGGCGTACGCCGAGGCGTACGAGCGCCTCTTCGCCCGCCTCGACCGCTTCTCCGAGCGGCTGGAGGGGTCCCGCTACCTCGTCGGCGAGACGATCACCGAGGCGGACATACGGCTGTTCACCTCGCTCGTGCGCTTCGACGCCGTCTACCACGGCCACTTCAAGTGCAACCGGCAGAAGCTCTCGGAGATGCCGGTGCTGTGGGCGTACGCCCGGGACCTGTTCCAGACGCCGGGATTCGGGGACACGGTCGACTTCGACCACGTCAAGAAGCACTTCTACGTGGTCCACAGCCACATCAACCCGTCCGGGATCGTGCCCCTCGGCCCCGACCCGTCGGGCTGGCTCGAACCGCACGGCCGTGAGGCTCTGGGCGGGCGCCCGTTCGGGGACGGCACCCCGCCCGGGCCTCCCTCCCCCGATGAGACCGTCCCGCCCCACCAGGCTCCGCAGCACCCCTGATACGACCGCCGCCCGCGGGGGCCGGGGCCTTCCCCGGCCCCCGCGGGCCCCGCGTCCGGCCCGGGGCTACGGCGCGTCGGCAGCCGTACGGCGGACGGGGCGAGTCCGCAGCCAGTACGAGCGGGCCGCGATGACCAGGGCGACGCCGTACACGGCGAAGGCGACCATCCCGATCCAGCCGACCAGCAGCGCGTCACCCGACGAGTGGAAGTCTCCGCGCCGCAAGGTGACCGCGCCGGCCGAGGCGAGGGCCAGGTACGCCACCCCCACGACGCCGTACGGGGCGAGCGTGGCGGCGCCGAGCAGGGCCGGGGCGAGCGGGAGCCAGTGCGGCACCCGCCGGCCGTGGAGGAGCGGCGTCCAGCGCGGGAAGACCTGGCCCCACGGACGGACCAGGCCCCAGAGCAGGAAGACGCCGAGCAGGGCCAGCAGCGCGGTGGGGTCGAGGCCCCAGGACTCCAGGGTGAGGAACGTCCCCGAGGCCCCGTTCCGCTCCGAGACGGCGAGCATCTCCGCTCCGGTGATCCCCGCGAACGTGCCGCCGAACGCCCAGAGCAGCTTCATCGCGGTGTAGGGGACGAAGGCCAGCGTCCCCGCCCAGGCGGCGAGTTGGACGGCCCGCGGGGCCGCGGACGCCGCCGGTGCGGCGGTACCGGCGGGCCGGGGGCCGGACCGGGCCGTGGTCGCGAGCAGGACCGCTCCGACCGCCGCCAGGGCCTTGTTCGCAGTGGAGGCCGGATGGTCCACCCCCTGGCCGAACGTCAGCGTGATCACGTCCATCAGCAGGCTGAACGCGGTGAGTCCGGCCAGCCCGCACAGGACCCGGAGCAGCACCCGCAAGGCCGGCCGCGGGCCGGACCGCACCACCGCCGCGCCGGCCGTCGCCGCCAGTGCACCCACCGCCACCACCGCCCAGCCGAGCCCGGCGGTTCCCGAGTCACCGCCGTGGTAGAGCAAGGGCGTCCCGCTCAGCGCACACACCAGGCCGAAGCCGGTGTACACCACCGCCCACAGCACGGTGGCCCGGGCCACCCCGTACGGCCGCCCCTGCCACCGGGCGCCGCGCCGCGCCTTCACCGTCCGTTCACTACTGGTCATGTCCCGAACAGTGCATCGGCCGCGTCGGGGTGGGCATCAGCCGCCGGAACCATCCCCCTCCCCCTGCCGGGGGAGCAGCCCCGGGCGCGGCGCGGGCACGGCGCCGACTCCGCGCACCCGTCGGCGGACTCCACATAACGAGGTGACCGGGGCGCGTGCAGGCTACAGCTGACGCTCGGTCATGATGGTTCCCACCTGGGCGATTTCCGCCCCGAACGTACGACACGGAGTTCCCTCATGCGCATCCACCGGAGCCGTTCCGCGGCTATGGTCACCTTCATCGGGCTCACCCTGGCCCTGAGCGCCTGCGGCGGCGCCGGTTCCACGGACCGGCCGATCAAGGCGCCCACGCCGGACCCCGGTTCCAGCGGGGGCACGGCGGCCGCCGGCGCCGCCCCGACGGCGACACCGTCCGGTGCCGGGGCGCCGCCCGCCACCGCGAGCCCGGCCCCGACGGGCCCGGACGGCAAGGGCGCGGGCGGCACGGGCGGCGCGGCCACCGACGACAGCTACGCGTACACCCACCCGTGCTCCGCACGGAACATCACCGTCAAGGTGACGTCGCAGCAGGGCTTCCCCGCCACGGTCCGCATCATCACGGTGACGAACAACGGCCCCACCGTGTGCGGACTCGACTTCCACCCCGCCGTCGGCTTCAGCGCCAAGGACGCCGCCCTCGGCATCCAGGCGACGCCTCCGAGCGGCCTCGGCGGCGCGCCGGCCCATCCGGTGCGGCCGGGGGCGACGACGTACGCGGCCGTGGACCTCAACCCGTCGGGCGGGACCGGACCCGTCGCCGACGAGATCAACATCCTGGCCGACCCCGGGCACATGCCGAACGCGGACGGCGTCAGTCTTCCGCTGGCCACCCCGCAGTCCGTCGCCCGCCCGAAGGTCGGCCTCTACCACTTCACCGCCCGCGACTCGTTCAACACCCTGTAGGCGTCATCGGCGGACGTCCCGGGGCACTTCCACGCCTCGTCCCGGCGGGCACGGGACGGGTATGACCTGTTCGGAAGGCATCCCTTCCGCTGGCGGGGCTGCGCGTCAGAGCTGAGTGCGGCGGTTGCCTTCAGTTCGCGCTCGCCGGTCGGCCGTGTAGTTACGCCTCGAGAGTGACAAGGGATGGAACCGCAGGCCGATGTGTGCAACCGCACCGTCGACGAGCCTGGCTCACATGCCGAAAGTGAATGTATTGCCCGATGTGCCGCGCTGGGCCCGGCTCGCTGCGGTAGGCGCCGCATTGACCAACGTGCCCTCGGCGCTTTGGCGGGTGGCCATTGCCGTCGGTGTCCCCGTTGGGCTGGCGCAATCCGAATACGATCAGATGGGAGCTCCTGGCCCGGGCTCGTTGGTCCTCGTCGGCCTCAGTCTGATCTCCGAGGCCTTCGCGTTCCTCACCTTCGGGCTGGTGCAGAGCTGGGGTGAGGCGTGGCCGCGCTGGATCCCGTATCTACGTGGGCGCCGAGTCCCAGTCATGCTGGGGACCGGCGTGGCGGGGCTTGGCGCGCTGGCCACGACTGTCTTTGGCGCACTGTTCGTCTACACGTCGCTCAACGCAGACATGGAAGCCTCCACCTGGGGCCTCTGGCTGCTCAACATCGTCTACGCACCGTTGCTCTTGTGGGGTCCGCTGCTGGGCGCGGTCACAGTGCACTACTACCGGCGCCGGATGGCCGCCTCGCCCGCGCCGGCATGAAGGCCCGGATCCTGTCGAGCGCTTCCTCAGCCCCGCCATCCGCTCGAACCGGCCCCGCTGCCGTGCACGGCGGATGGCCACGCCCGAGGGTCCTCCAGCGAATCCCGGTAGGCATCGACCGCCGGTTCGGGGCATGACGGACGGTCAAGGGCGCACCCTATGCTTCAGCGCCTCGCAGGGAGGCAGGCGTACGCCCGGTGAAGTCCCGTGCGGTACGGGTGAAATGGGCCTGGTCGGCGAAGCCTGCGGTGGCCGCGGCCAGGGCGGCGGTCGAGTCCGGCAGGTCGTTGATCGCGGTGCGGAGTCGGCCCCACCGGCGCAAACACGCGAGCGTAATGCCCAGCTCCTGCCGGGCCAGGGCGCGCAGCCGGGGGGCCGACAGGCCGACCTCGATGGCGATGGAGGTGATGGGCATGTCCGGATCGTGCACCGTGCACAGGTGGACGGCCTGGGCGACTCTCGGGTCGAGTGGGGATGGGCGCCCGGCGAGCGTCTGCAGCTCGGTGTATCCGGCGGCCAGGTCCACGCTGGTGCCGGGGCCGTCGGCATCAGGGGTGCCGAGCGCGGCGAGCAAGCGGCGGACCTCGCCCGTACCGAGCCGTATCGGCCCTGGGCGGGAGGGCAGCAGCCAGGAGTCGATGAACAGGGCGACGTAGGGAGAGGTCGCTTCACAGGTGTGGGCCAGCTGGGGCGGAACGATGAGCCCGGACGCCGCCACCATGGGCCGTCCCGGCTGGCGGAGTTCGGCGTGGCCGCCGACCGGCAGCACGGCCTTCCACGCGGGCAGCCGGTGTCGGGCGACGCGGAACGGGCGGGACTCGGCGAACATCGTCGCCTCGGGGCCGCAGGCGAAGACGATGCGGCGATCGTTTTGTTCAAGTGCCCAGGCACGAGGTGAACTGATCATCGTGCCATGCACGTTATCGCTTCCATTGCCTTGGCCGTGTTCCTGGTCGTCACGGGGGTCGCGCATTTTCTGGCCCCCGGATACTTCCGCCTGCTGGTACCCGCATGGCTCCGCCGGGAGCGGCTCATCGTTGCCGTCAGTGGTGCGGCGGAGGTCGTGGTGGGTGTGCTGGTGCTGGTTCCGGGCGGCAGGCGGGTCGGGGGCTGGGCCGCCGCCGTCCTGATCACCTGTTACTTGGTGTCCCACGTGGACGCGCTGTGCCGCGCGCGCCCGGACCGGCCCCGGTCGCTGGAGCGGCCGGCCGGTGCGGTGGCTCGGCTGGTGGTGAACGTCCTGTACATCGCCTGGGCGGTTGCCGTGGCCACGTCCGCGGCCTGACGCCGGTGCGCGGCAACCGATAGTCCGAGGCGGTGCCGAAGCCGCCGTCATCACAGAGGAAGTCATGCCATGAGTCATCGCATCGTCGTCGTGGGCGCCGGTTACGCCGGTTTGTCGGCGGCCAAGCGCCTCGCCCGCAAGCTGCGCCGCAGCGATGTCACCATCACGCTGGTCAGTGCCTCGGACCGGTTCGTCGAACGGGTCCGGCTCCATCAGCTGGCCGCAGGACAGCCATTGACGGCGCTGCCGTTGCGCCAGCAGCTCAGCGGTGCTGCGCCGGTCCAGCTGGTCGTCGGACACGTGGGGGCGATCGATACCGCCGGCCGGACCGTGTGTACGGACACCGTGCCGGGAATGATCGGCTACGACACCCTGGTGTATGCCGTGGGCAGCCGGGCACGGCTCGACGATGTTCCGGGGGCAGTTGAGCACGCGTACGCCGTCGCCGATCCTGGGGAGGCAACACGGTTGCGGCACAAGGTGGCCGAGATCGCGTCAGGCGGCACCGTCGCGGTGGTCGGCGCAGGGCTGACCGGGCTGGAAACCGCCGCGGAGCTGGCCGAGAGTTACCCCGAGCTGCGAGTGCGGCTGCTCACCGGTGCTGATGACGTGGGGCTCGGGCTCGCGCCGCGCGCCCGAACCCACCTGCGGCGCGCTCTTGACCGGCTGGGCGTCTCGGTTCATCCGAAGATCCTTGCCGCGGCGGTGCGGGGCGACGGCTTGGACACGCGCGACGGCGCGTCGTTCGCCGCTGACGCAGTCGTATGGACCACCGGGCTCCAGGCGCCGGAGCTGGCGCGCGCGGCGGGATTCGCGACGGATGAGAGCGGTCGGATGCTCGTCGATGCCACCCTGCGCTCGATCTCGCACCCTGAGGTGTACGCCGTCGGCGACGCGGCTGCCGGGGTGTCGGTGGGCGGAGCGCCGAGCCGAATGTCCTGCCAGGCAGCCCTGCCCATGGGCCGGGGCGTGGCCGACGTCGTGGCGGCTCGGCTGACGGGCCGGGAACCGGAGCCCGTCCGGATCGGTTACGCCTTCACCAACATCAGCCTTGGCCGGCGTGATGGTGTCGTCCAGTTCACCCACGCCGACGACCGCCCGCGCAGGCTCGTCCTGACAGGACGAGCCGCGGCGGCCTTCAAGGAGGCTGTGGTGCGAAGCACAGTACGGTCCTGACCGCGCGGTGATCCGGCTCGGTGACGAGCGGGATTCCTGAGCGGATCCGCCTACCGCATGGACGGTGCTGTGACCTCATGCGGGCGGACGGCTTGACCCCCGTGCGTGAGACGGTCGAGCAGATCGTGCGAGCGGTCCGCGGCGGCAACGACTCGGCCATCCGCACCCTGCTGATCGACCGGCCGCTGTCGCGGACACCGCGGCCCTGCTGTACCTGCGCGAGCGGCTGTACGCGACGCAGTGACCTGCGGCTGGAGAAGCGATCACGGCAGGCTGTGCAGCGGCCCGGCGGGCAGGAAGCGCCGCCAGGCCTCGTCAGCCGCGACCACGGTCAGCAACGCGAGGACGCCCGCCGGGGAGTCCCGGGCGGGCGTCTCGTGTGCCGTGGGGTGTTGCCGGCTTAGTACCAGTGGTTGGCCTGCCAGAAGTTCCAGGCGCCGACCGGGCTGCCGTAACGCTCGTTCATGTAGTCCAGGCC
>NZ_JBVISF010000018.1:0-103428 GCF_055575675.1 Streptomyces sp. NPDC034043
ATGCGCTGGGTCGCGAAGAACGTGGTCGCCGCCGGTCTGGCCGCGCGCTGCGAGGTCCAGGTCGCCTACGCGATCGGCAAGGCCGAGCCCGTCGGCCTCTTCGTCGAGACCTTCGGCACCGCCAAGGTCGACGTCCAGAAGATCGAGGACGCCATCGCCGAGGTCTTCGACCTCCGCCCCGCCGCGATCATCCGCGACCTCGACCTGCTGCGCCCCATCTACGCCCAGACGGCCGCCTACGGCCACTTCGGCCGCGAGCTCCCCGACTTCACCTGGGAGCGCACCGACCGCGTCGACGCCCTGCGCGCCGCCGCCGGCCTGTAAGCGGCGCAGCCGCCCGACGAACGGCCCCGGACCCTCGTGGTCCGGGGCCGTTCGATGTCAGTGGGGTTTGCTAGAAATGCCTGTGTGAGCAGCGCGAACGAGTCCCAGCCGGAACAGCTCGCCCTGATCCGGGAAATGGTCGCCGAGGCGAAGGCCAAGGCGCCCAAGGCGAAGCCGCGCACCTGGCGGGGGGCCGCCGTGGCCGAGGAGCTGCCCGTCGCCCGGGTCCTCGTGAACAAGGGCGTCCTCCACCTCGACCGGCTCTTCGACTACGCCGTGCCCGCCGAGCTGTCGGAGGCCGCCCAGCCCGGCGTGCGCGTCCGGGTCCGCTTCGGCGCGGGCGGACACCGGGTGCACGGCGGCCGCCGCGAGGGCGGCGGGCTCATCGACGGCTTCATCGTGGAACGGCGTGCCGAGTCCGACTACGAAGGGGCCCTGGCCGCCCTCGCCCAGGTGGTCTCGCCCGAGGTGGTCCTCGGCCCGGGCATGCTGGCCCTCGCCCGGGCCGTCGCCGACCGGTACGCCGGAAGCCTGGCCGACGTGCTCCAGCTGGCCCTGCCCCCGCGCAGCGCCCGGGCCGAGGCCAGGCCCTCGCCCGCACCGCTGCCCCCGCCCTCCGCTCCCGAGCCCGGCGGCTGGACCCGCTACGGCGCCGGGCCCGCCTTCCTGCGGGCCCTGGCCTCCGGAGGCACCCCCCGCGCGGTGTGGACGGCGCTGCCCGGTCCCGGCTGGGCCGACGAGCTCGCCCGGGCCATGGCGGCCACCCTCGCCTCCGGGCGCGGTGCCCTCGCGGTGGTGCCCGACGGGCGCACCGCCGCCCGGGTCGACACCGCCCTCACCGCCCTGCTGGGCGAGGGGAGGCACGCGCTGCTGACCGCCGAGTCCGGCCCCGAGAAGCGCTACGGGCAGTGGCTCGCGGTGAGCCGGGGTTCCGTCCGCGCCGTCGTCGGCACCCGGGCGGCGATGTTCGCCCCCGTACGCGACCTCGGGCTGGTCGCGGTCTGGGACGACGGCGACTCCAGCCACAGCGACGACCACGCCCCCTTCCCGCACGTGCGGGAGGTGCTGGAGCTCCGCGCGGTCAGCGACGGCTGCGGCTTCCTGGCCGGGAGCACCAGCTGTACCGTCGAGGCCGCCCAGCTGGTGGAGTCCGGCTGGGCCCGGCCGCTCGTCGCGGACCGCGAGACCGTACGGGCCGTCGCGCCCCGCATCCGGACCGTCGGCGACGAGCTGCTGGCCCGGGACGGGGCGGCCCGCGCCGCCCGGCTGCCCAGCCTGGCCTGGGAGACCGTACGGGAGGGCCTGAAGAGCGGGCCCGTACTGGTCCAGGTGCCGCGGCGCGGGTACGTGCCCCGGCTGGCCTGCGAGCGCTGCCGGACGCCCGCCCGCTGCACGGTGTGCGCCGGGCCGCTGGAGGCCCCCGACGAGCGGGAGCTGCACTGCGGCTGGTGCGGGCGGGCCGAGAGCGCCTGGCACTGCGAGGAGTGCGGCTCCTTCCGGCTGCGGGCCCAGGTGGTGGGCGCGCGGCGGACCGCCGAGGAGCTGGGCCGCGCCTTCCCCGCCGTTCCCGTACGGACCTCCGGGCGCGACCACGTGCTGGACGAGGTGCCCGACCGCCCCGCACTGGTGGTGTGCACCCCGGGCGCCGAGCCGGTCGCGGTGGGCGCCGGCTACGCGGCCGCGCTGCTGCTGGACGGCTGGGCGATGCTCGGCAGGCCCGACCTGCGCGCCGGGGAGGACGCCCTGCGCCGCTGGATCGCCGCCGCCTCGCTGGTCCGCGGCGACGGGCAGGTGGTGGTGGTCGCCGAGCCGACGCTGCGGCCCGTGCAGGCCCTGGTGCGCTGGGACCCGGTCGGGCACGCCGTGCGGGAACTGGCCGAGCGGGCCCAGCTGGGCTTCCCGCCGGTGTCCCGGATGGCCGCGGTGGCCGGCCGGGCGGACGCGCTGGAGGCCTTCCTCGAAGCCGCCGACCTGCCGGCGGACGCGGAGGTCCTGGGGCCCGTACCGCTGCCCGGGCGGCGCGGCGAGCCCTCCCCGGGGGAACGGGCACTGGTGCGGGTCCCGCCGGGGAGCGGGGCCGCGCTGGCCCGGGCGCTGAAGGAGGCGCAGGCCGCCCGGCTGGCGCGGGGGGTTCCGGCGGGGGAGGCGGTCCGGGTCCGGATCGACCCCCCGGACATCGGCTGACCCGGCGCACGCGCCGGGTCCGGTGGCCCGGAGCGGGAGGGCGCGGGCACCGGTCGGGCCCGGACGTGCGAAACCCCGGCGGGGCGGCCACTGGGCCGCCCCGCCGGGGGTGGGTACCGCGCCGCGCCCGGCCGTCGGGGGTCGGCGTCCCGGCGGAGGCGGGCGGCGGTCAGCCGTTGCGGGGGCCGGGGAAGGCCGAGGTGCGGCCCGCCGGTACGGCCGTGGCGCCGGCCTGCGCATCCTCGCGCACGGGTTGCGGGGGGACCGAGCGCGCCGCCGGGATGGTGGGGACCGGTCCCAGGGTGCGGGTCGTGGTGCCCTCGGACAGCGGCTCCGCGGCCTCGGCGGCCTGCGCGCGGCGTGCGCCGTAGCGGCGGTGCACGGCCTGCTTGGTGACGCCGAGCGCCGAGCCGACGGCGTCCCAGGAGAAGCCGAGGGAGCGGTCGAAGTCCACCGCGGCGGTGACCAGCGTCTCGACGCTGTCCCTCAGCTCCTGCGCGAGCCGGACGGTGGGGGCGGGGGCCCTGCCGTAGACGACGAAGCCCGTGGAGGGCCCGGAGCGGCGCGGACGGTACACGTTCCCGAGCTGGGCCGTGAGCGTCCGCAGTGCGTCCACCTGCCGGCGAACCCGCTCGATGTCCCGCACCAGGAGGTGCAGGCTGGCCCGTGCTTGGGCGTCATGGGTGGCGTGGTCGGCCATGGAGAAGCCTCTCGAACCGGTGCTGGAGAGCGGATCGGGCCGCAGACACCGTTCTTGATCGCGGCCCGTTTCGGTCAATCTCTCTTGACCAACGCGTCAGCGGGCGCCCAGGTCACGCACTGGGGGCGTGTCGGCATATGCGAGGGGCGCGTGTGTGTGCGTACGCCCCCCGATACCGCAGGTGGGCCCGGGTGGGCGTCCCATAGACTGGTGTGCTGCTGACAGCCGAGATAGCGAGGTAGGACCCAGTGAAGCTCGTCTTCGCAGGCACCCCCGAGGTCGCCGTACCCGCCCTGGACGCCCTGATCGCCTCCGGGCGCCACGAGGTCGCTGCCGTCGTCACCCGGCCCGACGCCCCCGCCGGGCGCGGGCGGCGCCTGGTCGCCAGCCCCGTGGCCGAGCGCGCCGAGGAGGCCGGCATCGAGGTCCTCAAGCCGGTCCGGCCCCGCGACGAGGAGTTCCAGGCCCGGCTGCGGGAGATCGCCCCGGACTGCTGCCCGGTCGTCGCGTACGGGGCGCTGATCCCCAAGAGCGCGCTCGACATCCCCCGCCACGGCTGGGTCAACCTGCACTTCTCGCTGCTGCCGAGCTGGCGCGGGGCGGCTCCCGTCCAGCACTCGATCATGGCGGGGGACCAGGTCACCGGTGCCTCCACCTTCCGCATCGAGGAGGGCCTCGACACCGGTCCGGTCTTCGGGGTCCTCACCGAGGAGATCCGCCCGACCGACACCAGCGGCGACCTGCTGACCCGCCTCGCCTTCGCCGGGTCCGGACTGCTGTCCGCGACCATGGACGGGATCGAGGACGGCAGCCTGCGCGCAATGGAGCAGCCCGCGGAGGGAGTCTCCCTCGCGCCGAAGATCACCGTCGAGGACGCCCGGGTCGACTGGAACGCGCCCGCGCTGCGCGCCGACCGCGTGGTGCGCGGCTGCACCCCCGCCCCGGGGGCCTGGACCGTCTTCCGCGGCGAGCGCCTCAAGCTGATCTCCCTCGGGCTCGTCCCCGAGCGCACCGACCTCGCCCCCGGCGTGTTGGCCCCGGCCAAGAACAACGTCCACGTGGGCACCGGCTCGCACGCCGTCGAGCTGCTCTGGGTGCAGCCGCAGGGCAAGAAGCCGATGAAGGGCGCCGACTGGGCCCGCGGGGTGCGCATCGCCCCCGGCGAGCGCCTGGGCGCGCCCGTCGTAGGCTGATCCCGAGCCTCCCCTTCGCAACCGCACCTCGTAACCCCGGAGCACCTTTCACGTGAGCGAACAGCCCCGTCGTCGTCCCGCGCCCAAGACGGGCGCCGGCAAGCAGGCCAAGCCCTACCGCCGGCCGCAGAAGGACCCCGTCCGGATGCTGGCCTTCGAGGCGCTGCGGGCGGTGGACGAGCGCGACGCGTACGCGAACCTGGTCCTGCCCCCGCTGCTGAAGAAGGCCCGGCAGGACGAGCGGTTCCAGGCGCGCGACGCGGCCCTGGCGACCGAGCTGGTCTACGGGACCCTGCGCCGGCAGGGCACGTACGACGCGGTCATCGCCGCCTGCGTGGACCGGCCGCTGCGCGAGGTGGACCCGCCGGTCCTGGACGTGCTCTCGCTCGGCGCGCACCAGCTGCTGGGGACCCGCATCCCCACCCACGCGGCGGTCTCCGCCAGCGTGGAGCTGGCCCGCGTGGTGCTCGGCGACGGGCGGGCGAAGTTCGTCAACGCCGTGCTGCGCAAGATCGCCGCCCATGACCTGGAGGGCTGGCTGGAGCGGGTCGCGCCGCCGTACGAGGAGGACGCCGAGGAGCACCTGGCGGTCTACCACTCCCACCCCCGCTGGGTGGTCAGCGCCCTGTGGGACGCGCTGGGCGGTGGCCGCGCCGGGATCGAGGACCTGCTGGAGGCCGACAACGAGCGGCCCGAGGTGACGCTGGTGGCACGCCCCGGCCGGTCCACGCCGCAGGAGCTGCTGGAGGCGGTCGGCGAGGACTCGGCGCTGCCGGGGCGCTGGTCCCCGTACGCCGTCCGGATGGCCGAGGGCGGCGAGCCCGGCGCGCTGGAGGCGGTGCGCGAGGGACGCGCCGGTGTGCAGGACGAGGGCAGCCAGCTGGTGGCCATGGCCCTGGCGGCGGTCCCGGTCGAGGGCCGTGACGAGCGGTGGCTGGACGGCTGCGCGGGTCCGGGCGGCAAGGCGGCGCTGCTGGGCGCGCTGGCGGCGCGGCGCGGGGCGTTCCTGCTGGCCTCCGAGAAGCAGCCGCACCGGGCGCGCCTGGTCGAGCGGGCCCTGTCCGGGAACCCGGGTCCGTACCAGGTCATCGCGGCCGACGGCACCCGGCCGCCGTGGCTGCCGGGCTCCTTCGACCGGGTCCTGATGGACGTCCCCTGTTCGGGCCTGGGGGCGCTGCGGCGCCGTCCGGAGGCCCGCTGGCGGCGTCGCCCGGAGGACCTGGAGGGCTTCGCGCCGCTCCAGCGGGCCCTGCTGCGCGAGGCCCTGTCCGCCGTGCGCGTGGGCGGTGTCGTGGGCTACGCGACCTGCTCCCCGCACCTGGCGGAGACGCGGGTGGTCGTGGACGACGTCCTCAAGGGCCGGGGCGCCGGGGCGCAGCCGGTGGCGGCCGAACTGATCGACGCCCGTCCGTACATGGAGGGCGTACCGGCGCTGGGCGACGGCCCGGACGTCCAGCTGTGGCCGCACCTGCACGGTACGGACGCCATGTACCTGGCCCTGCTGCGCCGGACGGCCTGAGCTCCCGGGCGGCGGCGGTCAGCCTTCCACGGAGCGCCGGCCGCGGATCGGCGACAGCAGCGTCGGTACGAAGGAGAGCGCCAGGAGGGCCGCGCCGGCCCAGAGGGTGGTGCGCAGGCCGGCGAGCTCCGCGAGGAGACCGGAGGCGGCCGAGCCGAGGGCGATGGCGCCGGTCAGCATGAACCGGAAGGTGGCGTTCATGCGGCCGAGGAGCGGGTCCGGGGTCAGGTGCTGGCGGAGGCTGACGCCGAGGACGTTGCCGCTGCCGATCGTCACGGTGGACACGAGCCAGCCCGCCCCGGCCACCCACAGCCACGGCCCGCGGTCCGCCATCGGAACCAGCAGGGCCGCCGGTGTCAGGCTCAGGGTCAGGGCGGGGCCGTAGCCCGCCCGGGCCGCGAAGGGCCGGGCCAGGCGGGCGCCGCACAGCAGCCCGGCCCCGCCCGCGGCCCAGAACAGGCCGAGCGCCCCGGCGGAGAGGCCGAGCTCGGCCACGAAGAGCACCGGCAGCATGGCGTTGATCATGGAGCCGCCCAGGTTGTTCAGACTGGCCGTCAGTGCCAGGGCGCGGAGCTCGGGGTGGCCCAGTACGTGCCTCAGCCCCTCGGAGATCTGGGCGCGCAGCGGGATCCGCGCGGCGGCGGGCGGCTTGGGGACCGGACGGAGGCTCAGCATCCGCAGGCCGGAGCCGAGGTGCCCGAGGGCCGCGCAGGCCAGCGCGACGGGGGCGGTCAGCAAGGCGATCAGGGCGCCGCCCGCGCCCCGGCCCGCGATGTTCGCGACGGCCATCAGGGTCGCCAGGGCGGCGTTCGCGCGGACCAGGCCGCCCCGGCCGACGAGCTGGGGCAGGGCGCTCTGGGAGCCGACCTCGCCGAACACGGTGGCGCAGCCGGTGAGGAGCACGACGGCGTACAGCTGGGGCAGGGTGAGCACGTCCAGCCACCAGGCGAGCGGGAGCGAGGCGACGAGCCCGGCCCGGGCGAGGTCGGCGGTGATCAGGACCCGGCGGGTGCGCAGGCGGTCCACCCAGGCGCCGGCCGGGAGGCCGATGAGCAGGAAGGCGGCGGTGGACAGGGCCGCGAGGGCGCCGACCTGGGCGGGGCTCGCGTCGAGGGCGGTCAGGGCGAGCAGCGGGACGGCGATGTATCCGGTGTTGGCGGCGAACTGGCTCAGGGCCGCGGCGCCGAACAGGGCGCGGAAATCGGGATTGCGCCAGGGGCCGTCGTCGGCGGGTGGAACGGTGGGGGTACCGGTGGCGGGGGCGGTTGTCATGTACGTAACGCTGGCCGCGACCACGGCGAAGGACAAGCGAGTATCGGTGGCTTGATCAATTAAGCTGTGCTACGACAACGGCGAGTTCCGGGGCCGTGGCCGGAAGTGCCCGGGGGCATGGCAGGCTTGGGGCATGGCCGTTCAGATCAATCCCAGCATCCTGTCCGCCGACTTCGCCCGTCTCGCCGAGGAGGCCAGGGCCGTCGAGGGGGCCGACTGGCTGCACGTCGACGTCATGGACAACCATTTCGTCCCGAACCTGACCCTCGGCGTGCCGATCGTCGAATCCCTCAGCCGGGCCACGGACATCCCGCTGGACCTGCACCTGATGATCGAGGACCCGGACCGCTGGGCGCCGCAGTACGTGGAGGCCGGGGCCGGCTCGGTCACCTTCCACGCCGAGGCCGCCGCGGCCCCCGTGCGCCTCGCGCGGGAGATCCGGGCCAAGGGCGCACGGGCGGCCATGGCGCTCAAGCCCGGCACCCCGATCGAGCAGTACGAGGACATCCTCCCCGAGCTCGACATGGTGCTGATCATGACGGTCGAGCCCGGCTTCGGCGGCCAGTCCTTCCTCGACATCATGCTCCCCAAGGTCCGCCGGACCCGGGAGCTGATCGCCAAGCACGGGCTCGACCTCTGGCTCCAGGTCGACGGCGGGGTCTCGGCCACGACGATCGAGCGGGTCGCCGAGGCCGGCGCGGACGTGTTCGTGGCGGGCAGCGCGGTCTACGGGGCGGTCGACCCCGCCGCCGCGGTCCGCACCCTGCGCGAGCAGGCGGGCGCGGCCATCGCCGCCGCGCCCTGGGCCTGCGGCCACTGAGGCGGGCGCCAGGGGACGGCTCGGTGAACGGAAGCCGTCCAGGCTGATCAATGGCCGTTGGATCTGACAGGATGAACGGCGAGTCGAGAGTGTGAACACGACAGTGTGAACAGCAGTGAGGAGAGCGCGGTGTCTGCAATGTCGGCGGGACGGTCAGCCCTGCGGATGGGACCCGCGGAGCTGGTGCAGGCGGCGGCCATGGCGCGCCGCTTCTACCTGGAGGGCAAGTCCAAGATCCAGATCGCCGAGGAGTTCGGCGTGAGCCGCTTCAAGGTGGCCCGGGTCCTGGAGACCGCCCTCGAACGCGACCTCGTACGCATCGAGATCCGGGTACCGGCGGAACTGGACGCGGAGCGCTCCGACGCGCTCCGCGCCCGCTACGGGCTGCGGCACGCCGTCGTGGTGGAATCGCCCGCCGACGCGAGCGAGGACGCCCCGGACCCGGAGAACCTCGGCGCGGTGGCGGCCGACCTGCTCGGTGAGCTCGTCAACGAGGGTGACGTGCTCGGGCTGGCGTGGGGGCGGTCGACCATCCACATGGCCGCCTCCCTGCACCGGCTGCCCCCCTGCACCGTCGTCCAGCTGACCGGCGTGTACGACGCCGGGACCGCCGAGCGCGGCTCGGTGGAGGCCGTACGCAGGGCCGCGCAGGTCTCCGGCGGGGACGCCCACCCGATCTACGCCCCGATGCTGCTCCCCGACCCGGCGACCGCGGCCGCGCTGCGCAGCCAGACCGGGATCGCGCGGGCCTTCGAGTACTTCGACAAGGTGACCGTCGCGGCCGTGTCCATCGGTTCCTGGGAGCCGGGGATCTCGACCGTCCACGACATGCTGACCGACGAGGAGCGGGCCCACTACGCCTCGCTCGGCGTCGCAGCCGAGATGTCCGCCCACCTCTTCGACAAGGAGGGCCGCCGGGTCGGACGGGACCTGGGCGAGCGCTGCATCACCGTCGAGGCGGACCGGCTGCGCCGGATCCCCGAGGTCGTGGCGATCGCGGGCGGGCTGCGCAAGGCCTCCGCCATCGGCGCGGTGCTCCGCTCCGGGCTGGTGACCAGCCTCGTCACGGACACGGCGGTCGCCGACTACCTGCTGACGGAGTCCGAGCCCGGGCTGCGGCCGGCCCTGGACCGGGCCGACCCCGACGACTGACGGGGACGCCCGGACCGGGCCGGCGCCGACGGCCGACGGGCGCGTTCCGGGCGGTGCCGCGGGGGCGTCCGGGGCGAAGGGTGCGCAATCGAGACCTGCGCATGGGGCCGCGGGGCGCTCCGGGGGCGCATACTGGTTCTGATGACCAAGTCAGCAGTACCTCGCCGTCATTTGCCGTCAAGCCCGTTCAAGGCCCCCGCTGAGCCGCCCCTGAGGCGGTTCGACGTCGGCGACCGGGTCAGTCACGACGAGCACGGCCTCGGCCGTGTCGTCGGTGTGGAGGAGGGGGTCGCCGTCCTCGTCGACTTCGGATCGGTCCAGAAGCGCATCCTGAGTCCTTACTTCAAGATGTCCGCACTCTGACACCGCCTGGCTGTTCGCCACCGGATCGGATATTTGGCACGATCGGGGCATGATCCTCAGGAGCGTGCCCCGATCGTTGACGCGTGCGCTCGGAGTCCTGTTCCTGTGCGCCGCGTTGACCGCTGCCCTGGCGGGCTGCGGTGCCAAGGACGCCCCGGCGCGGCTCCCGTCCGCGGCGAGCACCGCCGCGGCCCCCGCGTGGGCCGAGGGCATGCCGACCGTACGGGCCGACGCGCTGCCGCCGCAGGCCCGCGAGGTGCTCGCGCTCATCGACAAGGGCGGCCCGTACGCCCACCGGCAGGACGGGACCGTCTTCGGCAACTTCGAGAAGGTCCTGCCGAGGCGCGAGCGCGGCTACTACCACGAGTACACGGTGCGCACGCCGGGCGAGCGCGGCCGCGGGGCGCGGCGGATCGTGACGGGTCGGGGCGGGGAGTTCTACTACACGGACGACCACTACGAGACCTTCAAGGCGGTTCTGCGATGAGCCTCGACCCGCGGCCGCTCGCGCCCGCCCTGGCCGCCGCGCAGGAGGCCGGCTGGAGCGTCGTACGGCTGGACCTGGACGGCGTGCGGAGCAAGGCGGCGCTGATGCGGCGCTGCGCGCGGGCCCTGGGGGCGCCGGAGTGGTTCGGCGGGAACTGGGACGCGCTGGCCGACGTACTGGCCGACCTGTCCTGGCTGCCCGAGGCGCCCGGGCGGCTGCTGGCGGTGACCTCGTGGCGCGGCTACGCCGCCGACCGGCCGGACGACTGGGACATCCTGAGGGAGATCCTGGAGGGGGCGGCGGACTTCTGGCGGGAGCAGGACGGCGCTCCCGCGCTGACGGTGCTGCTGGCCGGGCCGGAGCCGCACTGAGACATCGGCCGGGGTGCCGGTGCGCCGGCCGTGGTGCGTCCGGCCGGGGCCGGCCCGGGCCGGCCCCGGCCGGGTGTCACTCCGCCTTCGCGGCCTCCGGCTGCCAGGGCGGGGTCTGGCCCCAGGACCAGACGGGGACCTTCGCCGCGTCCACCGGCGGCGGGTTCGGGCCCGAGTAGATCAGGGCCATCCGGGTGCCCCACTCGATGTAGTAGACGAACACCGCCCGGAACTCCGGGTCCGCCGGCAGCCCGACCTCTACCCGGCCCCGCCCTTCACGTGGTCGATGACCTCGCGGAACTCCGCGGTCGGGGAGAACTCCACGAACTCGGTGTCCTCCAGCGCCACCGGGACGTGCCCGGGCGACCAGTAGTAGGCGTCCCCCGCCCCGTACTCCTCGTCCCCCTGCGCCGTGCGCATCCTGAGGCGGCCCCTGAGGATGTACCCCCAGTGCGGGCACTGGCACATGTCCTCGGGCATCCCCTTGAGGGGCTCGCTCATGTCCGTGCCCTCGGGAAGGCGGAAGAACCCCACGGTGAGGTCCCCGCCGATCTCCTTGAGCCGTACCTCCAGGCCGTCGCCCTCCAGCTCGAGGGGCGTGCCTTCCCGCGTCGTCTTCGCCATGGCTCCTCCCGCCAGACCGGTGGAATCGTCCTCCTCCCACTCTCCGTCCGGCGGTCCGCGCCCGCCCGGCGGGACGGAGGTCCCGTAGGAAACGACCAGGCGGCCCGGAATGTCCTGGACGATCGGCCGGGGCGGCATGAACGCCAGGTCGTGGGAGAATGAAGTACGTGCGTTTCCTCGGCTGGCTGCCCCGTCGAGGCCGTAGAAAGATCCTTCGATCGACTGGGATGTTCAGCACGTGCGTTTCCTCAATGACCTGAAGCCGCCGTACGACCTGACGTACGACGATGTGTTCATGGTGCCGAGCCGCTCCGCGGTCGGCTCCCGCCAGGGCGTGGACCTCTCTTCGCCCGACGGCACCGGCACCACCATTCCCCTCGTCGTGGCGAACATGACCGCCATCGCGGGCCGCCGGATGGCCGAGACCGTCGCCCGCCGGGGTGGAATCGTCGTCATCCCCCAGGACATCCCGATCGAGGTCGTCACCGACGTCATCTCCTGGGTCAAGACCCGCCACCTCGTGCTCGACACCCCGATCACGCTGGCGCCCACCCAGACCGTCGCCGACGCGCTGTCGCTGCTGCCCAAGCGGGCCCACGGCGCCGGCGTGGTCGTCGACGCGGACAACCGCCCGGTCGGCGTGGTGACCGACCACGACCTCACCGGCGTGGACCGCTTCACCCAGCTCTCCGAGGTCATGTCGAAGGAGCTCCTGCTCATCGACGCCGACATCGACCCCCGCGACGCCTTCAACCAGCTCGACGCGGGCCACCGCAAGCTGGCCCCGGCCGTCGACGGGGACGGCAAGCTGGTCGGCATCCTGACCCGCAAGGGCGCCCTGCGCGCGACCCTCTACACCCCGGCCACCGACGCGAACGGCAAGCTGCGCATCGCGGCCGCCGTCGGCATCAACGGCGACTTCGTGGGCAAGGCCAAGCAGCTGCTCGACGCCGGCGTGGACACCCTCGTCATCGACACGGCCCACGGCCACCAGGAGTCGATGATCAACGCGATCAAGGCCGTCCGCGCCCTGGACCCGCAGGTCCCGATCGTGGCCGGCAACATCGTCGCCGCCGACGGCGTCAAGGACCTCATCGAGGCCGGCGCCGACATCATCAAGGTCGGCGTGGGCCCCGGCGCCATGTGCACCACCCGCATGATGACCGGCGTGGGCCGCCCGCAGTTCTCCGCGGTGCTGGAGTGCGCGGCCGAGGCCAAGAAGTACGGCAAGCACGTCTGGGCCGACGGCGGCGTCCGTCACCCGCGCGACGTGGCGATGGCGCTGGCCGCCGGCGCCTCCAACGTCATGATCGGCTCCTGGTTCGCCGGTACGTACGAGTCCCCGGGCGACCTCCAGCAGTCCGCCGAGGGCCACCTGTACAAGGAGTCCTTCGGCATGGCCTCGGCGCGCGCCGTGCGCAACCGCACCTCGGAGGAGTCGGCCTACGACCGCGCCCGCAAGGCGCTGTTCGAGGAGGGCATCTCCACCTCGCGGATGTTCCTCGACCCGGCCCGCCCGGGCGTCGAGGACCTGATCGACTCGATCATCGCGGGCGTCCGCTCCTCCTGCACCTACGCCGGTGCCGGCTCCCTGGCCGAGTTCGAGGAGAAGGCCGTCGTCGGCATCCAGTCCGCCGCCGGCTACGCCGAGGGCAAGCCGCTGCACGCCAGCTGGAGCTGACAGAGCCCGTACCCGTGGCCCCCTTCCCCGCCGTGCCGGCGGGGAAGGGGGCCACGGGCGTTTCCCGGGAAGGCAGGGTCAGTCCTGCCGGGGCTCAGGACGCCCCGGACCCGGCGCCGAGGTGTGGACCCCCGGGCGGTACTTGGGGATCCGGACGGTGACCTTCATCCCGGCCCCGACAGCCGTCTCCACGACGAGCCCGTACGCGTCCCCGTACACCTGGCGCATCCGCTCGTCGACGTTGGGCAGCCCGATCCCCGACGCGGACCCCGCCCGGTCCCCGGCCAGGATCCGCCGCAGCCGCTCCGGATCCATCCCCACGCCGTTGTCCTCGATGGTCAGCACCGCCTCCGCGCCCGCGTCCCGCGCCGCGATGGTGATCCGGCACTCCTCCGTGGAGTCCTCCACCCCGTGCTTGACGGCGTTCTCCACCAGCGGCTGCAGACACAGGAACGGCAGCGCCACCGGCAGCACTTCGGGCGCCACCTGCAAGGTCACCTTCAGCCGGTCCCCGAACCGGGCCCCGGCCAGCGAGAGATACCGCTCGATCGACCGCAGCTCCTCGGCCAGCGTGGTGAACTCCCCGTGCCGGCGGAAGGAGTAGCGCGTGAAATCGGCGAACTCCAGCAGCAGCTCCCGCGCCCGCTCCGGATCCGTCCGCACGAACGAGGCGATCGCCGCGAGGGAGTTGAAGATGAAGTGCGGGGAGATCTGCGCCCGCAGCGCCTTGATCTCCGCCTCCATCAGCCGGGTCCGCGCCCGGTCCAGCTCCGACAGCTCCAGCTGTACGGAGACCCAGCGCGCCACCTCCGTCGCGGCCCGCACCAGCACGGCCGACTCCCGCGACCCGTACGCGACCAGCGCCCCCAGCACCCCGTCCTCACCGGTCAGCGGCGCGAACACCGCCCACTTCAGCGGGCACCCCGGCCGCTGGCACTCCGTGCGCAGGCTCTGGCTGCGCCCCGACTCCAGCATCACCGCCACCCGGGCCATCGCCCGCCGCTCGTGGTGGTCGGCGCCCGGCCCGTCCCAGGCCAGCACCGTCTCCCGGTCCGTCAGGCACAGCGCCTCCGTCCCGAGCAGCGACCGCAGCCGCCGCGCCGCCTTGCGCGCGGCGTCCTCCGTGAGACCCGCCCGCAGCGGGGGAGCGGCCAGCGAAGCGGTGTGCAGCGTGTGGAAGGTGGCCCGCTCGACCGGCGTGCCCAGGTCCAGCCCCGCCACCCGCTCCCCGCGCCGCGCCTGCCACCGGCCCCCGGCCCAGCCCGCCCCCAGCCCCAGCAGCAGCGCTGCCCCCGCCACCGCCGGCACCAGCTCCGCCGCCCCCGCACCCGTCACCGGGCACCCCCCGCCGCCCGTTCCCCGGCCACGCCCTCGGGCAGGTGCAGCCGCGCCAGCGCGGCCGCCGTCCCCGCCGGAACCCGGGACCGGGTCGCCAGCGACACCAGCACCATCGTCAGGAACCCCAGCGGCACCGACCACACCGCCGGCCAGGCCAGCAGCGCGTGCGCCCACCCCCTCGGCGCGACCCCGCCCCGCGTCACCAGCACCGCGCCCAGCGCGGCCCCGCCGCCCGTGAGCAGCCCGGCGACCGCCCCCGGCGGGGTCAGACCCCGCCACCAGATCCCGAGCACCAGCAGCGGGCAGAACGAGGACGCCGACACCGCGAACGCCAGCCCGACCGCGTCCGCCACCGGCACCCGGGTGCTCACCGCCGCGCCCGCCAGCGGCACCGCCATCGCCACCACCACCGCGAGGCGGAAGCTCCCCACGCCGCGCCGGGGCAGCACGTCCTGGTGCAGCACCCCCGCCACCGCCATCGTCAGCCCGGAGGCCGTCGACAGGAACGCCGCGAAGGCGCCGCCGGCCAGCAGCGCCCCCAGCAGCTCCCCGAGCAGCCCGCCCAGCACCCGCTCCGGCAGCACCAGCACCGCCGCGTCCGCGTCCCCGGTCAGCGCGAGCTCGGGCGCGTAGATCCGGCCCAGCGCCCCGTACACCTGGGGCAGCAGGTAGAAGACCCCGAGCAGTGCCAGCACCACCAGGGTGGTGCGCCGGGCGGCCCGCCCGTCCGGGCTGGTGTAGAAGCGCACCGCGACGTGCGGCAGGCCCATCGTGCCGAGGAAGGTGGCCAGGATCAGCCCGTACGTGGCGTACAGCCGGTACTCGCCGTCGCCCCCGGACAGCGGCTGCGGCCGGCCCGGCGCGTCCGGTGCCGCGCCCGCCGGCGAGGCGGCGTCCGGAACCGCCGTCCCGCGCCGGAACTCCAGCCGGGCGCCCGCCTCCACCGTGTGCCGGCCGGGCGTCAGGGTCAGCGGGGCGCCCGCGTGGTCGCGCCCGTCCACCCGGCCCGTCACCGTCACGGCGAGCGGCGCGTCCACCGACAGCCGGACGTCGTGCCCGAGGGTGACGGCGGTGTGCTCCCGGAAGACGGCCGGGGCGTCGAAGGAGGCGCGCGGCGCCCCGTCCCCGGCCCAGGCCGCCAGCAGGAAGAAGGCCGGCACCAGCAGGGCGCAGAGCTTGAGCCAGTACTGGAAGGCCTGGACGAAGGTGATGCTGCGCATCCCGCCCGCGGCGACGGCCGCCGTGACCACGGACGCCACGACCATCCCGCCCGCCCAGTGCGGGGCCCCGGTCAGCACGGTCAGGGTCAGCCCCGCCCCCTGGAGCTGCGGCACCAGGTACAGCCAGCCCACGCCGAGCACGAACACCACCGCGATCCGCCGCACGGCCCGCGACTGGAGCCGGCCCTCCGCGAAGTCCGGCAGCGTGTACGCGCCCGAGCGCCGCAGCGGAGCCGCGACCAGCACCAGCAGCACCAGGTACCCGGCCGTGTAGCCGACGGGGTACCAGAGCATCCGCGGCCCCTGGAGCAGCACCAGCCCGGCGACACCGAGGAAGGAGGCGGCGGAGAGGTACTCCCCGCCGATCGCCGCCGCGTTCAGTCGGGGGCCGACGGTGCGCGAGGCCACGTAGAAGTCCGAGGTGGTCCGGGATATCCGCAGCCCCAGCGCGCCGACCAGCACCGTCACCACGACGACGGCGGTGACCGCGGTCAGCGCGTACGTCTGGTTCACCGGAGGGTCCTTCGACGGGGGAGGGGATCCCGGGGAGTCTACGCAGCGCCTCCGCGCGGCAACAGGGCCGTTCCGGCCCGCGCCCCTGCCCGTTCCGCCCGGTGCGCGGGCGCGCCGTCACACGGCCGGATCGCGGTGTTCCGCGCAGTCTCGCAGGGCGATCTCCAGCTCCACGTACGACTCCTCCGCGCGCCGGAAGGCGAGGATCAGGGACGCCTCCGCACGCGGCGGCAGCCGGTGACGGGTGCCCTCCTGGGCCTCGTACAGCACGTCGGCCCAGCGGGCGGCCGCGCTGCGCAGCCCGGCGAGCAGCTCCTCGGCCTCGGCGGGTCCCGGGGGCGGGGTGCGGGGCAGTCCGCTCAGCGCGTCCAACAGCGCCTCGATCTCGGACATGTCGCTCCTCCCGGGCCGGATGGTCCACGATATGCCCGCCCGGCTCCCGCCGTGGGCCACTCCGGGAACCCCTGCGGCCGACGGGCCCGGCGGATCGCCGTACGCCCCTCCCGGCGCGACGAACGGCGCGCCGGCACGCCGGGCGGTCGCAGGGCGTGCCGGGGAGCCGGCCGCACCGCCGCCCGGTCCGGGGCGGCCCCGGGGCGGCCCGTCTAGCCCGTCGCCTGGCGCATCAGCAGGTCCCGGAGCTGGCGTGCGTGGCGGCGGCTGACCTGGAGTTCGGCCGGGCCCACGCGGACGCTGGTGGTGCCCGCGTCCAGCCGGAGTTCGTCGATCCGGCCCAGCGCCACCAGATGCCGGCGGTGGATCCGTACGAAGCCGTGCGGGGCCCAGCGTTCCTCCAGGGTGGACAGCGGGATCCGCACGAGGTGGCTGCCCCCGTCCGTGTGCAGCCGGGCGTAGTCCCCCTGGGCCTCCACGTACGCGATGTCCGCGATGGCCACGAACCGGGTGACCCCGCCGAGTTCGACGGCGATCTGCTCCGGGGTCCGGTCGGTGGCGGGCGCCCCGGGAGCCGGCCGGCGCGGCGCCGGCACGGCCTGCCGCTCCGGCGCCTCCTCCCGGGCGGGCCCGGCGAGCAGCTCGCGGGCCCGCCGGACGGCCTCGGCCAGCCGCTCCGGCCGCACCGGCTTGAGCACGTAGTCCACGGCCTTGAGGTCGAAGGCCTGCACCGCGAAGCCCTCGTGCGCCGTGACGAACACGATCAGCGGCGGCCGGGCGAAGCCGGCCAGCAGCCGGGCGATGTCCAGCCCGGTCAGCCCGGCCATCTGGATGTCCAGGAAGACCACGTCGATGGCGTCGGGCCCGTCCGGCCCGCTCTCCACCGCGCGGGTGATCCGGCGCAGTGCCCCGGTGGCGTCCGAGGCGCCTTCGGCGCTGCGCACCCGGGGGTCGGAGCGCAGCAGGTAGAGGAGTTCCTCCAGGAGCGGCTTCTCGTCGTCGACGGCCAGTACGCGCAGCATGGGCCGAGTCTAGGTCGTCTCTTGCGGGCCTCGCCGGTCCAGCCGGGCACGGGCCGGGCCCGGGCGCACGGTGCGCGGCCCCCGCCCGGGGGGAGGGAGGCGGGGACCGCGCGGTTCCGGGTGGGGGCGGGGCTACGGGGCGGTGATGAGCGCCCCGTCGGGGGCGACGGCGTACCAGGTGCCGCCGACGCCCTGCCCGTTGGTGTCGCCGGGCTTCTTGTCGCCGGCGAAGGTGTAGAGGGGCCAGCAGTTGACCGTCTGCTGCTTCTTGCCGTCGGGGCGGTCCAGGACCAGGTAGTTCTTCTCGGTGATCCCCTTGGTGCCGGCCCGGTCCACCGGCGGTACCACCGGCCACTTGGCCAGGCAGTCCCCGGTGCACTTGGAGACCATGGGCCAGGCGGTGTCCGGCTTGAAGCGGTAGACGGTCATGCCGTTGCCGTCGACGATGTGCTCGCCCAGTACGGGGTCCTTGGCCACGGTCAGGGCGGCCGGGGCCCGCCCGGCCGCGGGGGGAGCGGCGGCCGCCGCCTTCGCGGCCTTCTTCCCGTCGGGGGCGAAGGCGAACCAGGTGCCGCCGACGCCCTGTCCGTTCAGGTCTCCGGCCTTGGTGTCCTTCGCGAAGCGGTACACGGGCCAGCCCGCCACCGTCAGCTGCTTGCCGCCGTCCTTGCGGACCACCTCGCCCAGCAGGGCCGGGTCCATGCCGGAGGCGGCCGTCACCTCGCCCGCCGCCACCACCGGCCAGGCCTTCGCGCAGTCCCCCTCGCAGGTGGAGGCGGGCGGCTTGGCGGTGTCCTTGTCGAAGCGGTACAGGGTGAAGCCCGCGCTGTCGGTGAGCACCGGCCCCAGCTGGTCGGTGGCCGCGATCGCCAGCTGCCCGGCCGGCTTGGCGTCGCCGGCCTCCTGGGCGGCCTGCTGTCCCCCGGCGTAGGGGTCGGCGGCGGGAGCCTGGACGGAGGCGGCCCCGGCCGGCCGGGCCGCGCCGTCCTTTCCGTTCGCGCCGCAGGCGGTCGCCGCCAGAGTGGCGACGACCGCGACGGCGGCCAGGGAAGTTCCGCGCTTGATGCCCATGGTGTTCTCTCCCACGTGTGTGTCCGCCGGGTCCGCGACCTGTCCGGTGCGTCCGCGTCGTCGCGTCCTCGGACCCGGCTGCTTGTGGGGGACACGGCGCCGCGGGGGCGCCCTGTTCAGCGGGAGCGGTATGGCGTGTTTCACTCACCCGGCGTCGAACCCGGCCCGCCGCAGGGCCGTGACCACAGCGAGGCCGAGCACCTGGTGCCCGGCGTCGTTGGGGTGCAGCCCGTCCGCGAGGTGCTCGGGTCCGAGCACGTCCCGCCCCGGCAGCAGCGCCAGCCGGCCGTCCCCGGCGGCGACCCGGTCCCGGACGGCCCGCTCCATGGCGTCCCGGAGCGCGCCCAGGGTGGCGCCGAGGCGGTTGGGGGCGCGTTCGGCGTCGGGACGCAGCACGGGGGACAGGAGCAGCAGGGGGGTCCGCGGGTGGCCCTCGCGGACCAGGTCGAGGAACACGCGCGTGGTCTCGTACAGCAGCGGTGCCGTGAAGGGCACCCGGGACCAGCAGTTGGTGCCGAAGGCGAGGGTGAGGACGTCGGCCGGGAGCGCGGCGATCTGCTCGGCGGTGGCGAGTTCCCCGCGCGCGGCGCCCGCGTAGCCGAGGTTCACGGTGTCGAAGCCCAGCTCGCGGCCCGCGACGGCGGGCCAGCCGTGGGCGGGGCGGGTGGACCACCAGCCCTCGGTGATGGAGTCCCCGTGCACCACCCAGCGCGGGGCCGCGGGGGCGGGGACGAGCTCGCCGCCGATCCCGCGCAGCCCCAGGACCAGCGGGGACTGCCCCTCGGGCGGGTACAGGGTGAACGGGCCCCGCTGCCGGGGCAGGTCGAGGCGCACCACGGATTCCGCGGCGGGCTCGGTGAAGACCTCGGTGAGCGGCCCGTGCCGGTTCCACAGGGCGAAGCCGTGCGCGAGGTCGCGCAGCGCGTCGGTGGGGCCGGGCACGGTGGCCCGGTAGCGGACCTCCACCGCGTGCGCCGTCCGCGTCGTGAACTCCAGCCGCACCCCGATCGGGAGGGCGGCCCGCTCGCCGGTGTCCCAGGGCAGCCGCATGGTGTCGGCCGGGTCGGCGCGCACCGGGCGCCCCCCGTCCAGCCAGGCGACCCCGCGCAGGAAGGGTCCGGGGTCCTGCCACGGCCCGTCGGGGCCCAGTGGTGCTCTCACTCCGCGTCTCCGATCGTCGGGTACGGGGACGGCGCGCCGTCCCCGCCGTCCACGACCGGCGTCTGCCCCGTCACGGCCGGGGCAGCGGCGGGGCGGGGAGGTGCGGGGCGCGGGCGGTGCCGGCGGTCCCGGCGGCCCGGGCCGGCCCGGCGGGGTGCGGGGGCGATCCCGTGGAGCGGGTCCGGGTCCAGGAGGCACGCTGCGACAGATCTGACGAGGTGTCAAGAAAGACGTCCCGAGGGGGTCCGTGCAGCGATCGATCATCAGTGCGCAACAAACGTCCATGCCGGACGGATCCGCGCAACGATCGTCCGTCAATGTGCAAGGATGGTGCATTACGGGCGGTATCACTCAGCTCGTAGGCTCACCCCCTGTACGTGGAGTGGCGCAGACCGCCTGCTCGGCGGTCCCCCCATGCCCAGACGGCCCGAACCCGTCTGTCAACTGCTCCGGACCGCTGCGGTCGACGCCCGACCCGTCCCCATCCGCAGTGTCAAAGGAGTCCCCCGTGCTCGACCAGGGCCAGGCACCCCCGCTCTCCCCGGAGACGCGCAAGCCCGTGAACCCGCTGCTGCGCCGCAAGCCCGTCGAGCGACTCGTCGCCGAGGGCGGTCAGGGCGAGGGCGGCACGCTGCGCCGCTCGCTCACCATGTGGCAGCTGACGATGATCAGCATCGGCGCCACCCTGGGCACCGGCATCTTCGTCGTCCTCGGCACCGCGGCCCCCAAGGCCGGCCCCGCCGTCACGATCTCCTTCGTGATCGCGGGCCTGACCGCCCTGTTCTCGGCCCTGTCCTACGCGGAGCTGGCCGGCTCCGTCCCGGTCTCCGGCTCCTCGTACTCGTACTCGTACGCCACCATGGGCGAGCTCGTCGCCTGGATCTGCGGCTGGTGCCTGATCCTGGAGTACGCCGTCTCCGTCGCGGCCGTCGCCGTCGGCTGGGGCCAGTACCTCAACGAGTTCCTCGACGGGACCATAGGCGTCACCATCCCCGAATCGGTCTCCGCCCCGCTGGGCGAGGGCGGCCTCATCAACCTGCCGGCGCTGGTCGTCGTCCTGCTCTCGATGGTCTTCCTGATGCGCGGCGCCAAGGAGAGCGCCACCGTCAACTCGATCATGGTCGCGGTGAAGATCGTCACCCTGCTGCTCTTCATCGGCATCGGTGTCCTCGGCATCAAGGCCGGCAACTACACCCCGCTCGCCCCGCTGGGCATGACCGGCATCGCCGCCGGCGCCTCCACCCTCTTCTTCTCCTACATCGGCTTCGACGCCGCCTCCACCGCCGGTGAGGAGGCCAAGAACCCGAAGAAGGACCTGCCGCGCGCGATCATGCTCTCGCTGGCCATCGTCACCGTCCTCTACGTCCTCGTCGCCTTCGTCGCCGTCGGCGCCATGCCGTGGCAGGACTTCGAGGGCACCGAGGCCGCGCTCGCGCAGATCATGACCGACGTCACCGGCACCAGCGTCTGGGGCGTCGTCCTCGCCGCCGGCGCCGTCGTCGCGATCTTCTCCGTCGTCTTCGCCGTGCTCTACGGCCAGACCCGCATCCTCTTCGCGATGTCCCGCGACGGCCTCGTCCCCAAGGTCTTCGCCAAGGTCGACGAGAAGACCGGCGCCCCCCGCGCCAACGTGGTGATCGTCTCCGTGTTCTGCGGCGTCCTCGCGGCCTTCATCCCGCTGGGCAAGCTCGCCGACGCCACCAGCATCGGCACCCTCTTCGCCTTCGGTCTGGTCAACGTGGCCGTCGTCATCCTGCGCGTCAAGCGTCCCGACATGCCGCGCTCCTTCAAGGTGGCGCTCTTCCCCGTCACCCCGATCCTGGGCTTCCTCGCCTGCGGCTTCATGATGTTCAGCCTCGATATGGCCACGTGGATGGTCTTCGGTGGCTGGATGGTCGCGGGCCTCGTGTTCTACTTCCTGTACGGCATCCGCCGCTCCCGACTGGCCATCGAAGAAGTGGCCACAGCAGAGAAGTGATCCGCCCGCAGTGCGACTGAACGATCTCGACGAACGCATCGTGCACGCCCTTGCCGAGGACGCCCGCCGCTCCTACGCGGACATCGGCTCCGAGGTCGGGCTGTCGGCCCCGGCGGTGAAGCGGCGCGTGGACCGGCTGCGGGCCGAAGGCGCCATCACCGGCTTCACCGTCCGCGTGGACCCCGCCGCGATGGGCTGGGAGACCGAGGGCTTCATCGAGATCTACTGCCGCCACAACACCTCGCCGGACGACATCCGGCGAGGGCTGGAGCGGTACCCCGAGGTGGTGTCCGCGTCGACCGTCACCGGCGACGCGGACGCCCTCGTCCAGGTCTTCGCCTCCGACATGAGGCACTTCGAGCGCGTCCTGGAGCGCATCGCGGGCGAGCCCTTCGTGGAGCGCACGAAGTCCGTACTCGTCCTGTCCCCCCTGCTGCGCCGCTTCACCTCGGGCGCACCCGCCTGACCGGGGCCGTCAGCGGGGCTGTCACAGGCCCGTGCCAGGATCCGGCACATGAAGATCCAGATCCCGCCGCCGGCCGAACCGCGCACCTCGACCGTCTACGCCGACTGGGCCCGGGCCCACGACCCGGCCGCCGGGCCGGCGGCCGCCGCGCTGCTCGACGAGGTCGGGCGGACGATCCACCGGGCGTACGAGAAGCCCGGACGGTTCGTCGACGGCCTCGAACGGCGGGTACGGGAACTGGCGCCGGCCCACCTCCCCTGGTTCTGGGACACCGTCGGGCACCGGCTGGCCGCCTGGCACCTGCGCTCCGCCGCCCGCGCCTACGCCCTGGCCCGCAAGGCCGAGGACACCCACCGCCTCCCCGTCGACCCCGACTGGCACCGCGCCAACGTCCTGCTGTACGCCCGCGCCGGGGCCCTGCCCGCCGCCGCGCTCAGCGCCCACCAGGCCTGGCTGGCCGGAGCCCTGGAACCGGGCGCCGCACACGAGGAGTACGTACGGGTCCTGCGCGCCTGGGCCGCCTCGCCCGGGCAGCTCCCCGCCGACCTGGCCCGCCGCGTCCGGCTCTCGGCCCGCGCCGCCGGCCTGGACGCCGCCGAGGAGGCCCGCGTCCTGGGCCTCGTGCTCGCCGCCGCCCGGGGCAAGGAGATCCCCGACCGGCTGCTCGACGCCGCCACGCCCCTGCTGACCGCCCACCCCCCGGCGCCGGACGCCGCCACCCTGCTCCTCGACCTGTTCCCCGAGAGCCGCGGCGACGCCTCCTCCTGGCTGCGCCTGCTCCTCGGCTGCGGCGCCGCCCAGGCCGCCGCCGCCGGGCGGATCGCCCCCGAGGGCGGCCTCACCGGCTGGTTCTCCCGGTACGCGGGCCGCTACGCCCACGGCCGCAGCGGCGGCGGGGTCATGCGCCAGCCCATGCCCGCCGAACTCTTCGCCCTGCTCGCCCTCTTCGCCCCCCGGCTGCGCGCCTCCGGGACCCCGCTGCGGCTGCACGAGGACCGCTACCGCTACCGGGGGCTGGACGCCGACCTCCTCGACGCCTGCCTCGCCGAGGGCATCGCCGTCGAGGACCCCGGAGTCGCCGTCGAGCTGGTGTTCTGGGGCGGCCGCTCCCGGCGCGACCTCAAGACGCTCGCGGCCGACCCCGTCTTCGGGCCCCGCCTGGAAGGCACCGTCCACGCCGGCCTGCGCGGCTCCGGCACCGCCATCAGCCGCCTCCCGCACAACGCGGGCATCGCCGCCGAGGTGCACGGCCGCGTCGAGAACCTCCTCGGCGCCCTGCGCGGCGGCGGCCTCGCCGCGGCCGACGAAGCCGTCGACGAGCTCCGCACCCTCCTCGACCGGCCCACCGCCCGCGCCCTGGACGGCATCGACGAAGCCCTCGCCGCACTCGACCTGACCGGCCCGCTCGGCCGTGCCCTGCGCGCCGGACTCCCCGAGGAATACGGCTGGCCCGCCCTCGAAGAGGCCGTCGCCGGCCTCGGCGGCCCCGCCGCCGTCACCGGAGTGACCTGCACCTGGCCCCTCCTGACCGTCTACGGCCCCGACCGGGCCGTCACCGTCGACCACGCGGGCCCGCGCGCCTCCTGCTCCTTCCGGCTGCCCGAGGACGCCGCCGGGCTCACCGTGCACTACGTCGGCGGACGGTTCCTCGTCGCCTGGACCGACAGGTCCCAGGGCTCCTTCGGCGAGCTCGCCTTCTGGACCGACCGCCCCGACGAGGTCTTCGAGCCCGAGCAGAAACTCGGCCTGCGCCGCTACGGCGGCATGATCCAGGGTGGCCTGGGCTACCACTTCGAAACCCCGGACGGCGGCGGACGCCACGAGGGCGGCTCCGTCCTGCGCCCCGGCGGCCGGGAGGGCATCGGCTCCTACGACTTCCAGATGACCGACGGCCGCCACTACTGGAGCACCGGCGGCCTCGGACGCCGCCGGGAGGCCCTCACCCGCGTCGACCCGCACACGGGCGAGCCCCGACCGGACACCGCACCGCCGGACTTCCACGCCCGGGCCGAGCTCCCGCCCGGCACGGAACGCTTCGAGGACTCCTGCCAGACCCTCGCCGCCCTGCCCGCCGACGCCCCCGCGTCCCCGCTCGGCCAGGACGGCCGCCTCACCGGCTTCCGCGTCCTCAACCGCACCCCCTACCCGGGCCCCTCGCCGACCGAGTTCCTGCTGGAGGGCGTCGACGGCCGCCGCGCCGCCTACCGCAGCCGGCGCCCGGGCCGCAAACCCTGGGCGGTCCTGCGCATGCCCCGGGGCGGCGAGGACGCCGTGCTCGTCGGCCAGGAGTCCATCCGCTGCCACGCCGCCGAGGACAACTCCCTCCTGTGGCAGGTGCACGGCTTCCCCGGCTCCGACCGGCGCCGCACCCCCGGCTTCGGCGAAGCCGCGGGCCCCGTCCCGCCACCCGCCTTCTGGCACTTCCTCACCCCGCGCTGCGAGGCCTCCTCCACGACCCTGCGCGCCCTGGACGACACCGCCGTGCGGGCCCTGCTCGACGCCGCCGTCGCCGGGGACCCGGCCCCCGCGCTGCCCGGCGGGCTCGAACCGCGCATCGCCGCCGGTGCCGCGCGGGCCGCCCTGCTCGCCGCCGACGTCCTGCGGCGCCTGCGCGAGCTCGCCCGGCGGGTCGCCGTGATGCGCGCCGAGCCGGTCGTCTCCCTGTGCGCCGAAGTCCCCGACTCCGTGCTCGTCCCCGCCCTCCACCAGCTCGTCCCGCACCGCCCCCGCCGCTACGACGAGCCCGCGCCCGCCCCGCGGCCCGCGCTGCTCACCGCCGTCGCCGCCGACGGGCGCCACCTGCGCGGCGAGATCGGCGACGAGGCGCGCGTCCTGGCCCGGCCCGCCGCCCCCGGGACCTGGGAGCCACTGGTCGGCGGGATCGGCGCCGTCGCCTGGCGGGCCGCCGCCGCGACCACCCCCGACGAGGAGCGGACGGCACTGGCCGCACTGCTGGAGACCTGGAGCGGGCAGCCCTTCGCCGAGGCCGGCGGCACCTGGCGAACCGGCCGGGCCGGGGAGGCGGCGCTGGCGGCCCTCCGGGCCGCAGGGCACACCCTGGCCTCCGGAGCCGCCCGCGACGGCCTGGCCCCGTTCCTCCAGCGGGCCGCGGACCCCGCCCCCGCCGACGCCCGGGACTGCGCGACCGCCACCGTCGAGCACGACGACTCCGTACGCCTGCCCCGGCTGCTGGAGCTGCTCGCCGGGCGCGGCCCGCTGGCGGTGACTCCCGCCGCCCGGGAGGCCTTCGCACGGCTGACCGGAGTCCGGGTCCCGGTGGCGTGCCTGGTCCTCGCCGGGTTCCCCGGCCGCGAGGACCACCGCGCGCACCTCGCGCTGCTGGCCTCCGCCCCGTTCAAGGCCGGCCGGACCCTCGCCGAGGAGTACGACGCCCTCTGCCGCCGCCTCGGCGACGCGGGCCGGCGCGCGGTCCTCGCCGCCGGCGTCCCGGCGGACCCGGCCGAGCTGTGGGAGCCGGACGGGACGCTCCGGGCCGCCGAACGGATGGCCGGCGTCTGGACCGGGCTCCTGGGCGCCGAGGAGTACGTGGACGAGGAACTCGCCGCCTCCCTGGAGGCCGAGCTCGGCCTGCCCCCGGCCTGGGCCCGCGCCCTGCCCGCCGGACGGGCCCCCGCCGGGGCGTCCTTCGGCGAGGACGGCCTGGTGCTGGCCGGTACCCGGACCGGCGGGATCCACCTGCACCACGCCGGGCCGGACGGCGCCGCCGGGGAGTGGATCGACGCCGGGCGGCCCGCGCACCACGAGGCCGCGTCCGTGATCGCCTGGGCCCTGACCGAGCGGCCCGTCGGGGACCCGGCCGCCCGGGGCGCCCTGGCCCTGTACGGGCGGCTGCGGGCCCAGCTGGAGGGTCCCGGCGCCCTCGTCCCCCTCGGCGGCTTCTTCGACGAGCTGGCCGGCATCGCCCGGACCGACCCGGAGTTCACCCCGTACGCGGGACCCGTCCTGCCCTCCCCGCAGCCGCCGCGGGAGGGGACGGCCGGGCCCTCCGCCCTCCTGGACGACGGGCTGTTCGTGGTGGCCGTGCCCAGCGGCGACAGCTTCCTGCGGCCGGCCGCCCTCGCCGACCCGCGGCGGACGGCCCGGGCCGAGCGGCTGGCCGCCACGGTGCGGGAGGGCTACCTGCTGACCGTCCTGCGACGGCACCGGGACCTCTTCGACGGCCTCGCCCGGCTGGCGGCCCGCGCCACGGACACACCGGTCCCCGAGGGCCGCTACGAGGCCGATCCGGCCCTCAGCGCCCCCGAGCTCGTCGCGGAGGCCGCCGGATCCCTCGGGGTCGGGCCCGACGCCGCGGCCCTCTACCTCCAGCTGCTGGCCCTGGCCCGCCCCACGGACCGCGCCGTCCGCCGCTGGAACGGCTGGACGGCGGCGCGGCACAAGGCCGCGCAGGCGGAGCTGGCGGCGTCCGGCGCCGTGGAGAGCGGCAAGCGGCCCCGCGCGGGACGCACCCTGTTCGTCCCGGGCGGGTGGACGGAGCTCAGGGCCCCGCACCTCCCGGTGGAGTACGCCAAGCTGGCCGCGCACCTGGCGTCGGCCTCCGGTACGACGCTCCACGCCCCGCTGCTGCGCCTGCTCGCGCCGCTGCCCCCGCACGAGCTGTTCGCCCGGGCCTGGGCGGCGGCGGCCGCCGGAGGGACGCTCACACGGTGACGGGGCGCTGCGCGGCGGGGCCGGTCAGCGCGCGGCGCTCCTCCTCGGTCAGCCCGCCCCAGACGCCGAAGGGCTCGCGGGTGCGCAGCGCGTGCTCCAGGCAGGCCGCGCGGACCGGGCAGCCTGCGCAGACTTCCTTCGCGGCGCGGTCCCGGTCCTCGCGTTCCTCACCCCGCTCACCGGCGGGGTGGTAGAACCGGCTGGGTCCGAGCGCCCGGCAGGCGGCCCGGGACTGCCACTGCCAGTGGTGGAGGGCGGCGCCGGGCAGACGTGAGAGGTCGGTCATGGTGGCTCCTTCCAGTGGCCTCGTCCCGCGTCTGACCGCTCGGAGCGCACTGAAACCCGCAACCGCCGCACCGGCGGCAAGCGGGAGCGCGGCGGCGGTCCGGACGACCGCTGATCTGCTGCGTGTTCATCGCCACGGCCGTCTTCCCGCCGCCCGCGCTCCCGTCCCGCCGACGCTACGGGCACCTGCGGCGGGACTCAATGAACCCCGTGTTAAAGCGTGTTACGGATGATCGTTTCCTGCTTCGGGGAGCGCACGCCGATGAAGACCGGCTCGCGGCGCAGGGTGAAGCCCATCGACTCGTACAGCCGGACGGCGCCCGTGTTGTCCGCCATCGCGTGCAGGAAGGGCAGGTCGCCGCGGTCCCGGATCACGGCCGCCACCGACCGGATCAGCCGTCCCGCCAGTCCCCGGCCACGGAAGTCCGGGTGGGTGCACACCGCGCTGATCTCGGTCCAGCCCGGCGGCCGCATCCGTTCCCCGGCCATCGCCACGAGCCGGCCCTCGTGCCGGATCCCGAGATAGGTGCCCAGCTCGACGGTGCGGGGCAGGAAGGGGCCCGGCTCGGTCAGCCGCACCAGCGCCGTCATCTCCGCCACGTCGCCGGGGCCGAGCCGGACCGCCTCCGGCGCGTGCTCCGCCCGTACCGCCCGGCCGTCCAGCTGGACCCCGGGGATGCGCAGCACCGTCTCCCAGTCCGGCGGCGGGGTCGGCAGACCGGTCAGCCAGACCTCCTCGCCCGGGCCGGTCAGCGCGGCCAGGTCCGCCCATGCGGCGGGGTCCTCCGGGTCGGCGAGGGAGGCGAAGGGGTTCACCTCCGGGAGGTAGCGGGCGGCCCCGCGCCCCGAGTACTCGGCGAAGGCGCGGTGCGCGCCGTTCAGGGCGGCCCACACCGGGTTGTCGAGCGGGGAGGCTGGGTTCTCGGCGGCCATGCGGTGCGGGATCCTTCCACGGGGGGTCGGCCGCAGGCTACGCCCCCGGGCCCCGGCCGGCAGCCGGTTTGTCCCGCGGCCGTCAGCTCCCGCCCCCGCCCCCACCGGCCCTCCGGGACCGCCTCCACCGGCCCTCCGGGACTCCCTCCAACGCGCCGCGCAACGAATCTCCGCACATCGGGCGGAAAGCGCAACGAATCGATGCGCCCAGCGCAACGCTCAAGGCTTGTCCAGGTCGAACGTGCGAACGTACCGTTTTACGACCCCCACCCCACCTGTCACAGAGGTACGCCCATGCCCCCGCTGCGCACCGCACTCCTCCAGAGCTCCGGACGGCTCGGCGACACCGCCGAGAACCTGAAGCGGCTCGACGAGGCCGCGGCGCGCGCCGCACAGGGCGGGGCCGGGCTCCTCGTGACCTCGGAGATGTTCCTGACCGGCTACGCGCTGGACCTCCAGGAGGTGCCGGGGTACGCCGAACCGGCCGACGGCGAGTCCGCCCACTCCATCGCGGGCATCGCCCGCCGCCACGGGATCGCCGTCCTGTACGGCTACCCCGAGCGGGACGGCGACACCGTCTACAACTCGGCGCAGCTGATCGGCCCCGACGGCGTCCGGCTGGCGAACTACCGCAAGACCCACCTGTTCGGCTGCTTCGAGCAGGAGGCCTTCACCCCCGGCGACGCCCCCGTCGTGCAGGCGGACCTGAACGGCCTCCGCGTCGGCATCATGATCTGCTACGACGTGGAGTTCCCCGAGAACGTGCGGGCGCACGCGCTCGCCGGGACCGACCTCCTCCTGGTCCCGACCGCGCAGATGCACCCCTTCCAGTTCGTCGCCGAACAGCTGGTCCCCGTACGGGCCTTCGAGAACCAGATGTACGTCGCGTACGTCAACCGGACCGGCCCCGAGGGCGAGTTCGAGTTCGTCGGCCTCAGCTGCCTGGCCGGCCCCGACGGGGTCACCCGCGCCCGGGCCGGCCGCGGCGAGGAAACGGTGTTCGGGGAGGTCGATCCCGAGCTGCTGAAGGCCTCGCGCGAGACCAACCCGTACCTGCGCGACCGCCGCCCCGGGCTCTACGCCTCCCTCGCCTAGGCCCTCCCGCTCCGCCCTCCCCGCCCTCCCGCCCCGCCCGCCCTGCCGCAAGGAGACGTGCCCCCATGACGTCCACGGTGCCCACCACCGCCGTTCCGCACAGCGACGGCCAGCCGCCGATCACCATGTTCGGGCCGGACTTCCCGTACGCCTACGACGACTTCCTCGCCCACCCGGCGGGCCTGGGCCAGATACCGGCGACCGAGCACGGCACGGAGGTCGCCGTCATCGGCGGCGGTCTGTCCGGCATCATCTCCGCCTACGAGCTGATGAAGATGGGCCTCAAGCCCGTCGTGTACGAGGCCGACCAGATCGGCGGCCGCCTGCGGACCGTCGGCTTCGAGGGCGCCGGCACCGAGGGCCTGACCGCGGAGATGGGCGCCATGCGCTTCCCGCCGTCCTCCACCGCGCTCCAGCACTACATCGACCTCGTGGGCCTGCGGACCCAGCCCTTCCCGAACCCGCTGGCCGAGGCCACCCCCTCCACGGTCGTGGACCTCAAGGGCGAGACCCACTACGCCGAGACCATCGCCGACCTCCCGCAGGTCTACCGCGACGTCGCCGCCGCGTGGAACGCCTGCCTCGACGAGGGCGCCGACTTCTCCGACATGAACACCGCGATGCGCGAGCGGGACGTCCCGCGCATCCGCGAGATCTGGGCGAAGCTCGTCGAGAAGCTCGACGACGAGACCTTCTACGGTTTCCTCTGCAAGTCCGAGGCCTTCCAGTCCTTCCGCAAGCGCGAGATCTTCGGCCAGGTCGGCTTCGGCACCGGCGGCTGGGACACCGACTTCCCGAACTCCATCCTGGAGATCCTGCGCGTCGTCTACACCGAGGCCGACGACCACCACCGCGGGATCGTCGGCGGCTCGCAGCAGCTGCCGCTGCGCCTGTGGGAGCGCGAGCCCGAGAAGATCCTGTACTGGGCCCAGGGAACCTCCCTGTCCTCCCTGCACGACGGCACCCCGCGCCCGGCGGTGACCCGCCTGCACCGCACGGCCGGCAACCGCATCACCGTCACCGACGCCTCCGGCGACATCCGCACCTACCGCGCCGCGATCTTCACGGCCCAGTCGTGGATGCTGCTGTCGAAGATCGAGTGCGATGACACGCTCTTCCCGATCGACCACTGGACGGCGATCGAGCGCACCCACTACATGGAGAGCTCGAAGCTGTTCATCCCCGTCGACCGGCCGTTCTGGCTGGACAAGGACGAGGAGACCGGCCGCGACGTCATGTCGATGACGCTCACGGACCGCATGACCCGCGGCACCTACCTGCTGGACAACGGCCCGGACCAGCCGGCCGTGATCTGCCTGTCGTACACCTGGTGCGACGACAGCCTGAAGTGGCTGCCGCTGTCCGCGAACGAGCGGATGGAGGTCATGCTGAAGTCCCTCGGCGAGATCTACCCCAAGGTCGACATCCGCCGCCACATCATCGGCAACCCGGTGACCGTGTCCTGGGAGAACGAGCCGTACTTCATGGGCGCGTTCAAGGCGAACCTGCCCGGCCACTACCGTTACCAGCGGCGCCTGTTCACCCACTTCATGCAGGACCGCCTCCCCGAGGACAAGCGCGGCATCTTCCTCGCGGGCGACGACATCTCCTGGACGGCCGGCTGGGCCGAGGGCGCCGTCCAGACCGCCCTGAACGCGGTCTGGGGCGTCATGCACCACCTCGGCGGCTCCACGGACGCCGCCAACCCGGGCCCGGGCGACGTCTACGACGAGATCGCCCCGGTCGAGCTCCCCGAGGATTAGCCCCTCTTGCCGCACCGCTCGCGCGGTGCGGCGCCAGGGCGCCTTACCGGCTTCGCGCCGCTGCGCCGGACTCCGTCCGGCGTGTGCGGGGCGGGGCCGGTTCGTGCGTCCGGGGCCGGTGGGTCGTGTGCGGCTGGTCGGCCGCCGCGCGGGGCTTGCCCCTCCCCGCCGTTCAACCGTTCTCGTCTCAGTCGCCGGCACATCCGGCCCCGCCGGCGTTTGAGGCGCGGGGGTCTGGGGGCGGAGCCCCAGGAAGGGGTCCGGGCGCAGCCCGGGGAACGGGCGAAGGGCGGGTGGGGGAGCTCCGCCCGCGCAGCGGCTCGGCCCGGCGGCAGGCGACCGGCGGTGTCACCAGCCGACACGGCCCCGCGCAGCGAGCCGGCGGGGTCACCAGGTGGTCGGGCAGCACCGCGCAGCGGATCGGAGCTCCGTCGGGGTCAGCAGGCAGCGGCCCACCAGCCCCACACCGGCGTCGAGGGACTCCTCGAACTCCTCCGCCAGGTCGGGGGAGCGCCGCAGGGTCCACAGCAGACGGGCCGAGGCCCAGGCGCCCGCCCGGGCCCGCTCCAGGCTCCAGGAGCCCAGCAGGTGGGTGAGCGGGTCGGCGACTTCCAGCAGGTCCGGGCCGGGCATCAGGTCCTCCCGGATGCGTTCCTCCAGGGAGACCAGGGTGTCGCCGACCTGGTGGAAGTCGGCCTCGAGGGCCGAGGGCGGGCAGTCCAGCACGCGGCAGGTGGACACCACCGCCAGCGCCAGGTCGTGCCCGATGTGGGCGTTGATCCCGGCCAGCGCGTGCTGGAGGGGGCGCACCCCCGGGTGGCGGCGGTACTGGAGCAGCGGGCGCCAGCAGGCCGGAGCCCGGTCCGCCTCCACCGCCGCCAGGTACCGCTCCGCGAACCGGACGGCCAGCGTCTCGGCCCGCCGGGGTGCCGGGAACTCCCCCTGCCCGATCCGCCGGTACAGGGTGTGCGTCACGGTCATGTACACGCGGTTGAAGACGGCCACACCGTCCTGCGCGGGCAGCCGCTCGTCCAGGGCGCGCATCCGCGCGAGTACCGCTTCCATGTCAGGCAGCGTCCCAGCCGGGACGGCCCGCGCGGGGAACTTGGCCGTGCGCTTCGCCGGTTCGGGCGAAGACCCGTCAACCGCGCTTGTCGACCCGGGTGTCGTAGTCGGAGGTCCCGGAGTCGAGCAGGGGCTCCTGCTCCTTCAGGTGCGCGGGGGCGAAGTAGCGCAGCGCGTGGTAGCCGGTGATCACCACGATGGTGCCGAGCGCGATGCCGCCCAGCTCGAAGCTGTCGGTGAAGTGCAGCTCGACCCCGCCGACGCCGATGATGATGCCCGCCGCGGCCGGGACGAGGTTCAGCGGATTGCGCAGGTCCACCCGGCCGCTGTGCCAGATCTGCGCGCCGAGCAGGCCGATCATGCCGTACAGGATCACGGTGATGCCGCCCAGCACCCCGCCGGGGATCGCGGCCACCACGGCCCCGAACTTCGGGCACAGGCCGAAGAGCAGGGCGAAGCCGGCCGCCGCCCAGTAGGCCGCCGTGGAGTAGACGCGGGTGGCGGCCATGACCCCGATGTTCTCGGAGTACGTGGTGTTCGGCGGGCCGCCCACCGCCGTGGACAGCATGGACGCCGCGCCGTCGGCGGCGATGGCGGTGCCGAGCTTGTCGTCGAGCGGGTCGCCGGTCATCTCGCCGACGGCCTTGATGTGGCCGGCGTTCTCGGCGATCAGCGCGATCACCACGGGCAGTGCGATCAGGACGGCCGACCACTCGAAGGCCGGCGCGTGGAAGGACGGCAGCCCGATCCAGTCGGCCTTGCCCACACCGGAGAGGTCGAGCCGCCAGTGGTCCACGGCCTCGGGGCCGCCCACTGTGGAGTGGATCTTCCCGAAGGCCAGGTCGAAGACCCAGGAGACCGCGTACCCGAAGACCAGGCCGAGGAAGATCGCGACGCGCGACCAGAACCCGCGCAGGCACACCACCGCGAGCCCGGTGAACAGCATGGTCAGCAGGGCCGTCCACTGGTCCTGGGGCCAGTACGTCGAAGCCGTCACCGGCGCCAGGTTGAAGCCGATCAGCATCACGACCGCGCCCGTCACCACCGGCGGCATCGCCGCGTGGATGATCCGCGCCCCGAACCGCTGGACGGCCAGACCCGCCAGGAACAGCGCGGCGCCGACGACGAAGACCGCGCCCGTGACCACCGCGCTGTCCCCGCCGCCCGCCCGGATCGCGGCGGCGACGCCCACGAAGGAGAGCGAGCAGCCCAGGTAGGAGGGGACCCGGCCACGCGTCGCGAGCAGGAAGATCACCGTCGCGATGCCCGACATCATGATCGCCAGGTTCGGGTCCAGGCCCATGAGGACCGGGGCGACGAAGCTCGCGCCGAACATCGCGACGACGTGCTGGGCGCCGAGCCCGGCGGTGCGCGGCCACGACAGCCGCTCCTCCGGCCGCACCACCGCGCCGGGAGCGGGCGTCCGCCCGTCTCCGTGCAGGGTCCAGCCCACGCCGAAGCCCATGTCCCACCACTTCCGTTCCGTCGGCCGATCAAGGATCCTGGCCGCCTGCCGTACGTTCACCGCAGCGGGCCAGCGCATATATTACGGCCGTATAGGGGCTGGTTCGTCCCGATTGGCGGATCCTTCCGCTCCCGGTAGCCGCCGGCCCCCCAGGGCCCCCGCCCCCGCGGTCAGCGCGCACGCCAGCAGGGTCACCAGCCCGAACGAGACCACCAGCGAGCTCGCGTCCGCCACCGCGCCGATAGCCGACGGCGCGATCAGCCCCGAGGTGTAGGTGATAGTCGCCACCCCGGCGATGGCCTGCGCCGGAGCCGGGCCGCTGCGCGCCGCCGCGGCGAAGGCCAGCGGCACCACCACCGCGATGCCGAGCCCGATCAGGGCGAAGCCCGCCATCGCCGCCGCCGGATGCCGGACGCCGACCACGACCAGCCCGCCCGCGACGGCCAGCGCCCCGCCCGCCCGCACCGTGCGCACCGCCCCGAAGCGGTCGACCACCCGGTCCCCGGCGAGCCGGGCCAGCGCCATGGTCAGCGCGAAGGCGGTGGTGGAGGCGGCGGCCGGACCCGCCGCCGCGCCCAGCACGTCCCGCAGGTACACGGCCGACCAGTCCAGGCTCGCCCCCTCGGCGAAGACCGCGCAGAAGCCCACCCCGCCGATCAGCAGGGCCGCCCTCGGGGGCCGGGCGAAGCGCGGCGGGGCCTCCTCCTCGTGCCCGGCGCGCAGGTCGAGCACCCCCCGTACGGCGAGCAGTCCGGCGGCGGTCAGGGCCAGCGCCGCCACCAGGTGGTGCGCCCGGGCGTCGGCCCCGGCGTGGGCGGCGGCCGTACCGGCGGCGGAACCCAGCAGCGCCCCCACGCTCCACATGCCGTGCAGCGAGGACATGACCGAGCGGCCGAGCCGGTTCTCCGTCTCCACCCCGAGGGCGTTCATCGCCACGTCCGACATGCCGGAGGTGGCCCCGTACACGAAGAGCGCCCCGCACAGGGTCCACAGGTCCGGCGCCAGGGCCGGCAGGACCAGCGACAGGGTCCACAGCGCCAGCAGGACGCGCAGGGCGGGGCGGGCGCCGAAGCGGTGACTGATCCGCCCGGCCAGCGGCATCGCGAGGGCCGCCCCCAGGGCGGGGAAGGCCAGGGCCAGGCCCAGGGTGCCCGAGCCTAGCCCGGTGTGCTCCTGGATCCAGGGGATGCGGGTGGCGAAGGAGCCGGTGACGGCGCCGTGCACGCAGAAGACGGCGGCGATCGCGAAGCGGGCGCGGCGCAGCCGCGCGGGGCTGAGGTCGGGTTCCCCGGTCATGGGAAGTAAACTATCAGGGAGCCTGCCTGATAGTTAGTGGGCCGCCTCCCTAGGATGGGCGCCGTGACCCCTGCCAAGGTGCTGACCCCCGCCGCGACGGCCGTGCCGTCCCCCGCCTCCCCGAGCACGGCCCGGGCCATCAACGACCGGCTCGCCCTGGAACTCCTGCAGGAACAGGGCCCCCTGACGGCGGCCCAGCTCAAGCGGCTGACCGGCCTGTCCCGCCCCTCCGTCGCCGACCTGGTCGAACGGCTCGGCGCGGCCGGGCTGATCGAGGTCGTGGGGGAGTCCGGCGCACAGCGGCGCGGCCCCAACGCGCGCCTGTACGGGATCGTCGCCGGCCGGGCCCACCTGGCCGCCCTGGACGTACGGACCGACAGCGCGACCGCCGTGGTCACCGACCTCCTCGGGCACCCCCTGGCGCGGGCGGCGCTGCCGGTAGACGCGGTCGGCGAGGCCGTGGCCCGCCTGGAGGAGCTGGCCCGGGAGGCCGGCGCGCGGCAGCTGCACACGGTGGTCGTCGGCGCCCCCGGACTGGTCACCCCGGCGAGCGGCGACCTGCGCGACACCGGCGGGCTGCCCGCCTGGCACCGGGACCTGGTCGCCGCCCTCCAGCGGAGCCTGCCCGCCAAGGTGGTGGTGGAGAACGAGACCAACCTGGCGGCCCTCGCCGAACAGCGCGTCGGCGCGGCCACCGACCTGGACTCCTTCGTCCTGCTGTGGCTCGGCGCGGGCGTCGGCGCCGCCGTCGTCCTGGACGGGCGGCTGCGCCGGGGCGCCTCCGGCGGGGCCGGGGAGATCGGCTTCCTCCCGGTACCCGGCACCGCCGGGCTGCCCTCCGCCACCGACTGCGGCGGCGGCTTCCACTCCCTGGCCGGACGCGCGGCGGTGGCCGCCCTGGCGGCGGAGCACGGATTCACCGGGCCCGTGGAGGAGGCCGTGGCCGGCGCGTCCGGGGAGGCCTTCCTGGACGCCCTCGCCGAGCGGCTCTCCCTGGGGGCGGCGGCCGTCGCCGCGGTCCTGGACCCGGGCTGCGTGGTCCTCGGCGGGGAGCTCGGCCGCGCGGGCGGCCCCGGCCTCGCCGCCCGCGTCGAGCACCGCCTGGCCGCCCTGACCCCCGTCCCGACAGCGGTCCGCGCCACCGCCCTCGGCGGCCCGGCCGTCCTGGAGGGCGCCCGCCTCGCCGCGCGGGCCGCCGCCCAGGACGACCTGTTCGGAGGCTGAGCGGCGCGCGGCCCGAGCCCGCCGAGGCGGCCCGCCGGCGCGCCCGGAACCCCGCCGAGGCGGCCGGCCGACGCCGCCCGGCTCCCCGGAGCTCAGCCCCGCCGCGCCAGGAACTCCGCGTACGTGCCCCGCCCCACCGCGTGTGCCGGTGCCAGGTTGGCGCCGCGCCGGAAGGCCGCGTACGCCTTCCCCGCGAGCGGCAGCGCCACCACGCGGCGCCTGCGCCCGGTCGCCGCGAGGTGGAGGCGGCCCCACTCCACCAGCGTGCGGGTCTCGGGGCCGCCCATGTCCGGCACCCGGCCCGCCGCGACCGGAACCGCCAGCCGCGCCAGCCGGTCCGCGACCTCCTCGACGGCGATCGGCTGGACCCGTACCCCCTTCGGCAAGGGCACCACCGGCAGCCTGGCCGCCATCCCCACCACCTGGGCCACCAGGTCGTGGAACTGGGTCGTACGCAGGACCGTCACGCCGAGCCCGGACTCCTCCAGCAGCCGCTCCACCGTGTGCTTCATCCGGTAGTAGCCGAAGGGGATGACGTCCACGCCGACGATCGAGACGTAGACGACGTTCGTGACGGTCCCCGCCCGCCGGGCCGCCCGGACCAGGTGCCCGGCGGCCAGGTCGTCGCCCTTGCCCGCGCCGCGCGTGTTGCTCGCGCAGTGGACCACCACCTGCGCGCCGGCCATCGCCGCGTCCAGCCCGCTGCCGTCCCTCAGGTCGACGGGGTGCTCGGCGGAATGCCGGCTCAGAGCCCGGACCTCGTGGCCCTGCTCGCGCAGCCGGGTGACGAGCGGGGCTCCGAGGGTGCCGGTGGCGCCGGTGACGAGGATCGTGCTCATGGTGCGGGGTCCTTCCCTGTCGCGGTGTCTTCGTGCAGGTGACAGGACGGCCCGCCGGAATGTGACGGGCCGGGCGGGGAAGTTCCGTACGCGGGAGGACCCGGTGGCCGCCGGGCCACCGGGTCCTCGTGTTCACCGCGCTCGGCGGGGAAGGGTCAGCAGGCGCCCTGGTCCTTCCAGACGCCCCACTGGCCGGTGGTGCCGGGCTCCTCGTTCTGCGTCCACCACTGGGCCTTCCAGGTGTGGCCCTTGTGCGAGACCACGCTGCCGGAGTTGTAGACCGTGCCCGCGGCGTACGCCGGGCTGGTGCACGTCCCCGGGGTGGTGGGCGGGGTGGTCGGGGGAGTGGTGGGCGGGGTGGTCGGGGGAGTGGTCGGCGGCTGGGTGCCGCCGGGCTCCGCCGTCGTGGTGCCGCGCGCCAGGTCACCGGCGAGGGCGTAGGCGGTGCCGGAGATGTTCACCGTCCAGTTGGAGGGCGTGGACACCGGCAGGTAGTAGTTGAACGCGAGGTCGACCGAGGCGCCCGGGGCCAGCGTCTGCCAGGCCGGGAGCTTCAGGGAGACCCGCTGGAAGTCGCCCTTGAGGCCGCCGACGTTGTTGCCGCTGTGGCCGGTGGCGATCACCTTGGTGCCGAAGCCGGACTGGTCCGAGGCGTTGGCCGGGGCCGAGGTGCCGTAGTCGAACTGGAACTCGGTGCCGCCGGGCAGCGTCGTCCTCGTGTTGTTGGTGATCTTGAGCTTGGGGGTGATCGGGTAGTTGGAGTCGCCCAGCTTGAACTCGGTGAACTCCGCCTTGATGTCCACGGCCCGCGCGGGCAGCGCGGCGCCCGCCTTCTTCGCGCCGTACGGGGTGGCCGCCTTGAACTTGTCGTACATCAGGGAGGTGAGCGTGTCGCCCATCTCGTACTGGCCCTTGGCCGCGTTGTAGGAGTAGTCGCCGGCCAGCTCCCAGACCATCGTGCCGCCGATGCCCTTGTCGATCACGTAGTCGGCCTTGGCCGCCACCGACTGCTCGTCCTCCGTCGACAGGAAGACCTTCTTCTGCGCGTTCCACAGCCACGGCGCCACCAGGGTGGAGTCGTACTTGCGGGCGTAGCTGCCGGTCAGGGTGGTGTTCGCGGGGAAGCCGTACCTGGTGACGTAGTCGCCGACGACGCCCTTCTCCAGGTTCTTGGCGTGCCACATCGGGTTGGAGCCCGCCGGGGACTCGGCCCCGTTGGCGTCCTTGTCGTGCCACAGGTTGTCGATGCCGACCGCGCCGTCACCGCACTTGGTCAGACCGGCGCCCGCCGGGCAGCTGGTGGCCGGGGCCTTGCCCCACAGGCCGTCCGTGCCGCCCTGCACGTTCTTGAAGCCGCGGGTGTAGTACGGCAGGCCGATGTTGATCCGGCCCGACGGCATCGAACCGCGGAAGTAGTGGTAGGCCCAGTCGGTGTTGAGGTAGCCGACGCCGCCGTACTGGGAGGTGGAGTAGACGCCGGCGGCGGCCAGTTCGGCGTCCTTGCCGTCGTCGAAGAGGGAGGCGTTGGGGCCGACGTACTCGTTCCAGGCGCCGTGCAGGTCGTAGGACATGATGTTGACGTAGTCCAGGTACTTCTGCATCTGGAACGTCTCCATGCCCCGCAGCAGGTAGCCGGAGGAGGGGGCGGCGACGGACAGCAGGTAGTGCTTGCCGTCGGCGGCGCCCGCGCGGTCGAGCTTCTCGCGCAGGGTCCTCATGAGGACGTCGTAGCCCTTGACCAGGCCGGCGCGGCGGGCGTTGGACAGCTGCCAGTCCAGCGGGTTGCCCGCGTCCTTCATGGTGGTCGGGTACTCGTAGTCGATGTCGACGCCGTTGAACCCGTACTTCCGGATGAACTCGACGGAGGAATCCGCGAAGGTCTCGATGCCGGCCGTGTTGACGGAGCCGTCGGCGTTGGTGGCCATCGAGTAGAACCCGCCGGAGGCGACCCGGTTCCCGTCGTCGCCGAAGTAGCCGCCGGTCTCGGCCCAGCCGCCGACCGAGATGAGCGTCTTGACGTCCGGGTACTGCTTCTTGAACTTGTTCAGCAGGTTGAAGTGGCCCTTGTAGGGGAGGGACGGGTCCATCTCGGCGCCCGCGACGCCCGGCCAGGTCATCCCGGTGGCGGCGTTGTTCGCGTTGTCCGCGCCGACCGAGAGCCTGTTGTCGGCGCCGACGTGGGCGAAGGCGTAGTTCAGGTGGGTGACCTTGGACCACGGGACGTTGTTGACGAGGTAGGCGGGGCTGCCGTCCTTGCCGGTGCGCCATCCGGTGAAGTAACCGATGACGCGGCGCTGGTGGTCGGCGCCCATCTTCTCGCGGCCTTCGGAGTCGTAGACCGAGCAGTACGGGACGTCGACACCGGTGGTCTTGTACAGCCCGTCCGGGCGGCAGCTCTCGTTGTCGGCGGCGTGGGACACGCCGGCCGAGAGCCCGCCGGCCAGCAGACCGGCGATCGCCGCGCCGGATGCCAGCAGCATCGCTCTCGTACGTGTGGGGGACGGCATGGTGTCTCCTGGGGAGGGGAGGGTGGCGGGGCCAACGTGCGGCAACAGGCAGGAAGGTGGCGCTGGTTGGCCCGTGACGTGCGCACGTCGACAGGCCGGCTCCCGGGGAAGATGAAGGGAACGTTAAGAGGACTAGACCAACCCGTCAATAGGTCTGGACCAAAGCGCTGAGGGGTGGGATCGCGGCACCACCGGCACTGGAGCGGCGCGCTCGAGAACGGCTCGCTTGTGAGTCAGGCCACAGCGCTTCACCCGCATGGCCGCCGAGCGCCCGTGGCACACTGGCCCTAGTACCAGTAGCAGCGCACTCCGGGGTCGGTGTAATTCCGAACCGGCGGTATAGTCCGCGACCCGTCCGCATCCAGCGGCCGGTTGACCAGGTGAGATTCCTGGACCGACGGTTAAAGTCCGGATGGGAGGCAGTGCGCGGCGGGCCAGTCACCGGTACGCCGCCGTCGGCGGTCCATCGGCGTATCCCCAGCGGATACGTGTCGGACGGACCGATTCCCCGGCCCCGGCGTTCCCGCGTGCCACCCGCTTCATCTGTCGTATCCCGACAGGCCCCGGAGTCCGTGCCCGATGAGGCAGGAGGACCCGGTGGCGACACACGCCGCGCAGGCAGCACCCGACCCGAGCATCACCGCGATGCGCCGGGCCATCGAGCTGGCCTCCCGCGGACTCGGCTCCACCAGCCCCAACCCCGTCGTCGGCTGCGTCATCACCGACCCCGCCGGCGCCGTCGTCGGAGAAGGCTGGCACGAGCGGGCCGGCGGCCCCCACGCCGAGGTCCACGCCCTGCGCGCCGCGGGACCGGCCGCCCGCGGCGGCACCGCCTACGTCACCCTCGAGCCCTGCAACCACACCGGCCGGACCGGCCCCTGCGCCCAGGCCCTCATCGAGGCCGGCATCGCCCGCGTGGTCTACGCCGTCCCCGACCCGAACCCGCAGGCCAGCGGGGGCGGAGCCACCCTGCGCGCCGCCGGGGTCGCCACCGAGGCCGGGTTCCTCGCCGACGAGGCCGAGCGGGGCAACGCCGCCTGGCTCACCTCCGTACGGCTGGGCCGCCCGCACGTCACCTGGAAGTACGCCGCCACCCTCGACGGCCGCAGCGCCGCCGAGGACGGCAGCAGCCGCTGGATCACCTCCGCCGAGTCCCGCGCCGACGTCCACCGGCTGCGCGCCGAGGCCGACGCCGTCCTCGTCGGCGGCGGTACCCTGCGCGCCGACGACCCGCACCTGGCCGTACGGGGCATCGAGGGGGCCGTCCAGCCGCTGCGCGTCGCCGTCGACACCCGCGCCGGCCTCCCGCCGACCGCCCGCATCCTCGACGACGCCGGCCCCACCCTGATCGTCACCGGCGAGGACGCCGACACCTCGCACCTGCCCGGCGCCGACGTGCTCCGGCTGCCCCTGCACGACGGCCGCGTCGCCGTCCCCGAACTCCTGGAGCGGCTGTACGGGCGCGGAGTGCGCTCCGTCCTCCTCGAAGGCGGCCCCACCCTCGCCGGAGCCTTCCTGGAGGCCGGGGCCGTGGACCGGGTTGTCGGCTACATCGCCCCCGCCCTCCTCGGCGCCGGACCCGCCGCCCTCGCCGGCGCCGGCATCACGAACATCGCCCACGCGGTCCGCCTCGAGATCACCGAGGCCGTCCGCACCGGCACCGATCTGCGCATCACCGCCGTTCCCGCCAACGCCCCCAAGGAGCACTGAGTGTTCACCGGAATCGTCGAAGAACTGGGCGAGGTCACCGCCGTCGAGCAGCTCGCCGAGGCCTCCCGCTTCCGCCTGCGCGGCCCCGTCGTGACCGAAGGCGCCAAGCACGGCGACTCGATCGCCGTCAACGGCGTCTGCCTGACCGTGGTGGACACCGCGGACGGGGAGTTCACCGCCGACGTCATGCAGGAGACCCTCAACCGGTCCAGCCTCGGCGCCCTGACCGCCGGCTCCCGGGTCAACCTGGAGCGCCCCATGGCCCTCGGCGGACGGCTCGGCGGCCACCTCGTGCAGGGGCACGTCGACGGCACCGGCCGGATCATCTCCCGCACGCCCTCCGAGCACTGGGAGATCGTCAAGGTCGCGCTGCCGGAGAACCTCGCAAGGTACGTCGTAGAGAAGGGCTCTATCACTGTGGACGGCGTCAGCCTCACCGTGGTCGAGGCCGCCGCCGACTACTTCACCATCAGCCTCATCCCCACCACCCTCGCGCTGACCACCCTCGGCATCAAGCAGAGCGGCGACCCGGTCAACCTCGAGGTCGACGTCCTCGCCAAGTACGTCGAGCGCCTGCTGGCCGCCGGCGTGAACCCCCTCCACGCGAAGGAGACGGAGCAGTGACCGCCCTGACCTGGCTCAACGCCCAGGCCTTCGAGGTCTTCGGCCAGAAGGTCATCTGGTCCGACATGATCGGCAACCTGATCGGCCTGGCCGCGCTCGCCCTCGGCTGGCGCCGCTCCATATGGACCTGGCCCGCGCAGCTCCTCTCCGGGCTGATCCTGGTCGCCGCCTACGCCTCCGCCCACCTCGCGGGCGGCGTCGGCAAGCAGCTCCTGGTGATCTCCGTCGCCGTCTGGGGCTGGCGCGCCTGGCAGCTCGGCCGGCAGAAGGCCCAGGACGGCTCCATCGCCGTGCGCACCGCCACCTGGCGGGAACGCGGACTGCTCCTCGCCGGAGCGGCCGCCGGCACCCTCGCCGTGGGCGGCCTGTTCACCCTCTACCCGAACCTGTCGTGGAGCCCCTGGGCCGACGCCTACATCTTCGTCGGCACGATCGTGGCGATGGTGGCCCAGGCCCGCGGCCTCGTCGAGTTCTGGTTCGCCTGGCTCCTCGTCGACCTCGTCGGCGTCCCCCTCGCCTTCAACAGCGGCCTGGCCTTCTCCGGCCTCGTCTACGTCGTCTACTTCGCGCTCGTCCTGTGGGGCGCCTACGACTGGTACCAGCGTTCGCGCACCACCCCCGCCACGGCCCTCGAAGGAGCAACGGCATGACCACCATCCTCAAGTCCGTGCCGGACCCGGCCTCACCGGACGCCCAGGAGACCTTCCTCCTCGACCCCGTCGAGCAGGCCATCCGCGACATCGCCGCCGGCCGCCCCGTGGTCGTCGTCGACGACGAGGACCGCGAGAACGAGGGCGACCTCGTCATCGCCGCCGAGAAGGCCACCCCCGAGATCGTCGCGTTCATGATGAGCGAGTGCCGGGGCCTGATCTGCGCGCCGATGGAGGGCGACGAGCTGGAGCGCCTGGAGCTCCCGCAGATGGTCCAGAACAACACCGAGTCGATGAAGACCGCCTTCACCGTCTCCGTCGACGCCGGCGCCGAGCACGGCGTCACCACCGGGATCTCCGCCGCCGACCGCGCCACCACCCTGCGCCTGCTGGCCAACGGCACGTCGCAGCCGGGCGACTTCGTCCGCCCCGGCCACGTCTTCCCGCTGCGCGCCAAGGCCGGCGGGGTGCTGGTCCGCAACGGCCACACCGAGGCCGCCGTCGACCTCGCCCGCCTCGCGGGCCTGCGCCCCGCGGGCGCCATCGTGGAGATCGCCGGCGAGGACGGGGTCATGCTGCGGCTGCCCGAGCTGATCCCCTTCGCCCGCAAGCACGGCCTGACGATCATCTCCATCGAGGACCTGATCGCCTACCGCCGCTCCTCCGAGCCGACCGTGCGCCGCGAGGCCGAGGTCAGCCTGCCGACCGCCGTCGGCGAGTTCACGGCGTACGGCTACCGCTCCACCGCCGACGGCGTCGAGCACGTCGCCCTCGTCCACGGCGAGGTCGGCGACGGCGAGGGCGTCCTCGTCCGGATGCACTCCGAATGCCTGACCGGAGACATCTTCCAGTCCCAGCGCTGCGACTGCGGCCCCCAGCTCCAGGCCGCCATGGCCCGCATCCAGGCGGAGGGCCGCGGCGTGGTCGTCTACCTGCGCGGCCACGAGGGCCGCGGCATCGGACTGCTGTCCAAGCTGCGCGCCTACGAGCTCCAGGAGCTCGGCCGCGACACCCTGGACGCCAACCTGGAACTGGGCCTGCCCGCCGACGCCCGCGACTACGGCGCCGGCGCCCAGATCCTCGCCGACCTCGGCGTCCGGAGCGTCCGGCTGCTGACCAACAACCCCGACAAGTCGGCGGCCCTCGTCCGCCACGGCATCGCCGTCTCCGGCCGGGAGTCCATGCCCATTGAGGCCGGCGAGCACAACCTGCGGTACCTGCGCACCAAGCGGGACCGGATGGGCCACGACCTGCCCTGGCTGGAGGGTGCCGTGCACACCTCCGCCTGCGGCAACCAGTAACCACCCAGACACACCACTCGTACACACCAGCGGAACGAAACACCGAGGAGCAGAGCTGTGAGCGGCAAGGGCGCACCCGAACTGAGCGTGAAGAACTGCGGAGACCTCCGGGTGGCCGTGATCGCGGCCCAGTGGCACGAGAAGGTCATGGACGGTCTCGTCGACGGCGCCCTGCGGGCCCTGCACGAGCTGGGCATCGACGAGCCCACCCTGCTGCGCGTCCCCGGCAGCTTCGAGCTCCCGGTCGTAGCGAAGGTCCTGGCCGGACGCGGATACGATGCCATCGTCGCCCTCGGCGTGGTCATCCGCGGCGGCACCCCGCACTTCGACTACGTCTGCCAGGGCGTCACCCAGGGCCTGGTGCAGGTGTCGATCGACACCGGCGTCCCCGTCGGCTTCGGCGTCCTGACCTGTGACAACGACGAGCAGGCGCTGGACCGCGCCGGCCTCGAAGGGTCGAACGAGGACAAGGGGCACGAAGCGGTCACCGCCGCCGTCTCCACCGCCATGACCCTGCGCACTGTCAGCGAACCCTGGCGGTAGTCCACGGAGTGAACCCCGGCACCGGGGGCCCCGGGTGAACCCGTACCCTGAAGGCATCATGGCGAACACACCCACCAAGAGCTTCGAAGAGCTCTTCAGTGAACTCCAGCTCAAGGCCGCCAACGGCGACCCCAGCACCTCCCGCACCGCCGAGCTCGTCGGCAAGGGCGTCCATGCCATCGGCAAGAAGGTCGTCGAGGAGGCCGCCGAGGTCTGGATGGCCGCCGAGTACGAGAGCAAGGAAGCCGCCGCGGAGGAGATCTCCCAGCTGCTCTACCACGTTCAGGTGATGATGGTGGCGCGCGGGATCTCCCTCGACGACGTCTACGCGCACCTTTAGGCCGGAGCCTTTCGCACCGGGGCCCCGGGGCCCCGCCCACACTTTCTCACCTACGCACCAAAGGAAGCCCATGCTGCGCATCGCCGTCCCCAACAAGGGTTCACTCTCCGGACCGGCGTCGGCGATGCTCCATGAGGCCGGCTACCGCCAGCGCAAGGAGTCCAAGGAACTCGTCACGGTCGACCCCGACAACGAGGTCGAGTTCTTCTACCTCCGCCCGAAGGACATCGCGATCTACGTCGCCTCGGGCAAGCTGGACATCGGCATCACCGGCCGCGACCTGCTGCTGGACTCCGGCGCCAACGCCGAGGAGATCCTGCCGCTGAACTTCGGCCGCTCCACCTTCCGGTACGCCACCAAGCCCGGCACGGCCAAGGGCCCCGAGGACTTCGGCGGGATGACGATCGCCACCTCGTACGAGGGCATCGTCGCCAAGCACCTCGCCGACCAGGGCATCGACGCCTCCGTCGTCCACCTGGACGGCGCCGTCGAGACCGCCATCGAGCTCGGCGTGGCGCAGGTCATCGCCGACGTCGTCGAAACCGGCACCAGCCTGCGCAACGCCGGCCTGGAGGTCATCGGCGAGCCCATCCTCAAGTCCGAGGCGACCGTCATCCGCCGCACCGGCGCCCCCGCCGACGACCCCAAGGTCGCGCAGTTCCTGCGCCGCCTCCAGGGCGTCCTGGTGGCCCGCAGCTACGTGATGATGGACTACGACTGCCGCGCCGAGCACCTGGAGCGCGCGGTCGCCCTCACCCCGGGCCTGGAATCCCCGACGGTCTCCCCGCTCCACAACGAGGGCTGGGTCGCGGTCCGCGCCATGGTCCCCGCCAAGGACGCCCAGCGGATCATGGACGACCTGTACGAGCTCGGCGCGCGGGCGATCCTCACCACCTCGATCCACGCCTGCCGCCTCTAGCGGACCGCCGGTCGGGTCCGTACGCGGACCCGGCCCGCCGCCCCGTACGGCGCGCGACCCCCGCGCCCTCCCTCCCGCACGCCCCGTCCAGAAGGCCCAGCGCACCATGAGCGAGTCCGCCGCCCAGCCCGCACCCCCCGCCCTGCCGGTCACCTTCCGGCCGAACCGCACCAGGGCGGTGCTGCTGAGCGTCGGTGCGGCGATGTTCGCCACGATCACGGCGATCGCCCTGCTCCTGGAGAACCTCGGCCCGGGCGAGCGGATCAGCTTCGTCTTCACCGCCGTCCTGCTGAGCTCCGTCCTCGTCCTGCTCAGCCGCCCCAAGGTGGTCGCGGACGAGAGCGGCGTCACCGTGGTGAACCTCACCACCACCCGCCGCCTGGCGTGGGCGCAGATCCTGCGCGTCAACCTCCGCCCCGGCGACCCCTGGGTGTTCCTCGACCTCAGTGACGGCACCAGCCTGCCCGTTCTCGGCATCCAGCCCGGCATCGCCAGGGCCCGCGCCATCGCCGACGCCCGCGCCCTGCGCGCCCTCGCCGAAACCCGCGGAACCGGCGCGAACGACCACTGACCCGGACGTGCCGCGCCCGCTGCGTCCCATTGCGGCGGCGATCTCAATGACTACCCTGGTGGCGGGGCGCGCCCGTGCGCCCTCCCACCGCCCCGGGACCCCGTGGCCCGTGGGCACCTGCGACCAGAGGAGTGACTCCCTCCAGCAATGGACGGACCGTCCGGTAATACCCGCGCCGCCCTCCCCACGGAGGCGGCGGCATGACCATCCCGCTACTGCTGCTCGTGGCGGCCTTCGCACTGATCCTCGCCAACGGTTTCTTCGTGGCGGCCGAGTTCGGCCTCGTCACCGTCGAGAAGCCCGAGGCCGAGCGCGCCGCAGCCGAGGGCGACCGCCGTGCCCGCACGGTCGTCGAAGCCCTGCGGGAGCTGTCCTTCCAGCTCTCCGGCACCCAGCTCGGCATCACCATCACCTCCCTCGTCGTCGGCATGCTCGCCGAACCGGCCCTCGCGGCCCTGCTGTCGGGGCCCCTCACCGCCACCGGCCTGCCCGCGGGCGCCGTCTCCGGCGTCGCCGTCTTCATCGGCATGCTGCTCGCCTCGGCCGTCCAGATGGTCGTCGGCGAGCTCGTCCCGAAGAACTGGGCGGTCTCCCGGCCGCTCCAGGTGGCCCGCTTCGTGGCCGGCCCGCAGCTGGTCTTCTCCCGGGCGTTCCGGCCCGTCATCGCCGGCCTCAACTCCGTCGCCAACCGCCTCGTGCGGGCGCTGGGCGTCGAGCCGGCCGAGGAGATGGCCTCCGCCCGCACCCCCGGCGAGCTCGTCTCCCTGGTCCGCCATTCGGCCCAGGCGGGCGCGCTCGAACAGGACACCGCCGACCTCTTCGTACGGACCCTCTCGCTGGGCGAGCTCACCGCCCAGCACGTCATGACCCCCCGGGTGAAGGTCAGCGCCCTCCAGCACACGGCCACCGCGGCCGACGTGCTGAACCTGACCCGCGCCACCGGCCTGTCCCGCTTCCCGGTCTACCGCGAGCGCATCGACGAGGTCACCGGCGTCGTCCACCTCAAGGACGCCCTCGCCGTGCCCGAGTCCGAACGCGCCCGTACCTCCGTCGGCCGGATCTGCGTCGCCCCGCTGCTGGTTCCCGGCTCCCTGCCGGTGCAGCCGCTGCTGGAGCGGCTGCGCAGCGAACAGCCGATGGCCGTGGTCGTCGACGAATACGGCGGCACCGCCGGCGTGGTCACCCTGGAGGACATCGTGGAGGAACTCGTCGGAGAGGTCCGTGACGAACACGACCTCGCCGAGGACGACAGCCCCGAACTGGCCGCCGTACCCGCCGAGGACGGCCGGCCCTCCTGGGAGGCCGACGGCAGCTGCCGTGTGCACACCCTGCGCCGGATAGGCCTCGACGTGCCCGAGGGGCCGTACGAGACCGTCGCCGGGCTCGTGGCCGACCTCCTCGGCCGGATCCCCGCCCCCGGGGACCGTGCCGAGCTGCCCGGCTGGAGGCTGTCCGTACGCCAGGTCCGGCGCAACCGCGCCGAACGGGTGCGGCTGGTCCGCCTCAGCTCGGTACCGGCCCCCGCGAGCGCCCAGCCGGCCGCCCAGCTCGAAGGCGCCGCCCGGTGAACGCGCTCCAGCTGCTCTTCGCCCTGCTCCTCGTCCTGGCCAACGGCTTCTTCGTCGGCGCCGAGTTCGCGCTCGTCTCCGTACGCCGCAGCCAGATCGAGCCCCTGGCCGGCGAGTCCAAACGGGCCCGCCAGGTGCTGTACGGCCTGGAGAACCTGCCGCGGATGATGGCCGCCGCCCAGTTCGGCATCACCCTGTGCTCGATCACCCTCGGGGCGGTCGCCGAGCCCACGGTGGCCCGGCTGCTGGAGCCGGCCTTCCACGCCGCGCACGTGCCCGAGGGCCTGATCCACCCCCTCGGCTACGTGGTCGCCCTGTCCGCGGTGGTCTTCCTGCACCTGGTCATCGGCGAGATGGTCCCGAAGAACCTCGCCATGGCCGCCCCCGAGAAGGCCTCCCTGTGGTTCAGCCCCGGACTGGTCGCCTTCGCCCGCCTCTGCGGCCCCGTCACCACGGCCCTCGGGGCGTGCGCGGCGCTCGTCCTGAGACTGTTCAAGGTCGAACCGAAGGACGAGGTGGAGGCCGTCTACACCAGCGCGCAGCTGGGCCGGCTCCTCAAGGACTCCCGCCGGGCCGGGCTCCTCGAACCGGTCGAGCAGGAGCGCCTGGAGGACGCCCTGGAACTGGGCAGCCGCGCGGTCACCGACGTCCTGCTCAGGCGGGACCGCCTCGTCACGGTGGACCCGGCCGTCACCCCCCGCCAGATCGAGCAGCTGACGGTGCGCACCGGCTACTCCCGCTTCCCCGTCCGCTCCGACACCGGGGCCTTCATGGGGTACCTCCACGTCAAGGACGTCCTCGACCTGGAGGACCGCGAGCGGGCGGTGCCGCAGCGGGTGTGGCGCCGGATGACCACGCTGTGCTCCACCCTCCCGCTGGACGACGCCCTCAGCGTGATGCGCCGCGACGCCACCCACCTGGCCCAGGTGGCCGACCCGTCGGGCCGGATCCTGGGCCTGGTGGCCCTGGAGGACGTCCTGGAGATGCTGGTGGGCGAGGTCCGCGACCCGGCCCACCGCCCGCACGCCCGCGCCTGATCCCCTCCGGCGCGGGCTGGCCCCGGCCCGAGCCGGGGCTCAGGCGGGGATCAGCGCCTCCCACTCGTCCCGGCCCGGGCCGTCGTGCGCCGGGGAGAACTCCGGGCGGGCGGCCAGCCAGGCGGTGACGTGCCGGTCCACCTCCTCGGTGGCGTAGGCGTCGGCGGCGGGCCGCAGGAGGTGGCGCACCTGGGCCCGGGCCCTCATGACCACGGGGTCGTCGAAGGCGCAGGCGCCCACGGCAGCGGCCCGCCGGTCCGTGAGCGGAGCGCCCTCGGCGAGGCGCTGCTCGTTCCCCCGGTCGGCCGTGACCTGGGCGTCGAACCAGGGGCGCAGGGCCTCCACCGTCCAGGCGTGGTAGCCGGCCGGGTCCGCGGCGATCCGGTCCGCGTGGGCCGCGAGGTGCTGGGCGGCGCGCAGCCCGAGGGCGGCGCCGTGCCCCAGGGTCGGGTTGGTGTGGATCAGGCTGTCCCCGGCGTTGACCAGCCCGGTGACCACGGGCCCGGCGTCGTCGGTCAGGGAGGTCCAGCGGTTGTCCAGGCCCGCCATCGCCAGGACGGGCGACCGCGGCTCGGGGTCCAGGCCGAGCCAGGCGGCAGCGGCCGGAAAGCGGCGGGCGGCGGCCTCGAACACGGCCGGGTCGGTGAGCGCGCCACGGGTCGGATCACCCGTCGAGACGACGAGGTGCAACGCGAAGGTGTCGTTGTCGGAGGGGAAGACTCCGGCGAGCGCGAACGGTGAGGCGGAGCCGGTCTTCACCCTTCCGGGGTGGCGCGGGCCGTCGGCCCGCAGCTCGTACCAGCGGCACAGGTAGGCCAGCCCGGTGCGGTGGCTGTCGACCACCGGAGGGCGGCAGCCGGCCGCGGTGAGCCACGCGGGAACCGGCGAACGCCGGCCCGAGGCGTCGACGACGAGGTCCGCCGGGTGCGTCCGTTCCCCCACCCGCACGCCGGTGACCCGGGGCGGACGGCCCTCCTCGAAGACGAGGCCGCTCACCCGGGCGCCCCGCCGCACGTCGACCGCGGGCTCGCGCCGCACGGCCGCGGCCAGGGCTGCCTCCAGCACGATGCGGCGGGTGCGCAGGGTCACCAGCTCCTCGTCGCCGGGCCGGTGCGGCGGATGCTCGCCGAACCAGTCGAACTCGTGGTACTCCCGGGCGCCGCGCGCCAGCAGGTCCGCGTACACGTCGGGGGTCTCCGCGCGCAGGACGGTGCGTACGGGGGCGAGGAACGAGTGCGGCTGGACGGCTTGCGGGACCCGGGGTCGCTCCCAGTGGAAGAAGTCCCGGTCGAGGTCGTCTCCGGCCTCCCGGGAGTCCTGTTCGTACAAGGTGACCGGGTGGCCCCGCCGCCCGAGCATGAGGGCCGTTCCCAGCCCGCTGATACCTCCGCCGATCACTGCAACCCGCGCCATCGAGGCTCTCCTTCGCGCCGTGTTGCGGGTCGAGCCTACCGTCCGATGATCTTCGGCCGGACCGGGCTCCCCCCTCCCCGGTCCCACCGGTCCGGCCGGAGCGGCGTCGCGTCGCCGCGCGGTGCGGTGGGGCGCGTCAGGACGGGCTCGGGCCGCGGCCCGAGAGGACCTCGCCGTAGGCCTGCATCAGGTCCGGCAGGCGCAGCGTCGCCAGGTCCTCCCGGGAGGGCTCACCGGCGAAGCCGGCCAGCCGCAGGTCCCGGTACGCGCAGCTCTTCTCGTACAGGGTCCGCAGGAACCGGCCGTTGCCGAGCTCGTCGATCCAGCCCTGCTCCACCACGTGGCCGCTGATGCTGCGCAGCTCCTCCCGCGCCTCCTCGTCCCAGCAGTCGCCGTTCGCCTCCGCCAGGACCCCGCCGATCGCGGTCAGTTCCGCCGGCCGGTAGCTCGGGAAGTCCACGCGGGTCGTGAACCGCGAGGACAGTCCCGGATTGGCGGCCAGCAGCCGGTCCATCCCCGCCGGGTAGCCCGCCAGGATCACCACCAGGTGGTCCCGGTTGTCCTCGGCCCGCTTCAGCAGCACCTGGAGGGCCTCGTCACCGTACGCGTCCCCCTTGCTGTAGCCCGAGTTGGACAGGCTGTACGCCTCGTCCACGAACAGCACCCCGCCGATCGCGGAGTCGATCAGCTCGTTCGCCTTGACGGCGGTCTGCCCGAGGAACTCCCCGACCAGGTCGGCCCGTTGCGCCTCCACCAGGTGGTCCCCGCCCAGCAGCCCCAGCGCGTAGAAGACCCGCCCCAGGATCCGGGCCACCGTGGTCTTGCCCGTGCCCGAGGGCCCCGAGAAGACGAAGTGCCGCTTCGGCGGCTGCACCGGAAGCCCCTGGGCGGCCCGCAGCCCGGCCATGTGCAGCTGCGCCGAGAGGGCCTTCACCTGCCGCTTCACCGGCTCCAGGCCCACCATCCGCTCCAGCTCCGCCAGGGCCTCGGCGAGCAGGGCCGGATCGGCCGGCCCGGCCGGGATTCCGGGCGGGGCGCCCTGCGGGGGCACCGGAAGCCGGTGCCGTACGCCTTCCACCCGGCCCGTCCCCGGCGGCTCCCCGGGCGTCGGCGGATCGGCCTCCGCCTGCCCGTCCGGCGCGATGTCCTGGACCGGCCCCCCACCGCCGCCGCCCCCGCCGCCCAGCGCGACCGCCGCGTAGTGCCCGGCCGAGCCCTCGCTCAGGTGGCCGCCGTAGCCGCCGTAGCCGAAGGCGTCGGCCATTCCCGCCATGTCGTCGGGGTCGGTGCTGTCCTCGATGGCCGTCAGCCGCGCCGCGGTGTCCATGAACGCCGGGTCCACCCGGTGCACCGCCCGGTACAGCGGCAGCGCCGCCGCGCTGCGCCCGGTGCCCTCGCGGGCCCTCGCCAGCCAGTACCGCAGCTCCTTGCGCTGCGGCTGCTCGCTGCGGCACCGCATCAGCGCGGCCGACAGCATCGGCTCCGCCTGCCCGTACATTTCGAGCCGGACCCGCGCCATCCCGCCGAAGAGCCCCGCCTCGATTCCGAGGAGCGGGTCGAGCACCAGCGGCTCGGTGTGCCGTACGAGCTGCTCCCAGTCCTTGACCAGGTAGGCCCGGCAGGCGTGCAGGAACCGCACCTGGGGGTCGGTGTCCACCGGCGGCAGCGCGGCGAGGGCCTGGTCCAGCTCGGGCACGTGGCGGCCGTCCAGCCAGTGCGAGGCGTGGGCCAGCAGCAGGTCCCGCCGGCTCTCCAGCACCGGCTGCACCCACCAGCCCAGCCAGTACCAGGAGTTGAGGGTCCGCCGGTGCCGGGCGCGCTGCTCGCCGAAGCGGTCCCGGTGGGCGTACATCCGCAATAAGGCGTTGGTGGTGTCCACCCGCAGCGCGTGCAGTCCCAGCCAGGCGTCGGCCATCGCGGGATCCAGCCCGACGGCCGTGCGGAACTCCTCCTCGGCCTGCGGGTAGGCGCCCATCGTGCAGGCGTCGACCCCGCGCAGCCAGGCCAGTTCGGCCGGAGCGTGTGCGCTGCCCGGCATGCCGAAGTCCATCACATCCCCCACAAGCATGCCCCGTGGTGCGCGCCGAACTCCGCGCCGCGCACGCGAGTTGCCGACCCCGCCGATGAAATCAGGGCTGCATCGTACCTGCGGTGACGCACCTTACCCAGGGTGCGGTGGACACGGGTCGTGGACATGTCCGGGAGGCGGGGGGTGACTCAGGGTGAGGGGCGGTGGGCGGAGCGGCGCGTGCCGCACCCGGTCCGGGACAGAGCGAAGCCCCCGATCACGGGGGAACAACCGGGGGCTTCGCGTCCGCGGCGGCCTTCGCAGACCGCGCATTCAGAACGTACGGCGGTTGCCGGGCCCGGGTCAAGCGGGTCGGGGAAGCCCCGCGCGGCCATCGGCCCGGGCTCGCTCAGGCCTGGGGGAGTCCGTGACGCTCCGTGTCCGAACGGGCCGTTCCCGGGGTCGCAGAAGCCCCGGAAGTCCACTCGTATCCCGTACCGCTCTGGCGTACCAAGGTGTCGGCGAAGGGGCGTGAAGGGTCGTCCGAGAAGTGCGCGCGCTCCGCGCGCTCCCATCCGTCCCAGAAGCCGGACAGTTCGCGCCCGTCCCGGTTCCGTCCGCGTCCCCAGGACACCTCGCGGGGGGTCTCCATCCACAGCAGCCGCGCCAGATGCGGCCGCAGCGCCCGCCGGCCCGCCCCCACGCCCTCGACGAGCAGCACGGGTGCCGGTTCCAGTACCCGCTCCGGACCGAAGCGGCGCTCCACCCAGTCGTACGCGGCCCAGTGCGCGGCCCGTCCGGCGGCGAGCGGCTCCAGCACCTGCGCCCGCAGCCGTTCAGGCCAGCCGAAGAGCTCCTCGTGGGTGGCGACGTCGTCCAGGTGCAGCACCGGCGCGCCGCCGAGGGCCGCCGCGAGCCGCTCGGCGAAGGTGCTCTTGCCCGAGCCGGCGTGCCCGTCGATCCCGATCAGCCGGACGGGACCGAGGGAGGGCGGCAGGGCGGCGATCTCCCGCGCGAGTGGTTCGAGTGACTGCTGAGGCTGCACCCGGCCAGGGTAAGGGCCCCGACACGGGCCCCGGGCTTCGCCGCCGCGCGGCCGGGAACTGGAAAGGTGGAGCAGCCGCACCACCAGACCGACCCCCTGGGGGAACACGCCGATGACCGCACCCACGCCACGCAGGGCCCTGCTGGCCGTCGCCCTCGCCGCCGCCACCGCGGCCACCGTCCCCGGAGGCCGGGCCTCGGCCGCCGACCCGACGGGCGCATCCGACCCGACGGGCGCGTCCGACCCGACGGGCGCCGCGTCTCCCGCGCGGACCCCCGGGGAAGCCGCGGGCGGCGGCGCGGCCGCGGCCCGGACGGTCGACAACCGGTTCTGGTACGCGTACGCCCACTGGCAGGCCGGCACGCACCGCGGCACCACCGCCGTCGCCGGTGCCCGCCCGGGCCTGGAGATCGCGACCCCGGCCGGCCGCACCGAGTACACCGACCCCCACACGGCCCGCAAGTCCACCTGGGAGTACGCCACCTGGACCTCGCCCGTGCACCGCTCCACCGTCCCGGCCACCGAGGCCGTCGCCTCCTGGAACGCCCGCACCCCGGCCGGCACCTGGGTCCAGACCGAGCTGCGCCCCGCCTACGGCGACGGCACCCGGGGCCCCTGGTACGTGATGGGCCGCTGGGCCGCCGGGGACGGCGACATCCGGCGCACCTCCGTCGACGGGCAGACCGACGGCCGGACCACCGTCTGGACCGACACCCTGGCCGTGGACGCCCCGGCCGCGGCCGCCGGCCTGCGCATCACCGGCTGGCAGCTGCGCCTGACCCTCCACCGCAAGCCCGGTGCCGCCCGGGGCCCGAGGGTCTGGCTGGCCGGGGCGATGGCCTCCGCCGTCCCGGACCGGTTCACCGTCCCGGCCACCGCCCCCTCGGGCCGGGCGCACGAGCTGAAGGTGCCGCGCTACTCACAGGAGGTCCACGCCGGCCGGTACCCCGAGTACGACAACGGCGGCGAGGCCTGGTGCAGCCCCACCTCCTCCCAGATGGTCATCGAGTACTGGGGCCGCAAGGCGAGCGCGGCCGCCCTGAGCTGGGTCCGCCCCGGATACTCCGACCCCCAGGTCTGCCACGCGGCCCGCTCGACGTACGACGCCGCGTACAAGGGCTGCGGGAACTGGCCCTTCAACGCCGCCTACGCGGCCACCTACCGCGACATGGCCGGGGTGGTCACCCGGCTGGCCTCCCTGGCCGAGCTGGAGACCCTGGTCCGGGCCGGGATCCCGGTCATCACCTCCCAGTCCTTCCTCGCGCAGGAGCTCACCGGGGCCGGTTACGGCACGGCGGGGCACCTGATGGCCGTGATCGGCTTCACCGCGGCCGGGGACGTGATCGCCAACGACCCGAACTCGGCGGACAACGCGTCGGTGCGCCGGGTCTACAAGCGCCGGGAGTGGGAGAACGTGTGGCTGCGCACCAAGCGCCGCAACGCCGCCGGGAAGACCGTCTCGGGCAGCGGCGGCGTCTGCTACCTCTACGCCCCGGCCCGGCCGGGGGCGGACCAGGTCAGGGCGCTGCGGGAGGTCGGGGTGCTCTGAGGGGCGGACTCCGGGAAAGCCCGTCGGTTCGGATGGCTGAATGGGTGAAATGCGGGCATAAAGGTCATATAAGGCTTCTCTAGGAGGCAGCCCACCATGACCACCCATTCGAGCATCGAACACCACCCGGACCTCGCCGAGATGCGGAATCGGTTCGAGCGAGTGACGACCACTCCCGCCGCGCAGGCCGTGGAGGCACTGGCCCTGATCACGGGCCTCTACCTGGCGGCTTCGCCATGGATAGCCGGGTTCAGCGTGCTGGGCCCGCTGGCCATCAACAACCTGATCGCCGGTCTTGCCTTCTGCCTGTGCATGGGCGGGCTGGGGACGGCGTACGAGCGCACACACGCGATGGCCTGGACGGCGGTCGCGATCGGCGCCTGGACCATCGTGGCCCCCTGGGTCATGGCCGGTGAGATGGACACGACCCGCAGTGTCGTCAGCAACGTCATCACCGGCGTGGTCGCCCTGTGCCTCGGACTGGCCATGGTCGCCATGGGCGGTCGCCAGCGCACGGGGAACGCGGCGCACGCGGCGCGTACCACCCGTACGACGCCCTGACCGGGAGCGCATCCTGCCGCCGGGCCCCGGCGGCGCCTCCGAACTCCGGAGGCCGCCGGGGCCCGGCGGCGTGACCGGTGCCACCAGTGACCGTCGTCATATACCGCGAAAGCCGTGAACGCTGGCACATTGGACGGCATGACCGCACACACCGCAGCCCTCACCGCCCACGCCCGCCGCCTCGTCGCCACCGGCGGCCCGAAGGAAGACTCCGCCTGGCTGGAGCACGTGCTCGGCTGGACCCTGGTGGTGGTCGTGGCCATGTTCGTCACGCAGCTCGGCTGGCTGTGACCGTCGCGTCCGCCCCCCGCCGCGTCCGCGCCGAGGGCGGCACCGAGCGCGATCGGGGGGTTCGTCCCCGGCTGTCCCACTCCTCCAGTCCTTCCCGAGGAGCCCGCGAGCGCACCGGATGATCATGGCGATCCCGCACCGGTGACGTAAGGCGCCTGATCGGGCATACTCAAGCCGCCGCAGCCGCTGTTCGAGCCCTTCCGCGATCCGGGAGGGCAGCATCGGCTGTGAGAGCACCGAGACCCGGCGGCGCGTCCCACACCTCACGCGTCGCCGCCGTGCCCGACGAGGGAGGAGAGCGCCGCCATGACAGACCGCGCCCCGCAGCCGGTGGACCGTCAGCTGCCCACCGAGGAGTCCCGGGACCTCCTCACGCTCGTACGAGAGATCGCCCAGCGGGAGATCCGCCCGCACGCCGCCGACGAGGAGGAGACCGGCCGGTTCCCCCGCGAGGTCTTCACCCTGCTGTCCGAGTCCGGTCTGCTCGGGCTCCCGTACGGCGGCGAGTTCGGCGGCGGCGACCAGCCCTACGAGGTCTACCTCCAGGTGCTGGAGGAGCTCGCGGCCGCCCGCCTGACCGTCGGCCTCGGCGTCAGCGTGCACTCCCTGGCCTGCCACGGCCTCGCCGGATACGGCACCAAGGAGCAGAAGGCCGCCCACCTGCCCGACATGCTCGGCGGCGGGCTGCTCGGGGCCTACTGCCTCTCCGAGCCGGCCGCCGGCTCCGACGCCGCCTCGCTCACCACCAAGGCGGTCCGCGACGGCGACGACTGGCTGATCACCGGCACCAAGGCCTGGATCACCCACGGCGGAGTCGCCGACTTCTACACCGTCCTCGCGCGCACCGGAGCCCCCGGCGCCAAGGGCATCACGGCCTTCCTCGTACCCGGCGACGCCCCCGGCCTCACGGCGGCCGTCCCCGAGAAGAAGATGGGCATGAAGGGCTCGCCCACCGCCCAGCTGCACTTCGACGGGGTCCGCGTGCCCGACGCCCGGCGGATCGGCGAGGAGGGCCAGGGCTTCACCATCGCCCTCGCCGCCCTCGACGCCGGCCGGCTCGGGATCGCCGCCTGCGCCATCGGCGTGGCCCAGGCCGCGCTGGACGAGGCCCTCGCGTACGCGCTCGGCCGCAGGCAGTTCGGGCACCCGATCGCGGACTTCCAGGGGCTGCGGTTCATGCTGGCCGACATGGCCACGAAGATCGAGGCGGGCCGGGCGCTGTACCTCGCGGCCGCGCGGCTGCGGGACGCGGGCAAGCCCTTCTCCCGGCAGGCGGCGATGGCGAAGCTCTTCTGCACGGACGCGGCGATGGCCGTCACCACGGACGCGGTGCAGATCCTCGGCGGCTACGGCTACACCGCGGACTTCCCGGTGGAGCGGCTGATGCGCGAGGCGAAGGTGCTCCAGATCGTGGAGGGCACCAACCAGATCCAGCGCATGGTCATCGCCCGCCACCTGGCGGGTCCCGAAACCCGCTGACGCCGGACGCGTGACGGCTCTCGGCCGCCGAGGTGAACCCGCGGGGGTTCTGCCGTGTCGCCGAGAGCCGTCCGGGCCGGGCGGAGAAGATCATGGGCGGTGATCCGTCCCACGCGCTCCGGACCGTCCCTGCCGTACGTGCTGCTGCTCGCCGTCCTCGCCGTCCTCGCCGTGCAGGCCGGAGGAGGGCGGGCCCGGGCCGCCGGGGCGGTGGACTCCTGCCGGGCGGACCAACTGCGCGGGGCCAAGGTCACCGCATCGGCGGAGTTCACCCACCGCGGCCGTGACGACACCCTTCTCACCAGCGTGATGGAAGTGCGGGCTCCGACGAGCTGGGAGCGCGCTCCCGACCTGCTCCTGGACGCCCGCTCACCGCGATACCGCTCCGCGCTGCGCTGCCTGCTGGGGAAGGCCACGCAGAAGAGCACCTACGAGGTCTTCGAGTGGCGGCTCAAACCGCTGACCGTGACGGCCGACGGCACCTGGACCACCGTCCACTACGAGGCCGTCGTATGGGTTCAGCAGCTTGACTCCTACCCCGTGGGGCCCTGGCAGCTCGACGCCCGCAGGAACGAGTGGACCATCGCCTTGCGGCCGCCGCCGAATCTCGCCGGGGCCACCTGGGAGGAGGTGCGGGTCCGGCTGGGCGGCCCCGGTGCCATGTCGGTCACCCCGGCGCCGGCCTTCGGGGAGAAGGGCACCGAACTGAAGTGGCGGAACCTGAAGGGCGAGCAGACCTTCCAGGTGGCGTTCCGTCCGCCCCCGGCACAGCAGTGGCTTGCCATCACCTGGACGGAGGGCGAGTTCTGGGAGACCTTCGGCCTCAGCAGTGCCTCGGGTGCCTTCTGGTACCTGCAGGCGAGTGCGTTGCTGCTGCTCTGTGCGAGGAGGCTCCGGCGCGGTCTCGGCAACGACCCGGCGCCGAGGGAGGAACAGTCGCTCCGGCTGATGAAGACCTGGGCGCTCCTGCAGGCGCTGTGCGTCCTCGTGGTCTACCTGGGTGACAACGCCTTCCGCTTCATCAGCCGGCAGAGGTCCTGGGTGTGGAATTACGAGTCGGGCGTCTGGCTCTTCACCCTGCTGGCGCTCGGGCTCGTCCTGTGTTTCCTGGGCAGGGTGGGGAAGGCCTTCCTCATCGGGGCGTGCGCCTTCGCCCTCTGTCTGGCGGCAGCCCACGTCTATGTCGAATGGTCCGAGTCCACCCTGTTGACCAGCAGCGACGCCGAGATCCAGCCGCCCGGCTCCTGGATCGTGCCGCTGGTCCTCGTGGCGGTCGTCTTCGTGTGCGTGCTCGGGCTGGTCTCGTCGGGGCAGAGAGTCCTGCTCATGGGCGACGGAGGGCTGCCGCGCCGGCTGATGGCATCGGTCTCCTTCGTGGTGGCGGCCTCGGTCGTCCTGTGGGCCTTCGTCGCCTTCGAGCGGGACTGGGAACACCGCACCTGGCTCGCCGACCCCGGCTGGCAGACGTACGGACAGCATTGGGACGCCTTCTACGACCAGTGGTGGTGGCGGTTCCCCAACGAGGCTCTCTTCTCGCTGACGCCGCTGGCTTCCTACCTGACACCGCTGGTCCTGGTGGGGGCGCTCCGGGTCTGCCGTTCCGAACACCGCGAGGAAGACTCGTTCACGCCCGACCGGGCCGAGAAATTCCTGCTGGTGGTGCTGTTCGTGCTCACCGCGGTACCCAGCTACGCCTTGTACTACGGTTTCTCGGGCGACATCGTCGTCTTGATCGTCAGCCTCGCCGCGGCCTGGGGGCTGCTCGCTCTGGGACAGGCCAGGTCCGTGCTGGAGCAGCCCTCGGCGGACAACACCCCGCTCGGGAGGACCGTATCGAGGACCGACCGCTCCGACTTGCTGCGCCTGGCGCGACGCTTCCGGCAGCTCCAGTCGCGGCTGCAGCGCGCGGGCGCCGGCCAGTCCGCCGAACGCACCCCGACGCAGGAGTCGATCGAGCGCGAGATCGACGCATTGGACCGGTGTCTGCCGGAAGGGGTACGGCCGGTCGACCTGCCGTTCGCCTGCGGGCCCATGCCCACGTGGTGGGGCAATGCCTGCCGGGGCGCACTCGTCGCGTGCTGGGTCGGCCTGCCCGCCACCGCCCTGATGTACTGGACGGAGATGATCCGCAACGAATCGTGGCTCGTGATCACTCAGTCCGGCAGCGGCTTCCTCGACATCCTCTCCGAGGTCCTGTTCTGGCACTCCACCTGGGTGGCCGGAGGGTTCTTCCTCGGGGCTCTGTGGCGCGACCTCCCCGGACGGCACGGGCCGAGCAAGGCATTCGGTGTCGCCGCGGCGTTCGCCGTTCCGGTCGCGGCCCACCAGGTGGTCGCCCAGACCATCGGTCAGAGCATGCAGGGGACGACCCCGGCCATGGCCGCCTTCGCCTCGGTCATGACGTTCACCGGCCTGGTCATGGACGTGCAGACGTTCCAGAGCGAGCGGCGCTACTGGCCCACCAGCGCCGGCCTCGTCGCGTACGTCTACCAGATGCGCTTCGCCTCGCTGGCGTTCTGCCTGGCGCAGCTCGTGGCGGTCGTCACGATCTGGAAGACCCTGCGCGAAGGGGGACCGCTGACACCCCCACCCCGGTAAGCCGGCCGGTACGCGTCCGCTCAGGATTCGTACAGCGGGCCGCTCGGCCAGATCGGGGAGGTGGTGATCCGGGACCACTCCGGGTCGCGCCGCCCCGGCAGGGTGCGGCCGTCGGCGGCCCAGCGGGCCAGCAGGTCGCCGTAGATCGGCGGGTCGGGCTGGCGGGGCCGGCCGTGCTGGCGGGCCGGCTGCGGAACCGCCTGCTGAACCGATTCTTCGTACCCCGGCGGGGTGGGGCGCCGCCTGCGCCCCGCCCTCGCCGACGGCGTTTCGAGGGTGGTCATGCACCGCCAACGCCCGATCCGACGCACGGGTAACCCCTCCCCGCCCGCGCCCATCCGTTCGAGCCGTCCCACGCGCGCGGGGTCGTGCGCCCCGCCCCGTCGCCCCGCCGTCCCGCGCGGCACGGTGGCCGGGTGTGCCGGGCCGTCAGGGCGTGCCACGGCTCTGGCCGGGAGCGGGATATCTGACGTACCGTCATATCCGCTCAGCAGCCCTGCCCGCCCCCGCGCTCCAGGAGGTTTGCCGTGCCCGCGGACCGTCCCGTCGCCCTGGACGAATACCCCGTCCACCAGGCCCCGTTGTCGATGAAGCACCACGTCAGCGGGGACCGCAACGCCTACGACCGCTGCATCTTCCACGTCTTCGACCACGCCGGCCGCGCCGTCCTCGTCCTCGGCCTCGGCGTCTACCCCAACGCCGGGGTCATCGACGCCTACGCCACCCTGCGCCTGGGCGGGGAAATCCTCGCCGTCCGCGCCTCCGACGCCCTCACCGACGACCGGATGAACCTCTCGGTGGGACCCCTGTCGATCACCGTCGACGTACCGCTCAAGCGGCTCACCCTGCGCTGCGACCCCGACCCGGCGGACCCGCACGGGCTGTCGTACGACGTCACCTGGACCGCGGAGTTCCCCGCCGTCTGGGAGCCCCACCACGTCCAGCGCCGCGGCGACCGGCTCATGCTCGAAGGCCGCCGCTTCGTCCAGGCGGGCGGCGTCACCGGCACCGTCCGGGCCCGGGGCGAGGAGTTCACCGTCACGCCGGGGGAGTGGACCGGCACCCGCGACCGCAGCTGGGGAGTGCGCCCGATACCCGGCGAGGACGGCGGCCGCGCCGCCGAGGAGCACCGCCCCGAGGGCTTCCACTGGCTCTGGATCCCCGTCCGCTTCGAGGACCGCTTCCTGATGGTCATCGCCCAGGAGGACGCCGACGGCCACCGCACCCTCAGCGAGGCCGTCCAGGTCTTCCCCGAGGACAGCGGCCGCCACGACGTCCAGCTCGGCTGGCCGCACACCGAGATCCGCTACCGCCCCGGCAGCCGTCACCCCGAGAGCGCCGTCGTCCACCTCACCGAGCCGTCCCGCAAGCCCCTCGAACTCGGCGTGCGGATCCTCAACTCCTCCCCGCTCGCCATCGGCGCCGGCTACCCGCCCGCCACCGACTGGCAGCACGGCACCTGGCAGGGCCGGGGCTGGACCGACCGCCGCGCGTACGACCTCTCCGACCCGGCCGCGCACCCCATGGCCGCCTTCGGCGTCACCGACCACTCGGCCCGCTTCACCCTGGACGGGCGGACCGGCTTCGGCATCTTCGAACACGGCAGCTTCGGCCGGCACGACCCCAGCGGCTTCGCCGACCACTCCTCCGTCGCGTCCTGACCCCCACCAGAGAGGAAGCGCCGCCCATGGCCACGGCACCCCGCCCGCGCACCTCCACCCGCGAGCCCGAGGAACTCGGCCGCCGCCTCGCGGCCTGGCTCGACGGCCGCCTCCCGGGCGCGAAGGTCGTCAACACCTCCGTCCCCGGCTCCAACGGCATGTCCAGCGAGACCCTGCTCTTCGACATCGAACACCCCGACGCCCCCGTCCGCGGCTGCGCCCTGCGGCTGGCCGCCGACCCGGCCGCCTACACCGTCTTCCCCACCTACGACATGCCGCGCCAGCACCGGGTGATGAGCCTGGTCGCCGAGCACACCGACCTGCCCGTCCCGCGCGTGCTGTGGCTGGAGGAGGACCCGGCACCGCTGGGGGCGCCCTTCTTCGTGATGGCCCGCGCCGAGGGCCGCGTACCGCCCGACGTCATGCCCTACACCTACGAGGGGAACTGGCTGCACTCCGCCACCGACGCCGAGCGCGCCGCACTCCAGGAGGCGAGCATCTCCCTCCTCGCCCGGCTGCACGACCGGTTCCCCGCCGAGGAGGCCGCGTTCCTGCTCCCGGCGGGCGAGGGCAGCCCGCTGCGCCGTCACGTCGACGCGCAGCGCGCCTACTACGAGTGGGTGGTGTCCGGCCTGGCGCGCTCGCCGCTGCTGGAGCGGGCCTTCGACCGGCTGGAGCAGCTCTGGCCGGCCGACGAGGGCGAACCGGTCCTGAACTGGGGGGACGCCCGCATCGGCAACATCGTCTACGACGGCTTCCGGCCGGTGGCCGTCCTCGACTGGGAGATGGCCGCCTACGCCCCGCGCGAGGTCGACCTCGGCTGGACCGTCTACCTGCACCGCTTCTTCCAGGACCTGACCGTGAGCTTCGGCCAGCCGGGCCTGCCGGACTTCCTGCGCCGCGAGGACCTGGAACGCCGCTACGCGGAACTCACCGGCCACACCCCCGCGCACATGGAGTTCCACACCCTGTACGCGGCCCTGCGGCACGGGATCGTCATGCTCCGCATCGCCTACCGGCAGGCGTACTTCGGCGAGGTGGAGGTCCCCGCCGACCCCGACGGCCTGATCCTGCACCACGCCGGCCTGGCCGGCATGGTGCAGGGCACGTACTGGTAGGCGCGGACGGCGGACGCGAGCCCGCTCAGGCGGCCTGCGCGTGCTGGCTCTTGCGGGGCAGCGGGGCCGCCTCCGGCCGCAGGGGACGCGAGCCCGGCCCGCCGACGTGCGAGAACGGCTGCGTCCGCCAGTCCAGGCCCTGCGGCAGGTCGAGGTGCACGACGGCCTCCAGCTCCTGCTGCTCCGGCAGGAGCGCGCCCAGCGTCGGCAGCGCGTCCGCGACGGGGCGGCCGGTGCCGGCGCACACCGTGAGCCCGAACGGGTTCCACGGGGTCAGGCACAGCGCGTGCTGCGGCAGGTGCTCCTCGTCGGCGACGAGGGCGATCGACTGCCCGCAGTCGGGGCAGACCGCGTGGTGGACGTCGAAGTCCTCGGCGTCGCCGGGTTCGAGGTACTCCCCGTCGTCCGCGTAACCGGTTCCGACGGATTCCAGGGGCTCCGGTTCGGTACGGCCGGCGCGCTTGGTGTTCTGCATGGATGTATTCCCCCTTGGGTGGGCCGGGCGGGCAGGTACTTCGGCCACGGCCACACCAAGCACTTCCCGTCGCGCGGCACGAGTAACCACCAGAGCGGGATGTACGCCCGTACATGCCTGTGGCTTTGGTCACATGCCCGCCGCAGGTGCCACTTCCGCGTGGACACCGCTGTGCCTGGAGCCGCTCGGGGCAATAGGTTGTGCGGCTATGAGCGCAATGGAGGAGCTGGACCGCCAGATCGTGGATCTGCTCGTGCGGGACGGGCGGATGAGCTACACGGACCTGGGCAAGGCCACGGGCCTGTCCACGTCGGCGGTCCACCAGCGAGTACGCAGGCTGGAGCAGCGCGGCGTCATCCGCGGGTACGCGGCCGTCGTGGACCCCGAGGCGGTCGGGCTGCCCCTGACGGCCTTCATCTCGGTCAAGCCCTTCGACCCGAGCGCCCCCGACGACATCGCGGACCGGCTGGCGGGCGTACCCGAGATCGAGGCCTGCCACAGCGTGGCCGGCGACGAGAACTACATCCTCAAGGTCCGCGTGGCCAGCCCCCTCGAACTCGAGGACCTCCTCGGCCGGCTGCGCGCCCTGGCCCACGTCTCCACCCGCACCACGGTGGTCCTCTCCACCCCCTACGAGGCCCGTCCGCCCCGCGTCTAGGGGGCCTCCGGCGGACCTCGAGGCGCGGCGCCCCGCGCGCAAGGCCCCCGTCCCGCGCGCCGGCCCCCGGTACGGCCCGCGCCCGCGCACGGCCGCCCGCCCCCACCCGGGGAAATCCGCGGCGGGCGGAGGGGCGAGACTGGTCCCCATGACCGACCGCACCTCCTCCGCCGACGCCGCCGGAGCCCACGCCCCCACCGCCGGAACCACCCGCACCGTCCTCCTGCGCGGAGGTGAGGTGCACAGCCCCGCCGACCCCTTCGCCACCGCGATGGTCGTCGAACGCGGCCGCGTCGCCTGGGTCGGTTCCGAGGGCGCCGCCGACGCCTTCGCGCAGGGCGTGGACGAGGTCGTCGACCTCGGCGGGGCGCTCGTCACCCCCGCGTTCACCGACGCCCACGTGCACACCACCTCCACCGGCCTCGCCCTCACCGGCCTCGACCTGAGCGGGGCCCGCTCCCTCCCCGAGGCCCTCGGCCTCGTACGGGCGTACGCCGCACGGCGGCCCGCCGACCGGGTGCTCCTCGGCCACGGCTGGGACGCCGCCCGCTGGCCCGAGCGCCGCGCCCCGCGCCGCGCCGAGCTCGACGAGGCCGCCGGGGGCCGCCCCCTGTACCTGAGCCGGATCGACGTGCACTCCGCCGTGGTCACCACCGCCCTGCTGGACCTCGTCCCCCAGGTGCACCCGCACGGCGACGAGCCGCTGACCAAGGACGACCACCACGCCGTGCGGCGGGCCGCGCTCGGCGCGCTCGGTCCCGCCCAGCGCGCCGAGGCGCAGTGCGCGGCCCTGGACCGGGCGGCCTCCCTCGGCATCGGCTCCGTGCACGAGTGCGGCGGGCCGGACATCTCCTCCGCCGAGGACTTCGCCGGGCTGCTGGAACTGGCCGCCGGACACCCCGGCCCGCGCGTCCACGGCTACTGGGCCGACCGCGACCTCGCCCTCGCGAGGGAACTCGGCGCGGTCGGCGCCGCCGGCGACCTCTTCGTGGACGGCGCCCTCGGCTCGCACACCGCCTGCCTGCACGACCCGTACGCCGACGCCCCCCACACCGGCACCGGCTACCTGGACGCCGCCGAGGTCGCCGAGCACGTGGCCGCCTGCACCGGGGCGGGGCTCCAGGCCGGGTTCCACGCCATCGGCGACGCCGCCGTCGCCGCCGTGGTCGAGGGTGTGCGCGCGGCCGCGGAGAAGGTGGGCCTGGACCGGATCCGGGCCGCCCGCCACCGCGTGGAGCACGCCGAGATGATGACCCCGGACACCATCGCCGCCTTCGCCGAGCTCGGTCTCACCGCCTCCGTGCAGCCCGCCTTCGACGCGGCGTGGGGCGGGGAGGACGGCATGTACGCCGACCGGCTGGGTGCCGGCCGCGCGCGCACCCTCAACCCCTTCGCCGCCATGCTCAAGGCCGGTGTCCCGCTGGCCTTCGGCTCGGACGCGCCCGTCACCCCGCTCGACCCCTGGGGCACGGTCCGCGCCGCCGCCTTCCACCGCACCCCCGAGCACCGGATCTCCGTACGGGCCGCCTTCGCCGCCCACACCCGGGGCGGCTGGCGGGCACTGGGCCGCGACGACGCAGGCACCCTCGTGCCCGGCGCCCCGGCCGACTACGCGGTCTGGCGGACCGGCGAACTGGTGGTGCAGGCCCCCGACGACCGGGTCGCCCGCTGGTCCACCGACCCCCGCTCCGGCACGCCCGGCCTGCCCGATCTGAGCCCGGGCGGCGCCCTTCCGGTGTGCCTGGCGACGGTGGTCGGCGGCCGGGAGGTATTCGTACGGCCACAGGGGTGATCCACCCCGCCTCGGTGCGGCACCGGCGGCCCGGCCCGGATAGGTTCGGCCCGGTCCACCACAGGACGTCCCCGCCGGACCGCTCCGTCCGCCCTGCGCGCCCGCGCCTGGTGGGCGAGGGAAGGGTTCACCGGCGGGGGCACCCCCGGCGACAGCCGGGGGAGGGGTGGCCCCGGACCGGGCCCGGCGGCCCAGTAGACAACGGCCCGGCGGCCCGCGGCCAGCGGGAGCCGGTCCGGCCCGAAGGACCGCCGGTCCCGGTCGCCGGCTGTTCTAAAATCATCCTGCTGTGACGGGATGTACGAAGAACACACAAGGGGACCCAGTGAGCGACGGCGGACAGCGGACCTACGGGCCCCTCGGCACCACCCTGGTGATCATTCCGACGTACAACGAGGCCGAGAACATCGGCCTGATCACCGGCCGCGTCCGCGCCGCCGTCCCCGAGGCCCACATCCTGGTCGCGGACGACAACAGCCCCGACGGCACCGGCAAGCTCGCCGACGAACTGGCGGCCGCCGACGACCACGTCCACGTCCTGCACCGCAAGGGCAAGGAGGGCCTCGGCGCCGCCTACCTGGCGGGCTTCGCCTGGGGCCTGGAGCAGGGCTACGGCGTGATCGTGGAGATGGACGCCGACGGCTCGCACCAGCCCGAGGAGCTGCCCCGGCTGCTCACGGCGCTGGGCGGCGCCGACCTCGTGCTCGGATCCCGCTGGGTGCCGGGCGGCCGGGTCGTCAACTGGCCCAAGAGCCGGGAGGTCCTCTCCCGCGGCGGATCCACCTACTCCCGGCTGATGCTGGACGTCCCGATCCGTGACGTGACCGGCGGTTACCGCGCCTTCCGCCGCGAGACCCTGGAGGGGCTCGGCCTGGACGAGGTGGCCTCCGCGGGCTACTGCTTCCAGGTGGACCTGGCCCGCCGGGCCGTCCGCAAGGGCTTCCGGGTCGTGGAGGTGCCCATCACCTTCGTCGAGCGCGAGCTCGGCGACAGCAAGATGAGCAAGGACATCGTCGTCGAGGCCCTGCTCCGGGTCACCCAGTGGGGCCTGAAGGAGCGCGCCGCCAAGCTGGGCGGCAGGCGCCGCGCCTGACCCGTCCCGCCGGGCCGACCGACCCCTAGGGGGTGCCCGGTACCTCCGGCTGAGACCGCTTTTACGCGGCTCCAGGCACACTGGAGGGTATGACGACCGGCACTGGTTCACTGAGGACCGGCACTTCGACGGCCCCCCGGCGGCGCTCGCCCGCCCGTACGTTCATCCCCCTGGCGGTCGCCGCCTGGCTGATCCTGGAGATCTGGCTGCTCGGCCTCGTCGCCCGGCAGGCCGGCGGTCTCGCCGTCGCGGCGCTGCTCGCGGGCGGCCTGGTGCTGGGCGTGGTGGTCATCAAGCGGGCCGGCCGCCGCGCCTTCAAGAACCTCACCCGCAGCTTCCAGCAGGCCCAGGAGCAGGCGATGGCGGGCGCGACACCCTCCGCGCCGCGGCCCCAGAAGGGCTCGGGCAACGCGATGACGATGCTGGCCGGGCTGCTGCTGATCATGCCCGGTCTGCTCTCGGACGTGGCCGGCCTGCTCCTGCTGCTGCCTCCGGTACGGGCCTTCGCCGGCCGCCGCGCCGAGCGCACGCTGGAGCGGAAGGTGGCCGCGGCCACCGCGGGCGGCTTCGGTGACGCCTTCACCCAGGCCCGGATCCGCTACCCCGACGGCAAGGTCGTCCAGGGCGAGGTCGTCCGGGAGGACCCGCACGGGCGGCAGCCCGGCCCGGACGCGGACCGCCGGCCGCCGCTGGCCCCGTAGCCCGTAGCCCGTAGCCCGTAGTCCGGAGCCCGCAGTCCTCGGGCGGACCGGACGGCGAAGGGGACGACGCCGACGCGACAACGCCGAGGGGCCCCGCCACATCAGTGGCGGGGCCCCTCGGCTATTGCGCTGTGTCCGCGTCTCAGGCGGACTTGCGGCTGTCGCGCGGATGCACGGCAATGTTCATGGCGCCGGAGCGCAGGACGGCCAGCCTCTCGGCCAGCACCTCCTCCAGCTCCTCGCGGGTGCGCCGCTCCATGAGCATGTCCCAGTGCGTTCGCGCAGGCTTGCCCTTCTTCTCTTCGGGCCCGTCCCCGTCCACCAGGAGTGCCATGGCGCCGCACGCCTTGCACTCCCACTCCGGCGGAATCTCTGCCTCAACCGAGAACGGCATCTCAAATCGATGTCCGTTCTGGCATGCGTACTCCACCGCCTGGCGCGGGGCCAGATCGATGCCGCGGTCCGTCTCGTAGCTGGTAACCACGAGCCGCGTACCGCGGAGAGCTCGCTCACTCATGAATCGTGCCTCCCGGGCTTGTCGCCCACAGGACAGGTGTCGCTGTCGTCGTCATCCGGTCAACGTCCGGTCGGCGGTATAGATTCCCGCTCCGGGTCACGCGTCGCCCGTCGTGCCGCCCCTTGTTGTACCCACCAGTGCCCGTTTTGTCACATCTGGCAGCAGATGTCACCCAACGTCTATACTTCTTGTGCGCGCAGTAACGGTCCGCCTGGCAGGCCAAAGGCGTACACTACCGGCCCTTTGCCGCAACGTCGAAATTCGTTCGGAATTCGTTCGTGAGTCCGGGCTCCGACGGGCGGCGGGCGGGCCGGACCGGGGCCCGGACGGGCCCCGGTCCGCGTTTCAGAGGCGTACGGGAACAGGATTCCCCGCCGCCTCCACCGCGCGCCGCACCGGCACCCGCGCCAGCAGCACGAAACCCAGTGCGAAGAAGACCACCAACGAGATGATCGCGTCCCGGTAGCTGCCCGTGACCTGGTACGTCAGGCCGAAGACCAGCGGTCCGACCCAGCTCAGCCCCCGGTCGCTCATCTCGTACGCCGAGAAGTACTCGGCCTCCTTGCCCGCCGGCACCAAGTGGGAGAAGAGCGAGCGCGACAGCGCCTGGCTGCCGCCCAGCACCAGCCCGATCATCGCGGCGAGCGCGTAGAACCACATGGGTGTCCTCGCCGGCAGGAAGTACCCGGCCGCCAGCGTCAGCGCCCACGCGGCCAGCGAGCCGAGGATCGTCCGCTTGGCCCCGTACACCCGCGCCAGCCGGCCCATCGCGAGCGCGCCCGCCACCGCCAGCACCTGCACCAGCAGCACCGCGCCGATCAGCGTGGACTGCTCCAGCTCCAGCTCCTCGGAGCCGTAGATCGAGGCCTGGGAGATCACCGTCTGCACGCCGTCGTTGTAGATCAGGTACGCGAGCAGGAACGACAGGGTCAGCGGGTAGCGCCGCATGTCCTTGAACGTGGCCACCAGCTGCTTCCAGCCGCTCACGGCCGGGGCCCCGGCCGCCCCCTCCCGGACCACCGCCCGGTCCCTCAGCCGGCGCAGCGGGATCAGCGCGAAGGCCCCCCACCACAGGCCCGCCGAGGCCAGGCAGATCCGTACGGCCTCGCCCTGGGAGAGGCCGAAGGAGTCGTGGCCCAGATAGAGGGCGAGGTCCACCACGAGCATCAGCGAGCCCGCCGTGTAGCCGAAGGCCCAGCCCCGCGAGGAGACGGCGTCACGCTCGTCCGGGGTGGAGATCTGCGGAAGGTAGGCGTTGTAGAGCACCATCGACACCGACAGGGAGGCGTTCGCGACGATCAGCAGCAGCCCGCCCAGCAGATAGCGCTCACCGCCCAGGAAGAACATCGCCGCCGTCGCCGTGGCGCCGGTGTACGCGGCCACGGCCAGCAGCGGCTTCTTGCGCCCCGTCCGGTCGGCGACCGCCCCGGCCAGCGGCATGACCAGCACGGCGAGGATCACCGAGGCCGAGACCGAGTAGGCGAAGAAGGAACCGGCGCGCACCGGCACGCCCAGCGGGTACACATAGCCCCCCGCGTCCGCGGCGGCCTTGGCCACCGAGGTCAGGTACGGGCCCAGGAACACCGTGAGCACGCTCGCCGAGTACACGGACACCGCGAAGTCGTAGAAGTACCAGCCGCGCTGTTCGCGCTTGCGTGCGGCGGCCGTCGCGGCGGACGGTCTGCCGTCCTCGGCCCCGGGCTCCGCCTCGTCCGTCGTCTGCGCGCTCATCCGAGAGCCCCCTCGCTGGTCCCCGTACCGCACGGTCCCGGGCACCGCGCGCGGCGGCCGGGGGTGTCAGGCCCAGGCCCCGCGCCGGTCCAGCACCGTGCGCAAGATGTCGATCCGGTCGGTCATGATGCCATCGACACCCAGGTCGAGGAGAGCCTCCATGCGTTCCGGTTCGTTCACGGTCCACACGTGCACCTGGAGCCCCCGCTCGTGCGCGGCCCGCACGAAGCGCCGGTCCACCACCCGGACGCCCCCCTGGGTCTCCGGGACCTGAGCCGCCACCGCGCCCGCCCGCAGGGCCGCGGGTATCGCGAAGGACCGCAGCCGCAGCCCCAGCACCCCCCGCACGCCGTACGAGGTCGCCAGCCGGGGCCCGGCGATCCGCTGTGCCCGGGCCACCCGGCTCTCCGAGAAGGAGCCCACGCACACCCGGTCCCACAGACGGGCCCGGGCGATCAGGTTCACCAGCGGATGCAGGGCCGACTCGTCCTTGACGTCCACGTTCCAGCGGGCCTCCGGGAACTCCTCCAGGAGGTCCTCGAAGAGCGCCAGTGGCTCGCTGCCCGCCACCCGCGCCTCGCGCACCCGGCTCCAGGGCAGCTCACGGATCCTGCCGCGCGTGCCGGTGACCCGGTCCAGGGTGGGGTCGTGGAACGCCACCAGCTTCCCGTCCGCCGTCGCGTGCACATCGGTCTCGAAGTACCGGTAGCCCGCGCGGGCGGCCCTGCGGAAGGCGGCGGCGGTGTTCTCCAGCCCGTCCGCGGCCCCGCCCCGGTGGGCGAAGGGGATCGGAGCCGGGTGGTCCAGGTAGGGGTGCCGAAGGCGAACGTCAGTCACGGCGGCAGTATGCCCGCTGCCTCCGCCACCCGTCTGGCCGGTACGGACCGCCCCATGACAGTCTGGACCCGCACGGCCAATCCAATACCGGCTCCGGAATCCCGATTCCGGGGCCAATTCGACGAAGGTGGACCGGACACCATGGCCCAGTGGACCTCAGCGGTCGGTGCCGCGCAGCTCGCCCGGCTCATCGCCTCCCAGCAGGAACGGCCCGCGCCGCCCGGAGCCCGCAAGCCGCCCGCGTACCGCACCCTGGCCGACGGCGTCCGGCTGCTCGTCCTCGAAGGGCGCGTCCCCGTCGCCGCCCGGCTGCCCGCGGAACGGGAGCTGGCCGTGGCCCTGTCGCTGAGCCGCACCACCGTCGCCGCCGCCTACGAGGCCCTGCGCGGCGAGGGCTTCCTGGAATCGCGCCGGGGCGCGGGCAGCTGGACCGCCGTACCGGCCGGGAACCCGCTGCCGGCCCGCGGCCTGGAACCGCTGCCCCCCGAGTCCCTCGGCTCGATGATCGACCTGGGCTGCGCCGCCCTCCCGGCGCCCGAACCCTGGCTGACCAAGGCCGTCCAGGGCGCCCTGGAGGAACTCCCGCCCTACGCGCACACCCACGGGGACTACCCGGCGGGCCTTCCCGCGCTGCGCCGGATGCTCGCCGACCGCTACACCGAGCGGGGCATCCCCACCATGCCCGAGCAGATCATGGTGACGACCGGGGCGATGGGCGCCATCGACGCCATCTGCAGCCTCTTCGCGGGCCGGGGCGAGCGGATCGCCGTGGAGTCCCCCTCCTACGCCAACATCCTCCAGCTCATGCGCGCCGCCGAGGCCCGTCTGGTGCCGGTGGCCATGGGGGCGCGCCTCGGCGGCTGGGACATGGACGTCTGGCGGCAGGTGCTGCGCGACTCGGCCCCCCGCCTCGCCTACGTCGTCGCCGACTTCCACAACCCGACCGGGGCCCTGGCGTCGGAGGACAAGCGCCGGGCGATGGTCGAGGCGGCCCGCTCCGCCGGGACCGTGCTGATCGCCGACGAGACCATGGCGGAACTCCAGCTGGACGCGGACCTCGTCATGCCCCGGCCGGTCTGCTCGTTCGACCCGGCGGGTTCCACGGTGATCACCGTGGGTTCCGCCAGCAAGGCCTTCTGGGCGGGGATGCGGATCGGCTGGGTCCGGGCGGCTCCCGACATCATCCGCAGCCTGGTCGCGGCCCGGGCGTACGCGGACCTCGGCACTCCGGTCCTGGAGCAGCTCGCGGTGAACTGGCTGATGCGCACCGGCGGCTGGGCGGAGGCCGTCGGGATGCGCCGCGACCAGGCCCGGGAGAACCGGGACGCGCTCGTCGCGGCGGTGCGCCGGGAGCTGCCGGACTGGGAGTTCGAGGTGCCGCGCGGCGGGCTCACGCTGTGGGCCCGGGCGGGCGGGCTGTCCGGATCGCGGCTGGCCGAGGTGGGGGAGCGGGTCGGCGTCCGCGTCCCCTCGGGCCCCCGGTTCGGCGTGGACGGGGCCTTCGAGGGGTACGTCCGGCTGCCGTTCACGGTCGGCGGGCCGCTGGCCGAGGAGGCCGCCGCCCGCCTGGCGGCCGCGGCCCGCCTGGTCGGCACGGGGGCGGGCGGCAGCGGGGCGGAGCCCCCGCGCACCTTCGTCGCGTAGGCCGTCCGGCCCCGCTCCCTACGGCGCCTCCGCCGGGACCTCGGGGGTCTCCGAGGCGTCGGCCGAGGACGGCTGCGGCCGGACCGCCCGGAGCGGCCGGGCGGGGACCGCCGGACCCTCGCCGCCCTGGACCGGCGCTTGCCGCTCCGGCAGCAGCTCCAGCACCGCCTGGCGGTGCGCGGGGTGCGAGGCGTCGTCGTAGGGGTCCGGCGTGGCCGGTACCTGGAGGCGGTGCACCGGCCCCGTACCGAGCCGCGCGTACCCCCGCCCCGGCGGCAGCTGCGGGGGCGGCGTGGTGTGCGGGGGGAGCCCGAGGACGTCGGCGACCTGCTGGACGGGGGCCGCTCCGAGCACGACCCGGGCGCGGGTGTGCTGCCAGACGGCGTCGTTCAGCAGCTCCAGGTGGTCGAAGTGCTCGGCGACCACCACCGTGACGTGCGCGGCCCGCCCGTGCCGCAACGGCACCTGGAGCTGGGCGAGGGGATCGGGGCGCCCTTCGGCGGCCGCCAGGTGCGCGAGCACGCTGGGCCGGTCCAGCAGGATCCACAGCGGGCGCCGCGCGTCCTCGGGCGCGGGGCGGCCCGCCTCGCGGGCCCGGTGCGTGGCGATCAGCCGCCGCTCGGTCTCGTGCGCCGCCCACTCGACGGAGGCCTCCGCCCCGGCGGGGCCGTACTCGACGGCGAGGACCCCGGCGCGGCCGGCCAGGCAGGCGTACTCACCGCTGCCGCCCCCCTCGACGATCATCACGTCGCCGCCCTGGCGCAGGGCCTGGAGGGCGATCGACCGCAGCAGGGTGGAGGTGCCGCTGCCGGGCTGGCCGACGGCCAGCAGGTGCGGCTCGGCGGAGCGGGGGCCGGTCCGCCAGATGACGGGCGGCACGTCGGCCGGCTCCTCCCCCTCCAGCACCGGCACGGTGCGCTGGACGCCCCCGGGGTCGGTGAAGCCGAGGACGGTCTCGCCCGGCGCGGTCACGAACGGCTGGGCGGCGATGCCGGTGGGCAGGGCCGCCAGCACCCGCAGCCGGAGCCGGTTGCCCTCCTCGTCCCAGTCGAAGCGGTACTCCCGGCCGCGCCCGGCCTTGGCGTGCAGCAGGGCCTCGATGCGGGCCCGCGAGGCGGGTTCTCCATCCGTGAAGTAGGCCGGGTAGCGGATGCCGAGCCGGACGACCCGGCCCGCCGCGTCGAACTCGTAGTCGCTGAAGGCCTCCTCCCACGCCCCGCCGTGGGCGAAGAGCGGGCTGGGGTCCTCCGGTGCGGAGAAGTACGGCACGAGCGCCTCGTACAGCGAGCGCAGCCGCTCGGCCTCGGCGTCGCCGGGCCCGGACGCGGCCGGGGAGCGGTCGCGTCCGTGCCAGGCCGCGACCGCCATGACGGTGATCAGGGCGGCGAGGGGTCCGTAGGGGACGATCGCCACCACGAGCACGCAGGCGGCCCCGAGGAAGAGCGCCGGACCGCGCTTGTCCTTCGGGGTCGAGGCCCATCTGCGCCGCCCGGCGGAGGCCAGGACGCGCAGTCCGCGTCCGATGACGATGAGCGGGTGGAGCACGTCGGTGGCGCTGTCGGCAGCCGTGCGGGCGAGGTCGCGGCCCCGGGTGAGCGACGCGTGGCCGCTGCTGAGGATGCGGGGGAGTGGGCGCCGGGCCACGGTCGTCTCCTGGAGTCGTGGTGGTGCGGGACTGGGGTGTCGGGGGGCCCGGGCGCTGCCGGACCGGGCGGATCCGGGGGCAGGGGCCGCGGGCCTGGTCGTAGGTGTACGGCTGGGCGTGGAGGGGGCCCGGGCGGGGCCGGAGCCCGGGCGGAGCCGGAGCCGAGCGGGGCCGGAACCCCGGCGGGGCCGGGACCGGCCGCGGTCCGCCGGACGGCCCCTACAGCTTGATACCGCCGAGCAGGCTCGCGAGGCTGGCCGTACTGGCCGTGATGCTCGGTGCGATGGCGGAGCCGGCGAGGAAGAAGCCGAAGAGCGCGCAGACGAACGCGTGCGAGAGCTTCATCCCGTCCTTCTTGAAGAACAGGAAGCAGATGATGCCGAGCAGGACGACACCTGAGATGGACAGGACCATGACGTTCTCCTGATGAGTCGGGGCTCCTGGTGGGTGGGGACGGTCACCATCAGTTGTTCCAGGCTCACAGGAAGTATCAATGCGATAAAAGCTGCATACGGGTGAATCCCGGCTTTTTTCACTTGACCGGACGCGCCTGACTGGCGCGCCCGGCTCCCGCGGTGTCGCGGCGCCGCCGCCGGGCATCCTTGCCTCGGACCGGCCCCGCCATGTCCCCGGGCGGGCGCTACCCTGGCGATTCACCCGTACGGACGCAGTGCCGTGCGCCGTCCTGCCCTCCCGGCCTGGGGAAACTCCTCCCGGAAGGGGACGTTCACGCGGCCCCGACGGTGCGCCGCGGGTGGCGCCGACAAGCCAGAGACCGAAAGGCGGTACGACCGATGAGCGAGCACCAGGACGTCCCCGACGAGGACGTCGTCGAACTGGCCGGCAAGATCTTCGACCTCGCCCGTCAGGGTGAGGCCGCGATGCTGGCCGCCTACCTGGACGCCGGGGTTCCGGCCAATCTCACCAACGACCGCGGCGACACCCTCGTCATGCTCGCCGCCTACCACGGCCATGCCGAGGCCGTCACGGTCCTGCTGGAGCACGGCGCCGAGGCGGACCGCGCCAACGACCGCGGCCAGACCCCCCTCGCGGGCGCCGTCTTCAAGGGCGAGGAGGCCGTCATCCGCGCGCTGCTGGCCGGCGGCGCCGACCCGGCCGCCGGTACCCCCTCCGCCGTGGACACGGCCCGCATGTTCAACAAGGCCGACCTGCTGGAACTGTTCGGAGCCAAGTAGTCCGCTTTTTTCCGGGCGCCGCCCGGTCCCGACGGCCCCGCCACCTCACGGCTTGGTCACGGCGCCCTTAAATGTGGTCGCGGCGCACAAACCGCCTGGGTCATCATGGCGTCGGATTCGATTCGCGGACATGACGGACGGGCAGGAGCGGGCTGGACACGACACGGGTGTCCACACCGGCCCTGCCGCACCGGCCGCCGTGGTCACGAAGCACCGACGAGAGTGAGAAGGCAATGGTCTACATCGAGCGGAACCAGACGGCGGACGTCCTCACATGCTGTTACGCGGCTCTGTGAATCCCGATTCCCGGTCGCGTCCCCAGCTTGATTTGAGGCCATTCCCATGTTCGAACCAGTCATAGCGCCGAGCGGTACCCTGCTCGGGCTCCTCCAGCGAGGCCGCGGCGACGGCACCCTGCACGCGCTCGCCGCGCCCAGGCCGGAGGCCCTCGCGGCACTGAACCAGTGCGTGCTGCGCGACCCGCGCCAGGACTGGCAGGTGGAGAACCGCTCCCTGTACTACGCACGCCTGTACCTCGACCTCGACGGCCCCCTAGGCGAGATCGAGGCCCACCTCTTCGGCGCCGACGACCTCGTCGACGAAGAGGAGCACCGGACCGGCCTCGCCCTGTCCGTCCTCGGACACCTGGCCTCCTACGGCCGCGACGACGCCCTCATGCTGCTGCGCCGCTACGCCGCCTCCGGGGCCAACTGGGCCTGGGCCCTCGACGAACTCGCCCTGCGCGACGACGACGGCGGACTGCGGTCCCTCGCCGACCCCGTCCTCTCCCGGTTCCCCGCCACCGCCGAGGGCGAGGCGCGGCTGGCCGCCGCCGTCCGCGACGCCTATGAGCCCCGTCCGTGGGCCCTGTGGGAGGAGCTGCCCGCCTACGCGGAGCGCCTGCGCGCCGCCCGCCAGCAGGGCTCCTTCGACCGCTGGCAGCGCCAGATGACCCCCGGCGGCCCCCGCCCCGGCTGGGGCGTCCAGGCCGTCTTCGACTGGGCCGCCGACGGGCTGCGCCGGGGCACCCCCCTGCACGTGCCCGCCGCGCGCTGCCTGGCGGCCGTCGCCGCCCCCGAGGACCGCTCCGCCATCCTCGCGGCCGCCGCCGGAGCCCGCGGCGAGGCCGCCCGGGCCACCGCCCTGCACCACCTGGTCCTCGCCGAACCGGAGAACCCGGCCGTCCTGGACCTGATCGAAGCCGCCGGGGACGAGCCGGCGGTGGCCGCATTCGAGCGCATGTGCGGCCCGGCGGCCCTCGACCGGGCCCGCCGCTGGATCCACCGCCCCGACGCCCTCGGAGCGGCCGCCGCCGCCCTCCTGGCCGCGGGCGGCGGCGCCGACGACGCCGGACTGGTCCTCGGCGCCCTCCGCAACACCGTCCGCGCCGCCGGCCCGGACTCCGTGCGCCTCTTCGCCCTCGTGGACGGAGCCGGCCGGCTCTCCATCGGCTGCGCCGCCCCCGTCCTGCGCCACGTCTACCGCGAGACGGCCTCCTCCCACCTGCGCGGCCGCACGGCCCGGGCCCTCGCCGCCACCGACCCCACCTTCGCGGCGGGCTTCGCCGTCGAATGCCTCTGGGACTGCGAGGAGACCACCCGCGAGGTCGCGGCCCGCCACGCGGAGACCGCCGACGCCCGCGTGGCCCCGCGCCTGCGCCGCCTGGCGGCGGACCCGGCGGAGGAGGAGGACGTCCAGTCCGCGGTCCGCAGCCGCATCGCCCCCGAGTCGGCGGTATAGCGCGGGGGCGCGTCCCCAGCAGCCGGAACCCGCCCCCGCGGGGCGGCCCGGCCCGGGGCCCCGTCAGCGCGCCGGCGCCCGGCGGGGCCGCCGCCGCGTCGCGGGGACGAAGCGGACCGGCAGGCCCGGCCGCGCCTGCGCGGCCGCGTCCAGGGCCGGCCCCGGGGGCACCACCCCGACCACCGGGTAGCCGCCCGTCACCGGATGGTCGGCCAGGAAGACCACCGGGAACCCGTCCGGCGGGACCTGCACCGCACCCAGCACCATCCCCTCGCTCGGCAGCTCCCCGCCCCGCGCCCGGGCCAGCGCCGGGCCCGCCTCCGTGCGCAGGCCGATCCGGTTGGACGCCGGGGACACCCGGTACGCCGAGGACAGCAGCGCCGCCAGCGAAGCCCCCGTGAACCAGTCGGCCCGGGGGCCCAGGAGCAGCGGCAGCACCAGTTCCGCGAACGGCGGTCCCGCCGGGGCCACCGCGTCGGCCACCGGGACCGGATCCGGGCCGGCCGGGCCCACCGCCAGCACCGACCCCGCCGCCGGCACCGGCGGCCCGAGCCCCGACAGCAGGTCCGTCGAGCGGCTGCCCAGCACCGCCGGCGCAGCGAAACCTCCCCGCACCGCGACGTAGCCGCGCAGCCCGTGCTCCGCCCGGCCCACGTCCAGCTCCGCCCCCGCGCGCAGCCGCACCGGCGCACCCCAGGCCGCTGGGCGCCCGCAGACGCGTACCGCGCAGGGCGCGCCCGTCACCGCCACCGTCACCGGCGCCAGTGCGCGCAGCCGCACCCCGTCCAGGGTCGTCTCCAGCGAGGCGGCGCCCGGCGGGTTGCCCAGCAGCCGGTTGCCCAGGGCGTGCGCGGCCGAGTCCAGCGCCCCCGACCGGGGCACGCCCAGGTGCGCGTACCCGGGCCGGCCCAGGTCCTGGAGGGTGGTCAGCGCCCCCGCCCGCAGCACCAGCAGCCCGCTCACCCGCCCGCCTCCCCGACGAACCGCACCCGCACCCCGGGCGCGAACAGCGCCGCCGGCTCCCGCGCGGGGTCCCACAGCACCGCGTCGGCCGACCCGATCAGCTGCCAGCCGCCGGGGGAGGAGCGCGGGTAGACCCCCGCGTACTCCCCGGCCAGCGCCAGCGAGCCCGCCGGGACCGCCGTACGGGGCGTCGCCCGCCGGGGCAGCCACAGGTGTTCCGGGAGCCCGGTGAGGTAGCCGAAGCCGGGCGCGAACCCGCAGAAGGCCACCCGGAAGACGATCCCCCCGACCAGCTCCGCGACCTCCCGCTCGGCGACGCCCCACGCGCCCGCCACCTCCGCCAGGTCCGGGCCGTCGTAGCGCACCGGGACGGTCACCAGCGGCCCCCGCGTCCCGGCGAGCGGCGGCACCTCCCAGCGGGCGATCCGCGCCGCCAGCGCGGCCGGCTCCGCCACGCCGTCCAGCAGCACGGTCCGCGCGGCCGGCACGACCTCCCGTACGCCGCCCAGCTCGCCCGCCTCCCGCCGGCGCAGCAGCTCGGCGTGGAGCGCCGCCACCTCCCCGGCCGAGTCCACCTCCACCAGCAGCGCCTCCGCGCCCACCACCAGCGTCCGGCGGCCGCTCACGCGAAGGCCTCCACCCGCACCCCGGCGCCCTCCAGCGCCTCCCGCACGCGCCTGGCCAGCCCCGCCGCCCCCGGGGTGTCCCCGTGCAGGCACAGCGAGCGGGCGGGCACCGCCACGGCGGAGCCGTCGGAGGCCGTCACCGTCCCTTCGGCGGCCATCCGCACCGCCCGGCCGACCACCGCGTCCGGATCGTCCAGCACCGCCCCCGGGCCCCCGCGCGGCACCAGCGTCCCGAGCGGGGTGTACGCCCGGTCGGCGAACGCCTCCGGCACGGCCTCCAGCCCGGCCTCCCCGGCGGCCGCCAGCAGCAGCGAGCCCGGCAGGCCCAGCACCGGCAGCCCGGCCTCCCCGGCGGCCAGCCGGACCCCGGCGACCACCGCGGCGGCCTGGCCGGCGTCGCGGACCGTGCGGTTGTACAGCGCACCGTGCGGTTTCACGTACGACACGCGGGATCCGGCCGCCCGGGCGAACACCTCCAGCGCCCCGATCTGGTAGGCCACCTCCGCGGCGAGCTCCCCGGGCGGCACGTCCATCGACCGCCGCCCGAACCCGGCCAGGTCCCGGTAGGAGACCTGCGCGCCGATCCGTACGCCCCGGGCGGCGGCCAGCTCGCAGACCCGGCGCATGATCGACGGATCGCCCGCGTGGAAGCCGCAGGCCACGTTGGCGCTCGTGACCACCGACAGCAGGGCGTCGTCGTCGGTCAGCGTCCAGCGTCCGAAGCCCTCGCCCAGGTCGGCGTTCAGGTCGATCAGAGGTGTGATCATGGAAGCCATGCGGTGAGCGTAGAACAGCGGCCGCGCCGCGCCGCCAGCCGCCGGGACCCGATCCGGCGGAAACCATGCCGTTTGGGATGTTGTCCCTGACACCGCCTACTCTTTCCGTCGTGACTCTCCCAGCCCCGGCGAAACCCCTTCCGTCCCCGGCGCCGGGCCCCGCCGCCGACGAGGGCCTCGCCCGTCGGCTGCGCGCCCTCGCCTGCACCGCCCCGCTGCACGACCTCGACGTACGCAAGGCCAATCTGGCGGGCGAGTACGGGGTCTACGCGATGGCGGAGGTCGCGCTGTCCGCGATCGACCTGGTCACGCTCAACATGGACTTCGACACCGGCGCCGACCACGAGCAGATAGTGGCCCGGCTGCTGCCGCGCGTCGCCGCCCAGGCCCCCCGGCGGCCCGCCGCCGAACACGAACGGGTCGCCCGCTGGGTCCTGGAGAACCTGATCAACGTCGGGAGCGTGGACCGGGGCTTCCGCGCGATCTACGGCACCTTCGGCCCCGACGGGGTGTACGTCCGCCGGGACTACGACTTCAAGCTGATCGAGGAGGTACCCGGCCACGGCGGCGCGGTCTACCTGCGGACCACCGACGAGGCGGTCAACGTCCTCGTCGGCGCCCTCGACACGGACGTCACCAGCGCCCAGATCGCCGCCGAGGTCAAGCTGGAGGTGCTGATCAGCCGCGGCCGGCTGGCCGACGCCCAGCTCGCCGCCGAGCAGGCCCGCTACCGGACCGTCCAGTACGCCGAGACCCTGCGCCGCACCCTCGACGCGACGCGGCGCAACGTCCGCGCGGTCGACTGGCTCCAGGCCGTCCCCGACATGATCGCCGAAGCGCTGGAGCACGTCGCCGACCGCTACCGGCACGAGAACGCGATCCTGACGAACATCCGCAAGGCCCGCGACGAGGCCGAGGACCCCGAGAACAAGCGGCGCGCCGCCGAACTCGTCGACATCGTCAAGGACTGCATCCGCCGGCACACCCAGCTCCAGTCCCGGCTGCTGGACGCCGGCCCGCTCTTCCGCGCCGAGCAGGACCGCCAGGCCTTCGCCGCGCCCGCCCGCCGCGCCGGCATCGACCTCTACGGCCAGCTCGTCGCGCCCCTGCTGCCGCTCCCCGTGGAGCACGCCGCCCGGGTCACCGACGCCTTCTTCGCCGCCGGCACCGGCCTGCGCACCCCCGTCTCGGTGCGGGTCGCCGACCTGGTGGAGATACTCCTCACCCCACCCGTGGAACGGGAACACCTCGGCGCGGAGATGCCCGAGCCGGACCTCATCGCCACCCCCGACGACAGCCGCTTCAGCGAGGAGCAGCTCGCCGCCGCGACCCAGCTCCTGGACCTGCCGCACGACGCCCCGCGCAGGCTCTCCGGCCTCCTCGCCGAAGCGCGCCGCGCCGACCCCGAACTGCCCTACCTGGTGGCCCTGCTCGCCGTCCACGCGGCGAGCCCGGCCGTGGGCACGGCGTACCGCCAGGGCGAGGAGCGGCTGCTGTTCGCGGTGGACGACGGCACGCAGCTAGACGACCCGGAGTTCGGCGGCGCCGACCTGATCGTCGGCACGGCCCTCCTGGACGCCGCGGGCATGGCGGCGGCCCGCTCGGAGGCCGTATGACCCCGCCGGTTCCGGTGGCCGTCCCCGCCGCCCGCCCGGCGTACGGCCCGCCCACCGGCGGTACCGCGCGAGGGCGCGGGCCCGGGCCGGCCGCACCCGTACCACCGTTCGAGCACCACCGCACCGCCGAGGAGACCCACCCGTGAGCGACCACCACGCCGAGCACCCCGCGTGGAGCGAGCCCGACGGCCCGTCGGCCCCCGCCGCGCCCGCCCAGGCCGCCGCCGCCCTCACACCGGCCGACGCCGCCGACGCGGCCCGGCTCGTCGGGTTCGGGCTCCAGCCCAAGCTGCTGCCCGCCCGGGACGCCGAGTACGCCGAGCTGCTGCGCCGCTACCGCGAGGACCCCGCCTTCGGGCGGCTCGCCGACGCCGTCGCCACCGGCCTCGGCCTCGTCGTCCTGGAGGTGTCCCCGCGCGCCGGAATGGCCGTCGCCGCGGGCGAGGACTCCGTCTTCGCCGTCCGCATGGGCGACTACGCCCGCCGCACCTCCGCCGACGGCGGCGACCGCTTCCTGCACGGCCTCGCCCATCTCGCCGTCGCCGCCCTGGCCTTCCCCCGCCCCGAGGACCTCGCCGACGACGGCTACATCGGCCGCGTCACCGTCAACGGCGTCGACGCCTTCGTCCGGCAGACCTGCCGCCGCCTGGAGGAGCGCGCCGAGGAGCTCGGCGAGAACACCGACCCCGCCTCCGACGCCCCCGGGCTGGAAGCCGCCTGGCGGGTCTACTCCCGCCGCAGCGCGACCGGCGCGACCAAGGACGCCCGCCGGCTGGCCGGCTCCACCACCGGCATCGTCGGCAAGGCCGCCGCCTTCCTCACCGAATCCGGCTTCCTCCAGCGCACCGGCGACGACGCCGGCGGCACCTACCGCACCACCCCCCGCTACCAGCTCCAGGTCCGCGACATGGCGGGCACGGCGGCCATGGCCGAACTGCTGGAACTCGGCGTGGTCCCCGTCAGCGACGGCTCCGCCACCCTCCTGCCGCCGCCCGAGGGCGACGACCTGGAGCTCGCGGCCGACGCCGGCCTGCCGTTCCACGTCTGATCCACCCGCCGTTCCGTACCGAGAACGCACCGAGAACACCGAGAAGCAACGAGAGTCCGCCGCCATGTACGAGCTGTCCCGGATCCGCCTCTACTCCATCGGGCCCGCCGGCGCACGCTACGCCGACACCGTGCTCGACCTGCGCGGAGTCGGCGAACCGGTGCCCCACCCGGCGCCCGCCCAGGCGGAGTTCTTCGAGGACGAGCCCACCGGCCCGCCCCGGCGCCCCGCGCCCGCGGGCGTGCTCTTCCTGGAGAACGGCGGCGGCAAGTCCGTCCTGCTCAAGCTGATCTTCTCGGTGATGCTCCCCGGCCACCGCAACACCCTCGGCGGCGCCAGCTCCGGCGTCCTGCGCAAGTTCCTGCTCGCCGACGACTGCGGCCACGTGGCCCTGGAATGGCAGCACACCCAGACCGGCGAATGCGTGGTCGTCGGCAAGGTCAGCGAATGGCGCGGCCGCCAGGTCTCCAACGACCCCCGCAAGTTCGCCGAGGCCTGGTACTCCTTCCGCCCCGGGCCGGGACTGAGCCTGGACAGCCTCCCGGTCGCCGAGGCCACCTCCGTCCGCCCGCCCGTCGAAGGCGCCTCCGGCGCCCAGGGCCGCCGCCGCACCATGAAGGGCTTCCGCGACGCCCTCACCGAGGCCGGCAAGGCGTACCCGCACCTGGAGGTGTACTGGGAGGAGATCCACGACCGCTGGAACGAGCACCTCACCGAACTCGGCCTGGACCCCGAACTCTTCCGCTACCAGCGTGAGATGAACGCCGACGAGGGCGAGGCAGCGGGACTCTTCGCGGTCAAGAAGGACTCCGACTTCACCGACCTGCTGCTGCGCGCCGTCACCGACACCCGCGACACCGACGGCCTCGCCGACCTGGTCCACGGCTTCGGCAACAAACTCGGCCGCCGCGCCGAGCTGATGGCCGAACGCGACTTCACCGCAGGCTCGGTGGACCTCCTGAACCGCATCGTGGAGGCCGCCGAGACCCGCTCCCGGCTGCGCGACGTCCACGCCGGAGCCGAGCGCCGCACCCGCACCCTCGCCCGGCGGCTGTCCGCCCGCGCCTCGGAGGAACGCGGCCGCGCCGCCGACCTCGCCCAGCGGGTCACCGACGCCGCCCACGCGGTCACCGCCGCCGAGTCCCAGCGCGCCCGCAGCGCCGCCGTCTCCGCCGAACTCGCCTACCGGCACGCCTCCCTGGCCCTGACCGTCGCCGACAAGGCCGCCGCCGCCCAGCGCCGCGAGCTCCTCGAAGCGCGCACCCTGCACTCGGCCTGGCAGGCCGCCGAGACCGTACTGCGCCACCGCGCCGCCGCCGACCGCTCCGCCCGCGTCGCCGCCGCGATCCTCGAGGCCGAACGCGACGCCGCCCCCGCGCTGGCCGCCCGCGCCACCGCCGCCGCCGAACTGGTACGCGCCCTGCACACCGCCGCCGAGCAGGGCGAACGGGCCGCCAACGAGGAGGAGGAACGCTCCGCCGAGCTGCAGGCCGTCGGCGAGACCGCCCACCGCGACGCCACCTCGGCCGCCACCGCCGCCCAGCGCGCCCGCAGCGAGGCCGAGCACCTGCGCGCCCGCCTCGCCGAGGTCGAGCAGGAGACCGCCGACGCCGTCCGCGCCGGCTGGCTCGACGACACCGCGCCCGACGCCGACCCGGCCCGCGCCGCGCTCGCGGCCAGCGACGCCGAGAAGGCCGCCGTGGCCGCCTGGGACGAGGCCCGCGAGGCCGCCCGCAGCGCCGCCGAGGCCGCCCGCGAGGCCGCCTCCGCAGAGTCCCGCGCCGAACTCACCGCCGCCCGCGCCGCCGACGCCGCCGACGCCGCCGAGGCGGCCCACGCGGCGGAGCACCGCGCGGCCGCCTCCCTGGCCGCGGCACCGCGTCTGGCGGAGCTCCTGGGCCTCCCGCCCGTCCCCGAGACCTTCCTGCCGCACCCGCGCGCGGGCCGCGCCGCCGACTCCGCCGCCGGATCCGTGGCGGCCCCCGCGGGTTCCGGTACGCCGGGCGGGGCGGCGGGCGGGGCGGCGGGCCAGGGTGCCGCCGCACCCGTCCCGGCCGCGAGCGGCGGCACCCCCGGCCGCGCGGGCGCCACCACCGCGACCGCCGGCGACCCCGGCCGCCCCGGGGCCGCCGGACCCACCGCCGGAGGACTCACCGCCGAGGACCTCGACCGCAACGCCGACACCCTCCGCGAACTGCTGGCCGACACCGTCGGCTCCGCCGAACGCCAGCTGTTCGAGCTGCGCACCGCCGCCGCCGACGACGCCCGCATCCTCGGCGCGCTCGGCGACGGCGGCCTGCTGCCGCCCGGCCCCGACGTCCTCGCCACCGTCGAGTACCTCGGCGAGCACGGCATCCCGGCCCTGCCCGGCTGGCGCTACCTCGCCCAGTCCGTGGACCCCGCCGACCACGCGGCCGTCCTCGCGGCCCGCCCCGAACTCGTCGACGGCGTCGTCATCACCGACCCCGACACGCACACCCGCGCCCGCGAGGTGCTCTCCGGCGCCGCCCTGCTGCCCCGCTCCACCGTCGCCGTCGGCACGGCCGCCGCCCTGCTGGCGCCGGTCCCGCCGGCCGCCGGTTCCGACGACGCCGTCTTCCTCGTACCGCCGAACCCGGCCATGCACGACGAGCACGCCGCCGACGAGGAGCGCCAGGCGCTGCGGGCCCGCGCCACCGCCCGCGACACCGAGATCCGCGACCTGGCCGCCCGCCTCGCCGGAGACCGGGAGCTCGCCGCCCGGCTCGCCTCCTGGCGCACCGGCTGCCCGCCCGGCCGTCTCGCCGAGCTGGCGCGGCAGGCCGCCGCCGCCCGGACGTTCGCCGAGGAGGCCGACGCCGAGCTCGCGGAGGCCCGTACCGCACGCGCCGAGGCGGACGAGGCCGCCGCGGACGCCGCCCGCGTCCGCGACGAGCGCCAGGACGCCGCCCAGCGCGCCCGCCGCGCCGCCGACGCCCTCGCCGGCCTCGCCCACCGCCTGCGCGAACGCTCGGGCTGGCAGGCCCGCGTCCGCGAACTCGCCGAGGAGGCCGCCGAGTCCGAGGCCCGGGCCGAGGCCTGCCTCGACCGCGCCCGCGCCGCCGACGAGGACCGCCGCGCCGCCCAGCGCGCCGCCGACGACGCCCGTCGCACCGCCCGCGCCCTGCGCGCCGAACGCGCCGAGATCGCCGGAGCCCCCGAGCCCCTCCCCGAGGACGACGGCTCCGACGGGCACCGGCCGCCGCTGCCCGACCTCCGCGAGGCCTACCGCGCCGCCTCCCGGCTGTACGAGAAGGTCGGCGTGGGCGCCGACCTGCGCGCCGAACAGGCCCGCGCCGAGAGCGACGAGAGCGCCGCCCTCGCCGAACTCGACCGGCTCACCAACAAGGTCCGCACGCGGGCGGCCCAGCTCCTCGAGGGCACCGACGGAGCCGACGGCCCCTCCCGGCAGGCCGCCGCCGCCCGCGCCGAGGCCCTCGTCCAGATGCTGGAATCCCGTGCCTCCGCCGCGAGCGAGCAGCTCGGCCGGCTGCGTGGCGAAGCCGAACGGCACGCCCCCGCCGAGGGCGACGCGCACACCGAGCTGCCCGAGGAGCTGGTCCCGGCCGACGTCGAACAGGCCCAGGGCCTGCTGCGCACCGCCACCGCGCAGCTCGCCGCGCACTCCGCCGCCGTGGAATCCGCCCGGGCCGCCCACGCCGACCTGCTGCGCGCCCACCGCGCCGCCGAGGACGGCGCCGGAGGCTTCGACGAGACGGCGGCCCTCCTGCGGGACCTGCTGCGCGACCAGAACCACCCGGAGGACGAGCAGGAGCCCGCGGCCCACGCCGGCACCCTGGAGGAGGCCCGGCAGTCCGCCGCCGAGGCCCGGCGCTCCCTGCGCGCCTGCGCCGCGGACCTGTCCGCCGCGGAGTCCGCGGTGCGCGAGGCGAGCGACGTCCTGGTCCGGCACGCCAACGCCAACCGCTACGAGCAGGTACGCACCCCCGCGCGCCAGCAGATCCGGGAGCTGCCCGCCTCCGCCCTGCCCGAGCACGCCGCCGCCTGGGCGGCCGCGTTCGCCCCGCGCCTGCGCGTGCTCACCGACGAACTGGCGCAGCTGGAGCGCAACCGCGACAGCATCGTCGACCGGCTGCGCGGCCTCGTGGAATCCGCCCTGGCCACCCTGCGCTCCGCCCAGCGCCTCTCCCAGCTCCCGGAGGGCCTCGGGGAGTGGTCGGGCCAGGAGTTCCTGCGGATCCGCTTCGAGGAGCCCGACCAGGCCACGCTCACCGAGCGGCTCGGCGAGGTCATCGACGAGGCCACCCGCACGGCCGTGAAGAAGAACGCCGCCTTCGGCGAGGGCCGCCGCGACGGCATGTCCCTGCTCCTGAGGGGCGTACAGGCCGCCCTCGAACCCAAGGGCATCTCCGTCGAGATCCTCAAGCCCGACGCCGTGCTGCGCGCCGAGCGGGTACCCGTCGGCCAGATGGGCGACGTCTTCTCCGGCGGCCAGCTGCTCACCGCGGCCATCGCCCTCTACTGCACGATGGCCGCGCTGCGCAGCAACGACCGGGGCCGCGACAAGCACCGTCACGCGGGCACGCTGTTCCTCGACAACCCGATCGGGCGCGCGAACGCCACGTACCTGCTGGAGCTCCAGCGGGCCGTCTCGGACGCCCTCGGGGTCCAGCTCCTGTACACGACGGGCCTCTTCGACACCACGGCCCTCGCCGAGTTCCCGCTGGTCATCCGGCTGCGCAACGACGCCGACCTGCGCGCGGGCCTGAAGTACATCAGCGTCGAGGAACACCTGCGCCCGGGCCTGCCGCAGCCGTCCCCGGAAGGCGAGACGATCCACGGCGAGATCACCGCCACCCGCATGTTCCGCCGCACGGGAGCGGCCTCTTCCGCATGACGCCCTCCCGGGCCGGGACGACTACCCCGGTTCCTTCCGCATGACGCCCTCCCGGGCCGGGATCACCCCCGGCCCGGGGCCGTCAGGCGGCCCTCGTGGCCCGGTATGCGGCCCCGGCGGGGTTCGCGCGCCGCGCTGCTCGGTTCCGACAGGACGCCGTGGCGCTGGTTCCACATCTGGCGGGTGATCCACACGTCCAGCACCGCCCAGGTGGCCACGATGGTGGCCGCTATCCCGATGAGCACCATCGGGAAGGCCAGCCAGGACCCGGTCAGCGCGAGGAAGAACGTGATCGTGGCCTCCGTCAGCGTCACGGCGACGATCAGCACCGCCCGCACCGCCGACGACCGCACCGGGTCGGGCATGCGGCGCCGCCGGGCCGGCTCCTCCACCCACAGGCCCCGCCCCGGCGACTCGGCCGCCGCGCCGTCCTCTTCGTACATCCTCATGGTCCGCTCACTTCCCGGCCGCCGCTCCGCCATGCCGCGCCACGCGCCCGCCCGCCCCGCACCGCCATTCCATTCCCTGCCCTGTCCGTCAGACGACGGGGAGCACCCGGAAAGTTCCGTATACCGGACCCGGAACGCAGAATTCCAGCCATCCGTTCGAACAAGGGACCTGATACCCCACCACGTGTCATCTGCCACATATCGGCGCGGACTTGACCGGAGGTATCGGACAACTGGTGATCTTCGTCCGGCGGGCAGGCCGAAAACGTCCGGACACCCCTGCGTAGCCGCTCCATGTCAGTAGTAGGCTCACGCCGTTTAAATGACGGAACACCGACCCCTGACAACGGGGTTGAGCTGGGGGAGGCTGGGGAGGCCATGCGCTTTCGCGGGAAGTCCATCCGCCGGAAGATCGTGGCGTTGCTCCTGGTGCCGCTCGTCTCCCTGACCGCCCTCTGGGGCTTCTCCACGGTCATCACCGGCCGGGAGGCAGTACAGCTGCTCGACGTCGCGTACGTCATCAAGAAGGTCGGCTACCCGATGGAGGACGTCGTACGCGTCGTCCAGAAGGAACGCAGGCAGACCCTGGTCGTCCTCGGCGACCCGCGCGCCGCCACCGCCACCGCGGAACTCACCAAGAGCCGCACGGCGACCGACACGATGGTCCGCTCCATCACCGCGAACGCCCTCGACCCCCAGGTCACCGACGAGCTCAGCCCGCAGGCCCGCCAGCGCCTGCGGTCGATCACCGAGGCCTTCCGGGGCATCACCGCGCTGCGCCGCTCCGTCGACCAGGGCTCGCTCAGCCCCGCCCAGGCCCTGGACCTCTACAGCCGGCTCGTCGACCCCTGCTACGAGTTCCTGATGAATCTCCACGCCCTGGAGAACGTCGAGATGGACCAGCAGGGCCGCGCCCTCGTCGGCATCACCCGCGCCCGGGAGACCCTCTCCCGCGAGGACGCGGTCGTCGCCTCCGCCCTCGCCGCCGGCAACGTCGCCGCCGGCGACGTCCGCCGCGTCTCCGACTTCGCGGCCAACCGCGGCCTGCTGTACGAGTTCAACCTCGCGATCCTGCCGGCCGAGGACCGCAAGCTCTTCCAGCAGTACTGGAACGGCCCCCAGACCAAGGCGCTGCGCGACGCGGAGGAACGGTTCATCACCGGCGGCGCCGGCAAGAACCCCCGCATCACCGCCGCCCAGTGGGACGAGGCCGCCACCAAGGTCCTGGGCGACCTCGCCACCATGGGCACCGCCGCTGGCGACCGCTACCAGAAGCGCGTCGAGCCGATCGCCGTCGGCGTCCTCGTCCAGGCCGCGGTCGCGGGCGTCCTCGGCTTCCTCGCCCTCGCCTTCTCCCTCGTGATGTCCGTGCGCATCGGCCGCGACCTCATCCGGGACCTCTCCCGGCTCCGCAAGGAGGCCCACGAGGCCTCCGGCGTCCGGCTGCCCAGCGTGATGCGCCGACTCGCCGCCGGAGAGACCGTCGACGTCGAGACCGAGGCACCCCGCCTGGAGTTCGAGAAGGACGAGGTCGGCCAGGTCGGCCTCGCCCTCAACAGCCTCCAGCGCGCCGCCGTCGAGGCCGCCGTCAAGCAGGCCGAGCTGCGCCGCGGCGTGTCCGAGGTCTTCGTCAACCTCGCCCGCCGCAACCAGGTGCTGCTGCACCGCCAGCTGACCCTGCTCGACACCATGGAACGGCGCACCGAGGACACCGAGGAACTCGCCGACCTGTTCCGCCTCGACCACATGACCACCCGCATGCGCCGCCACGCCGAAGGCCTGGTGATCCTCTCCGGCGCCGCGCCCTCCCGCCAGTGGCGCAAGCCCGTCCAGCTCATGGACGTCGTACGGGCCGCCGTGGCCGAGGTCGAGGACTACGAGCGGATCGAGGTGCGGCGCCTGCCCCGCATCGGCATCGAGGGCCCGGCCGTCGCCGACGTCACCCACCTGGTCGCCGAACTCCTTGAGAACGCCACGGTGTTCTCGCCCCCGCACACCGCCGTCCAGGTCCACGGCGAACGCGTCGCCAACGGCTTCACCCTGGAGATCCACGACCGCGGCCTCGGCATGAACCCGGAGGCGCTGCTCGACGCCAACCTCCGGCTCGCCGAGACCCCCGAGTTCGAGCTCTCCGACACCGACCGCCTGGGCCTGTTCGTGGTCAGCCGCCTCGCGCGCCGCCACAACGTCAAGGTCGTCCTCCAGCCCAGCCCGTACGGCGGCACCACCGCGGTGGTCTTCCTCCCGGCCGACCTCCTCACCGAGGCCCCCGACACCAACGGCAGCGGCATCCGCCTCGACGCCGTGAAGGGGGTCCGGGGCGTCAGGACCGGCCCGGGGGCCAAGAGTTCCGCGCGACCCGGGCGGACCGCCGTCGACCGGGCCCAGTCGGCCCGCCGGCTGCCCGCCGGCGTGCTCAACGGCCCGGTCGAGCTGGAGGACCCCCTCGGCCCCCTCGGCCTCCTCGGCCCGGACGGTCTCGACGACCCCGCCGGACTCGACGAGGTCGCCACCGGATTCACCGGCATCACCGGCCTCACCGGTGTCGGCGGCCGCCCGCCCATGGCCACCCTCGACGACGAGACCCCGCCCGGCGGGATCCCGCGCAGCGCCCTCCTCGGCACCGGCTCCGCGGACCGGCCCCTGCGCGGCCACCCGCACGGCGCGGGGCGCGCCGAGCGCGGCCCCTGGAAGCCCGACCGCGACCGCGAGCGGGAGCCGCTGCCCCCCACCGGCCCGGTCCGCCTGGAGAGCTCCCGCACCGAGCCGGCCCACCCGGACGGCCCCCGGGCCGGCGGAACCGTCCCGCTGCCCCGGCGGCGCCCCGCGCCCACCCTGGTCGCCGAGCACGGCCGCCGGGTGGAGCCCCGCCCGGCCGCCGTCAAGGGCCCGGCTCGGCCGCGTACCGCCCCCGAGGAGCCCGCCGCGGCGGGCGGCCCCGCGCCCGGCCCCGGAGGCCTGCCGCGCCGGGTCCGCCAGGCGAACCTCGCACCCCAGCTCAAGAACGCCAAGGCCCCCGCCGCGGCGCAGCCCTCCGACGACCCGGTGACCGACCGGGACGCGGAGGACGTGCGCACGCGCATGTCCGCCCTCCAGCGGGGCTGGACGGCGGGCCGCGACCAGCACGCCCAGCAGCAGTCCGAGACCGAGGCCGGCCGCTCCGGCGCCGGTCCCGCGCACGAGAACGAAGGGGACGGTCGATGACCGCACCGCAGACCGTAAACGACACCAGGGGCCGCGGCTCCGGCCCGCTCAACTGGCTCCTCGACGAGCTCGTCGACAAGGTCGGCAGCATCCGCAAGGCGGTGGTCCTCTCGGGCGACGGCCTGCCGACGGGCAGCTCCAAGGACCTGACCCGCGAGGACAGCGAGCACCTGGCCGCCGTGGCCTCCGGCTTCCACAGCCTGGCCAAGGGCGTCGGCCGCCACTTCGACTCGGGGCGGGTCCGCCAGACGGTGGTCGAGCTCGACGAGGCCTTCCTCTTCGTCATGGCCGCGGGCGACGGCAGCTGCCTGGCCGTGCTCTCCGACTCCGACTCCGACGTGGGCCAGGTCGCGTACGAGATGACGCTCATGGTCAAGCGCGTAGGCGACCACCTGGCGACCGCCCCGCGCTCCGGACTGCCAGCCGGAGGGTGAGACGGACGGCATGAGCGATCCAGGCCAGGACCACCCCACGACCGACCGTCCGACGCCCGAGACCGGCCACCCGCACTGGTTCGACGACGAGGCGGGTCCCGTCGTACGCCCGTACGCCATGACCCGCGGCCGGACCAGCCACGCCGCCCAGCACCGCCTCGACCTGATCGCGCTCGTCGTCGCCGAAGCGGCGGCCGACGATCCGGTCTGGGACATGACCCTCTCCCCGGAACACGCCCACATCCTCGGGCTGTGCCGGGAACGCCCCCAGTCGGTCGCGGAACTCGCCGCGGACCTCGACCTCGCCATCGGCGTGGTCCGGGTCCTGATCGGCGACCTCGTCGACGAGGAGCTGGTCCACGTGACCCGGCCGGTCCCGCCGGCCGAACTGCCCGATGAATCCATTCTGCGAGAGGTGATCGATGGCCTTCGGGCGCTCTAGCCGCACCGGCGCGATGCATGCCGTGTCGCCGGTCGAGCCGCTGACCCTGAAGATCCTGGTCGCGGGCGGTTTCGGGGTGGGCAAGACCACCCTGGTCAGTGCGGTCAGCGAGATCCGCCCGCTGCGGACCGAGGAGCGGCTCTCCGAGCCGGGTGCCGCCATCGACGACACCGGGGGAGTGGAGGGCAAGAGCACCACGACCGTGGCCATGGACTTCGGCCGCATCACCCTCCGCGAGGACCTGGTGCTCTACCTCTTCGGCACGCCAGGACAGGACCGCTTCTGGTTCCTGTGGGACGAGCTGGCACAGGGCGCCCTGGGCGCCGTCGTGCTGGCGGACACCCGCCGGCTCGCCGACTGCTTCGCCGCCATCGACTACTTCGAGCGGCGCGGCATCCCCTTCCTCGTCGCGGTCAACTGCTTCGACGGGGCCGACCGCCACCCGGTGGTGACCGTACGGGAGGCGCTCGACCTCGACCCCGAGGTGCCGGTGCTGCTCTGCGACGCCCGCGACCGGGAGTCCGTCAAGGACGTCCTGGTGGGAGTGGTGGAGCACGCCATGTCCCTGGCCCGGGCCCGCCGCCGGACCATGAGCACGTCGTCCGAGGTCCTGTCGTCGAAGTAGCGCCGCCAGGCGGGACTTCGACGACAGGGCCCGGGCGGGACTCCGACGGCACGGCCCGGCCGGGTCCGCGTGGAGGCGGCCCGTACCCCCGCCGACTGGGGTACGGGCCGCAGCTCTCATGGGGGGTCGGGGGTCCCGGTCGCGCGGGACCGTGGAGCGAGTGTGAACCCGCCGCCCGGGGCCGTCAAGCACCCTGACGGCAGCATTTCCCCGCGCCGCTCACCGCACGGCCACCACCGCCGAACCGTGCCCGAACAGCCCCTGGTTGGCGGTGATCCCGGCCCGTGCCCCCGGCACTTGACGGGCGCCGGCCGTACCCCGCAGCTGCCAGGTCAGCTCGCACACCTGGGCGATGGCCTGCGCGGGCACCGCCTCCCCGAAGGAGGCCAGCCCGCCGCTCGCGTTGACCGGCACCCGCCCCCCGAGTGCCGTCGCCCCTTCCCGTACGAGCTTGGCGCCCTCGCCCTCACCGCACAGCCCGATGTCCTCGTACCACTCCAGTTCCAGCGCGGTGGACAGGTCGTACACCTCGGCCAGCGACAGGTCCCGCGGCCCCAGCCCCGCCTCCTCGTACGCGGCACGGGCGATCGAGGCCCGGAAGGAACCGGCCCCGGGCACCACGGCGGCCGCCGAGTCGGTCGCGATGTCGGGCAGGTCCAGCACCGTACGCGGATACGTGGGCGTCACCGTCGACACCGCCCGGATCCGCACCGGGGCGGCCACCCCGCGCGCCCGCGCGAAGTCCATGCTGCTCAGCACCAGCGCCGCGCCCCCGTCCGAGGTGGCGCAGATGTCCAGCAGCCGCAGCGGATCGGCCACCAGCGCCGAGGCCGCGACCTCCTCGGCGGTGACCGCCTTGCGGTACCGGGCGTTCGGGTTGTGCGCCCCCGCCGCCGAGTTCTTCACCTTGACCAGCGCGAAATCCTCGGCCGTGTCCCCGTGCAGGGCCATCCGGCGGCGGGCGTACAGGGCGAAGTAGGCGGGGTTGGTGGCCCCCAGGATCCGGAACCGCAGCCAGTCGGGATCGTCCGGCCGGTCGCCCCCGGCCGGGGCGAAGAACCCCTTGGGCGCGGCGTCGGCACCCACCACCAGCACCACGTCCGCCAGCCCGGCGAGGATCTGCGCCCGGGCCGCCCCGATGGCCTGGGCTCCGGAGGCGCAGGCCGCGTACACACTGGTGACCCGGGCTCCCTGCCAGCCGAGCGCCCGCGCGAAGGTGGCCCCGGCGACGTAGCCCGGGTAACCGCCGCGCACGGTGTCGGCGCCGACGACGGACCGCACGTCGGTCCACTCCAGCCCGGCGTCGGCGAGCGCGGCCCGGGCGGCGGCCCGCCCGTACTCGACGAAGCCGCGGCCCCACTTGCCCCACGGGTGCATGCCGGCCCCCAGGACGGCCACGTCCTCGCTCACCGCGCCCCCTCCACCGGCTTGAACCACCAGGTCAGCCAGGTGGTCGCGGCGTCCTCGTCCAGCACCCCCGGGACCACCTCGACCTCCATGCCGACGGTCAGGTCGGCGACCGTCACCCCGGGCGCCGCCTGCCCGAGCACGACCATCCGCTCGGCCTCCAGCTCCACCGCGACCAGGGTGTACGGCTTCCAGGGCGCGTCCGGGTCGGAGGCGTAGGGGGCGGGCGGGCGGTACCGCCCGTCGGTGTAGGACCAGACCCGGCCGCGCGGGGACAGCGGTACCTCGGCGAGCTCGCCGCCGCCGGGGCAGTGCGGATTGCGGCAGTACGCGTCCTCGCGCGGGAAGAACACCGAGGTGCAGGCGGAGCACCGGGTGCCGAGCAGGCGGAAGCCGCCTCCGGCGCCCGCCTCGGTGAACCACCCGCTCACCACGGGTGTGCGTGTGCGTTCCAAGTCCCCTCCCGGGCAGCATGATCTGACGAAGCGTCAGAAGTCTGCCACGGGCCGTCCCGCCGCGACAGAGACCGGGAAGTCGAAGGCGGTCTCCGGGAACGCCTCCGGCCGCAGGGTGAAGTGCCACCACTCCTGCGGCAGGTTCACGAAACCCTGCCCCTCCAGGACCCGCCGCAGCAGCAGCCGGTTCTCCCTCGCCGCGCCCGTCACCCGCGGATCGTCCGTGTTCGACAGCGGCCCGAAGAAGTCGAAGGCCGTCCCCATGTCCAGCTCCCGCCGCGCCGGCAGCGCCACCAGCGTCACGTCGACCGTGCTCCCGCGGCTGTGCGAGGACCTCGCCGCGATGTACCCCTCCGGAATCAGCCGCTCCTTGTCCAGGTCCGGGTAGTACTCGGCCTTCGTCGACTGGTCGGCCGGGTCGCCTGCCCAGCGCACGAACCGGTCCACGGCGCGCTGCGGCCGGTAGCAGTCGTACACCTTCAGCGCGTACCCGGACCGCAGCAGCTCCCGCTGCGCCCGCCGCAGGGCCGCGGCCGCCGGACGGGCCAGCAGGCACACCGGCTCCTCGTACCCGTCCACGGCGGCACCCGTGAAGTTCCGCGGGCCCGCGTACCGCATGTCCTCCACGATGCTCGGATCCACGTCCCGCAACGCCACGAACCCCGGCGCCCCCGCCGAGGCCCCCGGGCCCCCCGCCGAGGCCCCCGGGAGCACCGCCAGTACCGCCGCAACCACCAGCATCCTCATGCCCCTTGGCATACCATCGCCGCATGCCGGCACAGCTGAGGGACGCGCACTGCTCCACCTGCGGAGCTCCGTTCGACACGGACTCCTGGCCCCGGACGTGCCCCGCGTGCGGCGCCGTCACCTACCGCAACCCGCTCCCGGTGGCCGTGGCCCTGCTCCCCGCCGAGGACGCCGCCGGCACCGGCCTGGTGGTCGTCACCCGCACCATCGAGCCGGCCCTGGGCGGCATCGCGCTTCCCGGCGGGTTCATGGACTTCGGCGAGGACTGGCGCACGGCCGTGGTCCGCGAACTCCGCGAGGAGACGGGCATCGAGGCCCCCGCCGCCGACGTGGCCCTCGCCGACGTCCTCAGCTCACCGGGAGGCCACCTCCTCGTCTTCGGCCTCCTCCCGACGCGGCCGGCCTCGGCCCTCCCGGCCTCGGCCGCCACGGACGAGACGACGGGCTGGCACCTCCTGCGCTCACCGGCGGAACTGGCCTTCCCCCTCCACACGCGCGCGGCGGCCGCCTGGTTCGCGGGCCACTACGCCCGGCAGGGCGCCTGAGGACGGCGGCCTCGCCCGGCAGCCCCTTCCACCGGTTCGGCGACCGGCTGCCGGCCTGCCCCAGGGGCGCGACGCCGTGTCCCCGCACGCGCCTTGACCGCGAACGGCCCGGCGGCCGGCGCCACGGCGCGTACGCGGGTCGGGCGCGGGGGTCCGCCCCGCACGGGACCCCCGAGCCCCTGCTACACGGGCAGCTCCATCAGCAGCGACGCCAGCCCGACCACCCCCACCACCGTCCCGGCGACCACCGCGCCCCGCGCCCACAGCGCCCCCGCGGGTAAGGGCCGCGCCCGCCCCCGCAGCACCGCCCCGACCGCCAGCGGCAGCAGCGCACCCGCCGCGCACCCGGCCCACACCACACCGAAGCCCGGGACGGGAACGCCCTGCGTCCCCAGCCACCACCGCACCAGGGCGGCCGCCGGCGCCGACACCGGGGCCACCAGCACCCCCACCGCGACCGGCCGCGGCCACGCGCTCACCCGGGCGGTCCAGCGGCCCAGCACCGCGAGGGCCTTGACCAGCAGCAGTCCGTGCAGGAACCCCGCCACGCCCAGCAGGGCAGCGGCCACCCCGAGCTCGGAAGGCGAACCGGCCGGAACCACCCCGGTCACCAGCAGCAGGGCCCACACCGTGAGCGGCTGCCACGCCCCCACCACCTCGGAACCCGGCACCCGGTCCCATCGCCGCACGGTGGCCAGCACCCGCCGGCCCGGCGCCAACCGGTCCGGCGCGTACGCCCGCGCCGGGCTCGTCAAGACCATCACACACTCCCTGCTCAACCGGACCGGCGACGGCGGACCCGCCGCCGCCCGCAGGATCCCCGGCCCCCCTCCACCGGAGCTATACGCCCCATAGTCCCGATTCGCCCTACAGGCCGCGTACCTCCACCCCGCTCACCACACCCCCCGCCTCGTCCTCCACCACCACCGCCCCACCGGCCCACCGCACGGTGTACCGCTCCACCTCGCCCGCTTCGAACCCCGGCCCCGGATCCCGGATCACCACCCCGCCACCGGTCCGCCCCCGGGCCGGGGCCCACGCCTCCAGGCCCACCTCCCCGTTCCCCCGCCGCACCGGAAGCACCGCCCCCGCCCGCGCCAGCACGGGCATCCGCCCCAGCGGGGCGTCGAACAGCACCTGCCCAGGCCCCTCGTACGCCGCCCCCGTGGCCGTGTCGTACCAGCGCCCCCGCGGCAGCCGCACCGCCCGCCGGTCCGCCCCGCACTCCAGCACCGGCGCCACCAGCAGCGCGTCCCCCAGCAGGAAAGCGTCCTCGCAGTCCCGCAGCCGCCGGTCCTCCGGCGCCCCCCACCACACCGGCCGCACGTACGGTGCCCCCGTCCGCCGCGCCAGATGGGCCAGCGTCACGAAGTACGGCCGCAGCCGCTCCCGCTCCGCCAGCACCGCCCCGGCCCGCTCCGCGACCTCCGGCCCGAACTCCCACGGCTCCCGCGGCCCCGCCCAGAGCGCCGAATGCGTCCGGAACAACGGCAGGTACGCCCCCAGCTGCAACCACCGCAGGTACAGCTCCGGCGACGGAGACCCCCCGAAGCCCCCCACGTCCGGACCCGAGTACGGCACCCCGCACAGCCCGAGCCCCAGCACCAGCGCCAGCGATGCCCGCAGCCCCTCCCAGCTGCTCTCCACATCACCGGACCACGTGCCCCCGTACCGCTGCATGCCCGCCCACCCCGACCGGGAGAACAGGAACGGCCGCTCGGCCGGCCGCAGCCGCACCAGGCCCTCCCATCCGGCCCGCGCCATCAGCAGCCCGTACACGTTGTGCGCGGCCCGGTGGTCCCCGCCCGCCCCCTCCAGCGCGTGCCGTGCCGACCGGGGCAGCGTCGCGTCCCCCCACGGCGCGAACGACACCGGCTCGTTCATGTCGTGCCAGAAGCCCGCGAAGCCCTGCGCCAGCCGCTCCTCGTACAGCCCGCCCCACCACTCCCGCGCCGCCGGGTCCGTGAAGTCCGGGTACGCGCACTCGCCCGGCCAGACCTCGCCCCGCACCTCCCGCCCCCGCGCGTCCCGTACGAACGCCCCGTGCGGCCCCACCGCCCGGCCCGAGGCATGCACCGCGTCCCCCGCCTTCACCGCCGGGTCGACGATCGACACCAGCCGCACCCCGCGCGCCCCCACCTCCCGCGCCAGCCCCGGCAGATCGGGGAACGCCTCCCGGTCCACGGTGAACACCCGGTGCCCGTCGAAGTGGTCGATGTCCAGGTGCACGGCCGACAGCGCCAGCCCCCGCTCTTCGTACCCGGCCACCACCCGCCGCACCTCGGCCTCGCTCCCGAAGCCCCACCGCGCGTGCTGGTAACCCAGCGCCCACTCCGGCGGCATCGCGGCCGCCCCCGTGAGCCCCGCCCACCCCTGCATCACCCGCGCCGGCGTCCCCACCAGCACCCAGCACCTCGGCGGCCCGCCCTCCAGCCGCAGCTCGCTCACCCCCGGCCGGTCCGGCCCCGAACCGGCCCCCTCCTCACCCCCGCGCAGGACGGCCAGCCCCTCCCAGGGGTTGTCGTAGAACGCCAGGTGCGTCCCCGCGTCCGCCACCACCACCTGCACCGGCATCGTGATGTACAGCGGATCCGTGTCCGGCCCGAACCCGCCCTTCGGATCCGTGTTCCACAACCGGTACTCCCCGTCCCGCAGCCGCGGCCCCCGCGCCCTGCCGCCCAGCCCGAAGAACCGCGCGTCCGCCGGCACCTCCGCCCGCTGGAGCCACCGCGAACCGCCCTCCGCCGGCCCCCGCGCGCCCTCCGCGCCGTCGCCGCCCTCCGCCGGGTCCCACCAGCGCGGCGGCAGCTCCCGGCGCAGCACCGCCCCGCCCGGCGTCCGCACCTCCACCGCACCGTGCCGGGACACGGCCACCGTCACCCGCTCCGACACCACCCGCCAGCCGCCGCCCGTGTCCGGCTCCAGCACCGCCCGAGCGTCCGGCTCGGGGCCGGCGCCCACCACCGCGTACGACGGCACCGGCTCCGCCCCGTCCCAGCCCCAGAACACCGCACCGCCCACGGTCACCCGTACCAGCAGCTCACTGCGCGCGAACCGCAGCACACCACCGCCCGGCCGGGCCTCCGTACCCGTCAGCAGGCCCGGCACCCGCGCCCGCTCCGCGCCCCGGCGCGGCAGCCCCTCGGCGTCCGCCCGCCGGTGGCGCCACGCCGAGCGCCAGGCCCGCCGCCCGCGCGCCGTACCGAGTTCCCTCACCGCACGCACCAGATCACGACCGTCCATGCCGGTCACCCTGCCACCGGGCCCCGGCCGCGCGGGCGGGGTTCAACTGCCGTTCACCCGGCAAACGATCAACCCGTACGCTCCGGGACGGCTCTGGTGCGGATGTCGATCACATGGCATGGTCCCTGTGAGCCGCCGCGCGCACACCGACGCCGCGACGGCGCCGTACGCACACGAAGCGCGAGCGCCAGACTTGACCGGGAGCCGACCCATGACCTCTGCCACCCAGCCGGAACCCCTCTGGTCCCCGAGCCCCGACAGGATCGCCGGAGCCCAGGTCACCCGTTTCCAGGACTGGGCGGCCGAACGCTTCGGGGCCCCCGCCGACGGCGGCTACCCGGCCCTGCAGCGCTGGTCCGTCGACGAGCTCGACACCTTCTGGCAGGCCGTCGCCGAGTGGTTCCAGGTCCGCTTCCACGCCCCCTACCAGGAAGTCCTCGCCGACCGCTCCATGCCGGGCGCACGCTGGTTCACGGGATCCACCCTCAACTACGCCGAGCACGCCCTGCGCGCCGCCGAGGACCCGGCCCGCGCCGACGACCCCGCCCTGCTCCGCGTCGACGAGACCCACGAACCCACTCCCGTCACCTGGGCCGAGCTCCGCCGCCAGGTCGGCTCCCTCGCCGCCGAGCTGCGCGCCCTCGGCGTGCGCCCCGGCGACCGGGTCAGCGGCTACCTCCCCAACATCCCCGAAGCGGCCGTGGCCTTCCTGGCCACCGCCGCCGTCGGCGGAGTGTGGACCTCCTGCGCACCCGACTTCGGTGCCCGCAGCGTCCTCGACCGCTTCGAGCAGGTCGAGCCCGTCGTCCTGTTCACCGTCGACGGCTACCGCTACGGCGGCAAGGAGCACGACCGCCGCGAGACCGTCGCCGAGCTCCGCGAAGGGCTCCCCTCGCTGCGCGCCGTCGTCCACGTCCCGCTGCTGGGCACTCCCGCCCCCGAAGGCACCCGCGCCTGGTCGGAGCTGACCTCCTCCTCCGCCGAGCCCGTCTTCGAGCCGGTCCCCTTCGACCACCCGCTGTGGATCCTCTACTCCTCCGGCACCACCGGAGCGCCCAAGGCCATCGTCCAGTCCCAGGGCGGCATCCTCCTCGAACACCTCAAGCAGCTCGGCCTCCACTGCGACCTCGGACCCGACGACCGGTTCTTCTGGTACACCTCCACCGGCTGGATGATGTGGAACTTCCTCGTCTCCGGCCTGCTCACCGGCACCACCGTCGTCCTGTACGACGGCAGCCCCGGCCACCCCGACACCGGCGCCCAGTGGCGGATCGCCGAGCGCACGGGGGCCACCCTGTACGGCACCTCCGCCGCCTACGTGATGGCCTGCAAGAAGGCCGGCGTCCACCCCTCCCGCGACTTCGACCTCTCCGCCGTCAAGTGCGTCGCCACCACCGGCTCCCCGCTGCCCCCCGACGGCTTCCGCTGGCTCCACGAGGAGGTCGCCGAAGACCTCTGGATCGCGTCCGTCAGCGGCGGCACCGACGTGTGCAGCTGCTTCGCCGGCGCCGTTCCCACCCTCCCCGTCCACATCGGCGAGCTCCAGGCCGCCTGCCTCGGTACGGACCTCCAGTCCTGGGACCCGGCCGGCAAGCCCCTCACCGGCGAGGTCGGCGAGCTCGTCGTCACGGCCCCCATGCCCTCCATGCCGATCCGCTTCTGGAACGACCCGGACGGCAGCCGCTACCGCGACAGCTACTTCGAGATGTTCCCCGGCGTCTGGCGCCACGGGGACTGGATCACGATCACCGACCACGGCTCCGTCGTCATCCACGGCCGCTCCGACTCCACCCTCAACCGGCAGGGCGTCCGGATGGGCTCCGCCGACATCTACGAGGTCGTCGAACGCCTCCCCGAGATCAAGGAATCCCTGGTCATCGGCCTGGAGGAGCCGAACGGCGGCTACTGGATGCCCCTCTTCGTCCACCTCGCCCCCGGCGCCACCCTCGACGAGGCACTGCGCAAGAAGATCGCCGCGACCATCCGCGAGCAGCTCTCGCCCCGCCACGTCCCCGACGAGGTCATCGAGATCCCGGCCGTCCCCCACACCCTGACCGGCAAGCGCATCGAGGTCCCCGTCAAGCGCCTGCTCCAGGGCACCCCGATGGACAAGGCCGTCAACCCCGGCTCCGTCGACCACCCGGAGCTGCTCGCCTTCTACGAGGAGCTCGGCCGCACCCGGAGGTGACTGTCAGTGGCAGTGGTTACCGTGAGTGAGCAATGATCGCACGCTCAGGGGGAAACCATGAACGCCACACCCGACACACCGCACACCACGAACCGCAGGACCACCACCTCGCGCCGCCGTGCACTGCGCCGCGAGGTCCCCAGCACCGTCGGGCTCCTCACCGACCCCGGGGACTTCGCGGCCATGCGCGACTACCGCACCTTCGGCTTCGACCAGCACGAGGAATACGCCGACTACCTCCACCACGTCGACGCCCTGCTGCGCTCCCTCGCCGCCCAGGGCATCCACACCACCGTCGCCCTCTTCGATCCCGGGGAGTACGCCGACTACTGCGCGGAACACGGCCTCGACCCGGACAGCCCCGGCACCCGCACCCGCTTCACCGCCGAGCTCGCCGGCGGCCCGACCCTGCCCTACGCCGGCCAGCCCGTCGAGGAACTCGTACCGCTCCTCGTCGACGAAGCCGTCCGGCAGTCCACCTGGGAGTACGCCACCGAGCTCCTCGCCGGAGCCGGAGCCTGCGCGGACTGCGGCGAGGACATCGGCAAGGCCTCCTTCGAACGGGCCGCCGACATGCTCGAACGCCTCGTCGCCGGAGCCGGCCCCGGCCACCACCACCTGGTGTGCAGCGTCCCCGCCGAGGAGCAGCAGCTGATCGCCGTCCTGCACGCCGAAGCGGCCGGCCGGCCGGGAGGCCGCCCCCGCGTCCAGGGCCGTGAAGGCCTGGACTTCGTGACCGTCCTAGCCGCGGGCCTCGCCCTCGGCGGCGCCGGGGGACTGGTCCTGCGGAGCACCACCGACGGCTTCCGCGACCGGGTCCACGGCTGGCGCCTGGACCGCGGCCGCCTGGTGGCCCTCACCGCCGCGGCCGTGTTCGACGCCTACTGCACGGACGCCGACACCGGCGACCCCGTGCCCCCGGAGCCCGGAGTCGAATACTGCCCCGGCTACGAGGTGGACGTCCCCGGCCCGCACCGCGAGTAGACCGCCCGGCACCCGCACCTGGAACGCCCGAGGGGCCCCCGCCACCGGCGAAGGCCCCTCGGACGACCACGCGTACCGCCCGCTACTCGCCGGACAGCACCGCCTGCGCGGCCACCCGCGCCTCCTCTGCGCTGTCGGCGGCGCGGGCGGCGGCGGCCGCCCGCTCGCACTGCGCGAGGGTGTACTTGGCGAGCGTCGCCCGCACGTACGGAATCGAAGCGGCGCCCATCGACAGGGAGGTAACCCCCAGACCCGTCAGGACACAGGCCAGCAGAGGATCCGAAGCGGCCTCACCACACACACCGCAGCTCTTGCCCTCCGCGGCGGCGGCCTCGGCCGACATCGCGATCAGGTCGAGCAGCGCCGGCTGCCAGGGGTCCTGGAGCCGCGACACCGCACCCACCTGCCGGTCGGCGGCGAAGGCGTACTGCGCGAGGTCGTTCGTACCCAGCGACAGGAACTCCACCTCCTGGAGGATCGAGCGCGCCCGCAGCGCGGCGGAGGGGATCTCCACCATCGCCCCGAACTTCGCCACCAGACCGGCCTCCCGGCACGCGTCCGCGAACGCCTTGGCGTCCTGGCGGTCGGCCACCATCGGGGCCATGACCTCCAGGTAGACCGGCAGCCCCTCCGCGGCCTTCGCCAGCGCGGAGAGCTGCGTGCGCAGCACCTCGGGGTGGTCCAGCAGCGTGCGCAGACCACGCACGCCCAGCGCCGGGTTCGGCTCGTCCGCCGGCGTCAGGAAGTCCAGCGGCTTGTCGGCTCCCGCGTCCAGCACCCGTACGACGACCCGCCCCTCGGGGAACGCCTCCAGCACCTTGCGGTACGACTCGATCTGCTTCTCCTCGGACGGCGCCTTCTTGCTGTCGTCCAGGAACAGGAACTCCGTACGGAACAGGCCCACGCCCTCGGCCCCGGCTTCCACCGCGGCCGGCACGTCCGCCGGCCCGCCGACGTTGGCCAGCAGCGGCACCTTGTGGCCGTCGGAGGTCGCACCCGGACCGGAGGAAGCGGCCAGCGCCGCCTTCCGCTCCGCCGCCGCGGCCGCCAGCTGGGCCCGCTTCTCCGCCGTGGGCTCCACGTACAGATCACCGGTGCTGCCGTCGACGGCGATGACCGTGCCCTCGGCGATCTCACCCGCACCCGGCAGGGCCACGATCGCCGGCACACCCAGCGCCCGCGCCAGGATCGCGCTGTGACTGGTCGGGCCGCCCTCCTCGGTCACGAACCCGAGCACCAGGGTGGGATCCAGCAGCGCCGTGTCGGCGGGAGCCAGATCCCGGGCGATCAGCACGTACGGCTCGTCACTGTCCGGCACGCCCGGCATCGGCACGCCCAGCAGCCGCGCCACGATCCGGTTGCGCACGTCGTCCAGGTCGGCCACCCGGCCGGCCATGTACTCGCCGGCCCCCGCGAGCAGATCGCGGTAGGACGCGAACGCGTCGTAGACAGCGCGCTCGGCGGTGCTGCCGACGACGATGCGCCGGTCGACGTCCGACATCAGCTCGGGGTCCGTGGCGATCATCGCCTGGGCCTCGAGCACGTGCTGGGCCTCGCCGCCGGCCAGCTGGCCGCGTGCGATCAGGTCGGCCGCCACGGCCTCCACGGCCTGACGGGCGCGCCCCTGCTCGCGCTCCGCCTCGTCCGCGGCGATCTGCTTCGCCGGCGGCTCGAGCACAGCCGTACCCATGTGCCGGACCTCGCCGATCGCCACACCGTGGCTCACGCCGACGCCTCGCAGCGTTGTCTCCATTTCACCCGTCTCCGATTGAGCGGCGGATCCAGCCGCCGCGATGGATATCCGACTCCGGCCCGCCCGTGCGGGCGGACGCGTCACTGCCAGCTGAAGAGCTGGTCCCCGGCCTTGACGTCGTCGTCCTCCATGACGCTGCCGAGGGAGTCGGCCGTCGCCTCGAGCGCCACGACCGGGCAGATCGGCGACTTGCCGGCGGCCTCGACCGCGGCGGGGTTCCAGCGGATGACGGCCTGACCACGGGTGACGGTGTCGCCCTTGTTGACGAGCAGCTCGAAGCCCTCGCCGTTGAGCTGGACGGTGTCGATACCGAGGTGGGTGAGAACACCGTGGCCCTCGCTGTCGACGACCACGTACGCGTGAGGGTGCAGGGAGACGACCACACCGTCGACGGGGGACACCGCCTCCGACGCCTCGCGCACGGGGTCAATGGCGGTGCCCGGTCCTACCATCGCGCCGGAGAACACCGGATCGGGCACTGCCGCGAGTCCGATGGCGCGCCCGGCGAGTGGGGACGTCACGATGGTCATGGGGGCCTCCCAGGGGGTGGGGCTTCTTGGTGCCGCCGTCACTACGTGTTGCGAACGGCGTACTCGTCAGAAGGATATGTCACGGGTTGTGCGGGTTCGCCCGATGTTGATCCCGATCCGGGCCGGACCCTCCCGCACGGAGACTAGTGGACTAGACCGGTGGACTAGACCATACGCGGGATTCGATTTGCCCGCTCCCCCCGAGGAGATGTACAGTCGTGAGTCCCGCCAGGACGGACCGCGTGAACACCTCGCGAACAGTCGGGACGGGACTCCTCCTCAACCAGTGATCGTTTCCATCTCCACTTGATCCTTTCCGTCTGCCCTCAGGGTGAAAACGGCAAGCGGTCGGAGAGGCGGAAATTCGCTGATAGAGTCGGATCCGCCGGAAAGGGAAAGCGCGAAAGCGCAGGACCTGGAAAGCGCCGAGGAAATCGGACACGAAAGAGTCTGATAGAGTCGGAAACGCAAGAACGAAGAACAGAACGAAAGCCCGGAGGAAAGCCC
>NZ_JBVISF010000019.1:0-91145 GCF_055575675.1 Streptomyces sp. NPDC034043
GACGTCACACAGAACCTGGCCCCGAACGTCTCCACCGCCCACCGCAGGATCTCCGGGGCGGAAGCGTCCTCCAGGTCCCGGCCCGCCCGCTCGGCGAGTCCTCTCATATTTCCGTGCACTTGAGTCGTCGTCATCCGGCGGCTCCTTCGAATGGGGAACGCGGCGAACGGGCAGGAAATTTTCTGTGCCGAGATTAGCAATGCCGACACATAAAGCACTGACGGTACGCTGATCGCGGTCATTTTCGGCGAGAATTCGCCACCCTACGCCCACCACCAGCGATTACGAGCACTTCAGGGGTTTTGTCGAGTTCCTGTCCAGTTCCTCCGGACACGGTGTCAGGGTGCGGTAAGGCTCCTATCAGCGGACCGCCAGCGCCCTTGTGCCATAGTGAGCCGAAAATCGCTTTGAAATTCCCGTCGACCGGCCGGTCCGCCTTTTTCCGGCCGTTACCCCGGAGAGGGCACGCGGAGAAAATGAGCCTGCAAGGTCTGCGCCGAGGAAGGCTGATACGCCGCCTCGCACTCTGTCTGTCGGCGGTGGGACTCACCGCCTCCATGCTCACCGCGGCGGGTCCCGCCGCAGCCGGTACGCCGGAGACCTGGACCTCCAGCTTCCAGGGCAGCGACGGCGTCACGTACACGGCGACCAACCACCTGGTGGACGCCTCCCGCGGGCCCGGCCGGCAGTGGATGCTCGTCTGGTCCGGGCCGGCCAAGCAGCCGGCCCCCGACTTCCTGACCGTCATCGACGCCACCCCGGGCTCCCCCACGTACGGGAAGGTCGCCAACACGGTCACCGTGGGCCCGAACAACGGCAACGAGCCGCACCACATGCAGTACGTGTGGCACAAGGGCGACCGGATCTACGCCGGCGGCATCATGAGCGACACCACGTTCGTCTTCGACGCGAAGGCCTTGCCCGCGCTGACGATCGCCGGGGTCAACACCACCGCCGACACCCCCTGCGGGACCCTGCCCGACGCCTACCAGGTGCTGAGCGACGGGACCGCGTACGGCACGTACATGGGCGGCCCGAACGTGACGGGCCCCTGCACCTACACCAACGGTGAGGTGCGCGTCGGCAACGGGGCCGCCGGATCGCCCGGCGAGATCGTCCGGATCGGCAAGGACGGCAGGACCCTCGCGGAGATCCCGGCCGCCACCGCGGCGGGCGAGGACCCGGCCCAGTGCGGCAACGTCCCCGCGCTGCCGGCGGCGACCTGCGCCAACCCGCACGGGGTGGCGGTCCGCGAGGACCTGAACATCATGGTGGCGAGCGACTTCGCCGAGGCCCGCAACTTCATGACGCCCGACTCGGCGCTGAAGGAGAACCTGGCCCGCCAGACGGTCCGCGTCTTCGACATCACCGACCGCGACAACCCCACGCTGAAGTCGGTGTCCAAGGTCGCCGACGGACCGCGCGGGGCGCAGGAGCAGCGGGCCTTCTTCCGCGAGTCGCGGGTGGTCATGGAGACCGCGATGACCAACCGGCCCGGGCACAAGGGCGCGTTCGTCTCCTCGATGGCGGGTGGGGCGGTCTTCTACACCCCGGACATCACCGCACCCGACCCGCAGTGGAAGGAGGTCTTCGACGACACCACCGCCTACCGGGCCTTCCAGCGCGACAAGACGGTCACCGGCAGCGGTGACAACGGCAGCTGGCTGGCCGTCAGCCCCGACGACCGCTTCCTCTTCCACACGGTGATGGGCCAGTCGGTGCCGTACGGCAAGCCGCTGGACGAGACCACGGGCATGATCTACGTCCTGGACATCCAGAAGCTGCTCGCCGCCGGCACCGGCGCGAAGTGCTCGGTCGACGAGCTGAGCGAGGTCAGCCGGGGCGGGCACGAGCGCGACTGCCCGGAGCTGGTGAGCACCGTCCCGATCCGCGACGTCAGCTCGGGCGGCCCGCACTGGGGTGCCATGGACAACTTCAAGCGCGGCGCGGACGGCGTCTACCGGGAGACGGCCCAGGTCGGCCGGATCGCGGTGGCCAACTACTTCGTCGCCGGCTCCTTCGGCGGCGGCGGCGACCACCGGGTGTGCATGTTCGACCTCGACCGTCGCGGCAAGGTCAGCCTCGACCGGTCCTTCCGCGACGAGCACACCGGCAAGCCGTGCGTCGGCTTCAACCGGGCGTCGTGGCCGCACGGCGACTTCGGCGACGCGCAGCCGCACGGCGTCCTGTTCGTGGTCAGCGACAGCGTCGTCCGACGGTGAACGCAGTCCTCCTGGCGGCGGTCGTCCTGACCGCCGCCCTGGCGCTGGGCGCGGTGCTGCTGCTGCGCACGCGGCTGCTCGCCCGCCGCACCACCGCCACGGCGTACTTCGCCGCGGCGGTGGCGTGCGCGGCCCTCGCCGGTACCTGGGGCGGGCCGTCGCTGCCGGAGGGCGGGGCGCGGCGGATGTCGGCGGGGCCGCTGCTGGGCTCGCTGGGGCTGGGCGGTGAACAGGTGCCGGTACTGGTGGTGCCGAACCGGCCGGGCTACAACCTGGTGGGCGTCGCCGCCGCCGAGGCCTCCGCCGGAACGGACCGGGAGCGGCTCGTGCGGGGCGGGCGGCGGCCCGGCTCGGCCCTGACGTGGGTGCCGGTCGAACTGCCCGCCGGGCCCGGGCGGGTGTGGGTCTCCGCCGGCGGGTCGCTCGCCCCGCTGGCGGTGGACACGGGCCGCGCCGGCGGGAAGGCGGCCCCGGCCGGGCTGAGCGGTGCCGACGGGCCGGAGTGCGCGAGCGCGGCCGCCGGGGCGGTGCTCGGGGGCAGCGCGAAGCCGCCGGCGGCCTGCCCGTCCGACGCCCTGACGCAGGCGGACGCGGCGGCGCTGCGGGAGACCGTGGGCTTCCTCGCCGGGCGCGGGGCGCGTTCGCTGGCGCTGGTCGAGGACGACTCGCCGCGCGGGCGGGCCGCCGCCGCCGAGGTGCGCGGGGCCGCGGCCCGCGCGGGGATCTCCGTGGGCGGGCCGGACGCGACCCGGCAGCCGCTGGTGGTGACCTCCGGCTGGACGGCCGCGGACACCGCCGTACGCGACGTCGAGGCGGGCCGCAGCACCGCCGAGGGCACCTACCTGGCGCCGTGGCTGCTGACGGCGCCGCTGCTCTCGCCGAGCGCGGGCCAGCTGATCCCGCTGCGGTACGCGCCGAACAGCCCGGCCGCGGTGGAGTACGTCGCGGCGCTCGGTGCCCGGCTGCCCGGCGAGGTGCCGACCGCCGCCGGGTACGAGGCCTGGCGCGCGGCGCGCGGCACGGCGGGGCCGGCGCCCGCGAAGCTGTACGCCGCGGCCGTGCTGTACGTACCGGGCAGCGGCGGGCCCGCCGCGGGCGGCGGACACCACCACGCGGGGGCCACGAGCTGGCTGCCCAGCGGAATGATCGTCCCGGTCGCGGGCCTCGGCACCACCTGACGCCGACGCCTGACGCCTGACGCCGACACGGTTCGGCGCGGATTTTCCGGCACCACCCGACAAGGAGCAGGACATTGACGGAGACAGTCGCCGCGCCGCCGGTCCGGACCGCCAGATCCGCGCGTCCCGCCGCCGCCAAGCGCCCCGAGGGACAGTGGGCGCTGGGCGAGCGGGAGCCGCTCAACGCCAACGAGGAGTTCAAGGCGGTCGAGGACCCGCTGCTGGTGCGGGAGCGCATCGAGCGGGTCTACTCCCGCGAGGGCTTCGCCGGCATCGACCCCGACGACCTGCGCGGCCGGATGCGCTGGTGGGGGCTGTACACCCAGCGCAAGCCCGGGATCGACGGCGGGAAGACGGGCTCGCTCGCCCCGGAGGAGCTGGAGGACGAGCACTTCATGATGCGGGTGCGCAGCGACGGCGGCACCCTGGACGCGGCCCAGCTGCGGGCGATCGCCGACGTCTCGATGCGCTTCGCCCGCAACACCGCGGACGTCACCGACCGGCAGAACATCCAGCTGCACTGGGTGCGGATCGAGGACGTCCCGGCGATCTGGCGGCGGCTGGAGGAGGTCGGCCTGTCGACGACGGAGGCGTGCGGGGACTGCCCGCGCGTCATCGTGGGCAGCCCGGTGGCGGGGGTGGGCGCGGACGAGGTGCTGGACGCGACCCCGGCCGTGCGGGAGATCGCCGCGCGCTACATCGGTGACCCCTCCCTCTCCAACCTGCCGCGCAAGTACAAGTCGGCGGTGTCGTGGCTGCCGGACGTCCCGTACGAGATCAACGACCTGGCGTTCCTCGGCGCGGTCCATCCCGAGCACGGGCCGGGCTTCGGCATGTGGGTGGGCGGCGGCCTGTCGACGGTGCCGGTCCTCGCGCGGCACGTGGGCGTGTGGGTGCCGCTCGACGACGTCCCCGACGTATGGGTGGCGGTGGCGCGGCTGTTCCGCGACTACGGCTACCGGCGGCTGCGGGGGCGGGCGCGGCTGAAGTTCCTGATCGCGGACTGGGGCGTGGAGAAGTTCCGCCGGGTGCTGGAGGAGGAGTACCTGGGCCGGCCCCTCCTCGACGGCCCGGCCCCCTCGCTCCCCCCGGCCCCGATCGACCACATCGGCGTACACCCCCAGCGGGACGGCCTGTGGTACGTGGGCGCCGCGCCGGTGGCGGGGCGCCTCTCGGGGACGAAGCTCGCGGCGCTGGCCGACCTCGCCGAAGCGCACGGCAGCGGCCGGATACGCCTGACCCCGTACCAGAAGCTGCTGGTCCTGGACGTGGCGGACCCGGAGCCGCTGGTCACGGGCCTCGCCGGCATCGGCCTCCAGGCCCGGCCCTCCCCGTGGCGGCGCAACACGATGGCGTGCACGGGGATCGAGTACTGCAAGCTGGCGATCGTCGAGACGAAGGAACGCGCGGCGACCCTCGTCGCGGAACTGGAGAAGCGCCTGGCCGGCGAGGACGTCGGGGCGGGCCTCACCGTCAACGTGAACGGCTGCCCCAACTCGTGCGCCCGCACTCAGGTCGCGGACATCGGCCTCAAGGGCCAGCTGGTGGCGGACGAGGACGGCCGCCAGGTGGAGGGCTTCCAGGTCCACCTGGGCGGCAGCCTGTCCCTGGCCGCGGACCAGGAGGGCGGCTTCGGCAAGAAACTCCGCGGCCTCAAGACCACGGCGGCTGACCTCCCGGACTACGTGGAACGCCTCACCCGCGCCTACCTGTCGGACCGCACGGACCCCTCGGAATCCTTCACGGCCTGGGTATCGCGCTGCGACGAATCCGCCCTCCAGTAGGGGACGGGCGTCCCGGGCGAATCCAGCCAGGGCGTATGACACCCCTCGCCGCTGACGGCCATCCCGTACCTCGCGACCCCGGGCCGGCCGGCGGCGGTCCACCAGGCGTGGGCCCGCTCCACCTCGTCCCAGAGGCGGCGCGGGCCGAACTGCCGCGTGGCGAAGGAACCCGACTGCCGCCCGTCCCAGTCCACGGACTCCCAGCTGCCCCCGCCGGTGTCGGCCAGCCACAGCCGTACGGCCGCGGGATCCCCGGATGTGTCCCAGGAGTGCCACGCTCCGGGGACGGCCAGGCCGATGTGGAACTGGGCGTCGAGATCGTCACCGGCGACGGCCCACGGCGAGAGCGTGCTCGTGCCGGCGAGGGCGGCCTGGCCCGGCCCCAGGACGTCATCGAGGTCAGCCGCCACCCGCTGGGTGGACATGAGCATGGACGAGCCGTGCGCGGCGAAGCGGCCCACGGCGCCGCCGTCCTCGCGTTTGTCGAGGGCGAGGGTCCCGTAGGACAGCCAGGCGCTGTCCCAGGGGGTGACGATGCGGCCGCCGGTCTCCGTCTGCTGCAGCCACGCCAGGGGCACCGACCGGACGGAACAGGTGGCGACCACGTGGCTGTACGGTGCCAGGGCCGCGTAGCCGTCCGTGCCATCGGCCGTGACGACGGTGGCCGTCAGTCCCTGGGCACGGAGGTTGCGCTGCGCGAGGACCGAGAGCCCGGGCACGTCATCGAGGGTCACCACGAACCCGCGGTCACACCTGCGGCTGAGCAGCGCCGTGTTGAAGCCGGTGCCGGTGCCGATCTCCAGGACCCGGCTGTCCGCGCGCAGACGGGCGTCCTCCAGCAGCCGCACCACCGTGCTCGGCGCGGAGGCGGAGGACAGCGGCACCCGCGCCCCGCCGAGCGGGGTGAACTCGATGACGAGCGGCTGATCGCTGTGAGCGGCGTCCTGCCACGCCCCGGGGTCCGTGCCGCGGTCCAGCATCCGGTAGCCGCCCTGCCCGTCCCGGACCCAGAGCAGGTCGGGCAGGAAGGCGTCCCGGGGGGGGCCGCGCCAGCACGGCCGCCCAGGGCGCGGCGACCTGCCGTCCCATCGACGCAGCGATCTGGGCGAGGAGTTTCTCGGTCCTCACGGTGACTCCCTACTTCGGCGGTGGCGGCGGGGGTGGCGGAGGCGGAATGGGCCGCCCGGGCTGGCTTCCGTCGTCGCCGATCGGGCTGCGGTGCTTGCCCATGAACTGTCCCTTCATCCGATGGGTGCTGCGGTCTCAGGCGGGCTGGACATTGCCGACGGCGGTGGTGAACTCCCGCCCGGACGCGCCCCGGATGTACGCGAGCTCCATCCAGCGTTCGACGCCGGTGTCGGAGACGTTCTCGTTGACGACGGCCATCAGCACGCCCTCGACGCCGGACGCGATGTCGCGCACGCGCTTGCGCAGCAGCCGGTGCGGCACGTACTCGTACCGCTCACTCATCCGGCGCCTCCCCGAAGGTGGCGAGGAAGCCCTCCCACCCGACGCGCGCCCGGTCGAGCAGCTCGGCACTGGGCAGGAACAGCGGCGCGGTGCTTGTGCCCGTGCCCGGGCCGTCAGGGGTCTCGAGGCTCAGTACCTCGCGGGGGCTGTACCGGCCACCGGGTCCCGGGGGCTCCGGGCCGAGGATTCGGGCCATACGGTTCACAGATCGACCTGCTTCCCTCAGGTTGGCCATGCCCCCGGGACCGTCCGCGCGGTCCGGGGGCTGGTGGGCTGCTGCCCTCCGTCAAGGAAAGCGTGCTGACCGACCCTCTGGAGGGGCCTGCCTGCGGGCCATTGGGGGGGGCCAGAATGGGGGCCGGAACGGGAGGCCCATGTCGGCGGAGAGTATTGGCCAGCTGCTCAAGCGGCTTCGCGAGGAGCACGGTTGGACACAGCAACAGGTGGCCGACGAGTACTGCCGGGCATCCGGCACCGTCACGAAGGATGCACGTGAGGTTGGACGTTGGGAGCGTGACAAGCGCCTCCCGACTCCGGAGACGCGCAGGCATCTCGCAACGGTGCTCGGCGTCTCAACGGCGTCATTGGACCGAGCCGCGGCAGTGGCCCGACGGGCCCGGCGCCAAGCGCGTTCCGCAGGGGTACCGCCGGTCACACCAGGGGTTGCCGAGATGGACCGCCGGACATTCGTCGGCACCGTGACGACCGCTGCGCTCAGCACCGCGTTGCCCGCCCCGCGCCACGTCGATCCGGCACTGATCCCGTACTTCGAGCAGCAACTCGACGGGCATTACCGCGCTGACATGCTCCTCGGCCCCCGCGCCCTCATCGGCACGGTCAGCGCCCAGTGCGACCTCATCGCGCAGCTGGTCAACGCGGCGGGTGAACCCACACGGCAGCGTATGGCTCGGGTCGGGGTGCACTACGCGGCCTTCGCCGCATGGCTCTACCTGGACGCGGGCGCCCCTGCCGCAGCCTTGCGCTGCCACGACGTCGCGCAGGAACTCGCTCACCGGTCACGGGATCGGGAAGCGGTCGCATGTGCCCTCGTCGACCGTGCCATGGCACGCACTGATCAAGGTATGGGGACAGCCGTGGTGGACCTGTGCGAGGCAGCGTTGATGGACGCTTCGCGTCTCTCACCGGAGATCAAGGTCTTCGCACTGCAACAGCAGGCGCACGGCGCCTCGCTCCTGGGCGACCGCCGCGAGGTGGACGAGCTGCTCGACCAAGCCGGACAGCTGATCGACTCGGTCGATGTCGAGGCGTGGGGCACGGCTTGCCTGCGGACGCCCCACTACGTCGAGGTGCAGCGTGCCACCTGCTACGGCCGCCTTGGCCTGGCCCGGGAGGCCGACCGAATGTGGCAACAGATCATCCCCTCGGCTCCGCCCACCGCACGTCGGGACGTCGGCGTGTGGACCGGCCGGCAAGCGGTTGCCGCTGCCGCACTGCGGCAACCGGAGCGAGCCGTGGAGCTGGCGCGGCACGCGGCCGGGGTCGTAGTGGAAACCGGTTCGGAACGGGCCCGCCGCGAGCTGGCCGCCGTGGAAGCGGCCATGCAGCCGTGGCAAGCTGAGCCGATCGGCCAGGCCTTGAAGGAGGTACTGGCATCCATCGGCAAAGGGGTTTGACCGTGGCTGAGGCTCTGTCGGCGGAACAGATCGAGGAGCGCATCAAGGACCTGAAGGGCTGGTCGACGGACGGCCGGCGCATCGCGCGTTCGTACTCGGTCCCGCACATCCAGGGCGCTGCGTTCATCGTCCACATCGCGGCCATCCAGAACGACCTCGGGCACCACTCGGACGCGACGCTCGGCTACAAGACCGTGCAGGTCTCGATCAGCTCGAGCGATCTCGGCGGGTACGTCGCCGAGCACGACATCGAACTGGCACACCGCATCGAAGCCGCAGCGTCGGCACACGGGGCGGTCTGAGCGGGCACGGCCGCAACACCTGGAGGACCTCGTATGAAGACCCGACTACGTCGGTTCACCGAGTTGGAGCAGGTCCGCGGCCCGCTGATCGAGGCGTACGCCGAGGTACGCGAGCCGTTGCTGCACTTGCCGAACTACGCCGTCCCCACCCTCGCCGAGCGTCTGGAACGCTACGGCCGTACTTCAGGCTTCGCGGCCGTGCTCGCCTTCGACGCCGAGGACCGGCCGGTCGGCTACGCGTACGGCAACACCGTGGAGGCCGGGGACCTCTGGTGGAAGCGGATCGACGACGACCTGGACGCGGAGTACACCCGTACGCGCACCCTGGCGCTCAGGGAGATCGGCGTGACGATTCCCCACCGGCGGACGGGCCTGGCCCGGCGCATCCATGACGCGCTGCTGGCCGGCCGCGCGGACCGGTACGTGTCGCTCATGGTCAACCCGGCCGCCGGAGACGGAAAGGTCCAGCGCGTCTACGAGTCGTGGGGCTACGAGGCGATCGGCCCCGTCCGGCCCGCCCCGGACTCCCCCGTGCTCACGGCAATGGTCCGGGGTCTGTAGTGGAGAACACCACCCAGCGTCAGAAGGAGCGTGGCGACCTGGATGAGCCGATCGCCGACTTCGAGGAAGTCAGCGGCCCCGCCGGTCCCGAAGCCGTGGCCGCCAAGCGGGCCAAGCTCACCGACGGCACCGGCAAGGCATGACTCCAGCCCCGGGCCGGGGCCATGGACGAAAGGTGCCCGGATGCCCGGCAGGGCGGCCCCCGGCCCCTCGCCTCGTCGCTGAGAGGCCGGAAGGTCCACTCCTGCCCCGTGACCGTTCTTTTGGGGGGGCTTCCCGGCAGTCTTTCGGCTTTCCGGGGCGGGACGGGCTGTCAAGGGTGGCGCGAAGCGACATCACGCGGTGACGCGACGAAGGAGCGCCCTTGACAGGCCGGCACGACACGGAACGACGATGGGACTGACGGGAAACCCCCAAACCGGCTGCGAGACCGCCGCAGGGGGTCCCGTTCACCGGTCCACCGGCCCGCACCCGGGGAGGCGGGTGGGCAAACACCGCCCGGCCCCGCCCCTCGAGGGGGAGACAGCGGGCCCCCGCAGCCGTCAGCCAGTCGCCAGTCGCAGTTCCTCCGCCACGGCCTCCAGAACAACCTCCACGCTCCGGTCCACGTCCTCCGTCGTGGTGCGCCAGTTGACCACCGAGACGCGCATCGCCGCGCGGCCCTCCCACACCGTGCCGCCGAACCAGCACGTGCCGCTGCGCTGGATGCGGGCGATGACCCGGCGGGTCGTCTCGTCGTCGTCGCCGAAGCGGACCAGGAGCTGGTTGAGGACGACGTCGTTGAGGAGTTCCACGCCGTCGACGCCCGTCAGGCGATCCGCGAAGCGGTGTACGTGGGCGCAGCAGCGTTCGACGAGGTCGGCGACGCCGGAGCGGCCCAGGGAGCGGAGGGCGGCCCAGACGGGCAGGCTGCGGGCGCGGCGGGAGAAGTCGGGGACCCATTCGATGGCGTCGCGTTCGCCGTCGGTGCCGGGCGGGAGGTAACCGGCCCGTTCGTTGAGCATGGCGGCCCGGTGGGCCTCGGGGTGGGCGATGACGACGATGCCGCAGTCGTAGGGGACGTTGAGCCACTTGTGGGCGTCCAGGGCCCAGGAGTCGGCCCGTTCCACGCCCTCGACGAGGGGGCGGAGCTTCGGGCTGGCCGCGGCCCACAGGCCGAAGGCGCCGTCGACGTGGACCCAGGCGCCGTGGCGGTGCGCGATGTCGCAGATCTCCCCGACGGGGTCGATGGCGCCGGAGTTGACGTCACCGATCTGCGCGCAGACGATGACCGGTCCATCGAGTCCGGAGAGGGTGGCCTCCAGCGCGGCGGGGATCATGCGGCCCTTGTCGTCGACGGGCACGTTGCGGATGCGCGCGGTGCCGAAGCCGAGGTAGCGGGCGGCGAGGTCGATGGTCATGTGGTGCTGGGCGCCGGCGACGATGGCGACGTCGGGCGCGCCGCCCAGGCCTTCGCGTTCGACGTCCCAGCCCGCCTCGGCGAGGAGTTTGTGCCGGGCGGCCGCCAGGGAGGTCAGGTGGGCCATGGTGCAGCCGGTGGGGAAGCCGACGGAGGCGTGGGCGGGCAGGCCGAGGAGTTCCAGGACCCACTGCGCGGCGACGTCCTCCGCGACGGCGATGGCGGGCGAGAGGTTGTAGAGGCTGGCGGTCTGGTCGTACGCCGCGACGAGCCAGTCGGTGGCGATGGCCACGGGCAGGGTGCCGCCGGTGACGTAGCCGAAGTAACGGGGGCCGTTGGCCGTGGGGATGCCGCCTTCGGCGACCGCGCGGCCGAGGAGTTCGATGGTGTCGGTGGGCCCGGACGGTCCGGCGGGCAGCGGGCCACCGAACATTTTCAGCAATTGTTCGGAGCCGGCAGTGGCACCCACCGGCCGATCGGCGAGGCCCGCCAGATATTCGATGGCCTGCTGATAGGCCAATGCGAGAGGCGCACTGTCTGCTGTGGTCATAGTACGAAGCTAGGCGGCTGGTACTGACGTGCGACTGACTCAAATGGCCTGAAGTTCCAAACTCTTGGACAGGGAGCCGTTGGACTGTATTACTTTCTCCTGTGGCCCGTTCCGACCGGGCGGGCCACCCGTGCCGAGCCATGAGACATGAGGAGTCCCGATGTCCGACGAGCAGACACGCAAAGTCATCGAACAGTTCAACCAGGCATTCCAGCTGCACGACCCCGGTCTGCTGAAGGACATCCTCGCCGAGAACTGCCGGCTGGAGAACTCCGGTCCGGCTCCCGACGGCACGAAGCACGTCGGATATGACGAATGCCTTCAGTTCTGGACCTCCATCGCGGGCAACGAGCACATGACCTTCGAGGTCGAGGACGTCTGGACGGCCGGCGAGCGCGCCGTCTGCCGCTGGACCCTGCGCTGGGGCAGCGGCGCCGGGGACTTCGTGCGCGGGGTGAACGTGCACCGCCTGGAGAACGGGCTGCTCGCCGAGAGCTTCGGCTACGTCAAGGGATAAGAAGCACGGCGGAATGCGGAAGGGGCGCGGGCCGGGAATCCGGACCGCGCCCCTTCCTCCTTCGCGGCACGCGTCAGTCGGCGAGCTGGGAGACGATCATCACGCAGTCCTCCAGGGCCCTGGTGGCGTGCCCCTTGCCCTGTGTGTCCTCGACCAGCTGGGTGTTGCCGGGTACGAAGGTGCGCCAGGTGCCGTCGCTGACCCCGCACTCCATCCTGCCGCTGACCAGCGTCATGATCTGGCGGCGCGGCGCCGGGTGGAAGTCGCCGAACCAGCCGGCGGGGATGTAGAGGTAGACGGCCTGCTTGGCCGGCACGCCCTCGGAGACGAAGAGGGAAGGCGCGGGCGGGGCGAAATTGACGGCCGTCACCTCCAGCGTCTCGTCGATGAAATGCGATTCGCCGTTCTCGTCGTTGTAGAGACGGGAAACGGAGATTTTGGCGGTTTCGGCGCTCACGGGAACTCCCCTGTGTACCTGGTGAAATGTGCCTGCGAAGAAGTTCGATCGTCCTTCACTATCCCAGCCGCCGCTGATGGGGCCCTGACCGGTTGACGCCAATTCCCGTCTCAGATATCCATCAGCAGCATGTCAGCCGGCCCGTGCCAAGCTGATGGCAGAGAAAGGCCGTTGGAGAGGTACCCAAAGCGGCCGAATGGGGTCCGGCTCTTCGCCGGACGGGCTCTGCCCACGCAGGTTCGAATCCTGCCCTCTCCGCAGGTGCTCATCCCAGGCACGCGCATCCCGATCCGATGACCAGGGATGCGCGTGCTTTGGCATGAGGGGCCCTGTACGCACACACGGCAGGGCCCCTTCGGCGCCCATCTCGTCCCCGGCCTCGCGGAGCGAGCGCATCACGCCCGTCCGCCCGCGGGCTCGCGTGACGGAGACGTATGTCCTTCTTCTTCCTCAACCCGGCGCGACCCCGAACACGGCGTCGTCTTCCCGAGGGACCCCGAGAGACATGGAGACGCAGTTGCCCACCAGCGACCACCCCAACGTGCCCACGATCCGCAGGACCGACGCCGCCGCGCTCGTGGACGAGGTCTCGTCCTGGCTGACCGTGGACGCCGACGAGATCGACGCCAAGTTCCTGGGCGAGCGCGCCCGCATCGTCGAGGCCGTCACCGACATGAACGCCGCCGCCATCACCGGCCCCGGCCGCGACGACGCCCACTACCACCAGCAGCTCCTGCTGTCGCGCATCTACCAGACGGTGATGCAGATACCCGACCGGCCCACCGCCGAGGGTTCGGTGCTGCTGCACGAGGTCACCCGGCTGCTGGAGAACGCCACCCTCCAGGCCGAGGACGCACACCTGGAGCCCGGGCTGCTGGAGTCGGCGCCCACCGATCCCAAGCAGTTCCTGTCCTGGCTCAAGGGCCTCGTCCGCAAGCACCGCGCCTTCAAGCACCCGTACTACACCGACTTCATCAACCGCGAGGCGCGCAGCGAGGACCTGCGCACGTACGTCATCCAGGAGTCGCTGATCGACGGCCGCTTCGACGACTTCCTCGCGATGATGCAGATCGGCACGGCCGGCGCCAGCAAGATGGAGATCGCCTCCAACTACTGGGACGAGATGGGCAACGGCGACCCGGAGGCCGTGCACACCCACCTCTTCAACAAGATCTACGAGGTGTTCGACGTCCGGGCCGAGGACCTCGAGGCCGCCATGACCACCACCGACCTGCACTCCGGGAACCTCGCGGTGCTGCTGTGCCGCTACCGGCACCTGTACCCGGAGGCGGTCGGCTTCCTCGGGATGACCGAGTGGCTGGCGCCCGACCGGTTCCGCAACGTCGTACGGGCCTGGGAGCGGCTCGGTCTGCCGGAGGTGGGGATCACCTACCACCGGCTGCACATCACCATCGACTCCCAGCACGCGGCGGGCTGGTTCCACAACGTGGTCATCCCGAGCGCCGACACCGCCTACATGCGCCGGGGCATCGCCCGCGGCGCGCTGTGGCGCGCCAACTCCTCCGCCCGCCACCTCGACGAGCGCCTGGACCTGGCGCGCCCCGGCGCCGGGGACACGGTCGCCGAGCGCACGCCCGTCGCCGCGGGCTGAGCCGCCGTGTCACTGCGGGAGCACGGCTTCGCGTTCGTCGGGCTGGGCCCGGTCCCCGGGGCGGTCGCGGCCGGTTTCCGGGAGCCTCCGTACCGGGTGGTGCGGCTGCGGATGTCCTGGACGGCGGACGACGACTGGCTCTTCCTGCCCGTCGCCTCGTACGAGGTGCCGTACGACGTCCCGTACGACGGGGCCGACCGGCGGCTCGAGGCGGGGCTCGCGGCGCTGCTGCGGCGCACCATCGGCGGGCCGTGGCTGGACGTCCACGCGGACTGGCTGATCGAGCTGCACCTGGTCCGCACGGTGGCGCCGGCCGGGTCCACGGTCGCGGTGCGGCTGCCCGGGCCGCCGGGCGCGGGGGCCGGCGGGTTCGGCCTCGTGGCGGTGGCGGGGCGGGCCGGTGCGGGGACGGCCCGGTCGCGGCTGTTCGGCGCCGGCGGGGCCGCGCCCCTGCTGGAGGCGGCCCCGGCGCCGGGGCAGGGGCTGCTGTTCGACCGGCGGGCGGTGACGCGCGAGCGGCACGAGCTGCTCGCGGGCCCGGCCGGCCCGGTGGTCCAGGACCTCCTGGTCGCCCACGTGTCCCGGCCCGCCGGGCCCGAACCGGCCCTGCGCAGGCGTCCGATGCTGGTCCGCGGCCCGGCCGGCACGCTGGTGCGCACCCGCCCGGCGCTGCGCTGACACCGCCCGAGGGGGTGGCGGGGAGCCCTTCCCCGCCACCCCCGTTTTCCGTTGCGCGTACGAAAGGGCCCCGCCGACGGTGTCGGCGGGGCCCGCTTCCGCGCGGCCTACTCCCCCGCCGCCCGCAGCAGTGCGTCCAGGCGGGCCAGGTCCGCGTCGCAGAGGCGGGCGGCCTCCAGGTCGTCGGGGGCGGCCGCGCAGGCCTGGAAGCGTTCCACGACCAGCAGGCCCTGGGCCTGGATCTCCTCGGACATCACTACGACCTCCCTCTCAGACCGCGTTGCAGGCGCGGAAGACGTGGACCAGCCCCGGCAGGCTCGCGCCGTGCTGGAAGGCGATGTACTCCGGCAGCACGGCGGAGGGCGCCCACTTCTGCTTGTACTCGAGCTGTGTGCGCGCCGGGTAGATGTGCGCGCCGTGCTCCCACAGGTGCTCCATGAACCAGTGGAAGCCGAGGCTGTGGCCCGGGAACCGGGGGGCCGTCAGCGAGGTGAAGGGCGTGAAGCCAAAGTGCAGCCAGCGGGTGCCCTCGGCCGTGAACACGTCGATGGCGGCCTTGTTGAGGGCCTCCATCACCCCGGGCGGCGAGTCGGGCTGCCGGCGGCTCAGGTCGTGCATCCAGCCGGACTGCGGGCCGTAGACGGGGGCGTAGGAGACGTAGCCGATCAGCTCGCCGTCGCGGACGGCGGCGAAGAGGCGGCGCAGGTGCTGGTAGCGGCCGCCGGTCTGGCCGACGAGGAATTCCAGGGGCTTGACGCCCTCGCCCTTGGTGGCGAGCCAGGCGGTGTCGAGTTCCGCGATGCGGTCCGCGAAGTCGTCGTACGCGACCTCCTTGATCTCCAGGCCGCTGCGCAGCGCCCGGGAGATCTTGTTGCGCAGCTGCATGAACTTGGTGCCGGCCAGGGTGAAGGTCTCCAGGTCGACGGCGTACGAGGCGCCCATCTGGTTGACGGTGAAGCCCTGGTCGACGTAGACGTCGGCGTCGGCGCCCTGGAGCTGTACGGAGACGATCTCGCGGCCCTGCCCGGCGGCGAAGGCGGTGAAGCCCGCCAGCAGCCGGGCCCGGGGGCCGTCCGGCCCGGCGGGGGCGAAGGGTGCGAAGGGGCCGCCGAACTGGACCAGGTAGCGGCCGACGGGGCGGTAGACGATCACCCCGGGCACGTCCGGGAGCCGGAAATAGCTGTTCCCGTCGCTGAAGGCGAAATACGCGCTCGGATTTCCCGCGTCCGCATACTGCCGGATGGCTTCGAGCGCGACATCCGTCTCCAGAACCGTTCCGGTCATTTCAGATCCATTCTCGCGCCGACAACTCCCTCACTTATGGCACGCGCAGGCCTCCCCCACAACCCCCGAGCCGCCTCCCGGTCAGCCGACGGTCAGTGGTGGGTCAGTCGAAACCACTGGTCAGATGAGTGTCAGGCCTCAGTCAGATAGCGGGTGAAAGACTTCTGAGCGCATATTGACTTTCGGATCACGGGGAATACCCGCCGGTTCGGAGGAGAATTCCGAGACAGCCCGAGGAGAACACGGCGATGCGTTCCCTGACGACAGCGCGCGGGATCTGCGAGCAATTCCACGCAGGCCTTCTCGACGCACTCGAAGAGCTGCCGCTCATGGCCCGGGAGGGCGCGGACAGCCCCGTGCTGGAGCTGTACCGCGAGCACGGCGGTCCCGGGCTGCTCGTGCCGGCCGCGTACGGCGGCGCGGCCGCCTCCGCGCTCCAGGCGGTGCGGGTGCAGCGGGCGATCGCCGCCGCCTCGCCCTCCCTGGGCGTGGCCACGGTGATGCACCACTTCACGGTGGCGATGCTGTTCCGCCTGGCGGAGGTCGCGGACCGGCTGACGCCCGCCCAGCTGAAGCTGATGTCGGCGGTGGCCTCCGACGGGCTGCTGCTGGCGTCCGGCTGGGCGGAGGGGCGTACCGACCAGAACATCCTGGCGCCCTCGGTCGTGGCCGACCGCACCCCGGGCGGCTACCTGGTCAACGGCTCGAAGAAGCCGTGCAGCCTCTCGCGTTCGATGGACGTGCTGACGGCCAGTGTGATGGTGGCGCACGACGACGGCCGCTCCTCGCTGGCGCTGATGCTGATCCCCGCCTCCTCCCCCGGGATCGAGACGCGGCCGTTCTGGGCCACTCCGGTGCTGGCCGCCTCGCAGAGCGACGAGGTCCGGCTGACCGACGTGGAGGTGCCGCGGGACCTGGTCATCCACAGCACTCCGGAGGACGCCGAGCGGCTGGACGACCTCCAGACGGCCGGGTTCACCTGGTTCGAGCTGCTCGCCACCTCCTCGTACGTCGGCGCCGCGTCCGCGCTGGTCGCCCAGGTGCTGGACGGCGGCCGCGGCAGCGCGGCGGAGCGCGCGCAACTCGCGGTGCGCCTGGAGGCGGCGGTGGCGCTCGTGGAGGGCGCGGCCCGGTCCCTGGAGGACGGCACGGAGGGCGACGAGGCGGTCGCGGCGGTGCTCACCGCCCGCTACGCGACGCAGGACCTGCTGGCGCGGACCGTCGACCAGGCCGTGGAGATGCTCGGCGGGATGGCCTTCATCCGCTCCGCCGACGTGGCGTACCTCTCCTCGGCGGTGCGCGCCCTGGCCTTCCACCCCCCGTCGCGCGCGAGCGTCGCCGCGGAGCTGGCCGGCTACTTCGCCGGCAGTCCGCTGCGGCTGTCCTGACCCGCAGCACCCCCGCAGCCCGGCCCGTCGGAAGGACGACCCCGCATGGACATCAAGAACCCGGTGGAGTCACCGGTCACCTTCAACCTGCACCGCCTGGAGTACCTGGTCGCGTTCGCCGTGACGATCGGGTTCATCCTGTGGCACTTCACGGACATCAACTGGTTCGCCGCGATCGGCCTGTTCCTGTACATCGACCTGCTCGGCTACATCCCGGGCGCGATCGCCTACCGGCGCAGCCCGGACGGGCGGATCCACAAGGCGTACTACGTGCTCTACAACTCGATGCACAGCCTGCTGAGCGTGGCCGCCGTGGGGCTGCTGTGGATGTGGCTGATCGGGCCGGAGTGGGCGCTGCTGGCGCTGCCGTTCCACGTCTTCGGCGACCGGGGCGTCTTCGGGAACTTCCTGAAGCCCTTCGGGCTGCCCTTCGAGCCGGAGTCCACCCCGCTGGTCGACCAGGTGACGGCCATGCTGGGGCGCCGCTCGGCCACCGACGGCCCGGTGCCGCTGCCGTACGAGGAAGCTGCCACGACGAAGACCGGCGCGACCCTCGGCGCCACCGCCGCGGCCCCGGCCGTCGGGGCGAACCGGTGAGCCGCTACCCGGCCTGGCTGACGGACCGCAGCACCTCGGTGCCGGCCGAGGGGTACGAGGACCCGGAGGCGGCCCGGCTGGCCCTGCGCCGGCTCGCGTCGAGCGTGACGGTGCTGACCGTCAGCCGCGACGGCGTCCGGCACGGCACCACCGCCAGCGCCGTGGTCACCCTGTCCCGGGACCCGCTGGTCCTCGGCGCGTGCCTGCGGCCCACGTCGACGTTCGCGGCGATGGTCCGCAGGGCGGGCCGCTTCTCGGTGAACGTGCTGGGCTCGGCGCAGCAGGACGTGGCCCGCCGCTTCGCCAACCCCTCCCGCCCGCTCGGCGACGCCCAGTTCGAGGGCTTCGACTGGACCACCGACCCGCTCACCGGCGCCCCGCTGATCGGCGGGAGCCTGGCGCACATGGCCTGCCGGGTCCTGGGCTGGCACCAGGTCGGGGACCACGACATGCTCCTCGCCGAGGTCACGGGCGGCCATCACACCGTCGACTCCCCGATGCTCAGCTTCGCCGGCCGCATGCACAGCGCGTGCGTCACCCCGGCCGCCTCCGTCTCCGCTTCCGCTTCCGCTTCCGCAAGTGAGGTCGCATCATGAGCACCGCTCCGCAGATCCCCGTCGAGGCCGACTGGGACCGCGCGCCCAACCTGCTCGACGGCGCCCAGGAGATGACCCTGACCGCCGAGGAGTGCGATCTGGGGTACTGGCTGTCGGCGGTCGCGCAGGGCACCCTGCGCGGGCGGGCCGAGGCCGGGCACGCCGCCGGGACGCCGGCGCACATGAAGGAGGACGGTCCGCTGCGGCAGGCCCTCGTGCTGGAACTGGGCAACCGGTCGCTTGCCGAGTCCCGGGCCGTGGAGGTGCTCTCGCACTACGTGATCGGCGCGCCCGGGGTCGTGGAGCAGGAGTTCTTCGCCACCCAGGTGATCGACGAGGCCCGGCACGCGATGATCTTCCGCAAGCACTTGGTGGACCTCGGGGTGCCCGCGGAGGGGTTGCTGGGGTTCATCAAGGAGCAGGGCGCCGACTACACCCGCCGGGTGCTGAACCCGATCGCCGAGTTCGCCACGGGCGTGGTGCGCGACGAGGGCGACTTCATCGGGGCGGTCGCGGTGTTCACCATCGTCATCGAGGGGGTGCTGGCGCCCGCCGCGGAGCTCAGCGAGCGCAAGTGGACCCTGCTGGACCCGGCCGCCGCGGAGATCGCGCGCGGGGCGTCCATCGACGAGATCCGCCACCTGACCGTGGGCAGCTCCATCGTCCGCGAGCACCTGGCGCGCCATCCCTCGTACCGGCCGCGGCTGATCGAGCTGATCCGGCGCGGCCGGCGGCTGTGGGACGAGCTGCCGTCGGAGGAGTTCGTGCTGGAGCGCGAGGAGCTGTTCCAGGAGGGCATGTCCGCGCACGCGGAACTGCTGGACGGCTACGAGGTGTTCCCCGGCTGCAAGCTGCTGGAGACCACCCCCAAGCAGCGCTACGACCTCGCCGAGCGGTGGACCGACGACATGGCCGAGGTGCGGCTGCCGTACATGGGCGTCCCGGAGGCCGTCGACATCATCCGCACCCACCCGAGGTGATCCGGTGACCTCCCTCCTCCCCGTCGGGGCGCGGCGGCCGGAGGCGGTCGCCGCGCCGGGGCTGCGGCGGACCCTGACCACCCCGCGGATCGTCTTCCTCGTGGTCGCGGCGGCGGCCCCGATGTCGGGGGTGGTGGGCTCGGTTCCCCTCGCGTACGCCATCGGCAACGGGGCGGGGGTGCCCGCCGCCTTCGCCCTGGCCGGGCTCATCCTGCTGTGCTTCTCCGTCGGGTACGCGGCGATGAGCCGGCACGTGGTGGGCGCGGGCGGCTTCTACACGTACATCGGCCAGGGGCTCGGGCGGCCGCTCGCCGTCGCGGGCGGGCTGATGGCCGTCCTCGCCTACACGGCGGCGGTCGCGGGCGTGGCCGGGGCCTTCGGGTACTTCGCCGAACTGGTCTCCGCCGCGTACGGACCGCCGGTGCCGTGGCCGGTGTGGACGGGCGGGGCGCTGGCCATGACGGCGGTGATGGGCTACCGGCGCATCGACCTGAGCGCCCGGCTGCTGGCGGTGCTGATGGTCGCCGAGGTGGCGGTGCTCGGCCTGCTGGCGCTGGCCATCGGCGTGCGGCACGGGGCGGACACCCTGCCGGCCGCCGCGTTCCGGCCGGAGACGGTGCTGACGCCGGGGCTCGGGGTGGCGCTGATGTTCGCGCTGATCTCGTACGTGGGTTTCGAGGCGGCCGCGCTGTACGGCGAGGAGAGCCGCGATCCGAAGCGCAGCGTGCCCGTCGCCACCTACGCCTCCGTCGTGCTCATCACCGTCTTCTTCGCGGTGGTCAGCTGGGCGGCGGTCGGGGCGGTCGGCGCCGGCCGGGTGGCGGACACCGCCGGCGAGGAGCTGGGCGACCTGTTCTTCCGCCTGTCGGACGACTACCTCGGCACCTTCGCGACGGGCGTGATGCAGGTGCTGCTGTGCACCAGCCTGTTCGGCGCGCTGCTCGGGCTGCACACCGCCGCGAACCGGTACCTGTTCGTCCTGGGCCGCGAGCGGGTCCTGCCCGGCTCGCTGGCCCGGGTGCACCCCCGGCACGCCTCCCCGCACCGGGCGAGCGTGGTGCTGTCGGTGGCCACGGCCGCCGTGTGCGCCGCGTTCGCGCTGGCGGGGGCGCATCCGTACACCACCCTGGCCACCACGATGCTGGCGCTGGGCACGGTCGGGATCGTCGCCCTCCAGGCGGCGGTGGCCGTGGCGGTGCTGGTCTTCTTCCGCCGGCACCCCGAGGCGCACTGGTGGCGGACCCGGCTGGCGCCCGTACTGGCCCTGGCCGGGCTGGTGGGCGCGCTCTGGCTGCTGCTGGACAACTTCGCGCTGGTCACCGGCACCACCTCGGCCTGGGTGAACCGGATCCCGTGGCTGATGGCGGGCGCCGCCGCCGCCGGGCTGGGACACGCCCGGTGGCTGCGGTCCCGCCGTCCGGGCCGCTACCGGGCCATCGCCACCGCGCACGTCACCGACGAGGACTGAGGAGCCGTCATGCACGACCCGCACAGCCTGCTCCAGGACGCGGCCGCGGCCGACCTGGCCCGCCGCGGCTACGCCCTGGACCGGGCCGCCCTGCGCGACCTGACCGAACGGCGCGCCCGGCTCATCGCCGAGCGGGACAAGCTGCGAGCGGAGCAGAACCGCTCCGCCCGGGGCGGGACCCGCCCCGACGGGGCCGCCCGGGCCCGGATTCAGGAGGCCAAGGAGCGCCTGCGGTCGGTGTCGGAGGAGCTCCGGGAGGCGGAGGAGGGGCTGGGGGCGCTGCTGTCGGCCGTGCCCAACCGGCCGTACCCGGACGTGCCCGACGGGACCGAGCAGGACCCGCCGGTGGTGCGGCGGGTCTGGGGGGAGGTGCCCGGCTTCGATTTCGCCCCGCGCGACCACGTGGACATCGGGACCCGGCTGGGGATCCTGGACCAGGTGCGCGCCGCCAGGCTGTCGGGGTCCCGGTTCGCCGTGACCCGGGGGGCCGGGGCCCGGCTGGAGCGGGCGCTGGCCGCCTTCCTGCTGGACCTGCACACCACCGGGCACGGGTACACCGAGTACGGGGTGCCGCACCTGGTGACGCGGGAGACGATGACGGGTACCGGGCAGCTGCCGAAGTTCGAGGACGACCTGTTCCTGACGAACGCCGCCGACCGGGACCTGCTGCTGATCCCGACGGCCGAGGTGCCGCTGGTGAACCTCTTCCGCGGGGAGACCCTGCGGGAGGAGGAGCTGCCGCTGGCGCTGACCGCGTGCACCCCCTGCTACCGGGCGGAGGCCGGCTCGTACGGCCGTGACACGCGCGGGCTGGTGCGGCTGCACCAGTTCGAGAAGGTCGAGCTGGTGCGCGTCTGCCGGCCGGGGGACTCGGCCGCGCAGCTGGAACTGCTGACCGGGCACGCGGAGACGGCGCTCCAGCGCCTGGGCCTGGCCCACCGGGTGGTGGAACTGCGGGCCGGGGACCTCGGGTTCGCCGCCCGGCGCACCTATGACATCGAGGTGTGGCTGCCGGGCCAGGGCACCTACCGGGAGATCTCCTCCTGCTCCGACTGCGGGGACTTCCAGGGGCGCCGGGCCGGCATCAGGGTCCGGGACCGGGACGGGCGCAAGGAGTTCGCGGCGACGCTCAACGGTTCGGCGCTGCCGGTGGGCCGTACGCTCGTCGCGGTCCTCGAGCAGTACCAGCGCGCGGACGGCTCGGTGGCCGTGCCGCCCGCGCTGGTTCCGTACACCGGCTTCTCCGCGATCGCCCCCGACGGTTCGCCGGTGCTCAGCGCGCGGTGATCCCGGACGGGGCCGCCGCCGCGGACCGCGCCGAGGGCCGCGCCGGGGACCGTACGCGGTCACCGGCGCGGTCGGGCCAGGTCAGGACGGTCACCGGGGGCAGTTCCCGGGAGACGAAGGCGGTCATCGCCCACGGGCAGTCCTGCCGGGTCGGCTGGAGCGCGGTGTGGCCGTGCCAGGGCAGCGCGCCGTGGCCGGTGATCCCGCGCAGGGTGACCGAGCCGTCGGGGCCGAAGGCCAGGTCCACTTCGCGGGCGCCGTCGGTCAGGCCGCGCCCGGTGGCCTTGACCGCGGCCTCCAGCAGGGTCCAGGCGTGGAAGAAGGTCTCGGGGCCCACCCCGTCCGGGACTCCGGGGTAGATGAAGGTGAGCACGTCCAGGCTGCTGGAGGCCGGGCGGACCAGCTCGACGTCCACGCCGATGGGTCCGGTCTCGGTGGCGCCGAGCAGGAGCAGGCCGTCGGAGCGGGACCAGCTGACGTGGGTGCCCGGCTGGTCGGGCAGGTACGGCTTGCCGGCGGGGTCGTAGTGGATGCGCAGGTCGTGCGCGTCGAGGCCGAGGCGTTCGGCCAGCAGGCGGCGGACGGTGAGGCGGGCGCGGTAGAAACGGTGGGCCGCGCGCGCGTGGACGAACTCGGCGCCGCGCCGCAGTTCGTCCTCGGTGAGGCCCTCGGGATAGTGCGCGGTGATGTCGGTGGGGGCGACCTGGTCGAGGTCGACCAGCCATGCGTCCATCGTGCTCCTTTCTCGGACACGTCCCTGCCGCGGAGCTACAGGGTGAACACCTGTGTGCGGGAGCGCGCGGGGTCGCCCGGCCGGAGGTGGAGCCGCCCGGCCGCCGGGAACAGGACGGCCGCGGCGACGGTGCGTTCGGCGCGGATGTCGCCCCGGTCGGGGACCCGTACGGGGGGCCGTGCGAGCAGGGCGAAGTGCTCCTCGGCGTCCGCGTCGCCGGGGAGGGCGGCGAGTCCCTCGCGGGCGGCGGCGAGGCGGCGCAGCGAGGAGTTCCGGGCGAAGACGTTGAGCTCGTCGGCGGGCGCGAAGTCCGGGTGGAGGTAGTGGTTGGTGTGGGCGAGGGCGCCGGGGGCGGCCTCGGTGACGCGCAGGTCGCCGTCGAGGTGTTCGGCGTACAGGACCCGCTCGTGGTCGCAGAGCATCAGGGAGCGGGAGCTGGCCAGCGGCAGGTCGGCGAGGACCTTCAGGGCCTGGCCGGTGTCGGCGGCGGTGTCGAGGAGGTGGCGGATGGCCAGGTACGGGGGGACGCCGGGGCGCCAGGTGCCGCCGAGGACCAGGTTCAGTCCGACGGCGAGGCCGTCGCTGTTGACGCCGAGGTAGCCGAGGAGTCCGGCGAAGCTGAGCACGAGGGAGCGCCGGGCGGTGCCGGCGCGGGCGGTCTCCAGTACGGCGATGTGGGTGTCGAGGTTTCCGCTGAGGTCGACGGTCTGGGCGAGGACGGGCGGGCCGCCGGGTCCGGTGCGGGCGTACGTGGTGCAGTCGCCGCCGGCGCGGACCTTGGAGTAGCCCGTCAGTTCGCGGCGCAGCTGGAGCAGCCAGGCCTCGTCCTCGCTGATCCGCGCCCCGTCGGCGAGGCCGGCCACTTCCTCGGCGAGGTCGGGCAGGGCCGTCTCGACCGCGTCCCGGTGGGCGGCGATCGAGGGCAGCAGGGAGGCCAGGGTCAGGGGCCGGTCGACGAGGTGGTTGAGGCGGGCGAGGCCGTCGTCGAGGAAGGCGCGCAGGGGTGCGGCCAGGGCCGCACCGTGGGCGCGGCCGATCTCGTACGGGGTGCCGGCGGCCCGTATCCGGGTGATGTCGGGGGCGGTGGTCATGCCGGTACGGCCTTCTTGGGGCCGTGCGCGAGGAGGGCGCGGACGGTGGGCCATTCGGAGCGCAGGACGCTGTAGAAGACGGCGTCGCGGCGGCGGCCCCCGGGCATGTAGTTGAAGCTGCGCAGGACGCCTTCCTCGGTGGCGCCGATGTTGACGAGGCCGCGGCGGGCCTGGGTGTTGAGGACGTCGGTCTTGAACTCGGCGCGTTCGGCGCCCAGTACCTCGAAGGCGTGCTCCAGCAGCAGGGCCTTCGCCCAGTGGTTGACGCCGCGGCCGCGGAAGTCGCGGCCGAGCCAGGACCAGCCGATCTCCAGGCGCCGGTCGGCCTCGGCCATGTTGCCGAAGCTCATGCTGCCGGCGATGCGGCCACTGGCCTTGTCGGTGATGGTCCAGACGGCGCGGCGGCCGGCGGCGTGGTCGGCGAGGGCGGCGTCGAAGAAGGCCTCGAAGTCGGCGTCGGTGTCGACGGCGGCGACGAAGTAGCGCCAGATGTCGGGGTCCATGGCCACGGCCCGGACGCCCTCGCGGTCGGCCTCGGTGAGGGGGGTGAGGCGGACGCGGTCGTTCTCCAGGACGGCGGTGGTGTGCGCGGTCCAGCTCGGGGCGTTCATGTTCAGACTCCGGTGGTGGCGTGGTGGTGGCGGGCGAGGGCGACGGTCACGTCGCGCAGGGTCTTCATGCCGGCGAGGTCGTGCTCGGTGAAGTGGGCGAGGTCGACTCCGGTCTCCTCGCAGACCTCGGTGAGGAAGAGGACCTTGTTGAGGGAGGTCAGGCCGTAGGCGGCGACCATGTCGGCGTCGGGGTCGATGGCGCCGGGTTCGACCTCGGGGACCAGGACGAGGGAGAGCTGGTCGCGGGCCGCGGCCTCGATCGCGGCGCGGGTGTCGGTCGTGTCAGGCATGGATTCCGGCCTCCTGCGTGTGCAGCGGGGAGTGGTAGGCGGCCCGGATGTCGGGGCGCTTGGGCTTGTACTGGGAGGTCAGCAGGCCGCCCTCGATGCTGAACGGCGGGTCGGCGACGACGACGCGGCTGATCCGCTCGTCGGGGGCGGTGGCGGCGTTGACGGCGGCGAGGCGGGCGGCGATGGCCCGGTGGTCGGCGGGCTCCCCGGCCGGGGAGACGACGGCGACGAGCTCGGTCTGGGTGGGGCTGAACAGGACGCATTCGGCGATCGCCGGGTCGGCCCGCATGAGTTCCTCGATGGGGCGGACGACGACCTTCTTGCCGTTGTCGAGGACGATGACGTCGTCGGCGCGGCCGTGCACGAAGAGGAAGCCGTCCTCGTCGAGGTGGCCGAGGTCGCCGGTGCGGACGGTGCCGTCGGGTGAGAAGACCTTCTCGGAGTCGCCGGGGCGGGCGTACGCGTAGTGGTTGTTGACGGGGTGGGTGCTGCGGACGCTGATGACGCCGTCCTCGCCGATCAGCACCTCCTTGCCGCGCACGGCCCGTCCGACGCTGCCCTCGCGGTGGGCGCCGGGGTGGTTCTTGGTGACGATGCAGGTCTCGTTGAGCCCGTAGCCCTCGTAGAGCGGCAGGCCCGCGGTGTCGTTGAAGAAGCGCAGTACGTCGGGCGAGGCGGGGGCGGAACCGGTCCACAGGTAGCGGATCCGGTCCCCGAAGAGGGTCCGGGCGGCCTCGGCGGGGGTGCGGCCGGCCTGGCGGCGCAGGCGGGCGGTGATCTGGCGGCGGGCGCTCTCGTAGAAGGCCGGTACGCCCATGACGACGGTGGGGCGGACGCGGCGCAGGGTGGCGAAGGCGGCCTCGTAGGTGGTGATGGTGACGTCGTGGCCGTGCAGCAGGGCGGAGTACACCCAGTAGCGCTGCTGGAGGAGGGAGAGGGGGAGGAAGACGAAGAGGTGGTCGTCGGGGGTGTGTTCGAAGATCTCCTGGACGGCCTTCAGGGAGCTGTCGATGCTGCCGGCGGTGGCGCCGAGGCCCTTGGGGATCCCGGTGCTGCCGGAGGTGAACTTGATGGTGGTGACGTCCTCGGAGCCCCAGGTGACGGGCGGCGGGGCGGTGTCGGGGCCGTCTCCGGGGGCGGCCAGCTCCCACAGGCCGTCCATGGGGAGGGTGTCGGGGATGCCGCCGGTGTCCTGGTCGGTGCAGAGCAGGTGGAGGCCGTAGCCGTCGAGGAGTGCGGTGGACGGGGTGAACTTGCCGGGTTCCAGGCCGGCGGTCTGCGCGCCGAGCCGCAGGGCGGCCAGGTCGAGCAGCACCCATTCCAGGCTGTTGGCGGCGAGGACGCCGATGCGGTCGCCCTCGCCGATGCCGTAGCGCTCGCTCAGCCGGCGGGCGAGGCGCCCGGAGCGCGCGTACAGCTCGCGCAGGCTGACGGTGCGGGTGCCGTCCAGGCGGGCGACGTGGAGGTGGCCGCCGCCCGGTACCTCGCCGGTGATCCGCCTGATCGTCTCCGGCACCTCCGCGGGCCCGGCCGGGGTCGTGGGCCGTGGCCGGCCGTGCGGTCCCCCGCGCCCCTGGCGGCTCATCGGCCGGCCCCCGGCATGAGGACCGCGGCCATGGCGCGGACGGTGTCGGCCTCGGAGAACTGGTCGAGGGTGAGGGTGACCCCGAACCGCTTGCGGGCGGCGGTCAGGATGCGGGCGGCCGCGATGGAGTCGCCGCCGAGGGAGGCGAGGGTGTCCAGGGCGCCGATGTCGGGGCGGCGCAGGACGGTGGACCAGATGTCGCAGAGGATCTTCTCGGCCTGGGTGGCGGGTGCGCTGCCGCCGCCTTCCCGTTCGGCGCCGTCCTCGGCGCCGAGCGCGGCCAGCCGCGTACGGTCCACCTTGCCGTTGCGGGTGAGCGGGAGTTCGTCGTGCCAGAGGACGGCCGCCGGGAGCATGTAGTCGGGCAGGTCGCGGCGCAGGGCCTGGCGCAGTTCGGCCAGGGGCGGGCGGTGGCCGCCGGAGGGGACGAGGTGGGCGACGAGCCGGTTGCCCTGGGCGGCGACGACGGCGCGCGAGACCCCGTCGAGGGCGGCGAGCCGCGTCTCGACCTCGCCGGCTTCGATCCGGTAGCCGTTGATCTTGATCTGGAAGTCGGTGCGGCCGAGGATCTGGATGTTCCCGTCGGGCAGGTACCGGCCGAGGTCGCCGGTGCGGTACATGCGTTCGCCGCGCGCGGGGTCCTCGTAGAACCGCTCGGCGGTGCGCTCGGGGTCGCCCCAGTAGCCGCGGGCCAGTCCGGTGCCGGCGGCTGCGATCTCGCCGGTGACCCAGTCGGGGGCGTCGAGGCCGTCGCGGTCCAGGACGTAGGCGCGGTTGTTGGCGTTGGGGCGGCCGTACGGGATGGACTCGGTCCCGTCCTCCTGCTCGCCGACGGGGTGGAGGATGTTCCAGACGGTGGTCTCGGTGGGGCCGCCGAGGGAGACGACCTCCAGGCCGGGCATCAGGGCGCGCAGCTGCGCGGGCAGGTCGGGCGGCAGCCGGTCGCCGCTCATCATGACGAGCCGCAGTCCGGGCGGTACGTCGCCGTCGGCTCGGGCCTGCCCGTGGAGCAGACCGACGATGGCGGGGACGGAGTTCCAGACGCTGACCTGGTAGAGCCAGCACAGCTCCAGCCAGTGGGCGGGGTCGGCCGCCCGGTCGTGGTCGGGCATGACCAGGGCAGCGCCGGCCGACAGGGCGCCGAAGACGTCCCACACCGACAGGTCGAAGTTGAAGGCGCTCACCGCCATGAAGCGGTCCTCGGCGGTGATCCGGAAACGGTCCCGGCAGTCGGCGACGAGGTTGGCGACGCTGCGGTGGGTCACCATGACGCCCTTGGGGACGCCGGTGGTCCCGGACGTGTAGAGGACGTACGCGAGGTCGTCCGGGCCGGATCCGGGCAGCCGGTCGGGGAGCTCGGCGCGGCCGGAGCAGGGCCGGGTGAGGTCGAAGGAGGCCATGGAGCCGGCGGAGGTCCAGCCGGTGTTGGTCAGGACGCAGCGCACCCGGCCGTCGGCGAGCATGTACTCCTGCCGGGCGGCGGGCAGGCCGGCGTCGACGGGCAGGTACGCGGCCCCGGCGAGAACGGTGGCGAGGATCCCGACGACCTGCTCGGGTCCGCGCCGCATGACGAGGCCGACGAGCTCGCCGCGGCCGACGCCCTGTTCGCGCAGCCAGGTGGCGGCGGTGGCGGCGCGGTGCAGGAGTTCGCCGTAGCTGACGGTCCGGTCCGCGGTGAGGATCGCCGGGGCGGCGGGGGTGCGGGCGGCCCGGGCGACGATGGCGTCGCCGAGCATCTCCTCGGGCAGTTCGACGGCGGTGTCGTTGGCGGCTGCGCGGCGTTCGCGCTGGGCGGGCGGCAGCAGGTCGAAGGCGTGCCGTTGCCAGGCGGCCTCGTCGGTGAGGGCGTGGAGCAGGGTCCGGTAACCGTGGGCGAGGTCGTCGAGGAGGCCTTCGCAGAACAGTTCGTCGATGCCGTCGAGCTGGACGACGAGTTCGCCGTGCTGTTCCATCGCGAAGGCGTTGAGCCACACCTGGGGGGTCTGGCTGACGGAGAAGACCTCCTTGCCGAAGAGTTCCAGCGCGGAGCCGTCGACTTCGCTGCTGACGTGGCCGATGGCGCTGTTGAAGGTGAACGGCATGCGGGCCCCGGCCAGTCCGCCGCGCCTGCGGGCCAGTTCCTTGAGGACCTCGGTGCCGGAGAAGTGGCGGTGGTCGATGTCGGTGTGCAGCCGCGTCTGGAGGGCCTGGGCGCGGGCGGCGAAGGGCAGGGAGCGGTCGATCTCGGCCTCGACGAGGAGGGTGTCGGAGAACTGGCCGATGGCCTCGAAGACCCGGGGGTGGACGGGCGGGCGGTGGGCGACGGTGGTGGTGAGGGTGAAGCGTTCGCCGGCGCCCCAGGTGGCAAGGGTCTCGGCGTACGCGGCGAGGAGCAGCGCGGAGGGGGTCAGTCCGCGGGCGGTGGCGCGGTCCTTCAGGGCGGTCCAGGCGGCGCGGTCGAGGCGGACCTCGCGCGGGGTGAAGCGGGTCCCGGACAGGGCGGCGGGGCTGGTGCGCAGGGGCAGGTCGGGGTGGGGGGCGAGGTCGTCGGCGCGTGCCGTCCAGTAGTCGCGCGAGCGGCGGGCGGGGGCCCGGTCGCGGGCGGCCTCGAGGGCGGCGAGGTAGTCCTCGTAGGGGAGTTCCTCGTGGACCTCGGCGGCGGGGTTCCGGTAGGCGTGCCACCAGGCGCGGAAGAACAGGAACATGCTGATCCCGTCCATGACGAGCCCGTCGTGGCCGACGTGGAGCACCATCTTGTCGTCGTCGAGGATGGTCGCGTCGACGGTGAGCAGCGGGGCCTGGTCGGCGGGCAGCACCTGGTGGGAGCGCATCTCGCGCAGTTCGGTGCGGATCAGTTCCTGCTGGCGGGGGCTGTGGGCGCGCAGGTCGAGGACGCCGATGCGGGGTGCGGTGCCGCCGTGTTCGGTGGCCTGGCGCTCGTCGGAGAGGAAGCGGGAGCGCAGGGCGCTGTGGGCGGCGACGACGGTGTCCAGGGAGGTCTGCAGCCGGTCGAGGTCCCAGTCGCCCTCGATCTCGTGGAAGACGTGGCTGGAGACGTCGCCGATCTCGAAGAGGCCGCTGCGGCCGAGGTAGTAGCTGCGCTGGAGGGGGGTGAGGGGGAAGCCGGGGCCGTGTTCGGCCTCGCGGGCGAGGTGGGCGACGAGGGCGGGCTTTGCGGCCTTGACGCGGGAGATGAACTCGGTGTCCATCCGTTCGCGGTGGCCCTGGAGGCGCAGGTCGCCGTCGGCGAGGGCGACGGACAGCCCGCGCTCGGCTATCTCGCGCAGGATCTGGCGGGTGTTCATCGGGCCTCCCCCGAGGTCAGGGCGGTGACGGCGGAGGGCTCGGCGCGCTCGGCGATGACGGCGGCGAGTTCGGCGAGGGTGCCGCCGTGCAGGAGTTCGTCCATGGAGAGGTCGACGTCGAGGGCGTCGAGGATCTGGTACTGGACGGTGACGGCCTGGAGGGAGCCGGCCGCGAGCTGGGTGAGGGTGCGGTGGGCGATCTGCTCGTCCTCGCCCAGGCGCAGGGCGGTACGGACGATGCGGGTGAGCCAGGGGGTGAGGGCGGGGTCCGCGGCGGGGGCGGCGGTGTCGGGGACGGGCCGGAAGAAGACGGCGTCGGCGAGGGCGAGCGCGGTGCCGGGGGCGAGGAGTTCGACGGTACGGGGCCACGTGCCCGGGGTGTCCTGGCCGAGGGCGGCGGCGAGCCGGGCGGCGAAGCGGGGCATGACGGGGGCGGCGGCGTGCGCGAGGAGGCGGGCGGCGGCGAGTTCGAGGGCGACGGCGGTGCGGTTCTCGTCCTCCCAGCCGGGGGTGTCGGTGAGGAGGCCTTCGGCGCGGGTGAAGCGGACGGTGTCGCGGACGATGCCGTCGAGTTCGGCGGCGGCCTGGTTGAGGGAGAAGGAGTCCTTGCCGAGGGCGGTGGTGACGGCGCCGAGGCGGGTGCCGAGCCGGGCGAGGAAGGCGGTGTGCTCGGGGGTCCAGTTCCCGGCGTCGGGGGCGCGGCCGCCGTGGTGCTTGGCCACGCGGGCGCCGAGGTCGGTGAGCCACTGCTGCCAGGTGCCGATGAGGGTGTCGCCGAGGGTGGCCTCGTAGGCGGCGCGCCGGAAGTCGGTGCGCAGGCCTTCGGGGCGGGTGGCGGCGAGGAAGTAGCGGACGGCGTCGACGGTGTCGGGGGTGAGGATCTCCTTGCCCCAGATGGCGTGCCGGCGGCTGGTGGAGAACTTCTCGCCCTCCAGCAGGTAGAACTCGTTGACGTGGTAGTCGATGTCGGGGGTCCAGCCGGGGAAGGCGAGCTGGTAGAGGACGGGGTAGAGGACCGAGTGGTAGAAGCTGTTGTCGTAGCCGAAGAAGTGGACGATCTTCCAGTCGGGGGCGGGGGCGGCGGCCTGCCAGGGGCGGCCGAGGCGGGTGCCCAGTGACTGGATGCCGTGCAGGAACCCGTAGCTCATCTCGGGCCAGACCCAGATGACCTGCCCGTCGGTGTCGCTCTCGCGCGGCTCGACGCCCCAGGCGGAGGGGTGGGTGAGGGGGATGTCGAGGGCGGGCCGGCGGAAGAGCCGGTCGGCGAGTTCGCGCAGCCGGGCGGGAACCCGGCCGAGGCGGTGGTGGGCGCGGACCTCGCCGGCGTAGGCGTGCAGCGGCAGGGTCCAGCGGGCGGCGGGGCCCGTACGGGGCGGGGCGGCGGGGGCGGCGCCGGCGGGGCGGGGGTCGGTGAGGTCGGCGACGGTGTTGGGTTCGCCGCACTCCTCACAGATGTTGCCCGAGGTGGTGGTGCCGCAGCCGGGGCAGCCGCCCCTGACGTCGGCCTCGTAGAGGTAGCGGCCGCTGGTGGCGTCGTAGAGGGCGTCCCGTTCGGTGACGGAGACCTCGCCGGAGGCGACGACGCGGCTGAAGAAGTCCTTGAGGCCCTCGCGGTAGCCGGGGTCCTGGTCGGTGACCGTGTACTGGTCGACGGGTATGTCCATCAGCCGCAGGGTTTCGGCGATCTCGGCGCTGTAGTGGGCGGCGGTCTCGGCGGGCGTGCGGCCGTCGGCGCGGGCGGCGCCGACGACGTAGCTCTGGTAGTCGTCGCTGCCGGTGAGGTGGTAGGCCTCGGCGCCGTTCATGCGCTGGAAGCGGGTGAAGGCGTCGGCGCCGAGGTAGGGGCCGCAGAGGTGGCCCAGGTGGAGGTCGCCGTTGGGGGTGGGCGGGGTGGAGAAGACGAAGACGGGGCGGCCGCCGAAGCCTTCGCGGGCGGGGGCGCAGGCCGAGGCCGCGGCCCGTTCGGCGTCGCGCCAGTACTGGGTGAGGAAGACGAGGTCGCTGCCGTCGGCCGCGGTGTTGCGCAGGACGTGGGACTCGAAGGGCTCGAAGAGGACGACGGTCCCGGGCGCGGCCGGGTGGCGTTCGCCGTCGACGACGAACTCGCCCCGGCCGGAGACGACGACGAACAGCTCGGTCTCGTCGTGGTGGTGGCCGTCGGTGGCGCCGCCGGCCGCGACGCGGCCCCAGCCGGCGCCGGTGCCCAGGCCCTCCACGTCGCTCATGTCGATGCCGAACGCCTGCTCCAGGACGTCGGCGTCATAACTCGCGATGATCATGTCGTGGCCTTTCGCGGGGACGGGAGGGAGGGGATCAGGTCGGCGGCCCGGGCGGCGAGGGCCGGGGCCAGGCGGTAGCCGGAGCCGCCGGCGGCGCCCGCGAAGACGAGCCGGCCGTAGGGGTCGAGGCGGGTGGCCAGCGGTGCGCCGCCGGGTCCGTACGCGTCGCAGAAGACCCGCCCGGACCGGCAGTGGGCGGCCAGGCCGGGGGCGTAGCGGGTGAGCAGGGCGCGGGCTTCGCGCAGGTGGCCGGCGGTGAGGGCCGGGTCGACGGTGGCGGGGTCGACGTCCCACTCCTGGCAGGTGTAGCTGAAGAGCCAGTGCCCCCGGTGGCGGAGGGGCAGCAGGAAGGCGTCCTCGGCGTGCAGGACGAGGGCCCGGTCGCCGGGGGCCGGGGGCACCTCCACGTGCAGGGCGACGATCTTCTTGACGCGGGCTCCGAGCGGGGCGACCAGCTCCCGCCAGGCGGGTTCGGCGAGCCAGGGCCCGGGGGCGATGACGACGTGTCCGGCGGTCAGGGTGGCGCCGCCGGTCAGGGTCAGGCGGGCGCCGCCCGGGCCGGCGGCGACGGTTTCGACGGCGACGCCCTCGTGGAAGGAGACCGCGGGGCGCAGCTCGGCGGCGAGGAGCTGGGTGAGGGCGGGGACGTCGGCGTACTGGCAGCCGTCGCCCTCCCAGGCCCCGAAGCCGTGCGGCAGGGCGGGGACGGCGGGCGGCAGTTCGGCGGCCCAGCGGAGTTTGGCCTCGGGGAGGTAGACCTCGCGGAGCCGGTCCTCGGCGTTCTCGGGCGCGAGGACGGTCATGCCGAGGGGGTGGATGGGCAGGTCGGGGCGGGCGGTGTGGAGGTCGGCGTAGAAGCGCTCGCTCTCGGCGGCCAGCGTGCGGACGGTGTCGTCGGCGCCGCGCGGGAAGTGCAGGCCGGCGGAGCGGCGGGTGGCGCCGGAGCCGATCATGTCGCGGTCGAGGACGGTGACGGTGGCGGCGGGGTCGCGGGCGAGGACCTCGCGGGCTATGAGGACGCCGAGGATGCCGGCGCCGACGACGGCGACGTCGGTACGGGCCCCGGCGGGGCCTCCGCTGCGGGCGGCGGAGGCCCGGTAGACGGCCGGGTCGGCGGGATCGGCGGCGGCCGCGGCCGTGGCGGGCACGGCCGGCACGGCGGCGGCGGGCACGGCGGCGGCGGGAGGGCCTGCGACGGCCGGGTCCGTGGCGAGGGTGCGGCAGGCGCGGGTGCCGTCCGTGTTCATCAGGCGCTCCACCGTTCCTCCTGGGGGGCCTTCGAGGACCATTCGATGAAGGAGGCGAGCTGCTCGTCGCCGCGTACGCCGCACAGCCGGTCGGCGATGCGCCGGCTGCGCCAGGCGTTGAGGCTGAGGTTGGGGTCGGCGAGGCCGCGCTGGCCGCGTACCCCGTTCTGTACGAAGATCCGGCGGTCGGCGGGACCGTCCCAGCGGACGGCGTAGTCCTCGTCGACGCGCAGTTCCTCGCCCTCGTGCTCCAGGCGGGCGGTGAGCGGGGCGAGGAAGTCCATGGCGGCGGGCCGGTAACCGGTGGCCCAGACGACGACGTCGGTCTCGAACCTCTCCACGGCTTCGGGCTCGCCGGTGTGGCGGGCGCGGACCTCCCAGCCGCCGAAGGGGCCCGGGCTGACGTCGAAGACCTCGCGGCCGGGGTGGAGGGCGACCAGGTCCTCGTTGCCCTCGACGAACCGGTGGACGTAGATGGTCTGGTAGATCTCGCGCAGGGTGGACTCGGAGATCCCGTCGCTGGTCAGGATGGAGCGGGAGTTCAGCGACTGGCGGCGCTCGCGCGGCAGTCCGTAGAAGTAGTCGGCGTGGCTGGGCATGTAGTAGTCGTTGGTGAAGGGCGAGTCGTCGATGGGGAAGTAGTTCTGCCGCCGGGAGATCCACGAGACCCGGCGGGGCAGTTCCCAGCCGCCGCGGGAGATCAGGTCGAGGAAGGCCTCGGCACCGGACTGGCCGCCGCCGATGACCACGACCCGCTTGCCGCCGACGTCGCGGGCGGCGTGGAGGTAGTCGGCGACGTGGAACTGGGTGGGGCCGAGCAGGTGTTCGCCCTGCGGGGGGACCCAGGGGCGGCTGCCGATGCCGGCCACCACGTTGTCGGCGGTGACGGTGCGCCGGTCGGTGCGGACCGTGAAGACGCGGCGTCCGTCGTCGAAGTCGACCTCGCGGACGTCCTCGCCGAAGACGACGTTCTCGTTGCGGCGGCTGGCCCAGGCCAGGTAGTTGCGGAACTCCAGCCGGGGCACGTCGTCGAACTGGGCGTTCAGGAAGTGGTAGACGCGGCCCTTGGCGTGCAGGTACGACAGGAAGGAGAAGGGGCTGGCGGGGTCGGCGAGGCTGACCAGGTCCTTGAACTGGGAGACCTGGAGGCTGCTGCCGGGGATCTGCTGGCCGTCGTGCCAGCTGAAGGACTCCTTGCGGTCCAGGAAGAGATTGGGTACGTCGGGCCTGCTGTGCAGCAGGGACGCCAGGCTGAGGTTGGCCGGGCCCACGCCGACTCCCACGCAGCGGAAGTGCGTGATGCCCGGCCGGAAGCTCTCGTGCCCCATTGTCGGAACCTCTCGTTCGATTCGGTGTGTGAGGTGAGGTGGGAGGGGGGGTGGGGTGGGAGCGCTGGGCCGTGGCGGCCGTGCGCGGGGGTCCGGTGGTCAGGCCGGTACTCGTGTGGCGGCGGAGGCGGATTCCGCGTAGGTCCCGGCCAGCCCGTGGGCGCCGAGGAAGGCGAGCCAGCGGCGGGCCTCGCGGGGGGTCTCGGCCGCGCGGTTGAGGCCGGCGGGGAGGGCGCCGGCCAGGATCCGGGTGACTCCGTAGGCGAGGGGGAGGGAGACGCAGCGGGCCATCGCGGATTCGGCGGGTTCGCCGGTGAGGTCGAGGAGCCGCGAGCCGCGCCAGCTCCGGCCCGACCTGGTGCGCAGTTCCAGGGAGACGGAGAGCACGACGCGGTCGCGGTCGGCGGGGGTGGTGGGGTGACGGGCGGCGAGTTCGGCGGCGAGGGCCCGGACGGCCTCGGGGTCCCCGGCGGAGACGGTGTCGAAGACCTGCCGCCAGGCGGCGCGCCAGCCGGAGTTGCGCAGGGTGCCGCGGACGAAGGTGTCGAGGTGCCAGTAGTACGGGATGCCGTACTGGGCGACGAAGGGGAGGCTGTCGCGGTTGGGGTAGACCTCGAAGTCCTCCCCGGCCAGGGTCAGCGCGCGGGTGGCCTCCCAGGGGTGCCGGGCGGTGGCCTCGCCGCCTTCGGCCACGTACCGGGCGGGGGTGGCGAGGGCGGCGAGGACCCCGTACGGGGCCCAGCTGAAGCGGTAGCGGAAGGCGTTGGGGACCGCCGGGACGCCTCCGCAGTAGGAGGTGAACACGGCGGTCGCCGGGGAGGGCCCGACGGCCTCGCGGGCGCGGGCGACCAGGTCGTGGGCCATCAGGTGGTCGATGCCGGGGTCGAGTCCGGCCTCGGTGAGGACGACGGTACGGCCCTGCTCGGCGGCCCGCCGGGCCTGCTCGGCGAGCTCGGGGGCGGTGTAGCTGGTGCAGGCGAAGTGGGCGCCGCGGCCGGCCGCCAGGCGCAGCAGCGCGGGGTGTTCGGCGGCCGGGAGCATGGAGACGAGGACGTCGCCCGCGCCCGTCCCGGCCGCCAGGGCGGCCGGGGTGAGGGCGCGGGCCTCGGCGCGGCCCGCCAGGCCGAGGGCGGCCAGGCGGGCGGCGGCGCGCTCGGCGGTGCGGTCCCACAGGACGACGCGGCGGGCGCGTTCGCAGACGAGGGAGAGGCCCGAGCGGCCGGTGGACAGGCCGGTGCCTATCCAGTGGACGGTGCCGGAGGCCGGCGCGGGCGGCTGGTCAGTGGTCAAGGGGTGCCTCCTGGGCTTGGACGGCCGCCTCGAAGGTGTGCAGGGCGCGGGCCCAGACGCCGTCCCACTCGGCCAGCCGCAGCAGGTGCGGGGTGAGTTCGGCGGAGAAGGCGGTGGCGGCCTCGACGGGGAGGAGGGAGGGGAGGTTGTCGATGGCGATGAGGTCGAGGGGGCGTTCGCCCTCGCGGAGGGTGCGTACGGGCTCGGTCCAGGTGGTGGTCTCGTCGTAGACCGGCAGGACGTTGCAGTCGGAGGTGACGTCGCAGGTGACGTCGCTGACCAGGGAGAGCTGGCGGCCCGGGTCGTCGAGGTCGGCCTTGGTCAGGAAGGGCGGTACGGGGGCGGTGGTCAGGACGGTGTTGACCAGCAGGTCGTGCCCGAGGAGGGCGGGCCGGTCGATGGTCCGGGTCTCGGCGAGGTCCCAGCGGGTGGGCTCCAGCCCGGCCTGGACGAGGGCGTCGCAGGCGCCGCGGCCGCAGCGGCCGAGCGCCCCGATGACGAGGGCGGTGGCGGTGCCGGGAGCGGCGGCGCCGGCGGCGAGGAGGGCGTCCAGGGTGGGGCGGTCCGTGGGGCGCAGGGGGGCGGTGAGGGCCCCGCGGTGGTGCAGGACGGCGAGGGCGGCGCCGACGTAGCCCGCCCAGTAGCCGAACGCGGCGACGCGGCGGCCGGCTTCGTCGGTGAGGTACTCCATGTCGAGGAGGGCGCCGCCGCCCTCGGTGAAGCGGGCGAGCAGCTCGCGGGCGCCGGCCTGGCCCTTGTAGGCGTGGCCGAAGTAGATGTGCCGGTGGCGCAGGGCCGGGGCGCCGGGCCCGGCGGGGAGTTCCTTGAGGCCGAGCACGTACGCGTCGTCGGGGGCCTGTTCGTGCCAGGAGGCGGTGGGGGCGGTGGCGCAGCCGGCGGCGGTGTAGCCGCTGAGGGGGAAGGCGCGCTGGTCCGACTCCTCGACGGTGATCCGGATGCCGGCCGCGACGAGGCGGGCGGCGTCCTGGGGGGTGAGGGGGGCCCGGCGTTCGGTGGGGCGGGCCTCGTGCCGCATCCAGAGGTGAAGAATGTCCGACATCGTACGATTTGTCCTGTCTGAAGGCATAGGGGTGACCGACCCCCGGCCTGATCGCGGTCGCGGGGGCTGCGTCGGCTTCCGTCGGGGACGGCCCGCGCGCTAGAGGAGCGGGATCCGTGCGTTCGCCAGCGGGCGGTAGGCGGGGGTCGCGGTGGTGCCCAAGCCTGCCGCGCGCAGTTCGGTGACGACGGCGGTGGCGAGGGCCGTGGCGAGCTCCGCCCCCGGGCAGCGGTGGGCCGCCGCGCCGAAGGTGAAGACGGCCGGATTCACCCTGCCGGGGGTCAGCGCGTGCGGGTCCGGATTGACGGCGGGGTCGCGGTTGGCGGCGGCGAGGAGGACGAGTACCTGCTGTCCGGGCTCCACGGTGGAACCGGCGTGCGTGAAGGGTTCGGCCGCGAAGCGGCGGGTGTTCTGGATCGGGGCGTCATGGCGGACCACTTCACGCACCAGCGCTTCCGTGTCCTGCCCGTCCGCTCCCCGGGCGAGGGCGACGAGGGTGTTGCCGATGAGCCCGGCGGTGGCGTCGTAGGTCTGGGAGAGGAAGCCGATGGCGTTGGACAGCAGCGGCCCCAGGTGCGGCCACCCGTCCCGCTCTGCGGCCGTGACCAGCTCCCGCAGCAGCCCCCGCGCCGGGGTCAGCGCCGGGCCGAGGAGTCCGCGCAGGCGCTCCGCCGCCACCGCGGCGGCCTTCTGCTGCTCGGGCGTCGCACCGGCGGGGATGCACTGGACGAAGTCGCCGATGGCACGGGCCGCCTCCCGGCCGGCCCCCTCGGTGAGGCCGCTGAGCTCGGCCACCACCCGGGCCGGCACGGCGAACATCAGCTCCTCGTACGGGACGTCACCGCCCGCCGCCAGGGCCTCACGGGTCAGGCGGGCCGCCAGCGAGGCCGCGTACGCGGTGTCCGCGCGGGCCAGCGCCCCGGCGACGATCCCCTTCAGCCGGGCGGCCGGGGCGCCGTCCGTCATCCGCACCAGCTCACCGAACACCTCCCCGGCGGCCGTACCCGCGATCCCGGCCGGGACCGGCTCCGCGACGGGCCTCACCCGCAGCGCGCCACTGCCCAGCACCGCGCGCACCGCCGCCGCGTCCGCGGCCACCCAGGCCCCGAGCGCCTCGTCCCGGGCGAAGGGGCGCTCGGCGACCAGGCGCGCGTAGTAGGGGTACGGATCGGCGAGACGCACGGCCTCGACGGGACTGCTGACGGTGGTGGTGCCCATGTAGAGAACTCCCTGCTGAACTGTTGGTACGGGCCGCCGGGTGCGGAAGAGCCCCGACCACGGCAACCATCAATTGAGTAACCACGACGGCGAGCGGCCGGCTCCGCGAGAGCGGCGCCGGTTCAGGCGCAAAGAGGGGCCGCCGCGCGGGCCGCCCGGCGCATGTCGAGGGATCCGGCGATGGCCATTCTCAGCACCTCGGACGTCCCCTCGTAGATCCGCAGCGAGCGGATCTGCCGGTACAGGCGCTCGGTGACCGAGCCCTCCACGATGCCCGCCGCGCCCAGGAGTTGCACCGCGCCGTCGACGACGCCCTGCGCGGCCTCGGTCGCGTGGACCTTGGCGATGCTGGAGTGCCGGGCGAAGCGGCGGCTGCCGCGGTCGGTCTCCCAGGCGGCGCGCGCCACCAGCAGCGCCGCCGCGTTCAGCTGGACCTCCATGTCGGCGAGGGAGGCCTTGACCAGCTGGAGGTCGAAGAGCGTGGCCCCGTACGCCTCCCGCGCCAGCACGTGCGCGAGCGCCGCGTCGAAGGCCCGCCGGGCGAAACCGAGGGCCGCGGCCCCCACCGTGGTGCGGAACCGCTCCAGCAGGTCGACGGCGACGACGAACCCCTTCCCGGGCCGTCCGAGCACCGCGTCGGCCGGCAGCCGGCAGTCCTCGAAGGACAGGTGGGCGAAGGAGCGCGGGGCGATCGCGTCGATCCGCTCGGCCCGCAGTCCGGGCGTGCCGGCGGGTACCAGGAAAGCCGACAGGCCCAGCGGCCCCGGGCCCTGACCGGTGCGGGCGATGACCACGAACACGTCGGCGATGGTGCCGTTGGCGATCCACGCCTTGCGGCCGTTCAGCACGTACGAGCCGTCCGCGTCGCGCACCGCCTCCAGCCCGACCGAGGCCAGGTCCGACCCGGCCTCCTTCTCGGAGACCGCGAAGGCCCCGATGAGGGTTCCGGCGGCCATGCCCGGCAGGTAGCGGCGGCGCTGCGCCTCGCTGCCGAAGCGCAGCAGCGGGGTCGCGGCCAGCGCCTGGATGGAGAAGGCGAAGTCGGCCAGGTCCTCGGTGTAGGCGAGGGCCTCGCGGCGCAGGCACACCGCGCGGAAGTCGTCCACGGGGGCGCCGCGGGGGTCGAGTTCGCTCAGCCAGCCCGCCGCGCCGAGGACGCGTACGAGGCGCCGTCCGGCCGCGTCGGGGCCGAGGGCGCGGATCTCCTCCCACAGCACCCGGTTGCTGTCGCACCAGGCGCCGGCCTCCGCGGCGAGGCGCCGGTGGGAGTCCTCGTAGAAGGGCAGGGCGAGCACCTCGGGGTCGAAACTCGTCGTCGGTTCCATCGGCTCGCTCCTCAGATGACCAGGTCGGCGGGGGTGGCGGCGGCCTCCGCGGCCGCCGCCGCGCGGACCCGCTTCACCAGGGCGTGCTCGATGAAGAAGGCGAAGGAGGCGTAGCCGCGCCAGATCCGGCGCCATTCGCGCTGGACGGCCTCTTCGCCGGACAGGTGGCGGACGTCGTCGAGGTAGGCGACGACGATGTCGGCGGACTGGCGGGCGTGGCCGGCGGAGAAGTTGTCGATGGACAGGTGGGCCTCTTCGTAGGAGACGTCGAGGCCGTGCCGGCGCAGTTTCTGGATCTCGTGCATCCGCATCGCGCCGAGGCCGAACATCTCGATGCCCAGGTTGTAGCCGAGGATCTCGTTGTAGAGGCTGTCGGGGAACAGCGACAGGCACAGCTGGTGGATGGAGAAGCCGTACAGGTGGTCGGGCAGGTCGCCCTGGTGCAGGAAGGCCTCCTGCCGGATGTGCGGCAGGTCCATGTCCATGCTGGCGAGGACCTTGTGGATGAGGGTGATGTGGTTCTTGTCCATGTCGCCGCGGCCCATCTCGTCCGCGTAGATGGAGAAGAGCATGTCGTCGCTGCGCCGCCCGCGCCGGCCGAGGTTGCCGACGCGGTGCGCCCAGGCGCCGTCGATGAGGCTGCCGAGCGCGTACGTCGACTGCTCGAAGACGACCTCGTCGCGGGAGGGGATCTCGGTGAGCGGCTCGTACGGGTCCACGAGCTTGTCCCAGTAGATCCGTTCGACCCGCTCCAGCAGGGCCTCGGGCGTGTACGTGAACCAGGAGGCGTCGGTGAGCAGCCCGCCGGCGCCGTGCTCGAAGAGCAGCTCGGCCTCGGCGAGTCCGGCTTCGGCGCGGGCCCGGGCGGCGGGCAGGACGCCGGGGTGCCGCTCGAAGTTGACGAGGCGGTGGAAGAACCGGCGGTGGTCGCGGGTGTCGGCGAGGGCTTCGGGGCCGCGCACCAGGATGTCGGCGGGCCCGGCCGCGGCGAGCCGCTCGCTCCAGGCGCGGGCCGCGTCCTGCCCGGCGGTGGTGGGGACCAGGTCCGCGCCGGCGGGTTCCCCGTCGGCGACGGACCGCGCCCAGGCGCTGAGGACGGCGGCCTCCCGCTCGTCGAAGACGCCGAACATGGGGCCGCCGAACTTGATGGACTTCAGGAAGCGGCAGGGGCCGCCGTCGCGTGCGGGCCGGATCTGCCGGGCGGTGCGGAACTCGCGGACGAAGGCGGCGGCGTCGAGCTGCCCGTCGTCCAGCCAGTCGGTGAGCCTGCGGGTGCCCAGGCGGACCGCGCGGTGCTGGCGGCCGGCGTGCGGTGCGTGCCGTTGCACGATCCGGGCGACCTTGGCGTCGAGGGACAGTCCGTCGTGCCAGGCGGCGAGTCCGGCGAGGGCGGCGGTGTGCTCGCGCTCCATCCGCACGAGGAGGCGTACGGCGGCCAGGGCGCGGCGGCGGTCCTCAGGGCCGGTCGGGGAGTGGCGGGTGTGGGAGAGGTAGGCGGCGAGGAGGGGGCGTACGTCGCTCTCGGCGATCATCGGCTCGCCGCCGAGCAGGAGTTCGTCGAGGCCGAGGGCGTGGGCGGCGTAGTGGACGCCGACGACCTCGGGGAGGAAGGAGGCGGGCAGCCGGGACAGGGCGAGGTGGAAGGCGCCGTGCAGGGCCGTCAGGGGCAGGGCGCCGGCGTCGTCGAGGAAGGCGGCGGCCTCCACTCCGGGGAGGAAGACGCCCCGGGCGACCAGGGCCCGGCGGCGGCGGGCGGACAGTCCGGCCTCGGCGGTGCCCTCGCCCTGGAGCCGCCAGTGCTGGCCGAAGAGGCGGCCCACGATCTCGGCGGGCTGGGTGGCGGCCTGGGAGAGGGTGTCCAGCCAGCAGCCGCCGGTCAGCGCGAGGGGGGCGCGCTGGCGCAGGACGGCGGCGCGCACCTCGGGGTCGGGGTGGGTGCGCAACGGGTCGAGGACGGCGGCGAGTCCGGCGCGGGCGGCGAGCACCTCGGCGGCGACGGCATCGGCGTCGGCGTCGACGTCGGCATCCGTGTCTGCCGCTTCGGCTCCGGCATCCGGTGCGGGGGTCAGGAAGGCGGCGAGCACCCGGCGGGCGGCGAGCAGGACGGCTTCGCTCTCCTGGTCCGAGATCAGCCGGCGGAAGAGGTCGGCGGGCGGCGCGGCGGTGATCCGGGCGGCTTCGGCGGCGCCGGCCGCCGAGGCCTCGAAGGGGCCCGCGGGCAGGGAGGTGGTCAGGTCGGGGAGGGTGAAGGCGGGGGCGTAGAAGCTCCGCGCCATGTCGAGGGAGGTCTCCTCGTCGGGCGTGATGGGCGCGGTCATGTCAGTGGTCCCCCAGCTGTGCGGTGTCCGGGCCGGCGGCCGGTGCGGTGGGGTGCGGGAGCTTGCGCAGCAGGACGCCGATCCGCACGCCCGGGACGCTGGACGCCAGCAGGTAGTGCCCGTGGGCCTTGAGGGCTCCGGCGGTGTCACGGTCGACGAGGTTGATGAGCGGGTCGGCGGCGAAGCAGTGGCCCACGCGCGGGATGTTGTCGAGGAAGAGCTGCTCGCGGGTGAAGCCCGCCTGACGTTCCTTCAGCACGACCAGGGGCTTGTAGAGGTTGGCGTGGAGCACTCCGTGGATGTCGCCGATCTTCATGCCGGCCTCGTCGAGGATCCGCTCGTTGACCTCGCGGGCGAGGTCGGAGCTGATCTCGTTGGACCAGTCGAGTCCCGCGGGGTCCTGGGCGCCGGCGCCCGCGACGATCTCGTACGCGTCGTCGCCGAGGGGCTCGGCGCTGACCAGGCAGGAGGCGGCGCCGTCGGTGAAGAGGGCGAAGTTCTCCATGCGGACGGATTCGTCGGTGACCCGGTCGGCGGTGACGACCATGACCCGGCGGTGCATGCCGGAGGCCACGTACGCCTGGCCGGTGCGGATGCCCGCGAGGAGGTTGGCGCAGCGGCCGAGGGTGAGGCCGGTGAAGGCGGCGGCGCCGAGGCCGGTGGCGGCCATGACGTTCTCGACGAAGGCGCCGTGGGTGCGCGGGCCGCCGGGGAAGCGGGTGGAGCACAGGATGAGGCAGTCCACCTCCCCGGGGGAGATCCCGGCGCCGTCGAGGGTGGCGCCGGCGGTCTCGGCGGCGAGGGCCTCCAGGGTCTTGGCGGTGCGGTGGACGGTGCCCCAGCCCCACAGGTCGGCGCGGGGAGGCATCCCGAAGCCGCGGGCGCGCTCCAGGAGGCCCTCGACGGTGGTGTGGTCGGCCGCGGTCTCGCCGAGTACGTAGCGGGGCGCGGACAGGTGGACGGCGGGGGCCTCGGCCGGTGCGGAGGCGGCGGGTGACGCGTACGGAAGGCTCACGGTGCCGGATCGCTCTCTGGGTCGGCGGACGGGACGGGGGCGGCGGCCAGCAGGGCGTTGGCCTCGTCGTACGGGAGGGCGTCCGTGACGAAGCCGAAGGTGCCCGTCCCGGCGATCTCGCGGGCGGCGCGGGTGAGGGCGCCGAGCGCGGCGCGGGAGAGCGCGGAGCCGGTGCTGATCCGGCGCACGCCGAGGGCGCCGAGGTCGGCCACGGACAGCTTGAGGGCGGCGGTCATCAGGACGTTGACGGGCCGTTCGACGGCGGCGCAGACGGCGCGGACCGCGCCGGCGTCCGGCAGGGCCGGGGCGTAGAGCACGTCGGCGCCGGCGGCCTCGTACGCCTTGAGGCGGCGGATGGTGTCGTCGAGGTCGGGCCGGCCCTGGAAGAAGTTCTCGGCGCGGGCGGTGACGGTGAAGGGGAAGTCCAGCCCCTTGGCCGCCTCCACGGCGGCGGCGACCCGTTCGACGGCCTCCTCCAGGGGGCGTACGGGGTCCTCGTCGCGGCCCGTGGAGTCCTCGACGGAGCCGCCGACCAGGCCCGCGTCGGCGGCGAGCCGGATGGTCTCGGCGACGTCCTCGGGCCGCTCGCCGAAGCCGCTCTCCAGGTCGGCGGTGACGGGCAGTCCGGTGGCGTCGACGATGGCGGCGGCGTTGGCGAGGATCTCGGCGCGGCTGACCCGGCCGGCCCCGTCGGGGCGGCCGAGGCTGTGGGCGAGGCCGGCTCCGGTGGTGGCGAGGGCGGCGAAGCCGAAGGAGGCCAGGATGCGCGCGGTTCCCGCGTCCCAGGGGTTCGGGACGACGAAGGGCCGGGGACCGGCGTGCAGGTCCCGGAAGGCGACGGCGCGCCGGAGCCGGGCGGTGTGGTCGGTGCTCGGGGTGGTGGGGTGCATGGGGTTCCTCGCAGGGGGTGCCGGCGTACGCGGCTGGGCGGGCTAGATCAGCTCAACGTACTCAGCGCCGGTACGGGTTGCTCCGGCGGCCGTGCGGGCCAGCGGGCGCAGGACACAGGTGACGGCGTCCGGCCGGTCCTCGAAGTAGAAGTGGCCGCCGTCCGTCCAGTGCCGGTCGGGCGGTGCGGCGCACTCGCGGGACCACGCGTCGAGCGCGGCGGCGCTGACGTGCGGGTCCTCGGTGCCGTTGAGCAGGGTGACGGGCACGGCCAGCGGGGCGCCGGGCCGGTAGCGGTAGCCGGCGATCATGCGGAAGTCGGCCTTGAGGTGCGGCAGGAGGAGTTCCTGCACGGCCTCGTCCTCCAGTACCTCGGGGGGCAGTCCGCCGAAGAAGCCGACGGCCTCGGTGAACGCGCGGCCGTCCAGCCGGGCCGCCTCGACCACGCGGGGGGTGGGCAGCAGGGAGGGGGCGCCGCACCCGGAGACGACGAGCCCGGCGAAGCCGCGTACGCCGTCGAGGCGGCGGGCCACCTCGAAGGCGAGGACCGCGCCGAAGCTGTGGCCGAAGAGCAGGAAGGGCCGGCCGTCGGCGGTGGCGGTGAGGGCGATGGCGGCGGCGGAGCCGTCGGCGAGTGCGGCGAGGGAGGCGGGGGCCGGTTCGCGGAAGCGGTGGCCGCGGCCGGGCGGGCAGACGGCGAGGACCTGCGCGTCGTCCGCCATGCCGGGCTGCCAGCCGAGGAAGGCGCGGGGGTTGCCGCCGGCGTGCGGGAAGCAGAAGACGCGGGTCGAGGGGCCGGGGGCCGCGTCGTTCTCGGAGATCAGGAACCAGGGGGAGGCAACCACGAGGATCGGCCATTCCTTCGGCGGTGGGTCAGTGGCGGGAGGTGTGGCAGTGCAGTACGGGGCTCTGGCGGGGGATCAGTTCCAGCCAACGTCGTCGCCGGAGGAGGGCGTCGGCGTGGGGGTGGGGCCCGGCTGCGGGCCGTTCCAGCCGACGTCGTCGCCGTCACCGGCCACGACGTGGTGGTTCGCGATGTTCCAGCCGACGTCGCCCAGGCGCAGGTGACTGCCGGAGTCCGCGGGGAGGGCACCCTGGCCGGTGACGCCGGCGACCGCCGCACCCAGGCCGAGGGCGATGCCCGCGGTCGCGAGTACGACACGGCCGCGGATTCCCGAAACACGGCCGGCCGGACGAGTCACCATGTGGTTCTTCCCCATTTTTCCCAGTCCCCTCGAGTCGTTTCGCCTTTGGCCATTCCAGGAACGCCAAACCGAGGCGGTTTCCGGCGGTGCTGATCTCCGGTGCGCCTTCTCGGTGTTCGTTCCTGCGGTGAGACCAAATCTCTCCTGCCGACTCGAGACCAGGTAGACCTACGATGGCTCCGGTTTACGCATTGCGGGAACCCACGGGGTCTCAACCACCCCAAATGGCTGCATACCGGACAGACAGGGGTGGCAAGTGGACGTAGTCAAATACGTCAGAACCGCACAAAGCGGTGCACCTGAGGAGCTGTACTCGGCTGCGGCAGGGGAACCGCAGGCGTTCTTGCGGGAACTCGCAACGCACCTCGGCCTGCTGGCGCAGGAAGCCGCGCAGCAGGCGGCGGCACCCCCCGCCCCGGCCGCGGCGCCGCCGGCCGACGGGGAGGAGCTGGTCGGGCCGGGGGTCCGGTACCTGCACGGCCTGGGCAGCATCTCGACCGCGATCAACGACGCCCTCGCGTCGGTCCGGCGGGACATCCTCACCGCCCAGCCCGACGGGGCACGGCCGAGCGCGGTGCTGAAGGAAGCCCTGGAATCCGTGCGGAGGCAGATCGCGGCGGGGATCGCCATGCGGACGCTGTACCAGCACACGACGAGATTCGACGAGGCGACCAAGGAATATGTCCGCACCGTAACGGAATACGGCGCTCAAGTACGGACGCTGGAAGAATTCTTCGACCGTTTGATCATTGTGGACGATGTCGCCTTCATTTCGGCAAACGAGGACCGTACCACGGCGATCTCGATTACCGAACCGACTATCGTACGATTTCTCAGAGACACGTTCGACAAGGCCTGGGACCGGGCGAAACCCTTTCCCTTCGTCCCGCTGCACGCGGCCAAGGCGGCGGACGAGGTGGTTCCGGCCATCCGCGAGTCCATCAGCCGGCTGCTCGTGGAGGGTTACTCCGACAAGGCCATCGCGCGCCGCATAGGAATCAGCGAACGCTCCCTCCAGGCCCACATCGCGGCCATCAAACAGGACCTCGGCGCCCTGAACCGGCTCCAGCTCGGCTACCTGCTGGGCCGCAACGAAGCCACCTACGTCCTTTGACCGCTCTCCTCGGCGACCCAGGCCAGGTAGGCGGCCGATCCGCCGGCGACGGGCAGGACGATCCACTCGGGCACCTCGTAGGGATGGGCCCGCGCGACCCATTCGGCGAGGGCCGGCAGGCGGTCCCGGGTGGTCTTGTAGGAGACCCGCCACTCGGTGGCCGTCTCGACGCTCCCCTTCCACCTGTATACGGCGGTGAGGGGAGCGTCGACGTGCGCACAGGCGGCGAGCCGCTCCTCCACCGCGCCCCGGGCGAGCCCCCGCGCCCGCTCCTCGTCGTCGACGGTGGTCTGCGCGATCACGATGTCGGTCGCCACGGCTCTCCCTCTCTCCCGGTCCCGCCGACCCTAAGGGTCCCGCCCGGTCCGACGGGCGCGCGGCGCCGGGAAAGGCGGCGGGCTACGGAAGGTCCTTGACGAACACCAGCCCGTCGCTGCCGGCCAGGCGGGCGGGGTCGAAGGGGAAGTAGCCGAACCAGGCGGAGGTGCGCGGCGCGGGGGGCGGCGCGTCGCCGAACACGGCGGCCAGCCGCCGGGCGTCGACGAGACAGCGGTCCTCCGGGAGCTCGTACAGGAGCCCTTCGAGGGAGCCCGGCTCCGGCTCCTCCACGCCCCGGTGCCGGATCGTGCCGAGGGCCGTGGGCACGAAGGCGTACTCCTCTCCGAGGCGGGCGTCCACCAGCGCACCGGCGCTCCACCACTCCAGCGGTTCCCCGCCCATCCGCATCGAGCTCTTCTCGCGCTGCAGATGGGCGTTGTGGGCGTGGACGAACACCGGTCCCCGCTCGGCGAGGGCCAGCAGGTTACGGGCCATCATCTGGTCCCGGACCCCCACCAGACGGGCCATGCGGGCGGGTGAGTCGTCGGCCATCCAGTGGTGGTAGCGCAGCAGTCCCGTGGCCGTCCGCGCGTACAGGCGCGCCCGGTCCCAGCCGTCGCGCCCGGCGGCCGCGATCAGGTGCGGGGCCTGCTCCTCCACCAGCGCCGCCAAGTCGTCCGCGATCAGCCGCAGTCGGCCGGCGTCGGCCGACCTCCCCACGGACCGGGCCGGGTCCCTCATCGCGGCGGGTTCGGTCCACCGGCCGTCGGCGCCCAGCAGCCCGTCGAGGGTCTCCCCCGTGCAGGGCAGCAGGTCCGCGTCCACCCGGGCGGCGAGGTGGCCGTGGAGCGCGACCAGGGCCTGGCGGGGGCTCGCGGCGCCGGTGGTCTCCAGCGGGCCGTCGAAACCCGCGAAGCGCACCCGCTCCCCGGCCGGCCGTCCTTCGTTGTGGGCGCGCATCCAGCGCACCAGCTCGCGGTTGGCCGCCGAGGCGCCCCAGCCGTGGCTGATGCCGTGCTCCACGACCTCGCCGAGGACGCCCTCGCCGGTGGTGACGTGGTCGTCCACGACGAGGCCCCTCAGGCAGTCGCTCTCGATCGCGATGGTCCGGTAGCCCTCCTCGACGAGCTGCCGGAAGAGCTCGTTGCGCAGGTGGAGCAGGGTGTCCTCGCCGTGGGTGGGCTCGCCCAGGGCGAGCAGCCGGGGCCGCTCCGGCAGCAGTCGCAGGACCGCGGCAGCGTCGACGGGATGAACGGTTTCCTTGATGCGGGTCGCCATGGCTTCAACGCTATCGTTGAACCTCCGGTTGAAACTTCGGCCGGTATTCTCGCCCCCCATGGGCCAGAACCTTAAAACCCCCCGGCAGCTCAGGCCGGTCGACCTGGCGCGTGGGCACGGTCTCTCCACCCAGGCGGTCAGGAACTACGAGGAGGCCGGCATCCTCCCGGCCGCCGCCCGCTCGCCCCACGGCTACCGCGCCTACACCCCGCTGCACGCGGACGCCCTGCGCGCGTTCCTCGCCCTGGTGCCCGGTCACGGCCACCGGACGGCGGCGGCGATCATGCGGGCCGTGAACCGGGGGGCGGCCGAGGAAGCCTTCCGCCTCGTCGACGAGAGCCACGCGCAGCTGCTCGAGGACCGCCGGACCCTCGGCGCCGTGGAGAGCGCCCTGCGCGACCTGGAGCCGGTCCCGCTCCCCGAGTCCGGCGGCACCTTCATCGGCCCGCTGGCGGCGAAGCTCGGGATCCGGCCCGCGACCCTGCGCAAGTGGGAGGACGCCGGGCTGGTACGCCCGCACCGCGACCCCCGTACGGGGTACCGCGTCTACGACGGGGCCGCCGTACGGGACGCCCGTCTGACCGGCCAACTCCGCCGGGGCGGCTACCTGCTGGAGCAGATCGCCCCGCTGATCGGCCGGGTCCGCGCGGCGGGCGGCGTGGAGCCCCTGGAGGCCGCCCTGCACGACTGGCACGGCCGGCTGTCCGCCCGGGGCCGGGCCCTGCTGGCCGGTGCCGCCGCACTGGACGCCTACCTCCGCGCCCGCGGATGACCGGGCGCGGCGCGCGGCCCCGCCCGGCCGGACCCGCTACTTCGCCGCCGCCGTGGCCGTGCCCGTCGTGGCCGTGGCCGCCGCCGTGGTCGTGCCCGCCGCCGTGGCCGTGGCCGCCGTCGTCGTGCCCGCCGCCGTGGCCGCCCGCGCCGCCCGCCGGGGCCGGCGGCGCGAGACCGCGACTCCCGCGAGGCAGATCGCCCCGCCGAGCAGGGTCAGCGGGCCCGGGATCTCGTCCAGCAGCGCCCAGGCGATGAGGATCACCACGGCGGGCACCGCGTACGTCGTGGCGCCCATCTTCCCGGCGGTGGTCTTCGAGAGGGCGTACGTCCAGGTGGTGAAGGCGAGGGCGGTCGGGAAGAGGCCCAGGTAGACCATGTTGAGGGTGGCGGACAGGGGCGCCTCGGGCAGCTGGCTCAGGAGCCGGCCGGCGAAGGGCAGGGTGCAGACCGTGCCGACGAAGCAGCCGTACGTCGTCACCTGGAGCGGGTTCGCGTACCGCAGGGCGGGCTTCTGCCAGACCACCCCGGCGCCGTAGGCGAGGGCGGCGACCAGGCAGAGCAGCACACCGGTCAGCGACGAGGCGCCGCCCTGCGAGGTGGACATCCCCACGACGACCGCCCCGGCGAAGGAGACGCCCATGCCGGCCAGCAGCATCGGCGGGAACCCTTCCTTCAGCATCCACCCGCTCAGCAGGGCGATGACGATGGGCCCGATGTTGACGACCATCGCGGCGGTACCGGCGTCCACCCCCTGCTCGCCCCAGTTCAGCGCCACCATGTACAGCCCGAACCACAGCACCCCGGAGGCCAGGATCCCGGGCCAGGCCTGACGCGGCGGCAGGGGCACCCGCTTGACGAGGAGTACGGCCCCCAGCGCGAGCGAAGCCGTCAGGAGCCGGCCCAGCGCGAGCGCCCCGGGACCGAAGTGCTCCGCCGAGGCACGGATGGAGACGAACGCGGAGGCCCACATCACGACGGTGACGGTGGCGGCCGCGAGGGCACGTCGGTCGATTGCGGTTCGTGAGGCACCAGCCGATTGGTCCATACGGGCCAACGTACCGGCGGGCACCGGCACTGCCTAGCAGGTCACGGGCGCTCCGGCCGGACGGCAAGAAGGCCGTCAGCGGGCCGTCAGACGGCTCTCAGCGGGCCGTCAGAACCGCCCGCGCGCGCTCGCCGCCCGGCACTCTCCGTGCACGGCTGCGGGGTCAGCCCGGCGCCGTGAACGCCGCCAGGTCCTCGGCCACCGCCCGGACCACGGCCTCGTGCTGCTCGGCCAGGTAGAAGTGCCCGCCGGGGAAGCTCCGGAAGCCGAACGCCGCCCCCGTCAGCGCCCGCCAGCCCATCGCCTCGGCCACGCTCGCCCGCGGGTCGGACTCCCCGCAGAGCACGCTGACGGGAGTGCGCAGCGGCGGTCCCGGCTCGTACCGCCAGGTCTCGACGGCCTTGTAATCGCTGCGCAGCGCCGGGAGGACCAGCGCCCGGAACTCCGGGTCCGCCAGCAGTGCCGGATCGGTGCCGGAGAGGGAGCGCACCCGGGCGAGGAGGGTGTCGTCGTCCCGCGTGTGGAGGTCCTCCTCGCGCACGATCAGCGGGGAGCGGCGCCCGGAGACGATCAGGCCGCGCGGCGTGTCGCCGGCCGCCTCCAGCCGGCGCGCCAGCTCGTAGGCGAGGACCGCCCCCATGCTGTGCCCGAACAGGACGAGGGGCCGGTCGCGCCACGGCAGGAGCGCCCGTTCCACCCCGTCGGCGAGCCCGGCGACGGTGTCCGGGATCGGCTCCCCCAGCCGCTCCTGGCGCCCGGGGTACTGGACGGTGAGCACCTCGGCGTGGGCGGCCAGGTCGCGGGAGAGCGGGAAGTAGAAGGAGGCGCTGCCGCCCGCGTGCGGGAGGACGACGAGGACCGGTACGTTCCCCGGCGGCGCCGTCGGCGGGTGGAAGCGGCGGATCCAGGGGCTCCCCTGCGCGGTGGTGCTCACAGGGCCTCCCCCGGCCGGTCCGTGAGGAGGAGCTTCTTCTGCGGTTTGCCCATGGCGTTGCGCGGGATCGCGGGGACGAAGCGGACCTCGCGCGGGCGCTTGTGCACCGACAGGTGCGCGGCGACGAAGTCGGTGAGCTCGGGTCCGGTGACCCCTTCGGCGACGACGAAGGCGACGACGCGCTGCCCGAGGTCCGCGTCCGGGACTCCGACGACGGCCGCCTCGGCGACCTTGGGGTGGTCCAGCAGGGCGTTCTCGATCTCGCCCGCGCCGATGCGGTAGCCACCGGACTTGATCATGTCGATGGAGGCCCGGCCGACGATGCGGTGGACCCCGTCCCGCGGGTCGACGGCGGCGATGTCGCCCGTACGGAACCACCCGTCCTCGGTGTACGCGGCCGCGGTGGCCTCGGGGCGGCCCAGGTAGCCGGAGAACAGCGTGGGCCCGGTCAGCTGGAGTTCGCCGATCTCGGCGCCCGGCTCGGCCGCGATCCGGGTGCGGATGCCGGGCAGGGGGGTGCCGACGGTGCCGGGCCGGACCTCGCCGCCCGCGCGGCCGCTGACGGTGATCAGGGTCTCGGTCATCCCGTAGCGCTCCACGGGGCGGTGGCCGGTGAGGCGCTCCAGGTCCCGGAAGACGGGCGCGGGCAGGGCGGCGCTGCCGGAGACGAGGAGACGGGCCCCGGACAGCGCGGCCGCGTGCTCCGGTTCGGCGGCGATGCGGGACCACACGGTCGGCACCCCGAAGTACAGGCTGCCCCGGGCCTCGGCGTACGCCCGCGGGGCCGGGCGGCCGGTGTGCACCAGGCGGCTGCCGGTGCGCAGGGCGCCGAGGACGCCGAGGACCAGGCCGTGCACGTGGAACAGGGGGAGCCCGTGCACGAGGGTGTCCTCGGCGCTCCACTGCCAGGCCTCGGCGAGGGCGTCGAGGTCGGCGGCGAGGGCGTCGGCGGTCAGGACCACGCCCTTGGGCGGCCCTGTGGTCCCGGAGGTGTACAGGATCAGCGCGGGGTCCTCGGGGCCGCCGCCGCGGGGCGGGGCGGCGGCGGAGCGCCGGGCGAAGTCGACGGCGGTCTCGACTGCGCCGGAGTCCCGCAGGATGTGCTCGCGTTCGGCGGGGCCGGCGTCGGGGGGCAGCGGTACGAAGGGCACCCCGGCCAGGAGGCCGCCGACGGCCGCCGCCACGGTTTCGAGGGAGGCGGTCGCCGTCACGGCGAAGGCGGGGGCCCCGGCGACGTCGGCGGCCACGGCCCTCGCCGCGCCGAGCAGTTCCTCGTACGAGGCGGTGCGGCCGGCGACGCCGATGGCGTCCTCGCGGTCGCCGTACGTCCCGTCAAGCGCGGTCAGCACGCGGCAACTCCCTGTCGGTGGCGGGCGGACCCCCAGGCTACGCCGCCGCCCCCGAGGCCCGCCCGAGCGTCCCTCGTACGCCGCGCCCGCTCACTCCCCGGGGGCTTCCGGGGCTCGCGGGGCTCTCGGGATCGGGGACGGGAATGGCGCGGATCATCAGCGCACCGGCCGGGGATCGGCGAGAATCCGGCCACCGCGGTGCACGGCACGCACCCGCGGCACCTACGGGTACGGGGGGACACATGGAAACGGCACGGCTGGTGTCACTGATCGCCGCGACCATCACGACGGGCCTGGTCGGCGGCCTCTTCTACGGGTTCTCGGTGGCGGTGATGCCCGGCCTGCGCGCCTCGTCCGACCGGACGGCGGTCGAGACGATGCAGCGCATCAACGTGGCCATCCTCAACGGCTGGTTCCTGCTGGGCTACGTCGGCTCGCTGCTCTTCACCGGGCTCGCCCTGGGCCTGCACCTGCCGGGTGACGGACGCCGCGCACTGCTGCCGCTGGCCGGCGCGTTCGTCGCGTACGTGCTCGCGATGGCCGTCACCGCCCGGGTGAACATCCCGCTCAACAACGCCCTGGAGCAGGCCGGACCGGTGGACCGGATCACCGATCCGGCCGCCGTGCGCCGCGCGTTCGAGGAGCGGTGGGTCCGCGCGAACGTGTGGCGCACGGTCCTGTGCACGGTGGCGTTCGCGCTGCTGACGTGGGCCCTGACCCTGCACGGCGGGCACGCCTAGCCAGGTCCCTCCCTTCCGGAAGATCATCTGCTTGCCCTCAACCGCACTTGAGGTCGTATGTTTCCGACATGACCTGCACGGGATGCAGGATCCGCGCCGGGATACTCAGGAGGTCCCCATGACGACCCAGCAGATGACCGACACCGAACTCGCCGGGCAGCCCGCCGCGTACTGGACCGGTCTCGCCTACGAGGCGCTCATCGCGTTCACCCGGGCCCGGCAGGTCGAAAAGGGCTACACCCAGCCCCAGTTCTGGCTCCTGCGCAACCTGTCGGCGAACGACATCTCCCCCGACGGGGAGGGGATGACCCTGCCGGAACTGCGGGCGGCCATGGCCTCCTACATCCGGCCCGAGGACGATCTGGCCGCGGAGGCCGAAGTGCTCCTTGAGCGCGGCTGGCTGACCCGGGACGCCGGACAGCGGCTGTGGCTCACCGAGGAGGGGGAGCGGGCCCGGGTCGAGCTCGGACGCAACGCCCCCGCGATCCGCGCCGCCCTCCACGAGGGCATCGACGACGCGGACTACGTCACCACGATGAAGGTGCTCCAGCGGCTGATCCACAACGCGGGCGGGCCGGTCGCCTGACGGAGCGCCGGGCCCCGTGACGGCGCGGCTTGCCCGCGAGGGCGAGGTAGATGTCGCCCAGGGCCCGGTTCCGCCTCGCCCGCGCGCCGAGTGCTCCTCGAGTCCTCGTCCTGCTCCGCGCCGGTGCGCGGCCGGATTCAGCCGTTCTTGAGTCCGCCTCCACCCGCTGTGAGCAGCATCTCTCCCGCATCACCTCGTGGCAGGACGGATGGGTGAGAAGAAGACGATGGCTGAAGACACGCGTGTTCCCCTCGCGGACGCCGCCGTGCCCGCCGACGGCCGGATCGCCGTCGTCGGCCTGTCCTGCCGCATCCCGCGGGCCCCGGAGCCGGGCGCCGCGTGGCGGCCGCCGGACGACGGTGCCGGCGCCTTCGACCCCGCCTTCTTCGGGATCTCCCCGCGCGAGGCCGCGTCGATGGGTCCGCGCCGGCGGCTGGTGCTGGAGCTGTGCTGGGAGGCCCTCGAACACGCCGGGATCGTGCCGGGGTCGCTGCGGGGCGAACGCGTCGGCGTGTTCGTCGGCGCCGTGCGCGACGAGCACACCGCTCCCTCGTACCAGAACGGCCCGGAGACCATCGGCCGCCGCACCGGCGACCTGCTGGGCCTGACCGGCCCGAGCGTCACCGTGTACACCGGCCGCGCCTCCTCGCTCGCGGCCGTGCACCTGGCCTGCGAGAGCCTGCGCGGCGGCGGGGCCGGCGTCGCCCTCGTCGGCGGGCTCGGTCCCGAACCGGTCGCCGGGAGCGCCGTCGCGGCGTCCGGAACCCGCGGGCCCGTACGCGGCGAGGGCGGCGGTGTCCTCGTCCTCAAGCCCCTCGCCCGGGCCCTGGCCGACGGCGACCGGGTGCTCGGCGTCATCGCGGGCAGCGGCGTCGACGACGCCGGGGGCGCGGCGCCGACCGCCTCCGGCCCCCGGAGCCGCGAGGACCGCAAGGACCGCGAGAGCCGCGAGGACGCGCTGCGCCGGGCCTGCGAGGGGGCCGGCGTCGACCCGCGCGGGGTCCGGTGCGTCGAACCGTACGGCGCGCTGGGCATCACGGATTTGATCGGGACGCTGATCGACCTCGGCCGGGACCGCGGCGCGCCGGCGCCGGGACCACGCGCCGGGACGTCCCGTCGGCGGCTCGTCGCGGGCTGCGACTGCCACGTCGTCCTGGAGGAGGCGCCGCGCACCGCCCCGGCCGACGAGTCCGACGAGCCCGGCGAACGCGAGGAGCCCGCGCACCCGCTGCCGTACACCGTCTCCGGCGCCACCCCGGAGGACCTGCGCGCCCAGGCCCGGCGGCTGCGGAGCTGGCTCGCCGAGCATCCGGACGCACCGCCGCGGGCCCTCAGCCGGGCGCTCGCCACGACCCGTACGGCGTTCGAGCACCGGGCGGTGGTCGTCGCCGCGGACCGGGAGGAGCTGGCGCGGGGACTGGACGCCCTCGCCCGGGACCACCGGGCCGCTGGCCTGGTGCGGGGGACCGCGAAGGAGCCGCGGGACCTGGCCGTCCTCTTCTCCGGCCAGGGCTGCCAGCGGCCCGGGATGGGCCTCGGGCTGTACCGGGCCTTCCCGGTCTTCGCGGCCGCCTTCGACGAGGTGTGCGCCGCGCTCGGCGGCGGGGTCGGGCGGGCCGTCTTCGGCGGCGACGCCGACGCCCTGAACCGGACCGGGACCGCGCAGCCCGCCCTGTTCGCCGTCGAGGTCGCGCTCTACCGGCTCGTCGAGTCGTGGGGGGTCGTACCGAAGTTCGTCGGCGGGCACTCCGTCGGCGAGATCGCCGCCGCGCACGTGTCCGGGGTGCTGTCCCTGGAGGACGCGGCCGCGCTCGTCACCGCGCGCGGGCGGCTGATGGAGGCCCTGCCCGGGGACGGGACGATGGTCTGCGTCCGGACGGGCGAGGACGAGGTCGCCCCGCTGCTGGTCCCGGGGACGGCCGTCGCGGCCGTCAACGGGCCCCGGGACGTCGTCGTCTCCGGTGCCCGCGAAGCGGTCCGGGCCGTCGTCGGACGGCTCGCCGAGCGGGACGTCAAGTCCAAGGCGCTGCGGGTCAGCCACGCCTTCCACTCGCCGCTGATGGACCCGGTGCTGGAGGAGTTCCGGCGGGCCATCGCCGGCCTGGACTTCCGGCGGCCCCGGACCGCCTTCGTGTCCGCGCTCACCGGCGGCATCGTCACCGAGGAGGTCGCGCACCCGGACTACTGGGTCCGCCACGCCCGCGAGACCGTCCGCTTCCACGACGCCGTCCGCGCCCTGGAGGCCGAGGGCGCCGGCGCCGTACTGGAGCTGGGGCCCGACGGCGCCCTCACCGCCATGGCCCGGTCCTGCCTCACCGGCCAGGGCACCGCCGTCGTGGTGCCGGCCCTCTGCCGCCGGGGCGACGAGCCCCGGGCCCTGCTCACGGCGACCGCGAGCCTGTACGCCCACGGCGCCCTCGGCCGGCTGCCGCTCGGACTCCCCGCCGGGACACCGCTGTACGGCCTGCCCACGTACGCCTTCCCGCGCGGGCGCCGCCGGCCGGGCGACGGCCCCGCCGCCCGGGCGGCGCGGGCCCCCGCCGCGGGGTCCGTCCGGACGCGGCCGGCGCCGGCCGGGCGCCAGGGGCCGTACCGGCCCGCAGACCCGCCCGGCGCGGGCGGGGCCGACGCCTGCGGGATGACGGCGACGGGGCATCCGCTGGCCGCGTTCCGCCTGGACCTGCCCGGGGCGGGGGCCGTCCTGTTCACGGGCCTCGTCCGCGCGGACAGCCACCCCGAGTTCGCCGCGTCCGGGGGTGTCCCGGCGGAGGCGCTCGTGGAGGCCGCGCTGGCGGTGGGCGGCGCGGTCGGTGCCCCGGAGGTCGAGGAGGCCGCCGCGGAGGCGGCCCTGACCCTGCCCGGACGGGGCGGCGTCCGGCTCCAGCTGCTGGCGGAGGCCCCCGACGGGGCGGGCCGGCGGCGGCTGACGGTGACCTCGCGGGCCGAGGGCGCCGACGCGGAGGAGCCGTGGGTACGGCACCTGACGGCCGTGCTGGCCCCGGGACGGGCGCCGTCCTTCGGCCCGGCCCCGTGGCCGCCGCGGGACGCCGAGCCGCTGGAGGAGGCCGAGGAGCACCCGGTGGTGGAGCGGGCCTGGCGGCGGGGCGAGGAGTTCCTCGCGGAGGTCGTACTGCCGGCCGGGCTGCACGGGCGGCCGTACGCCCTGCACCCCGCGCTGCTGGAGGCGGCGCTGCACCCCGTGGCGGCCGAGGCGGGGAACCCGCTGACGGCGGCGGCCTGGAGCGGTACGGCCCTGTACGCGACCGGGGCCGCCTCCCTGCGGGTGCGTGCCGTGCGCGGCGCGTCCGGGGTGGTGGCGCTGGAACTGGCCGACGCGGAGGGCGGGCCGGTGGCCGCGGCGACCGTGACCCTGTCCGAGGCGCCGGGCGGGCGGCCCGGACGGCCCGTCACCCCGCTGGCGGTGGTGTGGGAGCGGGCGGCCGAGGCGCCCGAGCCGGTGGGCGCGGGGCCGCGCCTGGCGCTGCTCGGTGTGCCGGGCGGCGGCGACGGCGAGTCCCCGCTGCCGGACGGCGACGGGGCACCCGCGTACGGCGGGCTGCCCGGTCTGCTGGCCGCGGCGGCGGACGGGAGCCCGCTGCCGGAGCTGGTCCTGGCCCGCCGCGCGCGGCCCGCCACCGGTGCGGAGTACCGCGGCGGGGGTGTGGCGGCGGCGGTGAACGAGGTGCGGGAGCTGGTCGGTGCCTGGCTCGCGGAGGAGCGGCTGGCCGGTTCGGTGCTGGCCGTGGTCACGGGCGGGGCCGAGGAGGTGCTGCCCGGGGAGGGCGTCGCCGATCTCGCCGGGGCGGCCGTACGCGGCTTCGTGCGCTCGGTGCAGGCGTGGCTCGGCGGTGCGGGAGCGGGCCGCATCGTGCTGGTGGACGTGGACGGCGGTGACGCGAGCCGCGAGGCCCTGGTGCGGGCGCTGGGCGGCGGCGAGCCGGACCTGGCGCTGCGCGACGGTGTCGCGTACGCGCGGCGCCTGGTACGGGCCGGGGCGGTGGTGCCCGGGACGGGCGCCGGCGTGCCGGCGGCGGCCCGGCTCACCGGCGCCGTCGAGGGGCCGCGCGCCGAGGAGTGCGCCCGGCACCTGGTGGAGGCGCACGGCGTGCGGCTGGCCGGGCCCGGCGAGGAGGCGGCCGCGGTCGTGCACCTGACGGGTCCGGACGGGCCCTCGCTGGAGGCTTCGGTCGATGCCGCGCTCGCCCTGGAGGGGCACCCGGCCGCGCTGGCGTTCGTCACCACCGTGGGGGCGGCGCTGGGCGCGGGCGGTTCGGAGGACGCCGCGGCGCTGGGCTCGTTCCTCACCGCCCTGGCCGCCCGCCGCCGCGCGGCCGGGCTGCCCGCCGCCGTACTGGGCTGGGGCGCGGACGCCGAGGGCTTCCCGGCGGGGCTCGCGGCCCCGGCCGGGGACGGCCCCGGCCTGCTGGGGCACGTGCTCGCGCGGAGCCTGACCCTGGTCGCCGCCCGCGCCGGGGCGGGCCCGCGGGGCGCCGCCGGGGCTCCGGTGCCGGCGCTGCTGCGGAGCCTGGTCGCCGAGCGGCCGCGCCGGGCCGCCAACCGGGGTGCGGGCGACGGGCTTTCGCCGCGCGAGCGGCTCGCGGCGCTGCTCGCGGAGCAGGGCCCGGCGGCGGGCGGCCCCGAGCCGTCCGCCGGGGCCGGGCCGTCCGCCGGGGCCGGGCCGTCCGCCGGGGCCGACGCCGACGCCGGAGGCACGCTCGCGGGGCTGCTGCGCGGGGCGCACGCGCAGGGCCGTACCGCCGAGGGCGCGGCACTGCTGATGGCGGCGGCCGAGCTGCTGCCCGGCTACGACTCCCGGTCCGGGGTGGAACGCTGGCCGGCTCCGGCGCGGCTGGCGTCCGGGCGGGAGGGGGCGGCCGGGCTGTTCGCGTTCCCCTCGCTGGGCGCGGCGTCGGGCCCGCACGAGTTCCTCGCGCTGGCGGCGGCCCTGGACGGGCGGCGGGGTCTGACGGTGCTCGCGCACCCGGGCTTCGCGGGTGACGCGGTGCTGCCGCGCGGCCGGCAGGCGCTGGTACGGGCGCAGGCGGAGGCGGTGGCCGAGGCGGCGGGCACCGCGCGGCCGGTGCTGCTGGGACACTCCTCCGGCGGGTGGGTCGCGCACGCGGTGGCCCGGGAGCTGCTGGAGATCGGCCGTGAGGCGGCGGCGGTGGTGCTCCTCGACACGTACGCGCGGGGTGAGAACCGGCACGGCCTGGCGGTGCTGACGGAGCGTCTGCTGGACCCGGACGGCCCGCCGGGGCTGCCCGACGACGCGCGGCTGCTCGCGATGGGCGGTCACCTGCGGGTGTTCGCCGACTGGACACCCGAGCCGGCGGCGGCGCCGACGCTGCTGGTGCGCGCCTCGGCGTCCGCGGCCTCGGCCGTGGGCGGCTGGGAGTACGCGGACCACCTCGCGGAGGTGGACGGCGACCACTTCTCGCTGCTGGGCGCGGACGCGGCCGCCGTCGCGGACACCGTGGACGGCTGGCTGCGGGAGATGACCGGCTGAGGGCGGCGGCCCCGCCGGGCCGGCTGCCGGCGTGTCCGTCCGCACGTGGTGCACGCGCGGAACCCCCGGCCGCCGGAGGAGCGCGTCGCGCCGGCCCGCCCGGTGGCGGGCCGGCGCGGCGCGGTCGTACGCCGGTCGAGCGGATCTCCAGCGGTACCGGGGACCGTGGGACACCCATGCCGCCGAGCCGCCGAGCGGGGGCTTCCGCGGCGGCGTTCGCCCCTGTGAGGAAGCGTCCCGATGAGCACCGAACCCATGACCCGGCCATCCGCCGGAGAGGACTACGTCTCCGCGGAGCTGTACGCGCGGATCCAGCAGTTCTACGCCGGCCAGATGGCGATGATGGACGACGGGCGGGCCGAGGAATGGGCCGCCACATTCACCGAGGACGCGGTCTTCCCGCCCTCGGTCACCAGCCGGGCGGGGCGTGCCGACTCGGCCCGGGCGCACGCCGAGAAGCTCCTCCGGGAGAAGACCGACCTGCGCCACTGGCTCGGCATGCTCGACGTGCGTCCGCAGCCGGACGGCAGCCTGCACGCGCGCGCGTACGTGCTGACCGCGCGCACGGTGCGCGGCGAGGAGCTGCGGATCACGGCGAGCGTGGTGTGCCGCGACCGCCTGGTCGAGGAGGACGGCCGGTGGCGGGTCAGCGAACGGACCCTGCGGCGTGACGGGGCTGCCTGACCGCTCCTCACGGAACCGGCTTGACCTCGACTCGGCTTGAGGTTCTACGTTCTGACGCGGGGCCCGGGCCGCGGCGCACCGCACCACCCTTCCCGATGTATTCCCTGTCGAAATGAGGTACCACGATGTCCGGCAACCCGCTCAAGGTTGGCGTTCTGGTCGGCAGCGTCCGCACCGGCCGCTTCGCCGACAAGGTCACGGACTGGTTCGTCTCCGAGGCCGGCCGCCGCGATGACATGGAGATCCACGTCATCGACTTGTCGGAGCCGGCGCTCGTCGAGGAGCTGAAGCTGAACCTCGACCCGCTGGGCACTCCCGGGGAGGCCCCCGCCCTGGCCTCCCGGATCGAGGGGCTCGACGCGTACGTCGTCATCACGCCGGAGTACAACCACGGTTACCCGGCTTCGCTGAAGCTGGCCGTCGACTACGTGTACAGCGGCTGGCGCGCCAAGCCGGTCGGCTTCGTCTCGTACGGCGGCATGGCGGGCGGCCTGCGTGCCGTGGAGCAGCTGCGGCAGGTCTTCGCCGAGCTGCACGCCGTCACCATGCGGGACACCGTGAGCTTCCACAACGCGTGGGAGCGGTTCGGCGAGGACGGCCGGCCGCACGACGAGGACGGCAGCTCGAAGGCCGCCACCGTGCTCCTGGACCAGCTGGCCTGGTGGGGCGTCACCCTGCGGGACGGCCGCGAGGCGCGCCCGTACGAGGGCTGACCGCTCCGCGCGGACGGCCGGGGCCCGGTGGACGATGACCGTCCGCCGGGCCCCGGCCGCGTCTCAGGCCCGGGCCAGTGAGCCGGAGCGCCTCTCGGGCGGGGTGTCGCGCAGCGAGTCGGCGACCTCCATGACGTAGCGCCCGTACCCGGACTTCCCGAGGAGGGTCCCGAGCCGGTGGCACTGCTCGGGGTCGATGAAGCCCATGCGCAGCGCGACTTCCTCGACGCAGGCGATGCGCATGCCCTGGCGGCGTTCCAGGGTCTGGATGTACTGCCCCGCGTCGAGCAGTGAGTCGTGGGTCCCGGTGTCCAGCCAGGTGAAGCCGCGGCCGAGGTCCACCAGGCCCGCCTTGCCCCGGGCCAGGTACTCCAGGTTGACGTCGGTGATCTCCAGCTCGCCGCGGGGCGAGGGCTTCAGGGCGCGCGCGATGGAGACCACGTCGTTGTCGTAGAAGTACAGGCCCGTGATGGCGCGGTTGGAGCGGGGCTCGGCCGGTTTCTCCTCCAGGGAGATCAGGCGTCCTTCCTCGTCGGCCTCGCCGACTCCGTACCGCTCCGGGTCGCGCACCGGGTAGCCGAACAGCAGGGCGCCTTCGGTGTGCGGCATGTACTGCTGGAGCAGCCGGGCGAAACCGGGGCCGTGGAAGATGTTGTCGCCGAGGACCAGGGCGACGGAGTCGTCCCCGATGTGGTCCGCGCCGATGGTGAAGGCCTCCGCGAGGCCGCGCGGCTCGTCCTGCTCGGCGTAGGAGAGGGTGAGGCCGAGTGCGCTGCCGTCGCCGAGGACCGTGCGGAACTGCGGCAGGTCGCGGGGGGACGAGATGATCAGGATGTCGCGGATGCCGGCGAGCATCAGCACCGACAGCGGGTAGTAGATCATCGGCTTGTCGTAGACGGGCAGCAGCTGCTTGGACACCCCCAGGGTGATGGGGTGCAGCCGGGTTCCGCTGCCTCCGGCCAGGATGATTCCCTTCACTGCTCGCCACCTCATGTCGTCTCGGCTTCGTGGCCGCACGGGCCCGCGGCCGCCCAAGGCTGCCGGGCGCCGGTCGAGGACGGGTCGAGGCGGGCCGGGACGGTGTCCGCCGCCTCGGCCGTCGAGCGCCTTTCCAGCGGCGCTGGATCCGCCGCCGCCAGGGTGACTCCGTTGCCACCGGATGGCGCGCCGCCACGAACGAGCGAGGAAAGTGGTACTGATGCCGAGCTTCCCGTCATCGGACACGGATCTGCATGTCAGAGCACAGGAGTTGGCTTCCGTGGCCGTCCGGTACGCGGAGCGGGCCGACGCCGATCGCGCGCTGTCGCGCACCGTGTCCGACGGGATCGTCGACGCCGGCTTCGCCGGGCATTTCGTGCCCGCCCGCTGGGGCGGGCGGGACGGCACCGCGACCGAGCTGCTGCACGCCGTCTCCGCCCTCGCGCAGGGCTGCACCTCGGCCGCCTGGTGCGCCTCGGTCATCGCCGGTGCCGGCCGGATGGGCGCCTTCCTCCCGGAGGAGGGGCAGCAGGAGCTGTGGGCCAAGGGCGCGGACACCGCCGTGGTGGGCGCGCTGATGCCGCGCGGCACCGCCACCGCGGTCACCGGCGGCTGGCGGGTGTCCGGGGAGTGGGACTTCACGAGCGGGGTCGGCTTCTCCGACTGGGCCCTGGTGTGCGCGCTGGTGCCGCAGGACGGCGCGCAGGTTCCGTGGTTCTTCGCGCTGCCCCGCCAGGAGTACCGGGTGGCCGACACCTGGAGCTCGATCGGCATGCGCGGCACCGGCAGCAACACCCTGGTGGCCGACAACGTGTTCGTGCCGGCCCACCGGGGCTTCACCCGGCAGGACATGATCGAGGGCCGGAGCGTCGGTTCGGACGCCCGCTGCCACACCGCCCCGCTGCGCCTGCTGAGCGGGCTGCTCTTCGGCGCCCCCGCGCTCGGCGCGGCCCGCGCCGCCCTGCGCGTATGGGCCGAGGACTGCCGGACGGGTGCGGAGGAGGAGGCCCTCGGGCTCCGTACGGCCGCCTCCCGCGCGGTGATCGCCGTCGATGCCGCCGAGTTGCTGCTGGAGCGTGCCGCCCGCGTCGCCGACGCTCCCACGGCGACGGCGCTCGAGCTGGTGCGCAACCCGGCCGACTGCGCGTACGCCGTCGAGCAGTCGGTGGAGGTCGTCGAGCGGCTGCTGCGCGCGTCCGGCAGCTCCGGCCAGCTCGCCGCCCACCCGATGCAGCGGATCTGGCGCGACGTGCACAGCCTCGCGAGCCATGTGGCGCTGCGGTTCGATCCGGCCGCCGGCGCCTACGGGTCGCGGCTGTTGTCCTCCACCGCCGGGCTCGGCGCCCCATGACCCAGACGACGACGCAAGCGATGCCGGCACGCCGGCTGATCCAGGAAAGGCAGCTCGTATGAGCGACTCCACCCCCAGCACCCCGCGCACCGCGGCGGAGCCCTTCGTCTCCGCCGAGCTCTACACGCAGGTGCAGCAGTTCTACGCCCGGCAAATGGGTCTCCTCGACGACGGCTTCCCCGACGCGTGGGCGGAGACGTTCACCGAGGACGCCGTCTTCCAGGAGGCGAGCCGTCTGGACGAGCCCCTGCGCGGCCGCGTCGCCATCCGGGACTCCTCCCGGGCCCGCAAGAAGCGGCTCGAGGCCGACAAGATCGACTTCCGGCACTGGCTGGGGATGCTCGACGTGCGCCCGCAGGCGGACGGCTCTCTGCACGCCCGCAGTTACGCGCTGGCGATGCGTACGAGGACCGGCGGCGAGCTCGACATCTTCGCCAGTGTCGTGTGCCACGACCGCCTGGTCCTCGTCGACGGCACCTGGAAGGTCGCCGAGCGGGACCTCCACCACGACGGCTCCGGCCGCGACTGACGAGGCTGAGGAGCTTTCGTGAAATTCGGGATCGTCTTCTTTCCCACTGTCGGCCCCGCCGACAAGTCCGCCCAGCAGTACTTCGACGAGGCGCTGCGCCTCGTCGACCTCGCGGAGGAGCTGGGCTTCGACCACGTGAAGATGGTGGAGCACTACTTCTTCTCGTACGGGGGCTACAGCCCCGACCCGGTCACCTTCCTCGCCGCCGCGGCGGGCCGTACCAAGCGCGTGCGGCTGGGGACCAGTGCCACCATTCCCGCCTTCCAGCACCCGGTGAAGCTGGCCGGCAAGCTGGCGATGCTGGACAACATCTCGAACGGCCGTGTCGACGCCGCGTTCGGGCGGGCGTTCCTGCCGGACGAGTTCAAGGCGTTCGGCATCGACATCGACGAGTCGAAGGACCGTTTCGTCGAGGGCGTCGAGGCCATCAAGCGGCTGTGGACCGAGGAGGACGTGGTCTTCGACGGCCGGTTCCACCAGTTCGGCCCGGTCACGCTGCTGCCGCGGCCGGTGCAGGCCCCGCACCCGCCGGTGTTCGTGACCACCGCGCGCAGCGCCGAGTCCTGTGCCGAGGCGGGCCGCAACGGCCACAACCTGCAGACCGTGCCGAACGTCATGTCCACCGAGGAGCTGCAGAGCCGACTGGCGCTCTACCGCGCCGAGTGGGCCGCCTCCGGTCGTGCGGCGGGCACCGAGCAGATCCACTTCAGCTACCCCTGCGTGGTCTCCGAGGACGGCGAGGAGGCCCGCGTCAAGGGCCGTCTCGACGACGACCGCAACTCGGCGGCCATCCGGGACGCCGTCGCGTCGTGGGGCACCACCCGTTCCGAGGCCTATCCGGGCTACGAGAAGCTGGTGGAGGCCACCAGGACCTCCCACTTCGAGAGCAAGATGGAGCAGCAGAAGCTGCTCATCGGTGCCCCCGACCAGGTACGGGCGCAGCTCGAGCAGATCTCCGAGTGGTTCGGTGACGACATCACCATCAGCCTCGGCGTGCACTCGGGCCACCTGTCCTTCGAGGACGCGGCCACCACGATGCGGCTGATGGCCGAGCAGGTCATCCCGAAGCTGGGGGCGGGCGCGTGAGCCAGGACAAGCGCGTCGTCACGGTCATCGGTGCGGGAACGATCGGGCTGGGCTGGATCGCCCTGTTCCTGGGCCACGGTCTCAACGTACGGGTCAACAGCCGGCGCGAGGACGCCCCGCGGATCGTGGCCGAGGGCCTGGAGCTGTTCGGTCCGTACCTGCCGGAGGGCAGCGCGGACCCGGCCGGCTTCGCCGAGCGGCTCAGTTTCGAACCGGACCTGGAACGGGCGGTGGCGGACGCCGACGTCATCGTCGAGAACGCTCCCGAGAACCTGGAGCTGAAGCAGGAGCTGTACGAGCGGATCGGCAAGGCGGCCCCGGCCTCCGCGCTGCTCCTGTCGTCCACCTCCACCCTGAACCCGGACGACATGGGCGCCCGGATGGCCGACTCCAGCCGGCTGGTCGTGGGGCACCCCTTCAACCCGCCGCACGTGGTGCCGCTGGTGGAGGTCGTGGCCGGCGAGCGCACCTCCGCGCGGGCGGTGGAGGAGGCCGTCGCCTTCTTCACGTCGGTCAGCCGCAAGCCGGTCGTCCTGCACAAGCCGATCATGGCGTTCGCCGCCAACCGGCTCCAGTCGGCGCTGCTGCGCGAGTCGGTGCACCTGGTGCGCGAGGGCGTCGTCACGCTGGAGGAGCTCGACCAGGTGGTCACCCACTCCATCGGGCTGCGCTGGGCCACCGTGGGGCCGTTCCTCGCCTTCCACCTGGGCGGCGGCCAGGGCGGCCTGCGCAAGTGGCTGGGCACGCTCGGCTCCAACCTGGAGCGCGGCTGGGAGGGGCTCGGCCGTCCCCCGATGGACGACGAGACCATACGCTCGCTCATCGAGCAGGCGGAGGCGGCGTACGGTTCGAAGACGTACGAGGAGCACGTGCGGGAGCGGGACGCCAAGCAGACGGCGATCCTGCGCTCCCTCGCCGAGGTGAACGACCGGGCGTGACCCGCGCGGGGGCGTGACCCGCGCGGCACGGAAGAGTCCCGGTACGGCCCACAGGCCGTACCGGGACTCTTCCGTGTCCGGGGACGTCAGGCGCCCGACGGGGCGGCCGTGCGCGGCCTGCCGGCGGCGCCGTCCTCGGCGGGGACCCGGGCGGCGGGGGGCGAGGCCTGCGGGACGGGGCTGAGGAGGCGGGCCTGAAGCTGCTTGAGCTCCAGGGAGGGCTCCAGGCCCAGTTCGTCGGCGAGCAGCCGGCGTACGTCCTGGTAGGCCTGGAGGGCTTCGGCGCGTCGGCCCGCCGCGCCGAGGGCGCCGATGAGCTGGCTGTGGAACCACTCGTTGAGCGGGTACTGGTTGATCAGCTTCCGCAGCTCCGGAATGGACTCGCGGTGCCAGCCGAGCTGCTCCTCACAGGCGATGCGGATCTCGAACGCCCGGATGCGCAGCTCCTCCAGGTGCACGATGTGCCCGGCGAGCAGGTCGCCCGCGGGGAAGTTCGACAGGGCCGGCCCGCGCCAGAGGTCGAGCGCCTCGCGCACGGTCCGCAGCGCGGTGAGCGGGTCTCCCTGGCGCAGCTCGCCGCGCGCCTGGGAGACGAGCCCCTCGAATATCCGGATGTCCGTCTCGGAATCGTCGACACGGATCGCATAACCGGGCGGGCTGGTGATGATCAGTGGGCGGTCCGCCGGTACCAGCCGTTCGTTCACGAACATCCGGCGTGCGTGGTAGATGTACGTCTGCAGCGTCGTCACGGCGCTGCGCGGCGGTTTTTCGCCCCACAGTTCCCGTATGAGCGCGTCGGCCGTCACGATTTCGTTGGGTCTCGTGAGCAGCAGGGCCAACGTCTGGCAGACCTTGGGGGTTCCCGGGCGGTAGGCCCTGCCGTCGTCCGTGACGATCTCAAAGGGTCCAATGAGATTGAAACGCATGGATGGTAGCTCCTCGTCAGCAAGACAGCGGCAATTTCCGAACGGTCATCGACGGAGTTTGGAATGCGATAGGCAGTCCGCCTGAGTTATAAGAAGTCTCTTCCAGGTCTCCGACGCACGTCAACCAACCGAATGTCAGGGCGCCGTCAACTTGCGTCAGAATTACGCCGCCTTTCCCCGGATTCGCGGAACCTGAGCCAGGAAAGCAAAAAAGGCGGCCGCCCTGCCGGAGAAATCCGGCAGGGCGGCCGCCTTTGTGCGGACTACCTGTTTTCCGAAATCACCTGTTCCTACTCGCCGAGCAGGTACCGGATGTGCTTGACCAGCTCGCCGATGTCCTCGCGCAGCAGGCTGTAGTGGTCGGCGTCGAGGTCGATGACCGTCGGCGGCTCGGCCGAGTAGCCGCTGCTGTTCTCGAGGAACGAGTAGTCGTCGCCCTCGGCCTTGAAGATGCTGATCGGCGCCTGGAGGGTGCGCTCGGCCAGCTCGCGGAACGAGTACTCGAATTCGTAGGTCTGGCCCACGACCGAGATGATCCGCTTGGCGAGGTCGACGTCGATGCCCTTGAGCTCGCTGATGAACTCGGCGAAGGACGCCTCGTCCGTCACGGTCTCCAGGCACTTCTCCAGGTCCGGGCCGGAGATGGTGCCGGTGAACACCGAGAAGAGGATCGTCGTGTAGGCGCGGTTGGCGAAGGACGCCTCGCGGCCCCACACCTTGCCGTTCTCGGCGCGCACCTTCGGCGAGCCCGGGGCGATCAGGAAGAGGTTGTCGACCTTCTCGCCCGCCTGCTCCAGCTGGTAGGCCGTCTCGAAGGCCACGCGGGCGCCGAAGGAGTAGCCCCACAGGGTGTAGGGGCCGGTCGGCTGGAGCTCCTTGATGGCCTCGATGTCCGCCTTGGCCATCTCGACGATGGTCTCGTACGGGGTCTCGCCCTCGTTGATGCCGTACGACTGGACGCCGTAGAACGAGCGGCCGAGACCGATCTCGCCGGCCAGGGTGCGCAGGTTCATCGGGTAGCCGCCCAGGCCCGGCCAGCACAGCACCGGCTTCTGCTTGCCGGTCTCCGCGTGCAGGCGCACCAGGCGCGAGGACTCCTGGGCGACCTCGCGCTCGAGGCGGCGGGCGAGCTTCTCGACCGTCGGGGACTCCAGGACGGTCTGCAGCGGCAGGGAGACGCCCAGGCGCGAATTGAGCTCGCGGACCAGGCCGACGGCGATCAGCGAGTTGCCGCCCGACTCGAAGAAGTCGTCCTGGACCGAGACGCTCTCGCGGCGCAGGGCCTTGCCCCAGATCTCCGCGATCTCCTTCTCGGTCTCGGTGCGCGGGGCGACGAAGGGACGCTCCACCAGCTCGGCGTTGACCTGGTCGGAGACGGCCAGCGCCTTCACGTCGATCTTGCCGTTGGCCGACAGCGGCAGCCGCTCGAAGACCACGACCCGGTTGGGGATCATGTAGTCGGGGAGGAAGCTGACGAGGTCGTCGCGGATCAGCTCCGCCGGACCGCGCATGTGGACGCTGTCCTCGCGCATGCCCTCGTGGCCGAGCTGCTCGTCGCTGACGCGGCCGCCGACGAAGAAGTACATCGGCCCGCCCTCGACGCCGTTCTCGGCGAGGACGGCGTCCATGCGGCGGGAGGCCGGCAGCGGGTTGCCCGTCTTGGAGCTGTAACCGGAGGACATGAAGCCCAGGTTCAGCCCGTTCATCATCAGGTGCTGGAGCTTCTTGCCGAGGGTGATGTAGTGCAGCCACTCCTCGGGCGCCCGGCTGTAGACGCTGATGCCGAAGCTGGCGGCCTGGTACACCGACTGGTTGATCGCGATGACGTGCTTCTTGAGGACGATGTCGTCGGAGAAACGGTTCAGCGCACCGTTCTCGTAGCGGTACTGGCCCTCGGGCAGGCCGGCGACCTTGCCGCCGTGCGTCTGGACGTAGACCTCGGCGTGGTCCTCGCGCTCGCCCGCGTTCGGGACGAGCTCGAAGGTACCCAGGTAGTAGTCCTCGTCGGCGACGTCGAGCAGCTCGCGGACGGCCGGCTCGTAGGCGCGGTCCTGGATGTCCAGGCCGTAGGCCGGCAGGACCTGCTCGAAGAGGCCGACGATGTGGCCGGTCTCGATCTCCAGGACTTCCTGGATGTTGTTCTTGTAGACCGGCTCGATGCCGCTCTTCTTGCCGATGAAGTGGATGTGCGCGGTCGGCTTGCCGGTGGCGGCCTTCTCGCTGATCAGCACGAGCTGGTGACGGACCGGCTGGTAGTAGTAGTAGCCCGGCCGCAGCCCGCCGACGCCCTCCAGCTCGAAGTACATCTGCGTCGCGTACAGCGCGCCCGGGGAGGCGTAGCCGTACTTCGGGAGCAGCCGCTCCTCGCTGACGTACTGGCCGAACCAGCGCAGGATCTGGCCCAGTTCGGCCGGCGCCAGGTCGGCCGCCTTGCGGGAGTAGGCCGCGGTGACCTTGGCGCCGAGCAGCTTCAGCAGGTCGTCCTGGGTGACGGCGCCGCCCTCGTAGAAGCGGTACGTCTTGCGGGCGAAGACCCGGGCGCGCTGCTCGGGGGTGGGCGCGGAGCCCTCCAGGTCGAAGGCCTGGCGGGCGGCCAGCTCGGCGTCGTCGCGCAGGCCCGGGTTGGACAGCTGCGCCTTGACCTGGAGCTTGCTCTTCTTCGACGCGTGGTGGGAGCCGTGGTTGCCCTGGTCCATCAGGGCGGCTTCCTTCTCGCTCAGCTCGACGCAGGCGATCAGGTTCTGGAAGCCGGTGCGGCCGTCGTTCTTGACGATGACGGCGGCGTTGCGGACCCAGTCGTGGTTCTCGATCGCCAGGGAGATCTCGTCCAGCTCGACGCGGTAGCCGCGCAGCTTGACCTGGTTGTCGGCGCGGCCGGCGAACTGCACGGTGCCGTCCGGGTTCCACTGGCCCAGGTCGCCCGTCTTGTACAGGCGGGTGGGCGCGGCGCCCTCCTCGAGCTGGATCTCGAGGAAGCGCTCGGCGGTCAGGTCGGGGCGGTGCAGGTAGCCGCGCGCCAGCTGGATGCCGCCGATGTACAGCTCGCCGATCTCCCCGACGCCGACCGGCTTCAGGGTCTCCTTGTCGAGGATGTGGTACGTGGTGCCGTGCACCGGGCGGCCGATGGAGATGGACTGCGGTCCCTCTTCCAGGTCGGCGGGGTCCACCACGAAGGAGGAGGAGTTGATGGTGGTCTCGGTCGGGCCGTAGACGTTGATCAGCGCCCGGCCCGGCATCTCCTGCGTGGTCTGGATCGCCAGCAGGCGGGAGAGGGCCTCGCCACCGCTGAAGATCTGCTGGAGGGAGACGCACTCGCCGAACTTCTCGGTGTCGAGCAGGCCCTGGAGCAGCGTCGGGACGCACTGGAGGGTGGTCACGCCGTGCTTGACGATGGTCTCGATGAGGCCCTCGGGGTCGGCGTAGACGCCCGGGGCGCCCATGACGACGGTGGCACCGTTGGCCGGGGAGAGGATCTCCCACTGGGCGGCGTCGAAGCTCATCGGGGTCTTCTGCAGGACGACCTTGCTGCGGTCGATCGCGTAGGTCTCGCGCAGCCAGCCGAGCTGGCTGACGATGCTGCCGTGCTCGATCATCACGCCCTTCGGCTTGCCCGTGCTGCCGGAGGTGTAGATGACGTACGCGAGGGAGTCGGGCCGGGCGCCCTCGGCGGCCGGGAGCTCGTGGCCCTCCGGGAGGACGAACGCCTCGGACTCGCGCAGGGTGACGACCCGGACGTCCTGCGGGGCCAGCTCGCGCAGGCGGGACACCAGGCGCTGCTGCGCCAGGATGATCTTCGCCTGGCTGTTCTCGATCATGTAGCGAAGCCGGTCCTCGGGGTACTCCGGGGACAGCGGCAGGTAGGCGGCTCCGGCGCCGAGGATGCCCCACGCACCCACCATCAGGTCGATGGAAGGCTCGACGAAGAGGCCGACGCAGTCGTCGGTGGAAACACCGAGGTGTCTCAGGTACTCGGCCAGGGCCGAGCTCCGGGAAGCCAGCTCACGGAAGGTGAGCTTCTCCTCCCGGTAGGCGACGGCGACCGCGTCGGGGTGCTCGGCCACGCGTTCCGCGAGCAGGCCGGGCAAGGTGTTGGTGCCGCGCAGGGTGGGCTCGAGCACGCTGGTCTCCTGAAGAGTCATTTCCCGCTTCCTTAAGTTCCGTTTGTGGAGCAGCGGGCGCGTCGGCCGCCCCCGCAGGCCGGGCTCCGCGAGGCAGCGAGCCCGGTGGACGACGCCTCACCGCCAACGTGGGGGCGGTGTCCGCGCGGGGCGGACACCGCGGAAGCGGTGCGGCGTCAGTGGCCGAGACGACTGCTCGGCCGGATGAAACCGAAGAACTGAGGGGCGCAAGGGCAAAGCCTCACCACCCGGAAAGACCGGAACGGCGCGGTGCGTGCGGCCGCCTCCCCCTACGGACGGACGGGCCCTCCCCGGGCCGCCCGTCCGGGCGATCACCGGCTCCGCAGGAGCCGGGTTACTGACCCGTTGTCGAACACCTCCCTGGTGGCACCCGCGATGAGCGGGGCGATGGAAAGGACGGTCACCTTGTCGATGCCGAGTGCTGCGGGCACCGGAAGGGTGTCGGTGAAGACGAACTCGCTGACGCGCGAGTTCTTCAGGCGGTCCGCGGCGGGGCCGGAGAGCACCCCGTGCGTGGCCGCCACGATGACGTCCCGGGCACCCTGCGCGAACAGGGCGTCGGCGGCGGCGCAGATCGTGCCGCCGGTGTCGATCATGTCGTCGACCAGGACGCAGACGCGGTCGCGAACCTCGCCGACCACCTCGTGGGCCGTGACCTGGTGGGCCACGTCCTTGTCGCGCCGCTTGTGGACGATGGCCAGCGGAGCGCCGAGGCGGTCGCACCAGCCGTCGGCCACGCGCACGCGGCCGGCGTCGGGCGAGACGACGGTGAGGTCGTCCCGGTCCACCTTGGAGCCGATGTGGTCCGCGAGGACCGGCATGGCGAACAGGTGGTCCACCGGACCGTCGAAGAAGCCCTGGATCTGGTCGGCGTGCAGGTCGACCGTCAGGATCCGGTCCGCGCCGGAAGTCTTGAGCAGGTCCGCCACCAGGCGGGCCGAGATGGGTTCCCGGCCGCTGTGCTTGCGGTCCTGGCGGGCGTACCCGTAGAACGGCAGGATCACCGTGATGCTGCGTGCCGAGGCCCGCTTCAACGCGTCGACCATGATGAGCTGTTCCATGATGGACTTGTTGATCGGGGCCGTGTGGCTCTGGATCACGAAGCAGTCCGCGCCGCGCACGGAGGCGTGGTAGCGGATGTAGATCTCGCCGTTGGCGAAGTCGACCGCCTTCGTCGGGACCAGGGTCGTGCCCAGCTCGGCCGCGATGGCCTCGGCCAGCTCGGGGTGTGCGCGCCCCGAGAAGAGCAGCATCTGTCGGGAGCTCACGCGGCGCCGGCCCCTTCGAGCGTCGGGTAGTCGGTGTAGCCGGTGTGGTCGCCGCCGTAGAACGTGCTCTGGTCGGCCTCGGCCAGCGGGGCGCCGGTGCGGATGCGCTCGGGCAGGTCCGGGTTGGCGATGAAGGACGCGCCGAAGGCGACGGCGTCGGCCAGGCCGGCCTCCACGGCCTCGGTGGCGGTCCGGGCGTTGACGACGACGCCGTTCTCGGGGTGGGGGCACAGGATGACCGCGCCGCTCCACCGCGCGCGCAGGTCCGCGATGTGGTCGCGGTTGCCGCCCTCGAGGACGTGCAGGAAGGCGAGGGGCGGCAGGGCCGCGAGGAGCGCCTCGTAGACGGCGTGGGTGTCGCCCTCCACGATGTCGTTGTACGGGTTCGAGGGCGAGATGCGCACGCCGACGCGGTCGGCGCCGATGCGCTCGCAGACCGCCTCGATCACCTCGACCGGGAAGCGGACGCGGTTCTCGACGGAGCCGCCGTACTCGTCGGTGCGCCGGTTGGTGTTCTCCGCCAGGAACTGGTGGAGCAGGAAGCCGTTGCCCGCGTGGATCTCCACCGCGTCGAAGCCCGCCTCGATCGCGAGCTCGGCGGAGTCCGCGAACTCCTCGACGATCCCGGCGATCTCCCCGGTCGTCAGGGCGCGCGGCTCCGGGTAGTCCAGCGGACCCTCGGGGCCGTAGGCCTGGCCGGCCGCGGTGACGGCGGACGGGGCGACCGACCGGTGGCCGCTCGGGTACAGCGAGGGGTGGCCGATGCGGCCGCAGTGCATGAGCTGCGCGGCGATCAGACCGCCGCGGCCGTGCACGGCCCCGGTGACCGGCTTCCAGGAATCGGCCTGCTCACGGGTGTGCAGGCCCGGGCTGTTGCCGAAGCCCTGACCGGTGACCGACGGCTGGATGCCCTCGGTGATGATCAGGCCGGCCCCCGCACGCTGACCGTAGTAGGTGGCCATCAGTTCGGTGGCCAGACCCTCGCCGGTGGCCCGGTTGCGGGACATGGGCGCCATGACCACTCGGTTGCTCAGGGCCAGCTTCCCCAGAGTGACCGGCTCGAACAGCTTCTCGGACATGTGTGTGTCTCTCCAGACTGAGGTCAACGCGTGGTGCGGGGGCGGTTCGTGTGCGCTCAGCGGCCGGCGAGCTCCGCGAGGTGTGCGGAGTGGGCGACGGCCAGGCGGCCGGCGGCCTCGGCGCAGGAGGCGAGGACGGCCATGTTGGCCTTGGCGGAGCGGCCGTCCGTGGCGGCGTCGACCGCCCGCATCAGGTACTTGGTGATGGCCTGGCCCGAAACGCCGTCCCGGGTGGCCTCGGCGACGGCGGCGCGGATGGCCGTGTCCACCTCGGCGGAGTCGATGGCGTCCTCCTCCCTGACCGGGGTGGTGATCAGGAAGGAGCTGTTGTTGCCGAGGGCCCAGTGGGCCTCGATCGCACGGGCGATGACCTGCTCGTCGTCCAGGCGGTGGGGGGCCTTGTGGCCGCTCGTACGGCAGTAGAACGCGGGGAAGTCGTCCGAGCGGTAGGCGACGACGGGGACGCACTGCGTCTCCAGGTACTCCAGGGTCAGGCCCAGGTCCAGGATCATCTTGGCGCCCGCGCAGACGACGGCGACCTTGGAGCGGGTGAACTGGATCAGGTCCGAGGACACGTCCCAGGTCTCCTGGGCGCCCCGGTGCACGCCGCCGATGCCGGCGGACGAGAAGAACGGGATCCCCGCGAGCTCGGCCGCCACGACCGAGGAGGCCACGGTGGTGGCTCCCGGGCCGCCCTGCGCCAGGACGACGGGCAGGTCCCGGCTGGACACCTTGGGGATGCCCGGCAGGGAGGCGAAGCGCTCGATGTCGGCGTCCGACATGCCGACGCGGATCTCGCCGGCCTCGATGCAGATCGTCGCCGGCACGGCGCCCCCGGACCGTACGGCGTCCTCCACCTTGCGGGCGGTGGCGGCGTTGTCCGGGTAGGGCAGGCCGTGGGTGATGACGTTGCTCTCGAGGGCGACGACGGCCTTGCCCTCGTGGAGGGCCTCTCGGACCTCCTCGGTGTAGACGACGGGGATGCCGCTGCTCGCGCTCATCGGGATGTCTCTCAACTCTCGTTCCAGTAGCCGGGCCGCTTGACCAGGAGGTCCCGGCGGGCCGCCATCTCGGTGAGGACCTGGGCGTCCCAGTCCTCGGGTGCCACCGGCTCCAGGGAGATCGAGACGGTGTCCTCGCCGGTGGCGAAGGTCCGTGTCACGGCGGCGGTCACCGCCTCGTCGATCGCCCTGAGCTGTTCGGCCGTGAAGTCCCTCGGGTAGTGCCTGATGTGGATGTGGGGCACGGACTCGGTCCTTCCACGGTCTGGGTGTCTGGGGGTGGGTGGCACACCGCGGACGGGGGAGGCCGCGGTGTGCCACCACCGCTCCCCGCCCTGGTCCCGGGGGGCAGGGCCGGGCGGGGAGTCGTGGGCGGGGATCCGTCGCGTTACGTTCTGACGGATTCCCGCGAGGTCTCTCGGGCCGGCTCCGGCCCGGGCTCCTTCTTGCCCGTCCTCGGCTGGGCCAGGACCACCGACGCGACCACCGTCAGCGCTCCGACGATCTGGAGCGGTGAGAGCGCCTGGTCGAGGACGAAGTAGCCGAGGAGGGTGGCCGTCAGGGGCGAGGCGAAGCTCAGGAAGGACACCGCCAGGGCGGGCAGCCGCTGCACACCGCGGAACCAGATCGCGTAGGCGACCAGGGCCCCGATGATGCCCAGGTAGGCGAAGCCCCAGAGGTTCTCGGCGGTGATCTCGGCGGGCAGGCCCTCGCCGATCAGCGCGACCGGCAGCAGGACCAGGCCGCCGACGGTGAGCTGCCAGCCCGTGAAGGGCAGCAGGCCCACCCCTTCGGGGCGTCCCCAGCGCTTGGTCAGCACGATGCCGGAGGCCATGCTGAGCGCGCCCAGCAGACCCGCGACGACACCGGTGGCGTTGAGCCCGGCGTTCGGCTGGATGACGAGCAGCGCCACACCGGCCGTGCCCAGGGCGCAGGCGGCCAGGTGGATCCGCCTGATCTTCTCCTTGAGCAGCACGGCGCCGAGCAACAGCACGATCATCGGCTGGATCGCCATCACCAGCGCCGCGACGCCGCCCGGCAGGTTGTAGGCGGCCACGAAGAGCAGGTAGAAGAAGGCGCCGATGTTCAGCACGCCCAGCACCAGGGCGCGCCACCACCAGATGCCCTTCGGCAGCGTCCGGCCGATGGCCACCAGGATGAGGCCGGCGGGCAGGGCACGGAGCAGCGAGGCGAGCAGGGGCCTGCCCTCGGGCAGTAACTCCGTGGTCACCAGGTAGGTGGACCCCCAGACCGCCGGGGCGAGCGCGGTGAGCGCGGAGTCCGCGAGCGTTCGGCTGCTTCTCATCAGGCCGCTGCCGAGTCGGTCGTGCCGAAGTAGCGGTCCCCGAAGTCGCCGATGCCCGGGATCATGAACGCGTTCTCGTTGAGGCGTTCCTCGATCGACGAGGTGACGATCGTGACGGCCGGGTGCTTGGCGTGGACCGCCGCGATGCCCTCGGGCGCCGCGAGGAGGTTGACGAAGACGATGCGCTCCTCGCGCACGCCGGCCTCCAGGAGGACGTCGATGGCCGCGTTGGCGCTGCCGCCGGTGGCGAGCATCGGCTCCAGGGCGAGGATGTGCCGGTCGGCGATGTCCTCGGGGAAGTTCTTGTAGTAGAGGTGCGGGAGCTTGGTGACCTTGTTCCGCTGGATGAGCACCTTGCCGACGGTGATGTCGGGGATGACCTGGCGCAGCTCGTCGAGCATCGAGTCACCGGCCCGGATCACGGGTACGGCACACAGTTTGGTGCCGAACTTGAGTCCGTCGTACGTCTCCCCGACCGGCGTGACGGCATCGTGCTGGTCGAACGGCAGCCGGTCGAGCGCCGATTCGATCAGGAGGCGGATGATGCGCCTGGAGTAGAACACGAAGTCCGCGCGGGACGCACTGCGGTCACGGATGATCGTGTGCATGGCCCGGAGCTGGTTGGTCTGCGGCAGCGGGTGGACGTTGTGGTGGCCGGTCGCCATGGGAAACCTGTTCCTGGTCGGTCGTGGAGACGGGCTGCGGCCGAGCCGGGGCCCAGGGGGCCCGGATACCGCAACCGTGTGGTCGGGTGCCGAGGTCAGGAGCCTGCGATCTCGGCGAAGGCCTTGCGCGACTCCGCCACGAACTTCGCCACCTTCGCCCGGTCCTTGCGCCCGTCGGAACCTTCGAGGCCGGTGTGGGCGTCGACGGCGGCGGGCTTGACGAAGCGGATCGCGTCGGCGACGTTGTCCGCGTTCAGGCCGCCGGCCATCATGAGGGGCTTCGGCGAACGGCGCACGAGTTCGGCGCTGACGTTCCAGTCGTGGGTGAGACCGGTGGCGCCCTTGGCGCCGGTCGCCGGGTCGAAGGTGTCGGTGATGAACATGTCCACCACCTCCGCGACCTCGTCGACGAGCTGGAGGAGCTCCTCGGCGTTGTCCTCCTTCACGACCAGGCTCTTGAGCACGTACAGGTCCGGTCGGTTGGCCTTCAGCTTGCGCAGCTGCTCCGGCTCGACGTCGCCGTGGAGCTGGACGGCCTTGACGCCGAGCTGCGTGGTGAACGCGCTGATCTCGTCGGCGTCCGTCATGTAGCTGATGAGGACGCCTTCCTGAGGTGCGGTCAGGCCCGCGATGATCTCCGTGGCCGCGGCCTCGGAGATGTCGTCCTTGCCCGACGGAAGGCGGAGCGGGAAGCCGAACCAGTCGCAGCCTTCCTCGGCCAGGAGCTTGGCCTCCTCGGCGTCGATGATGCCGGCGACCTGCACCAGGTCCTTCACGTCACTCATGCGCGTTCCTTTTGTGGGATGAGGCAGATGATCCGAAACCCGCCGGGAACCGTGCGGAGGTGTCCCGTATGAAAGGTTTCGCCGGTCATCTCTGGATGCTCATCAAAAGGCTCGTAGGTCGCGGTCCGTGGGTCAACGGGCCCTATGTCACGTATGCGTCAACCTTCTTCAGATCCCGGTCAGGCGGCGTCACGGCCCGGCCAATCGTCACGCCGCGGGCGAGCAGGCATTCCTCCAGGTGGGACAGGACCCTCAGGTGGTAGGAGCGGGCGGCCCAGCCCAGACTGATGTTGTGCCCAGCATGGGCCTGCCGGGCCACCTCTGTGGAGGCCGCCACCAGCGGAGTCAGCAGTTCCTCCAGGGCCTCCCCGTCATGTCTCCACCACAGTTCCTGTTCGGCGAACGTGAAGCGCACGGGCACCCGTACTCCGGCCGCCACGGCGGGGTACATTTCCGGCCAGTCCAGGGTCTCCCGAGCCTCCCGGGCGGGCACCGGCCGCAGCAGCCCCTGCCCGAGCCGGAAGGCGTCCGGCGGGTAGAACCGCAGCGCCCCCCAGTGCCGGCGCCATTCGCCCGGCAGGTCGGGGCCGGGCAGCCGGCCGGGCTCGACGGCGAAGCGCCGGCCGATGCCGGAGACGTCCACGCCGAACGGGGCGATGTCGCCCGCCGCGGCGGCCGCGGCCGACAGCGCGAGCCGACCGCCGTTCGAGTGGGCCACCAGGAAGCAGCCCGCGCCCAGCTCGTGCCGGCGCGCGAAGCCCTCCAGGGCGGCGAGCAGGGTCGCGGTCTGCCCGGCGAGGTCCTGTCCCTCGGGCAGGACGGCGGCCGAGGCCCCGTACCCGGGCCGGTCCAGGGCGAGTACGGCGTAGCCCAGCGAGGCGCCCAGCTCCAGCAGCGAGAGCCCGGGCCGGGCCCGGCTGTCGAAGTAGCCGGCGCTCATCCCCGCGCCGTGCAGGGCCACCACGAGCGCCCGGGGCGCCGGCCGCGCGGGCAGGGCGAGCAGCCCGGAGAGCGGAATCCCGTCCGCCTCGAGGATGACGGGGCGGACGGGAGGCGGGCCGGGGGACGGTGAGGAGGGCATGCGGGTTCTCTCCTGGGTAGGGACGGGTTCAGCGGCCGGGGCGCGCGGCCCGTCTCCGGGCGACGGCGAGGGCCCAGACGGCCCGGCGGCGCAGCAGCGTGGCCAGGGGCGGGGCGGGGAGCCGCAGCGACTCGTGTGCGTGTGCGCGTACGGGGTCCCGCGCGGGGACCCAGTAGCCGGCGATCTGCACGGCGTTCACCGGGTGCTCACAGCTGGACTCCGGTGAGCTCGGGCAGGCGGACCCCTGAGTCCCATACGACGTGGAACGCGACGTGGTTCAGCCGCCAGCCGGCCTCCGTGCGTACGGCGCCGGCCTCCGAATAGCCGCCGACGTCGAAGCGGGCCTCGGGTCCGTCCGCCCCGTGGTGGACGTGGGTGGTGAGCTGCTGGGCCCGCAGGGTGGCCCGGTCGCCGTCGAGGACCACGGAGTGGTTGGTGCTCAGGTGGTGCGTACGTGCCCACCGCTGCCGGGCCTCGCGCTGGAAGGCGGCGAAGGCCTCGATGCCCGCGCAGACGCCGATCGGGAAGGCGAAGGTCGCGTCCTCGGTGAAGAGCGCGCCGAAGGCGTTCTCGTCCTCGCCGGTCCCGTCGTGGGTGTCGAGGGCCGTGATGTAGCGGTCGAACAGTTCGCGTAGTTCGGCACGGTCGCGCAGGACCTGGATCTGGTCGCGCAGGGCCGCGATGTCGTCATGGGTCGAAGGCATGGCCTCTCCAGATGGCGGACTTCATGGGCGTGGGGCGCCGGGCGGACCCGGCGCCCCACCGCTGGTGCGTTCAGAGCACGCGGGCGCCGCCGCGGACCGCCTCCACCAGCTCCGCCTGGCGCAGGGCCGGGCCGTCCGGGGCTGCCGTGCCCGTGCGGACGGCGGCGGTGAACGCGGTGACGGCGGCCAGTACCTGGTCGTCGGGGGCGAGGACGATCTCCTCGGCGCCGGTGCGGCGTTCGAGCCGGACCAGGGGCGGGTGGCCGGCGGGCGGGGTGAAGGCCCGGTCGACGGTGATGCGCCCTTCGCTCCCGGTGATCTCGTAGGCGGACCGGTAGCCGTGGTCCAGGCCGAAGGCGAGCTGCGCGCAGACCCCCTCGGGGGTGCGCAGCAGCGCCGTCCCGCTGGTGTCGACGCCGCGGCCGGGGCCGCCCCGGACCAGTACGGCGGCCTCGGCCTCGAGGCGGTCCCCGAGGAAGTGCAGGGCCGCGCGGACGGGGTAGACGCCGGTGTCCCACAGGGCGCCGCCGCCGAGCGCGGCGTCATAGCGGATGTCGGAGTCGGGCAGCCGGGGGATGGAGAACTCCGCCCGGAAGGAGCGCGGTTCACCGATCGCCCCGTCGGCCACGAGGCCCCGTACCGCGGCGTGCTGGGAGTGGTGGACGAACATGACGTTCTCCCTCAGCACCCGCCCGGTCCCCTCGGCCAGGGCCATGAGCCGCCGTGTGGAGGCGAGGTCGGTGGTGAGGGGCTTCTCGGCGAGGACGTGCTTGCCCGCGCGCAGCGCCGCCTCCACCCATTCGGCGTGCAGCGCGGCCGGGAGCGGGACGTACACGGCGTCGATGTCGTCCCGCTCCAGCAGGGCCGCGTAGCCGGTGACGGCCTCGCAGCCGGCCTCCGCGGCCGTGGCGCCGGCTTTGGCGGCGTCGCGGCTGGCGACCGCGACGAGCCGGGCCCCCGGGGCCGCGCGCAGAGCGGGCAGCATCCGGCGGCGGGCGATGTCGGCGCAGCCGAGCACGCCGATACGGACGGGGTCCATCAGAGGCGCACCGCTCCCGAGGTCAGGCAGGAGAGCAGTGTGCGCGCCTGCACGTTGAGGTAGTGGTTGTGGCGCAGCAGGGCGGTGAGCTGACCCGTGGTGGCCCACAGGTAGCCCGGCGGCGCCTCGAGCGGGGCCTGGTCCTCGTCGGTGTCGACGAACAGGTAGCGGCTCTCGGCGTTCAGGAACCGGCCGCCCTCCTCGGAGTGCAGGGCCTCGTAGCGGATCCGTGCCGGGTCGGCGCCGAGGACCAGGTCGAGGAAGCGGGGCCGTTCGGCCGGCGGCAGGTACGCGTAGTTCGAGGGGGTGTACTGCACCGTGGGCCCGAGCTCCACCGTGTCGAGGAAGCCGCCCTCGACACGGGCGTGGACGAGCAGGTGCGGAACTCCGCCGATCCTGCGCGTCAGGAACGCGGTGACGCCCTCGCCCTTCGGTTCGAACAGGGGCTGCGTCCAGCTGGCGACCTCACGGCTGCCCGCGTGCACGCCGACCGCGACGACGCCGAAGTAGCGTCCCTCCTCGTGGTCGATGGAGTGCTCGCCCCGCACCCAGCCGGGCAGGCCGGCGAGCGGGACGCGTTCGGCGCTGACGTCGTGCCGGGCACGCTCGGCGGTGAACCAGGACCGCAGCGCGGTGTCGGAGTGGAGGCTCACGCCCTCGGCGTCGGGGAAGGGGGCGCAGGCCAGCACGGTCCGCGCGTCCATGTTGATGACGTTGTCCTGGAGCAGCAGCTCACCGATCTGGCCGAGGGTGAGCCAGCGGAAGTCGTCGTGCTCCGGTACGTCTCCGATGGCCTCGACGAGCATGTTGCGGTTGCTCTTGCGGAAGAACCACGAGCCGTGCTCGGACTGGAGGACGTCGGCGAGGACCCGGCCGCGGCGGGGATCGGTGAAGTACTCGACGTAGCGCACGTCGGCGCCCTTGTGGGCCTTGGTGTAGTTGCTGCGGGTGGCCTGCACGGTCGGCGACACCTGGAGCAGGTTGCGGTTGCCCGGCTCCATCTTGGCCTGCATCAGGAAGTGCAGGACGCCGTCGAACTCCTTGACCAGGATGCCGAGGATGCCGACCTCGGGCTGGCGGATGATCGGCTGGTGCCACCGCTGCTCGCGGCCGTCGGTGGAGGTGACCACCCGCAGGCCCTCGACGGTGAAGAACTTCCCGCTGCGGTGTCCCAGGTTGCCCGTCCGCGGGTCGAAGGACCAGCCGTCCAGCTCCGTGAAGGGGATGCGGTCCACCCGGAAGCGGTGTGCCCGGCGGCGTTCCTCCAGCCAGGAGTGGACGTCCGCGGTGTCGCGCACCAGGCCGGTGCGGGCGGCGGCCGACCGGGCGAAGCGGGAGGGGAGTTCCGCGTCGCGGCGGGGCCGCAGCGCGGGTGCGACGGGGGCGGGGGAGACGGTGGGAGCCGTCACGAGCGGCCTCCCACGAACTCCTTGACGGACGCGATGACGTAGTCGAGCATCTCGTCGGTGAGCGCCGGGTACACCCCGATCCAGAAGGTCTGGTCGGTGATGATGTCGCTGTTGGTGAGGTCGCCGACGATGCGGTGCGGCTGGTCGATGTACGCCGGGTGCCGGGTCAGGTTCCCGGCGAACAGCCGCCGCGTGCCGATCTTGCGGTCCTCCAGGAAGTCCACGAGGGCGGCCCTGGTGTAGGGCGCCTCGGGGTCCACGGTGATCGCGAACCCGAACCAGCTCGGGTCGCTGCGCGGGGTGGCCTCCGGCAGGATCAGGTGCGGTACGCCCTCGAGGCCGTCGCGCAGCCGGCGCCAGTTGCGGCGGCGGGCGTCGCAGAAGTCGTCGAGCTTGTCGAGCTGGGTGAGGCCCAGGGCCGCCTGGATGTCGGTCGCCTTCAGGTTGTAGCCCACGTGGGAGAAGATGTACTTGTGGTCGTAGCCCTCGGGGAGGGTGCCCATCTGGTACTTGAAGCGCTTGAGGCACTTGTTGGTCTCGCCCGGCTCGCACCAGCAGTCCCGGCCCCAGTCGCGCAGCGATTCCACGATCCGCGCGAGCGCCAGGTTGGAGGTCAGGACGCAGCCGCCCTCGCCCATGGTGAGGTGGTGGGCCGGGTAGAAGCTGACCGTGGTGATGTCGCCGAAGGTGCCCGTGAGCTGCCCGTCGTAGGTGGAGCCGACGGCGTCGCAGTTGTCCTCGATCAGGAACAGGTCGTGCTCCTGCGCGAGCTGCGCGATCTCGGCGACCTCGAAGGGGTTGCCGAGGGCGTGGGCGATCATGATGGCGCGGGTCTTGGGGCCGATGGCGGCCGCCACCCGGTCGGCGGTGGTGTTGTAGGTGCCCAGCTCGACGTCGACGAAGACGGGTACGAGGCCGTTCTGGATGATCGGGTTGACGGTGGTGGGGAAGCCCGCCGCGACCGTGATGACCTCGTCGCCGCGCTGGAGGCGCCGGTCCTCCAGCAGGTGCGAGGTGAAGGCCGTCATGGCCAGCAGGTTCGCGGAGGAACCGGAGTTGGTCAGATGGGCCTTGCGGTGCCCCAGCTTGCGGGCGAACCGCGATTCGAACCTGCGCGAGCTGGGTCCGGCGGCGATCCGCATCTCCAGGGCCGCTTCGACCAGGGCGGCGCGGTCGCGCTCGTCGAGGACCGCGCCGGCCGGCCAGATCTCCGTGGTGCCGGGAACGAAGGGCCCGTCGTTCTGGGTGTCCTGGTGGAACTTCGCGGTCTCATCGAGGATGAGTCCCTTGTGGACGTTCATGACGGGATCCCTTCACGGCCCTCGGGGCCGGAGTTGTCGGTGCGGTGCTTGACGGACTTCCACCAGCCGGGGTTGTCGCGGTACCAGGCGACGGTGTCGGCGAGGCCCTGCTCGAAGGGGACGCGCGGCGCGTACCCCAGCTCCTCGCGGATCTTGGTCTCGTCGAGGGCGTAGCGCAGGTCGTGGCCCTTGCGGTCGGCCACCCGGCGAACCGCGGAGGCGTCGGCGCCGCACAGGGCGAGCAGCCGCTCGGTGATGTGCAGGTTGGTCTGCTCGTTGCCGCCGCCGATGTTGTAGACCTCGCCGGCCCGGCCCCGGTCCAGGACCAGGGCGATGGCCCGGCAGTGGTCGTCGACGTGCAGCCACTCCCGGATGTTGCGCCCGTCGCCGTACAGCGGGACCTGCCGGCCCTCCAGCAGGTTGGTGACGAAGAGCGGGATCAGCTTCTCGGGGTGCTGGTAGGGCCCGTAGTTGTTGGAGCAGCGGGTGATGGAGACGTCGAGCCCGTGCGTGCGCCAGTAGGAGCGCGCGATGAGGTCGGAGGAGGCCTTGGACGCGGCGTACGGGGAGTTCGGCTGGAGCGGCCACTCCTCGGTCCAGGCGCCCTCGGCTATGGAGCCGTAGACCTCGTCGGTGGAGACGTGGACCACGCGCCCGACCCCGGTGGCCAGAGCGGCGTCCAGCAGGGTCTGGGTGCCGCCGACGTTGGTGCGGACGAACTCGGCCGCCGAGTGGACGGAGCGGTCGACGTGCGACTCGGCCGCGAAGTGCACCACCGCGTCGTGGCCGGGCAGCAGCTCGCGCAGCAGTGCCTCGTCGCAGATGTCGCCGTGGACGAAGTCCAGCCGGGGGTGGACGGCCGGGAGGTTCTCCCGGTTGCCCGCGTAGGTGAGCTTGTCGAGGACGGTGACCCGGTCCTCCTCGTGGCCCGGGTATCCGCCGTCGAGGACGGTCCGGACGAAGTGCGAGCCGATGAAGCCGGCGCCGCCGGTGACCAGCAGCCTCATACCGCCTCCTCGAAGAGCGTCCGTCCGAGGACGAGGTCCGACATGTCGTTTCTCCTTGGAAAGAAGGAAAGAGGGTGGGAGGTGGGAGGAAGCGGACGCCGTCAGGCGGACCGCGCCTCGGCGGAGTTGTCGCGCCAGGTGCGCGGACCGAGGAAGCCGCGCATGCGCTCGGGACGGCGCCAGCCCGCGAGGACGGGCCCGCCCCCGGCCGTGCCGCCGTGCTCGCCCTCGTACGCCGCCGCCCGGGCGAGTACGACGGCGGTCAGCGCCGCCAGTTCCTCGGCGTCGGGCTTTCCCTTCACCACACGGATGAGGTGGCCGGGCTCCGTGGTCTCCACAGGACTCTCCTCGTCTCGCGGGGCGCCGCCGGTGCTCACTGCGGCGGGTTCCCGTGCTTGCGGGCGGGCAGGTCGGCGTGCTTGGCGCGGAGCATGTCCAGGGAGCGGATCAGGACCGCACGGGTGTCGCGGGGATCGATCACGTCGTCGATCAGGCCGCGCTCGGCCGCGTAGTAGGGGTGCATCAGCTCGTCCTTGTACTCCGCGATCCGCTGCGCCCGTACGGCCTCGGGGTCCTCGGCGGCGGCGATCTCGCGCCGGAAGACCACGTTGGCCGCCCCCTCGGCGCCCATGACGGCGATCTCGTTGGTGGGCCAGGCCAGCGCCAGGTCGGCGCCGATCGAACGGGAGTCCATGACGATGTACGCGCCGCCGTAGGCCTTGCGCAGCACCAGCGAGATGCGCGGCACGGTCGCGTTGCAGTACGCGTACAGCAGCTTGGCCCCGCGCCGGATGATGCCGTTGTGCTCCTGGTCCACGCCCGGCAGGAACCCGGGCACGTCGACCAGCGTCACCAGCGGGATGTTGAAGGCGTCGCAGAACTGGACGAACCGCGCACCCTTCTCGGAGGCCTCGATGTCCAGGACGCCCGCCATGGCCGCCGGGTTGTTCGCGACGATGCCCACCACGTGCCCGTCGAGGCGGGCCAGGGAGCAGACGAGGTTGGGCGCCCAGGCCGGGTGCACCTCGAAGTGGTCCCCGTCGTCCACGACCTCCTCGATGACCTTGCGGATGTCGTACGCCTGCCCGGGCTGGAGGGGCACCAGGTCGAGCAGCGCCTCGTTGAGCCGGTCGGCCGGGTCGCCGGAGCGCTCCACGGGGGCCAGTTCCCGGTTGTTGGAGGGCAGCAGCGCCAGCAGGTAGCGGACCTCGGCGATGCAGGTCTCCTCGTCGTCGTACGCGAAGTGCGCGACGCCCGAGGTGGCGGAGTGGACGTCCGCGCCGCCCAGCCCGTTCTGGCTGATCTCCTCGCCGGTGACGGCCTTGACCACGTCGGGGCCGGTGATGAACATCTGCGAGGTCTCGCGGACCATGAAGACGAAGTCCGTCAGGGCCGGGGAGTACGCGGCTCCGCCGGCGCACGGGCCGAGCATCACCGAGATCTGCGGGATGACCCCCGAGGCCCTGGTGTTGCGCTGGAAGATGCCGCCGTAGCCGGCGAGGGCGGAGACGCCCTCCTGGATGCGGGCGCCGGCGCCGTCGTTGAGGGAGACCAGCGGGGCACCGGCCGCCTCGGCCATGTCCATCACCTTGTGGATCTTGCTGGCGTGGGCCTCGCCGAGGGCGCCGCCGAAGATGCGGAAGTCGTGCGCGTAGACGAAGACGGTCCGGCCCTCGACCGTGCCCCAGCCGGTGACGACACCGTCGCTGTAGGGCTTCTTCGCCTCCAGGCCGAAACCGGTCGCCCGGTGCCGGCGCAGGGGCTCCACCTCGGTGAAGGACCCCTTGTCCAGCAGGAGCGCGATCCGCTCGTGCGCGGTCAGTTTGCCCTTGGCGTGCTGGCGTTCGGTCGCGCCCTGGTCACCGTTGCGCGCGGACTCCTTGATCCCGTTGAGTTCGTCGATCCGGGACCGGATCGTGTCCTCCGCTCGGGGCATGTCGTGCACCCTTTCTGTGGGGGTCGATGGTCAGACTGCGGTGCCGGTGAAGGCGTGCACGGCCCCGGCCAGCCGGTCCGCGGTGTCCGTGGAGTGGACCCGGACGCCCGGCAGGATCCGCCGGACCAGCCCGCCGAGCACCCGGCCCGGTCCCACCTCCACGAACCGGTCGGCGCCGGAGGCCGCGAGCGTCCCGACCGCCTCGGTCCACCGCACCGGGCTGGTGAGCTGGCCGCGCAGGGCGACGACGGCGTCGGTGGCCGACGTCACCCACCCGCCGGTGACGCCGGAGACCAGCGGCACGGCCGGATCGCGGAACTCCGTCGCGATCAGCGTCTCGGTGAACTCCGTCTCGGCCTCGCCCAGCAGGCTGGAGTGGAACGGGCCGCCGGTGCGCAGCCACTCCACCCGTGCCCCGGCCGCCCGGGCGGCGTCGGCGGCGTGGGCCACCGCCCCGGCCTGGCCGGACACCACGGTCTGGCGGGGCTCGTTGTCCCCCGCCACCTCGACCACCTGGCCGGTGGCCGCCCGGGCCTCGGCGCACATCCGGGCCAGGTCGGTGCGGGCCAGGCCGATGACCGCCGCCGTGGCGCTGCCGATGCGGTCCCCGACCGTCGCGACGAGCTCGCTGCGGAGCCGGACCAGCCACAGCGCCTCGGTCCACTCCAGGACGCCGGCGGCCACCAGCGCCGCGTACTCGCCCAGGCTGTGCCCGGCCACGGCGTCCGGCCGCAGGCCCTCGCCGCGCAGCACCTCCAGTACGGCCAGGCTCGTCAGGAAGATCGCCGGCTGCGCCACCGCCGGGTCCTCCAGGTCCCGGGGGGACCCGTCCAGGCAGAGCCGGGTCAGCGGGAACCCGAGCAGGTCGTCGGCGGTGCGGTAGTAGGTGTCGGCGAGGTCGGGCCGCAGGGCGAGCAGCTCCCTGCCCATGCCGGCGCATTCGGAGCCCTGGCCGGGGAAGACGAAGGCGGTGGTCATCCGGTCACGTCCTTACTTGCGGTTCAACTGGCGAGGACCGTGTGGTGCGGTCCGGGGGCGGCGGCGCCGCACACGGTGTTGCCCGCGGCCAGCCAGGTGTCGGGCACCCACCTGACGTCGACCACCTTGGGAGCCGGCCCCGCCACCGCCACCGCGGCGGCGTGGGTTGAGTCGGCCGGAACGCCGACCATGGTCCAGCCGTCCGGGTGGCGGCCGTGGTCGGTGCCGAGGTAGTCCTCGGCGGGCGATCGGCTCAACCCTGTACCGAGTCCCTTGAGAAACGCTTCCTTGCGCGTCCAGATCTGGCCGAACAGCTGCCGGCGCTCCTCGCCCTGCTCGGCCTCGGCTATCTCCAGCTGCTCGTCGGGGTGCAGCGCCTTGGAGCAGATGTCCACCGTCTCGGCGCCGGGGAGTTTCTCCACGTCAACGCCGAGCGGCGTGGTGCCGACGCCGACCATGGCCACTCCCCCGCTGTGCGAGAGGGAGTAGTGCAGCGGCGGGGGCGGCGGGGACAGGGCGGGACGGCCGTGCGGCTCGCCGCAGCCCGGGCAGGGCTCGCGCATGAAGCGGACGTCCTGGGGCAGGGTGGCCGTGTACCGTCCGAGCAGTCGGCGCACCGCCACGTGGGCGGCGGCGTACAGCAGGCCGTCGGACCGGCGGATGAAGGAGTCGGTGCGCTTGCGCTCCTGCTCGTCGAGTTCGCCGATCGCGAGCGCTTCGGCGTCCGCCCCGGTGGGACGGCGGATCAGCCAGAGGTCGACGCGGTCGGCGGAGAGGGTGAAGTCGGGCCGGTCGAGCCCCTGGTGGTTGACGACCGGGCGGACGGCCGGCAGGAGGGTCGTAGTGCTCATGCCGGCACCGCTGCCCCGTGCAGGTGGGCCTCGGGGCCGAACTGGCCGGCGAGGCAGTCGATGAGTTCCTGGGCGCTGTTGGCGAGCAGCAGCCGCTGGAGGTTCACCTCGACGCCCAGCGTGTTCTCCATCCGGTACTGGAGTTCGATACCGGAGATCGAGCCGATCCCGAGGCAGCCCATGGGGCGGCCCGTGGTGTCGACCAGGTGCGGCTCGATGCCGAGGATCCGGCCGAGCTCCTCGCGCACGTACTGCTCGAGGATGCGGGTGCGCTCGCGCAGCCCGGCGGTGGCCAGGACGGCCATGTCGGGCGGGGTCATGTGGACCAGGCCGTTGTCTGTCTCGTACGTCTGTGACATGTGAAGTGTGTTCATGATGCTTTCCGGGTCGGGGCGGACGGGGCTTCCCCCGTCCGCCCGTGGTCGGGCATACGGGGCCGGGTGTCAGGCCTGGTAGGGGTTCTTGGCGCGGCCCTCGCGGAGGGTCGCGCCCCACCAGACGAGCTGGTCGAGCAGGACCTTGGCCGCGCTCTGCGGTCCCTCCGGCTCCTTGGGCTGCCCGTCCTCGCCGAACTGCTCCCATGCCGAGTGGAAGCTGATGCCGTCGCGGACGGTCACGGCGTGCAGTTCGGCGAAGACCGGACGCAGGTGCTCGACCGCCCGCAGGCCGCCCGCCAGACCGCCGTAGGAGACGAAGCCGACCGGCTTGGCGCGCCACTGGGTGTAGTGCCAGTCGATGAGGTGCTTGAGGGAGGCCGGGAAGCTGTGGTTGTACTCCGGCGTCACGATCACGTACGCGTCGGCCTCTTCGAGGCGCGGCGAGATCGTGGCGAGCGCCTCGGCGGTCTCCGGCGAGGGGCTGTGGGACAGGGCGGCCGGCAGGTCGTGCTCCGTCAGGTCGATCACGTCGACGACGAGGTCGTCCCGCTGACGGGCCTGCTCGGCGAACCACTGGCCGGGCACCGGCCCGAAGCGGCCCTCGCGGACACTGCTGATGACGACGGCCAGCCGCAGGGGTTCCTTCGACATGGTGGGTCCTTTCATGAACGGGTTGTTGGTGAGGAAACGTGGGCGGAGCGGGTGAGTCCGCCGAGCGCGACGCACGCCCCGGCCGCTCCGACTGCGGTGACCAGCCAGAGCGCCGAAGCCCGGCCCACGGTGGAAAGCGCGGAGACGGACGCCGTGGTCAGCACGGCGCCTGCCTGCACGCAGGTCTGGTAGAGCCCTCCCGCCGCCCCCTGGAGCCCCGCCGGTACCGAGCCCGTCGCCTGGAGGTGGAGGGCGGTGAAGGCGAGGACGAAGGCGGCGCCGACGCATGCCATGGCGGGCAGCAGACCGGCGGTGCCCGGCTCGGCGCCCGGCGCCCTCGGGTAGAGCGCGTAGCCGATCGGGGCGAGTACCGCTCCGGCGGCGACCGCTCGCGCCGGGCCCAGCCGGACGGCGATCCGGCCGGAGTACAGCGCGCTCAGCGCGAGCGGGACGGCGGCCGGCAGGAAGGCGAGCGCCGTCTGCCAGGCGCTGCGGCCGGCCCCCTGGAGGTGCAGGGTGGCGATGAGGAGGAAGCCGACGTACGAGCCGTTGAGCGCGGCGGCGCCGAGCGCGGAGCGCAGCAGCGCCGTGTGCCGCAGCAGTTCGGGGGGCACCAGCGGTCGCGGCGACCGGCGTTCGGCCGTGACGAAGACGGCGCCGAGCAGCAGCGCCGCGGCGAGGGCGGCCGCCGCGAGGGCCCGCTCGCGGCCGGGGCCGGCGAGGTTCGCGAGCGCGTACGCGAGCAGCAGGAGGGCGCCGGTCAGGCTGAGGCCGCCCGCCGGCGCGTGCCAGTCGGGCGCGCGGGGCCGCGGGGCGGGCCGGTCGCGCGGTATCAGCCGCAGACCGGCCGCCAGGAGCAGCAGGGCCACGGGGGCCGGGAAGGCCAGGGTCCAACGCCAGCTGATCCCGGTCAGCAGGCCCGACAGCAGCAGCCCCGCGCAGAAGCCGGCGGCTCCGAAGAAGGAGTAGAGGGACACGGCCCGGCGGCGGGCGGCGCCCTCCGGGACGGTCGAGGTGATGATGGCGAGTCCGGTGGGAGCGGTCAGCGCGACGCAGAAGCCCTTCACCACACGGGTGGCGGTCAGCAGGGCCGCGCTGTCCGTCAGGGCACCGGCCAGCGAGGCGGCGGCGAAGACGAACAGCGCGGCCAGGTAGACCCCGCGGCGACCGAGCCGTTCGACCAGGCGGCCGCCCAGGAGCAGCAGCCCGCCGAAGCCGGCGGCGAAGCCGCTGACGATCCACTGGAGCTGCGGGACGGAGAGCCCGAGGTCGGCGCCGACGGCCGGCAGCGCCACCAGGGTCGCGGACACCTCCAGCGCGTCGACCAGCATGTTCGCGGCGAGTACGGACACCAGGGCCCATCGGGCACCGGGCCGCTCGACGCCCGGCGGAGTTGTCGTCGAGGTCAGCATGCGCGCGTTCCGCTCGGTGAGGAGGAGGGTGAGGGGCGGCCGGCCGGGGAGGGTTCCCCGGCCGGCCCGCCCCGTCGCCGGCGTGGCGTGGGTTGCGCCGGCGGTCCAGGGGGTTCCGGGCGGTTCGCGGACGGCTCAGCCGAGCAGCGTGCCGCCCGTGGCGTCGACGAAGGAGCCGGTGATCCAGCGGGCCTCGTCGGTGGCGAGGAAGGCCACCACGTCGGCGACGTCCTCGGGCTCGCCGATCCGGTTGAAGGCGGACAGCGACGCCATCTGCTCGACGGCCTCGGGGATGCCGAAGACCGGATTGTCGTTGCGGGTGATCCCGGGGGCCACCGAGTTGATGGTGATGCGCCGGGGTCCGAGCGCCTTCGCGAAGTGCAGCGCGAGCTGTTCGAGCGCGCCCTTGCTCATCGCGTACGCGATCTCGTCCGGGTTGGCGAAGCGGGTCAGGCCGGAGGAGATGTTGATGATCCGGCCGCCGTCGGGCATGTTCCGCAGCGCCCGCTGGATCAGGAAGAACGGCGCCTTCGCGTTGACCGCGAAGATCCGGTCGAACTGCTCCGGGGTCACCTCGTCCGCCCCGACGCCGCCCATCACTCCGGCGTTGTTGACCAGGATGTTCAGGTCGGTGCTGCCGGTGCGCTCCAGCAGGTCGGCCTCCAGCGCGGTGAAGAGGGCGTCCACGTCGCCCGGGACGCCGAGTTCGGTGCGCACCGCGAAGGCGCGGCCGCCGTCCCTCTCGACCGAGGCGACGACCTCGCGGGCGGCCGCCTCGTCCCGGGTGTAGTGGACGGCGACGAGCGCGCCCTCCTCCGCGAGGCGCAGTGCGGCCGCGCGGCCCATGCCCCGGCTCGACCCGGTGACCAGGGCGGTCCTTCCCAGGAGCCTGTCCATGCCGTTCCTCCGGTCCCTCGGTGCCGGTACCGACCGCAGCGCCCTGACCGGGCCGCGCGGAGCGGCCTGCTCCGGGGTGCCGGACGACACCGGACCGAACCACCGCTCCAGGGCGGCCGTGATGTCGCCGTCCGGTGCGTCGCCCGACCAGACGACGTGTCCGTCCGGCCGGACCAGCAGGGCCGTGGTTCCCACTCCGGACGCCGGGTCCGCCGCGGCGGCGGTCGCGACGCGCACCCGGTCCGCCCAGGGCCCGGCGGCGGCGCGCAGCTCCCTGCCGCGGTCCTCGTCACCCGGGGCGAGGAGCAGCAGACCACGGCCCGGGCGCAGCAGTTCGAAGGTCGTCGCCGGGCCCTCCTCGCCCACCGCGTCGGCCTGCGGGATCCGCAGGCCGAGCAGCGGGGTGCCGCCCACGTCGGCCGGGTAGCGGACGTCCAGGCCCGAGATCATCCCGGCCAGGTGGGCGCGTACGTCCTCGTGGCCGGTCAGTTCCGCGAAGACCTCGCGGACCGCGTCGACCTCGGGGCCGCCGAGCAGCAGCAGCGCCTGTGTCCTGATGTTGCTCTGGACGGCCTGCCCGACGGCGTGCCGTTCCTCGTGGTAGCTGTCGAGCAGTTCTTCGCGGCCGTGCCCGGCCACCGCGGCCCCCAGTTTCCAGCCGAGGTTGAAGGCGTCCTGGAGGCCGAGGTTGAGGGCCTGGCCGCCGATCGGCATCTGCTGGTGCGCCGCGTCTCCCGCGAGCAGCAGCCGGCCCCGGCGGTAGCTCGTGGCCTGCCGGGACGCGTCCCCGAAGGAGTTCACCCAGAGCGGGGTTCCGCCGCTGATGTCCTCGCCCGTGATGCGCTTCCAGGTGTCGGCGACCTCTTCGAAGGAGGGCTGGCCCCGCCGGGGTTCCGCGCCGAATTCGTGCACCATCACCCGGGTCACCCCGTCGGGCCGCCGGGCGGAGACGACGAGGCCTCCCTCCAGCCGCTCGAAGCGGCGGCTGGGGATGTCGATGCCCGTCACGTCCGCGCGGAGCAGTTCGCGCCCGGCGTCGTTGCCCGGGAACGCGAAGCCGCCCAGCCGGCGTACGGCGCTGTTCTCGCCGTCGCAGCCGACGGCGTACGCGGCCCGGACGGACGTGGCCGTCCCGTCCGGACCGCGCACCTCGGCGGTGACCAGGTCCCCGGCGACGGTGAGCCCGGTCAGTTCGTGGCCGCGCCTGATCTCCGCGCCCAGGTCCGCGGCCCACTGGCCGAGCACTTCCTCCAGGCGGGTCTGCGCGACCTTCCACTGGCCCGGGTAGGGGCCGGGGAGGCCCAGGCCGAAGGGGATCCCGCCGAAGTGGCCGGCGGCGTCGTTCGGGACGTCGCCCAGTCCGTCGAGCAGTCCCCGGGTCGCGAGGATCTCCATGGTCCGGGAGTGCAGGGTGGAAGCACGTGATTCGGTGGTCGGCGCGGTGAGCTTGTCGAGGACCACCACGTCCGCCCCCACCAGCCGCAGCTCCCCGGCGAGCAGCAGCCCGACGGGGCCCGCGCCGACCACGATCACCTGGGTTTCGGTGTAGTCCCCAGCCATGATCAGTCCTTGTTCCGGGAGCGTTCGGCGTAGTTCTTGGCGTGGTTGAGGGTGGCGCGGCTGTTGGTGCTCAGCGCGGTGTGGACGTACTCCTTGGCGTCCTCGACCGTGGCCCGCTC
>NZ_JBVISF010000020.1:0-83166 GCF_055575675.1 Streptomyces sp. NPDC034043
CCCGCGGAGCGGGTCCCTGAGCGCTGCGCGCTCAGGACTGAACGGCCTCGCTGCGCTCGGCCGGCCCTTCGGGCCCGGCTCTCCGCTTCGCTCCGAGCCATGGCCGGCCCTTCGGGCCGGGGTCCTGCGCTTCGCTCCGGACTGGCTCTGGTTCCGCTGCGCTCCACCAGAGCGGGCCTGCTGCGCAAGTCCCAGGGCTCCCGCGCTCCGGTGACCCCGTTTCACGGGGTTTGGGCCTTCGGCCCGTTGGGCGGGTCCGCTTCGCTCCCCCACCTGGGTCTTCCGGCTCCGCCTCCAGACCACGGCCCGCTCCGCGGGCCAAGCTGGCAGCAGTAGGGGGCCCAGTCGTCGGGCCCCTGTGCTCCTCTAACCCAGGCGGGCCAGCAAATGGGCGTCAAGGAAGCCCCGTTCGGAGGCCGGATCGTGAAGCAGCCGGGCAAAGGGCACGAGCCCGGCTTCGACCAGCAAGTCGGCGAAGCCGTCCACCGGCCAACTGTAGGCCGGGGCCACCTTGTGGTCGAAGCGGATCGGCTCCAGCTCTTCGGTCGCGAAGAAGGAGACCAGGAGCAGGCCCCCGGGCGCCAGGACGCGTACCTGCTCAGCGAGGAGCGCAGGCAGTTCACCAGGCGGGGTGTGGATCATCGAATAGTGGGCCAGCACGCCACCGAGCGCGCCGTCCTCGACCGGCAGGGCCTCCATCCGCGCCTCGTCGAACCGCAACGCCGGATGAGCCCGCCGGGCATAGGCGACCATGCCCGGGGAAAAATCGAGCCCGAAGACGTCCAGCCCCAGATCATGCAGCATGCCCGTCAGATGTCCAGGCCCACACCCGACATCAGCCACCCGCAGATTCCCCGCCCCGCGCACCAGCTCCGCAAAAATGCCGATCATCGCCCGCGCGAACGGCTGCGTCTCCAACCGATCAGCGAACATCGACGCATACAACTCGACGACCCCGTCATAGGCCGCCCTCGTCTGCTCCTGGTGGACCGTCACATGGAGGAAGCTAACACCGTCCACGGTCAGAGCCATTCTCCGGCCCCATGCCGCTACACCGGTCAGGCGCACAGCCCACCTGACTCAACCTGAATCAGAGCTAGACACTGGAAAGACCATCCCATACCAGAACCACCGGTTGCCGACAGGTGAAGCTGCGAAGTACTGGTGAACCCCCAGTGGGACCGCAGGGTTCGGCTTCTCCTGCTCTTGTCCCGGGCTACAGGGATGGCTCCAACTGCCAGTGTGGGGACTGAAGTTCGCGCAGACCGTAGTCAGGGGGCGGCCATCCCTTCTTCCTCCTGTCGATGGTCCTTTGAGTATGAGGAGGCGGGTACGGGCAGCCGTACATCCGCTCAGGTTCAGGCGCGGCCCAGGGCCGCCGGTAGTGGACGGTGCACACAGGCCAGACCGTCTCCTGGTGCGGTTTCGGTGCCGGCGTCGTGCCTTTGCGACGGCGGCGTTGGGGGCGTGGTGGCTGGGGCGGGCGCAGCTTGCAGCTCTCGGCGAAGGCGGTCAGCGGCGGTAGGCCGGTGCTTGCCAGCGGATCGGTGAAGAGCGGACCGTTGGTGCCCGCCTTGAGCCTCCAGATAAGGGCTGCGGCTCGCAGTAGGGGGCGGGCCCACGTGGGGACGGGGTGGGTCATGCAGCCCCGGCGGAGGCCATGGTCGTGAAGCGTGACGGTCGAGCCGTCCAGGGCCACATCGTGGACGTGAACCGTATCGAGCTGGGTAGTGCAGGCCGCGGTGAACACCGCCGTGGCGAGCTGGGCAGCCAGGTACGGATGCGCGGTAGCCCGGCGAAGCCGCCAGGCAACCTCCGCCTCGGTGAGGGCAGGCATCACCGGCGGAAAGAAGTCTTGCTCGACCGCCATGGGCGCGGCGCACTGGCAGGAGCTGGCCGGCTCATCGTCAGCGATGAGAGTGGTCAGGGCCGGCAGTCCGATCCAGTGGTTCGCCAGCGGGCGCAGCGGCCCAGGCACCTGCCGGCCCGGGGTGGCTGGCTCGGGCGCGGGAAGCAACGCGGATGCCTCGGTGATGGTGTGCTCCACCTGCTGCAGTTCGCGCTCCAGGAAGGCGCGCATGGCGCGGTGGTGGCAGACAAGGACCAGCCGTACCCCCGTGCGTCGGCGCAGGGCAAGGAGGTCTTTGAACCGGTGCGGGGTCAGGAGATGTGCGCGCAGGAGGGTGAGGTGGGTGATGGGGGTGGCCAGGATCCAGGCGGCGGCGATCGACCAGGCCGGGGCGGTATCGAGCTGGCGGTAGCCGTCCAGAGGGACGGGCTTGCCCAGGGCGGCGAGGATGTCGTAGGCAAGCGTGATGGAGGAGTCGGTGCCCGGGGTGGGGTGCACGGTGATCCGTCCGTCGTCGGGGGCGTGGGACGCCAGGGCGGCGCGGGTATGGATCACGTCGTCGTAGGGGTCCAGGACCACGGTGACCGGTGGCGGGTTCGGACAGTGGAGCATCAGGCCGCCAGGCGGTGGCTCAGCTTGCTGTAGGCCCAGCGCAGCAATTCCTCGTCCACGGTTCGGCGTCCGGACTCCTTCATTCCGACAGTGAGATGGTGCGTGATCTTCGCCCAGGCCCGGAAGTTCCCGTGGGCAGCTTCCTGGTCGCACAAGGCGATCAGATCCGGGTCGGAGTCGGCCCAGATCGGGTGGAAGGCCGGGACGACGGCCAGGACCTCGTCCAGCGGCATCCGGTCGATCTCCTGCCATGCGTACACCCTGGACTCCAACATGGGCTCGCTCTGCAGCATCTCGAAGCAGCCGTTGCCGCCGGTGAAAACGATGGTGAGGTCGGAGTCGGCGTCATCCCAGAGGTAGCGCAGGTACTCGAAGCACATCTTGGACAGCCACTGGGCCTCATCGCAGACCAGGACGTGCGGTTCCTCCAGAGCGCCGCGCAGCATGCGGTCGAACTCAATCGCATGAGAGGGCGGACGGCCCTGCAGGCCCAGGGCGTGGAACAGCTCGTGGCGCAGGTCCCGTGTCGAGGGCCTGGCACGGAACTGGATCCGGCGGGTGAGCTTCGGCGCGAGCTCACGAAGCGAGGCGTTGACCGCGAAGGACTTGCCATTGCCGGCCTGCCCGTAGATGCAGATCATCGCCTTCGCCTCGATCGCGGCCCGGATGTTCTCCCTGGCTGTGAGCAGCGCACGGGTGGAGACCACCTGGGCGCCCGGCAGGCGCATGAAGTGGTCCTCCCGCTCCCGGGGCAGGCGTCCCCTGCGTTCAGCGGTAGCCATCTGTTGTCACTCCCTGCTGCCCGAACCGGGCTCGGTATCCGTCGTGTCGGCCGGCACCACGGTGCCGGGGCCGCGCTTCGGGGCGGAGGAGGTACCAGGACGCGGACGGGGCCGTGCCCAGCCCGCTGGTGGCTCCCGAGGCGGGATCAGGTCCGGCAGCGCGCGGGCCGCCAGATCCACAGCCTGAGCCCGGACGATCTCGGCCCGCGCCTCGCTCGCGGTCTCCGTGCGCCGCCGGCCCGGCACAGCTGCAGTTGTGATGGCGGTGTAGCGGGTGCGGCGCAGCTTCTCGGCCGCTTTCAGGTCCGCTTTCAGCGCTCTGGCCCTGCTCTCACGGACCCGGGACAGGGCTCGGCGTTGGTCCGGCGTCGCGGCCTCGGCGAGATAGGCGCTGCCCAGATGCCGGCCCCAGCCGTCGGTAGAGAACACCTCGATCCGCCCGTCAAAGTGCGGCAGGTACCGCAGCCTCACCCGCGTACCGACATGGCCGGCCATCCAGTCCGCGATGTAGGCGCGGCGCCGCCAGGAGACCCCGTTCGTAGTGATCTTCCGGATCCGGCCGTCGTCCTCCAGCGCAAAGAACGCCAACCGCTCCTCCGGAACGTCCTCAACGGGTGCCGGGTCCGCCTCCCAGGCCTGCGCGGGCGTACGGCCGCTGGTAAGGCCGGCCGGGCGGTGCTCGGTGTTCCACCAGGCCACCCAGTCCAGCAGGACCTTCACGAAGTCGGGGTAGGGCAGCAGGCCCTCCACCAGGTCGGGCCGGTACGCCTGTGCGGGCCGGGCGCGGCGGGTGTACCCGGGCAAGGAGACCAGCAGCATCTCCTCCACCGCGCCGTTGAGCGCCTCGATGGTGCCCTTCCGGTAGGGCTTGTAGGCCGGCAGATCATCCACCGGGACGGCGAAACCGCCCAGAGCCCGCGACACCGCCTTCGACAGGAAGTCCTTGCCCCGATCCACCCGCACCCGGCCCGGCAGGCCCCCGAACGGCCCGTACGGATCCACGCGGCTGATCCCCGCCCGCAAGGCGGCCAGGACCGCATCCCGGGCCGGCTGATGCGGAGTGACAGCCACACCCACAATCACCTTCGACGCCACATCGATGAACCACGTCACCCACGGACACACCGCCACCCCATCCAGGGCGACCCGGACCGGGATCCGCTTGTGATCCCCCTCCCAACACGCGTTGCGATGCGTCGGCGGGCGCTTGCCGTATACGTCATACCGACGCCGGGCAGCCTCACCACCCTTCAAACCCGCCCGCTCCCCCACCGACAAATCCCGCACCACAGCTCGGTGGAACACCGACAGCGACGGCACCGGACCCAACAACGGATCCCGCGCGGCACGGGCCACGAGCTCACGACGCACCGCGGAGACATTCCCGCCCCACAACGCCAGCGAACGGCGCATCTCGTCGGTCACCGTGAAGCGCGAACGCGCCTTCCGGCCGGTCCGCCCCTCGGAACGAGCAGCCGCCAGCCAGCTCCACACCGTCCGCTCCGACACCTGTAGAGCTCTCGCCACCAAGCGAACGTGCGCACTCGTCAACTCTTCGCGCGCGTCCAGAGCCAGCAGGCGTGACACCGCTCCCTCACGCCCCCACCCAGCCGACACATCCGATCCCGCTGAACCGGATCCAAGGCCTTCCTCCACCGACCTCACCCCCGAACCGCACGCTCATTACCAGGGGGACGCTGTCCAGGAACGCGAAGACCACACGGACACACCACACGAAACACCCAAACGGGGTATTGGGTCTCACGACAACGTAAAGACCGCGTTCCTAGGACCGCCCAGCTCAAGCAAGGTGTCTACCTACACAACTGACATGAGTTACCCGCCACTGGGAAGCGGGTGAGGAGAGCGATCTACGAGTAAGCGCCCCCTGGGCTCAACCGGGCGCTTGTCAGTGCCAGGAGGGAGGATAAGGGTGTGAAAGGAGGTCTCGTGTCCCAGTCGGATCCTGCTCAAAGCGACGTTTCTCCTGCGCCCAGCGGATGCAGGTGGTGCGGCATAGAAACCTCTGTGCATGCCCGGCAATGGCAGGAAGGAGTGGGGTGGCATGCCTGGGCAGCACCCACCCTCGCTCAACGCAAGGAACGCATGATCAAACGACGGCAGAGTCGCCGACCGGCGAGCCAGTAGCCATTGCTTGAACCTCAGCGAAGAACTGTCGCAGCTGTTCGGGTACCTCATGGGCAGCCCGCAGGTTCGTCACCAGCCCGAAGACCATATCCGGCTTACCGTTAGGGCTCGTCTCCCCAGCCTGTTCCTTGATCATCCTAAGAATGCCTGAGCTGAACTTCCCTCCTCGGTGCGCAGCGAAATCTGACGCCTTCCAGTCCAGAGGAGCAGCACGGGGCCAGCGTGCATTCGCAGCGGCAGCCCACTGCTCGTCGCTGAACAGCTCCTCCAACTCGTTGTAACCAGCCGCCTCGCCCACGTAGGAGACCTGAGTGTGCAGATCGAGGCCGGCTCGGCGGATTCGGTCGGGCTTGAAAAGCTTGTTGTCCCGGCTGTCAGCATCGACCATCAGCATCACGGTTCGCTGGTGTTTGACCAGGTAACTGGCCAGGTGCAGAGCGCCCTCGTTGTTCTCGCATCCCCAGAGAGCGACACCGGCTGCTTGGAGAGACAGACCCTGCGACAAGCGGAAGAGTAGGGGGATGCTCTGGCGCTCGGTGTCCCCCTCCACTGCCAGGAAGCAGCGTTCGTGGAGCAGCACTGAGTTTCGCAGACCGAGGGCGGAGGCGATCTGGCCGAGGTGGAAGTCGATGCCGTCGTGTGAGTCGGCGACGAGACGTTCGACGACTGTGCGGCCATCATTGCCGAGCCTGAGATGGACGACATCGGCGATGTCGACGCCGTCGATGAGGTTCATGGAGTGTGTCGCGACGAGCACGCTGACATGCGGCTGCGCGCACTGCTTGCGAATGATGTCCATCACGGTGCGCTGATGGCGGTAGTCGAGGTGCGTGTCAGGCTCGTCATAGACGACGATCGTCTGGGTGGGTTCTTCGACGTCTTGTTCCGAGGCTGCAGCCAGTTCGTTCTTCTCCAGCAGGTTGCTCGTCCACTCCCACACTGCGAGGGCGATACGGCGTGTGCTGCCCTGTCCGGAGCGCGCCAGGTCCACTAGCTCCCCGTCGGCCCGCGAGACGTGCAAGGGGGCTCCCCTGAATCCACCCCTGAAGGAGACCTCCGGCTTGACCTCAACGCCGACGAACTCGGCGCAGTGTTCGCGGATGTGCCGGCACAGGGAGTCAGCCTCCTTCTCCAACCGCTGAGTGATCTCTGCTTCGATCTCCTTCACCCGGCCCTGCACGGTCTCATCCTGCAAGTGCAGCTCGTAGCAGCTACTCAGCGCCGTTCGGACGGCGTCGTCGGGACTCTCATCCTTACCTCCGAATGCAAGCAGCCTAGGCAACCGCTCTACCAGCTTCTTGGGGAGCGGCTGCCACATCTCAGACTGCGGCAATGTCGCCGCATGCCCTGCCAAAGCAGCAAGGAGGTCATCCTTCAGGTTGCCCCTGGCTACAAGGCCGAACTCCTCGACCAGAGCTGCGAGTGCCGGTCGGAGCAACCTGCTGAGATCACGCAGACGCGGGTCCTCGGGCTGCGTTCCCAGGTACTCCATGGACACGGCTTCGCCCGCTCGGGCTCGACGCCGGATACGGATCACTGCCGGCAGGTCGCCGTCACTGCGCTCGGCCAGGTTCAGAGCGAAGGTTCCCTCCACCCGGGTTTCCGCACACCGGCCCGACTCCGAACCACTCCCGACCTGGTACGTACGGTCTTCATCAACCAAGCGGTAAGTGCCCAGGAGGAAACCGAGCGCTGCCAGCACACCGCTCTTACCACCGTCGTTGTGACCCGCAAGGATCGTCGGCGAACTGACAGGGATGTCCTCAACACGGGACAGTGAACGAAATCCGTAGACGGAGAAGCTGTTGAGGTGCACGAAGAGCTGCTCCGTATCCCCGCCCGGACCCCACCAGACGGTTGTGCCTTATGAGTTCGTGCAAGCTGCGCCACTGGGCAGTCCTGCAGACAGCTAATACTAGAGTGCTCCAGCGCGGCACCTGAGGTGCTTTCAGTCAGTTCCCATGCCTCTGGGCTCCGTCTCGTCGGGGCAGTCTGAGGACCGGTCCGACTCACCTGATTGCCGGATCGGCGAGCAGGGCAGCTCTTCCAGCATCACGAGGGGGGCTGATGGCACCGAAAAAGTCGTTGGCGGCGCAGCTGATGCAGGCGTACCGCGATGCGCAGAAGGCCAGGGCTGCAGCTGCCAGGCAAGCAGAAGCTGAACGGGTCCGGCAGGCTCGCGCCGCTGAACGGGAAGCGGCTCAGCGTGCCAAGGAGGAGGCGCGGCGGGAGCGGGAGCAGACGCAGGCCTGGATGCGGGCCCAGAAGCAGAACGAGCGGGCTCGTGCCGAGGAGGCGCGCAAGGCCGATCAAATCGTCCGGGATCTGGAGAAGCGTGAGGCGGCCCGAGTGAGGGCTGCCGAGCAGAAGAAGAAGGCCGCGGCCCGTGAGAAGTCCGAGGCGGATCGGCGCGCCAGGCAGCAGGTGAGCGAGGATCTACGCCGCGAGGCTGCGGCAAGGACAGCCGAGGTCGAAGAGCAGGTCCAGCGCGTTGAATCCGTGCTCACCACCAGGACTACGGGACTGCATGCTCACCGCCTGCCAGTGGAGGAAGCCCTGCTCAGCGGCGGCCCGGACGCTATGACCGACCATGTCGAAGCGGCGCTCGTCCGGATCGTCTACCCGCCAGGGCTTCGCGGCGTGTGGCGCATCGCCTTCGCGCCGGAATCACGAGAGCTGGTGCTGGAGGTCGAACTTCCCGGTCAGGCGGTAGTACCAGCGGTCACGCAGTACCGCTACAAGGCATCGACCCCGCCGGCGGTTGTGCCACAGCCGCGGAAGGAAGCCGATACCAAGGCCATGTACAGGGACCTCGTAGCCAGACTCGCTCTGCGCGCCATTGACGAGACCCTCGCCGTGACGCCACCCGCGCTGGTCGATGTCGTGGCATTCAACGGACACGTCAACGCAAAGGACCGCGCCACCGGAAAAGCCGTCCGCCCTTGCCTGATCAGCCTGCGTGCCAGCAGGGAGACCTTCGAAGAACTCGTCCTCGACGAACCAGAACTCGATCCCGTCCAGAGCTTGCGCTACCTCAACGCCATCGTCTCCCAGCACCCCTACGACCTCGAGCCCGTCCGCCCAGTGGTCACCTTCGACCTCACCAAATACAAGCTGGCGCCCGAGCAGGACGTGATCGCCGGCCTCGACAGCCGCCCCGACCTCGTAGCACTCGACCCGATCGAGTTCGAACACCTCATCCGCCGACTGTTCGAGGCGATTGGGCTCAAGTCCTGGGTTACCCAGGCCTCACGTGACGACGGAATCGACGCCGTTGCCTTCAACGAAGAACCCCTCGTCGGCGGACTCTGCATCATCCAGGCCAAACGCACTAAAAACGCCGTTCCCGCCGAAGCTGTCCGCGCCCTCGCCGGCGTCATGCACGACAAAGCAGCAGCCAAAGGCATCGTCGTCACCACCGCCTGGTTCGGCAAAGCCAGCCACGACTTCGCTCACCGCACCGGCCGCATGGAACTCATCGACGGCCGACACCTCAAAGCACTCCTCCTCGAACACCTCGACATCGACGCCCTCATCGGTCTCCCCAAACTCCCGCCCGGCTGGGAAACACGAGACCTCACCTAACCCCGCACCAACACGACAACAGCCCCCAACACCAGCCACTGGTGCGCCACCCGAGGCCCCACAACCACCGCCCACCAGGCAGCAACACTCACATCGGCTGCCTACAGGATCGGCGCCGAGCTCACTCTCACTTCGGCGTCACTCTTCAGCAGCAAATCGGCATCACGCCTTCAGTAGGGCCACACCCCCGCAGCAAACCCGCAGGTCAGACGGCGCAGCATCCACTGAAAACGAAACACCGAAGCACTGAACAACCACCGCCGAATAGCAGCAGTACCCAACCAACCTGCGCAGCCGGACCTGAAGCTAAAGAACTCCGCAGGCCAGACGACCTGCAGGGCCACTACCTGCGCCAATTCAGTGAGCCAGTCAGTCGGCAACCCGCTCAACCAACCTGCACAGCCCCAGGTCACTGCTCAGTTTCACTGACCGGCGACAAGTGAAGCTGCGCAGTGCCTGGCTGCATCGTCTGGCTCCCGCCCACAACGGGGTCTCCGCCACCTGCCCGAGACCAGCCCCCTGCACCACGCCACATACCGAGGATCAGTGAAACTGCGTACCACTCAACCAACCTGCGCATCACACCCGGGCCAACAAACCCCGCAGGCCAGACAGCTGACGAGCCGAAACCCCGCCCAGATTCAATGAGCCGCCGACGCCACCAAGCAGCTCAACCAACCTGCACAACCCCAGGTCAGAAGCATGACGCCTTCGCAGACCCACTGATCAGCGACAACAAGCGGGGCGCGTTCGTCGGGCACCGGGAACGGGGGGCGCTGCGTGGTCATCTGCGGAGTCTCCCAGCGACGTGCTGGGTCCGGCAGCGGCTTTTCCCCGGCCGTCGCTCAGGGTGCCAGGACGGAGTTTTCTCCCCTCTCAGGATGAACGGTTTGTCGCACCTGGCGGACCAGGTCAAGGAGAAGCGCGCTACCGTCCGAACCAGGATGTGATGACGCAGCTTTGTGGGCGAAGAGTGGTGCCTGTGGTCGCTGGTCCCAGTGCTGTGTCGCTGCGTAGTCGGCAAGGAAGCCGCAGGCTAGTTGGCAAGGTGCCGTCACGTTGTGCGACCAAGTTGCGCGAGGACCTTTCGCGCGCCCGCCAAAACAGCCTGTGGCACGGGCAAAGGGAGGAGTCTGACCGGTCGACGAATGCTGCACCACAACCACGTTTCTGGGGTCTCCAACTCCCCCGAATGACATGCTGGTTGTTGCAGGGCGAGCGGGGACAGGGGAACACGATGCAGATACATGCGGCGGTACGGCAAGGGGACTGGACCGTCACCCGCCACTGTTCGTTCGGGTCCGGGTACCTGGACGAGGTCGAGGCTCTGCTCCGGGTCGCCGGCCCCGCGCGAGCGCCGGACGACGACAACGCGGACTGGCGCAAGCTGGACGCTCTGCTGCTCAAGCGCACGGTGACCGTGGACACGGACGGCTGCGCCACGGTCGGCGATCTGAAGACGCGCTGTCTGGAGGCGGCGCTTCATGCCGGTCTGGCCAGACCAGCGAAGGGTGCGCGACCCCCGATAGTCTGGATCACGGATTCCGCCTCCGACCGGAAACTGCCGGACGTCCTCCCGCTGGACGAGGCGGACCTCGACGACGGTGCCCTTCTGTTGCTGAATATTGAGGAAAGCCCCACAGAGTCCTACAGGATGGGCCCGGCCCCGAACGCCGCCGCCCTCTTCCAGCGCCTCCAGCTCACCGCCAACACCCCGGACGCCGATGCCGCCCCCCGCCTCTTCGGCGTCCTGCTGTACACCGACGCCGACGTGGAACTGGCCACCTACGTCCGAACTCACCTGGACGATCTCAACGCTCTGTCCGGCCCGGCCACATGCGTCTTCGTCATCGAGGAGCAGCGCGGTCCGGACGCGGTCAAGCGGTACTGGCGTCGGCATCTGGAACCCGAGGTGTACCGAGTCCTGGCGCCGCTGCGCTGGCTGGACTGGCAGCCGTACGACGCCCAGGGGGCTTATGAGGTCGCCGCCGCCCTCGGTGTCGACCCCGCCCTGCTGCCCTGCTTGGTCCTGCTGGCCCCGACGCACACCGCGGCCGGCGCACCGGGTCCGGCAGACCGGATCGTCTTCCCCGTCCACGAAGCCACCCCGGCTTGGTTCCGCACGCTCTTCGGCCACCTCGCCCGGCTGATCGGGCCCACGGCCAGGCCACCGGAGGTCTCCAGCGGCAAACGCTACCTCCGACGCATCCGATACTTCTTCGACACGCCCGTCTCCGTACAGACCGCCGTACGGCGCCTAAGCGCGGCGCCGACCGCCGACGGCGTCGCCGACAGCGAGGCGTTCGCCCGGGTCCGCGCCGCCGAGCAGGCCGTCCGGGACGCCCTTGTCCCCGCTTCCGTCGCGGCCGAGCGCCCAGAGCACCACTTCACCGACTGCCGTGTCGTCATCCACTCGGGAACATCAGGAGCCACCGTGACGGAGAACTTCTACTTTCAGGGCACCCACACCACCTTCATCAACAAGCCGGTCGACACCGTCGTACGCGACTTTCAGCACACCTACGCACAAGCCCCCGCGCAGGACGACCTGACCCGCCTTCTCACCCTGGTCTTGACCAGCCGGGACCTGCCCGACGCGGACCGTGAGGAGGCGGCCGGCGCGGTCCACGACCTGGCCCGCATCACCACCGAGCCGGAGCCGGATACCGCCACCGCCCGCACTCGCCTTCAGCGGCTCCGCGAAATCCTCGCCACCGGCACCGATATTGCCCAGCCTGCGCTGGCCATCGTAGCGTCGGTGGCAGGGATGCTAGCGGGGTGATCACGAGTTCGCCGGGGCTCGCTTTTGCCCCTTCCACCGACGCAGAGCCCCGCCACCAGCGTCCTCGACGACTGCACCCGGGAGCCGCCCCGGGAATGGAACTGAATCAGCGCCGCGGACGGTGTCCATCTGGAGGCCTCGGTCTACCTACCGGAGCGGACGGGCCCGGCGCCGTGCCGCTGAAAGGCTCGGACCGAGCGGAGGATGAGGGCGCCGGCACGGTGCCGGTGGTGGCGCCTTCCTGGACGAGGTGTTCGTCCGCGATCAGAGCGCGCAGCTCGTCGGCTTTCTGGCTGAACTCCTCCAGCTCGTCGGCGTCGGCCTGGGCCGGTCGCTCGCCGTCCTTCTGCATGCGCTCCTTGAGGTCGGCGACCTTCTCGTTGGCGATGACGAGCTGGCCGAGGAGCTTCTCCTCCCGCTCCTTGGAGCGGGCCGCGACCCGGTAGGGGTTGTCCTCGTACGAGCGGAGGTTGCTGGTGGCGTCCGCCCGGTTGGTCCGCTGTACCTCGATCTCCCGGTCCAGCCGTCGGCGTCCTTGTCCAGGCGGTTGAGGAGGTTCTCCAGGCTGGTGACAGCTCCGCGGCCGTTGGATTCGGTGACGCTGGAAGCCGGCCACTGAGCCCGGTCGTCTCGGTGGCCGAGAGGGACGGTGCTGCCCCACTCGAAGCGGAGCTGGCGCTGGCCGCTGGCGTTGTAGGTGGTCTCGCCTTGGAAGTCGTAGCCGCCCAGCGTGCCGACGGGCGTGCGCACCCCCCGGGGCGAGGGAGAGGTCGCGGGCCAGGGTGACCATGCAGGTGCCCAGGGCTGCCGCGGCGGCATCGCGGCTGGTCTTGGTCCGGCCGTCGATGGTGATGGAGAATGCGTCGCCGTTGGTGGGCCAGGCCGCCTTGAGGCGCTTGCGCTGCTTGTCCAGCTCCTCCTTCTTCGCCTTCATGGACTTCGGCTTCCGGGGCCGCTTCCATATCGGCTGCCAGTCCGTCGGCGGCACGTACGCCTCGGCGCGCTTCTGCGCGGCCTCCTTCAGCCGGGCGGCGACGGCTTCGATCCTCGGGTCCGCGGGCGGCGTGGTGGTCATGCGACTCCTCCGGTGGGCGGGGTCCGGCCCGGCGCGGGCTGGACAGACTGATGGGCGCTCGGCGGCGGGGCCGCCGCGGACTTGGGAGAGGGGCGGCGGCTCGTTCCCGGATGCCGGCCTGGATGCGGGCGGCCATCTCGGCGGCTGCGATCTCCAGCGTCCGGCCGGTCTGCTCCACCGCGGCGACGTCCGTCGACGGCCCCAGGTCCCGGCCGGTCCTCCGCCCGGGACGGGGGCTCAGGGCGGTCGGCACGGTGACGGTGTGCGGCCGGGGCCGGGAGTTCAGGCGGACCGCGCGGCGTAGTGCGTGGACGCGGACGGTCAGCGCCCCGGCGGCGAGACGGGCCCGCTCGTACGGGGCGGCGGACCGCTTCCGGGTCAGCGCGGGCAGCACGCCCTGGTCCCCGGTGTCGTGCGCGTACAGGGCGCGCAGGTCGGCGGTCATCATCCGCTGGCTGGCTGGCCGGGCGGGTGTAGCTGTCGATGGCCGCCTGGACTATCTCCTCGCTACGCGCTTCGGGTCCTTGCTCAGTCATACGCGGAGCACCCCGCCTACCATCAGAAATGGCGCCCGTAGCCGTTCAAGAGACAGGTGCTAGGCCTGGCCGTCGAGGCAGCGTGTGAGCGCGGTTGCCGTTAGGGGGTCGGGGGCGGGGGTGGTGGCCGAGCCGCCGCCGGGCCGCGGTGGGCGCGGTGCAGGCGGCGCCGAGGACGGCGACCGCCGCGATGACCGGCCAGGTGCCGAACCGGCCTCACCGCCGCGCTGGACATCACTAGTGACGCCCTCTGCACCGGGCTGGCGGGCCCGGACCTCTAGAGCCAGCCGCGCTTCGTGGCGTTCACGCCGGCCTGGAATCTGCTGGCGGCGTCCAGTCTCTCCATCAGGCTCGACATCATGCGGCTGACGGTGCGGGCCGAGATGCCGAGGTTGCGGGCCGCGGCCTCGTCGGTGTCGCCCGCGGCGACCATGTCCAGCAGGGCGCGTTCGATCGGGGTGCAGCCGTTGTCGTTGGCGGAGGGCTGTTCGCCGAAGGAGGTGCCCGCCGACCAGCACAGCTCGAACAGGGCGCACAGGGCGGTGATGACACCGGCGCTGCGTACCTCGATGGCGCCCTTGCGGGGGTCCTGCGGGTCCAGGGGCAGGATCGCGGCCCGCCGGTCGACGATGATCATCTGGATGGGCACGGTGGGTACGGTGCGCATCTGGCCGCCGTGCTCGATGAGCCAGCGGGCGTAGGCGAGGGTGTTGGGGTCGTTGCGGAAGCTGTCGCGGCAGACGGCTCGGATGCTCACGCCGCGTTGCAGGGCTGCCTCGTTGAGGGGGGTGGCGGCGTTGCGGGCGTCGGGGCGGTGGGCTCCGCCGGGGTTGAGGGAGAGGCATTCGGTCTCGGTGGTCCGCTGGAGTTCCTCCAGCCGGCTGCGGACGGCGTCGAGGCCTTCGAGTCGTGTGGCGCTGTCGGACGTGCGCGTGTCGAGGTGTTCGGCGGTGATCGCCGCGATCTCGGCGCGGGTGGTCTTCACTTGGGCCAGGCGGGTGGCGATGTCGGCTTCGGCGGAGGCCAGCAGGGTGGCGAGGCCGACCTCCGGGCTGACGGGGCGCAGTCTTCCTCCGCGCTGGTCGGAGGGCTTGAGGAGGGCGAGGGCGGCCAGTTCGTCGAAGGCGGCGCGGATCACCTTCTCCTGGAGTCCGGTGTCCGCCATCAGGTCGGTGATGCCGTGGTCGGGGTGGAGCAGGGTGGCCCTGTAGACGGTCTCGGCGTGGGGTGAGAGTCCGAGTAACTGCAGCATGCGGTCTGCCTTCGGTCAGGTCCTGGTCTGGGTGGGGGCGGGATCGGTCATGGGTGCAACCTCCCTCATGACCGGGCGGGGTTCAAGGCCGCGGGGGGTGGAGGTGGCGTCTCCCCGCCTGGCGTGTTGGCGCCCGTCTGCGGCTAGTGACACCGCTGCGGTTGTGGGACAGGCTTGTGCCATCGAACGCAACACCCCACAGAACGGGGTGAACGCGACAAGCAAGGCAGAGAAACTGATTCTGAAGGGTGGAGCCTCCATGTCCCGGGTCGCCGCAGTCCTGCTCGCATCCGCCGCTCTCGTCGTGGCCGTCGGAACCTCCGCAGCCGTCTCCCAGGAGGCCCCGGCCGCCGGGCGGACCTCCGCCGGTGACGGGTTCGGCTGGGGCAAGGGGCGGCAGGTCGTGGCCGACGACGGGTTCGGCTGGGGCGGTCCGCGCAGCGGCGCCGGCCTGCCGGTCGTCTGACGCGGGTTCCTTCCGGAGGCCGACGGTGCCGGTTCACACGAGGGCTCCATGTACATGATCACCATGCGGCTGGTCGGTTCCCCCGGGACGTGTGCGGCGCCCGACGACCTCAGGGAACTCCTCACCGCCCACTTCGATCCGGCGGACCGGATCGAGCACCTGTGGACACGTGCGGACGGGGACCGGATCGACCTGGTCCTGTTCGTCCTGGCCGCGTGCGAGGCCGAGGCCCTGCTCACCGCCCGCGCCGCGTGCCTGCGGGCCGTCGCCCACACGCCGCGGCTGGTGGCCTGGCGGCTGTCGGACACCGCGGACGCCCGTGACGCCGGTGGCGGCCGCGAGTACCGCTGACGGCACCGGACACCCGCCCGTCCGACGACCCGTCAGTGCGAGGGCCCATCCGTGAGCGGTTCGCCCGCCGCTCTCCTCACACCCCCGGCCCGCGCGTCGGCCACCACCACGAAGGCAAGAGAGAGGAATCCACCATGCTCGAAACCGCTGGCGCAGGGCCGCGTACCGCGCTCGACCGCACCACCGAACGTCGCCACATCGGTACCTTCCAGGTGCCCGACGACGTCACCTCGATGGAGTTCTGCCTGCCGGGAGCGCGGCTGGAGACCACGAACGTGACCGAGAGCGACGGCACGAACGGTGTCGTGCGGGTGACCCGCATCTCCAACGGGCCGGGCATCACCGACTACGTCACCCACGAGAAGGACTTCGCCTACTCCGCCTACGGCATCCACGTCGGCCAGGACGACCGGCTCACCTTCTTCGGCGAGGGCCAGCGCATCACCGTGCACCTGATCGACTGCCGTGAGGACTCGCCCCAGCTCGGCGACGAGATCACCATCGAGATGGCCGTCTCGCCCTACCGGGTCCTGATCATCCCCAAGGGCGTCGCCCACACCCTCGACGGCCTGGGCGGAGTGGTGACCCGCGACGAGCCGGTCTGGTACGCGGACCAGAACCCCGACTGGGAACCGGACAACGACCTGGTCTCCTTCCTGCGCTCCTCGCAGCAGGCCCCCGTGGTGCGCACCAACCGCCACGAACTGCCAGTCGCCGCGCACCTGTTGCTCTCCCGGATGTCGCAGCAGACCAACGCCCAGGACCAGGGCGCCTACGCCGCCCGGTACCGCGTCTCCATCGGCGGCAGCACCACCTACGCGACGCTCAGGCCGGCGTGGCGGGCCGCGGAGACCGGCGCGGACGCCCACCCGTGGTCCTCCCGCAACAACTTCGTGCTGACGGGCCCGGAGTCCTTCACCGTCGTGCCCTCCACCGACAGCTGCACCTCCGACGTCCTCGAAGTGGACCTCGACGGCAGCCGCGCGGAGGAACCCGACGGGGCCGGCAGCGGCACCGGCCGGTTCGTCCGCCACGCATACTCCCGCCGCCGCCTGACATGGCTGGCGGGCAGCACGGACGCGCAGATCGAGGTGGTGACCGCGGACGGCGAGCACTGCGTGATCCGCCTCGGGGACCCCACGATCGGGGTCCGCGTCCCCCCTGGTACCTGGTACCGGTTCACCGGAAGCGGCCGTGTCTGGCTCCGCTCCGAGATGGAACTCCTGGACCTCGAACCCTGGGCCCTGGACCACCCCCTCGGCCGCGACGTCACCACCTCCGCCCTCTCCGGGGCCGTCACCAGCAGGCCCGAGCAGGACGGCGACCGCTACCTGCCCGGACCGGCTCTCCACGCGCTGGCGCGCATGGAGGCCAAGGCAATATCGCTCACCCGCTGAAATCCGACCGCAGAACCCACCGAAGGGAACTCATCATGTCGATCACCAGTGCCGAGACCGCCGCCTGGAAGACCGAGCTCGCCGCCATGTCCGGTGACGTCACCGACCCCGCCGCCCGCGCCGCGCTGGAGAGCCTGAGCTCCGCGCTGGAGCCGTACTTCGAGACCCCGGAGTACTTCCGCAGCATCCTCGGCAAGATCGCCTCGCGGATGATCGACGCCGACACCGAGGAGCAGATCACCTCGCGTTCCTTCGGTGACCTGGCGGAGTTCAAGGCGGCCCTGCCCGAGGGCGTCGTGGTCACCACCGTCTGATCGGCCGGCAGTCGTTGGGGGCGGGTGCACCGGTCCGGTGCACCCGCCCCAGGCACTTGCGACTGCTTCCCCACCCCGCTCCGCAGAGAGGAACGCCGTCCATGTCCGCCCTCCCCAAGCCGCACCTGATCATGACCAAGACCCGTACGACGGGTGAGGAATCCGGTCTCCCGGGAGCGCGGCACATCCGGTCCTCCCGCAACGACCGGCCGTACCACTACATGGTGCACAGCCCGCACTTCGCGTACGAGGAGTACGCGGTGCACCTCGGGCAGTACGACCGGCTGTCCTTCTACGGGCCGGCGGGCACCGGGCCCGTCACCGTCCACATGTACGACTGCCGGGAGGACTCGCCGGAGTACGACCGCAAACTGGTGATCGACGTCCCGGCGGACGGGTCGTGCGTGCTGGCGGTCCCGCCCGGCTACGCGCACTGGTTCGAACGGCTGGAGAACGTGACCACCCGCAACGACTACTCCCTGCACGCCCCGCAGGACCCCGCCTCGCAGGATCCCGCCTCGCGGTGGTCCCCGTTCGACGACAACGCCACGTACTCCGTCGCCGACATGGACCGTGCGCGGCCGCGGGCCGTCGCCAACACCGTCGAGCTGCCGACGGCCGCCCAGTTCCTGATCTCCAAGGTGGTCTCGCGCAGCTGGCTCGGCGGCGCGACCGAGCAGGGCGTCGTGGCCTCCGCGGAGATCGGCGGCGAGCTGCACCGCTACTTCATCGACCGGGACCTCGCCGGGCAGCAGCCCGCCCTGCCCGTGTCCGAACTCGCCACCGTCACCGCCGGGGTCGGCTCCTACCAGTCCATCCGCGACGACTCGTACGGCATCGGCTCCAACGTCGAGAACGGGCTCGCCGACACGATGGTCCACGACCTTCCGGACTCCTGGCCGGGGTATTTCAGCGCCCATCCGCACCTGACGCTGAAGCTGTCCCCGCTGCTGTACGACAATCCCGAGATGGAACTGCAACTCATTGACCGCCGCACGGACTCGCCCACCTTCGGGGCCTGCCAGGTCCTCCCCTTCCCGCGGGACCCGCGGGTCGTCCTGACGATCGAGCCGGGTGTGCTCATGCGGGCGCGGGGCAGCGGGACGCTCCACTACCGGGTGGAGTACGAGGTCCACGACTCGCGCGGCGCGGACCTGCCCGAGCTGTTCGTGCCCGTGCCCGCCGACGGGTTACCGCCCGCTTTCGACGCGCCCGGTTCCGCTCTCGCGGGCGATGTCGTGCGAGAGCTGGCGTACCGGTGAGCGCGACCGAGGAGAAGCCGAGGACGGGCCGCGCCGTGCTGAACTCCGCGCCGCGGTGGCTGACGCTGCTCCTGGTGGTCTTCGCGGTGCTGGTGCTGTCGCGTTCCCTGAGCGAGGGCATCTACGACATCGCGTTCGCCAACCTGGCCCTGGACCTCTCCGGGCTGGTCAGCACGGTCGGCCTGGTGTACTGCGTGGGATACGGGGTGGAGGTCGTCGCCTCGGTCGCGGCCGGACCGCTGCTGGACCGGGGCAACCCGAGGGCCGTCCTGGTCGCGGCGTACCTCGTCAAGATCGGTGTGTTCGTCCTCATCGGCATCGGCTCCTCGTTCCTGTCGTCGCACCTGTGGGCGATCGTCGTCGCGGCGGCCACGGTGGACCTCGTCCACCACATCGGGGAGATGGCGCTGTTCGTGCTCCTGCCGCGGATCCTCGACGCCAAGACCCTCGTACGGGTCCAAAGCATCGGCGGGACCATCCGCTCGGCGTGCGAGCTGCTCTCCCCCGTCGTCGCGGGCCTGGTCATCACGCTGATGCCCGGGTCCCGGGCCCTTCTGGTCGCCGCGGGGCTGCAGGTGATCGCCCTCGCCGTGTTCGCCGCGTTCGTCGCCGTCGTGGCCCGCCGGCCGCGGTCCGCGGACCCGGCGTCCGTCCCGGACCAGGGCCCGGGCGAGGAGGCTTCCGGGGGCGCGGCACCGGAGGGGCCGGAGGAGCCGGAGGAGCCGGCCGTCCTGCCGTCGCGTCGCGTGGTGGCCAGGACGCTGGCCACCAGCCCGGCCTGGCGCCGCTTCCTGACCTTCCACGCCCTGACCGTGCTCGCCCTCTCCACCGTCATCCTCTCCCTGCTGTCCCTGATGAGGGAGACCTTCGAGATGTCGCCGGCCCGCGCCGGCTCCTTCCTGGCGTTCTCCACCATCGGGGCCGTCATCGGCGGCCTGGTCGTCGCCAAGGCCGGCCCGGAGGGCATCTACTCCAGCCTGCGCTGGGCCACCGCCCTCGCGGGCGCCGGCACGCTGGTGGCGGCGCTGCTCGGCGGAACGCAGTGGATCCTCGCGGCCGCGCTGATCCTCTTCGGCCTGGGCTTCACCGTGTACCTCAGGTCCGCGGGCCTCCTGGTCCAGCTCCGGGCGCCCGCCGCGCTGCTGGGCACCTGGCACGGGCTCCTCGACGCCGTCATCCGCATCGTCAGCGCCGGGGCGATCCTCGCAACCGGCTTCCTCTTCGACCGCTTCGGGGGCAAGCCGGTCTACCTCTTCTTCGGTGTGCTCCTGCTGGTGACGGCGGCCCTGTGGTCCACCTTCGGCGCCCGGGACCGCCAGGACCTCGGCAACACCGCCCTGCACCCCGCACCGGCCGACGCGGCCTCCTGAGAACCAGCCGCCGGACGGCCGGCCGACCCCCGTCCGGGGGCCGGACGGCCGTGCCGTGGGCGGACCGCCGGGCGCGGGCCCGGGACAGGGCGCGGACCCGGCGGTCCTCACGCGTCCGGTGGCGGGCCTGCTTCCGCGCGCCGCGGCCAGGGCGGCCCGGGTGACCCCCAGCGCGGGGTGGGACGGCCCCAGGAACTTCGGTCGAACTCGCTGGGATGGCGGGGTGGCTCCCGGGAAGGCGGAGCGTCTCGAACAGCTCCTGGCGGACCACGCGGGCGGTCGGACGGGCCCGGAAACTAACCCGGCAGGCCTCTTCGCCGCGGGTGTCCTCCGGCTCGTGCAGGCAGGTGTTCGCCGGCGGGGCGGCGCCTGGAGGCCGGTGAGCACGGGTCCAGGGTCAGTCAAGGATCGTGGCGGCACCACGGCGCCGAAGGTCGGCCAGCGCATCCTGCATGGCCTTGATCTGTTCGGCGGAATGACCGACCCAGCCCTTGAGTTCCGACACGACGCGGACGGGATCGCCCGTGCGATAGGAGCGGGTCGGATTGCCGGGGAACTTCTTGTCGGTGACGTTGGGATCGTCTTCCACAGCGCCGGTCGGCTCCACTACGTAGATCCGCCCCGGTCCGTCACCGGCTGCGAGCTCGGCGCCCCAGACGGCGGCATCCAGAGTCTCGGAGAAGTAGACGTTGCGGGACACCCGTCCGTCCTCGAAGTTGGACGCGTAGCCGGGGACGAGCAGATCTCCTGGAGCGAGGTCCGCCTTCGTGCCGTGCAGGTACGTTCCTGCCTCGTACACCTGGAAGGGAACAGGGGCGCTGCTGGTCATCAACTGCTCCTTGGCTTGGGCGTTGGGCTACAGACTACGTACCACCGCCAGAGTGGGCCGGGCCGTGGAGCGCGCGCTCGCCTCGCTGCACCAGTTCAAGCGCCTGTGCAGCCTCTACGAGCACCGGGCGGGCTTCATCAGGGCTCCTCGAACCCGCCTGCTCGATCATCTGCCTGCGGCGGCTCCCGCGATCATTCTGAGACGGCCAGTAAAGCGTGTTGCGGAAGGTCGTGTGTGGGCAGGTCAGGACCGATTGCCGGGCGGCTTCGAGGAGCAGTTCATGCGCCGCTACGCCCAGCGGATTCCTCCGGTCGCCTTCCACTCCGACGTGAAGGCACTGGTCGGGATCGGGCTGCACGCCGACCGGCAGTGGGTGACCGGCCCGCGCGGCCGGACTGAAGGTGTTCCTGGTCGACCCGCAGGGATTCCCCCGCTCGGACGGCACGTGGTTCGACTACCGCTGGAGGCCCCGCAGACCGCCTTCTTCGTCGTCTGGAGTTCGGGTGGCCGCCTTCATCTTCGCGGAGGCTGTCTACGCCGCTCTCCTGGGGCCGCCCGGGATCGGAAAGAGACCCGGTCTTCCCGGTCATCTCGTGGAACCTACCGGGGCGGCGCCTCTTAGGATGCAGGAAAGTCTGCTGATCAGCCCGGACACCGAGGCCACCGTCAACGCCCCGCTCCCCTATACCGACCCCGTCACCGCCCGCACCGCGAGCGCGGCCATGAACGGGCTCAGCCCGCAAGGCCTGGCCGCCTCCCCCGAGCAGGTGCGCGGGCTTCCGGCGACCGCCGCGTCCGACCTGTGGTCGCTGGGCGCGACGTTGTTCACCGCGGTGGAGGGACACCCGCCGTTCCCGCGTCGTCACGAGCGGGAAGCGCAGGCTGCACGTCCGGCGCGATGAGCACGGGGCGGATCGTCGGGGTCGGCGGCGGGGGTGACGGCGAGGACCAGGAGGACGACGCCGACGCGGCGGCCGAGTCGGCGCCGCCGTATTTCTCCAGTCGGCGGGACGCCGCCACGATCGCCGTGTTCCTTCGCACCGGGTCTGTCGGCTGGAGTCCCTGGTGTGGCTGGAGGGCAGTCAGGCCCTTTTGCGGTGGGGCCGGGAACGGCATCACCGGTCCGCACGCCGTTCCGTACGGCACCGAAACGACCGGCGCCGTGCTGGTCCGGTTCGACGAGCGGGCGCACGGCTGAGCCCCGACGCCTCACATAGGAGCCCGGGCCCGCTGCTGGACGCGTCAGGCGATGGTGACGGCCCCGGTCGTCCCTGGTGACCTCGTCACGACGTGGACATCGTTCAGCCGACTTCGGTGTTTTCCGGCGCCGGAGGAACGCGGCTCGGGATGTCGAACTCCGGATACAACTGGAACGTGCCCTGACATGCGGTCAGCAGCCACTTTCCGTCTTCTTTGGACATCACATAGAGCGGCGAGTTGGGGTTTCCGTCGGGCTTTCCATCCAGCGTGTAATGCTGCCCCTTAACCTTCACCGCCGCCACATCCGGGCGGATGAAGAGCACGTCGATCAGCTCATAAGTGACCGTAACGTTCTCCATGGCCCCGGGCAGAACCCGACGGGTGAACTCATCAATCTCTGCTATACCCGTAAGAATCCTGCCATGCGGCGCGGTGTAAATCGCATCCTCACGGAACAGGCTCACGAATTCATCGCAGAGCTCATGCTGCTGAGAATGCTGCACCTTGGCGACCACTTCCCTAATCGCCTCGATATCCCGCTTCTTCTGCTCGTCAATGAGCATCGCCTTGTCCATACGGACAAGTATGGAAGGCGATCCCGTTACGCAGTCAAGCAGTCTCCAATAGAACACGAGCGTCCATGGATGCCACGGCGAGTCCGCAGTCCACAGACCGCGTACGCGGGTGCGGTTCGTCCTATGGGCCGGCCCGCCGTCAGAGCGTGTTGGCAAGATCATCTCCATGAATGGCACACGTACCACCCCGCCGCGGCCCGTCGACGTCGCCGCGGTCTTCCCCGCGCTGGCCCCGCTGGGCCGCCCGGCGGTCCGGTTGCACCCGCGTCCCGGCTCTCCCACGGTGTACGACAGTTCGATCGGCGGGCCGCTGCTGTGGCCCGCACGGCAACCCTGGCCGTACTGCCGCATCGAGCATGACGGCCTCCACCCGCTGGTGCCCGTGGCCCAGTTGTACGCGCGGGACGTACCCCTGCTGCGACCCCCCGGGCGGGCCGACCTGCTGCAGGTCCTGTGGTGCCCTTCGGAGCACGCGCCGGACTCAAGCATTCCGATCGAATTGTCCTGGCGGACCGCTGCGGACGTCACCGAGGTGCTGGCCGCACCGCCCGAGCCGTTCGACGCGGACGAGGACCTCTACGTGCCCAAGCCATGCGTGCTCGCGCCGGAGCAGGTCACCGAGTACCCCGATTACCTGGAACTCCCCGCGGAGCTGAAGCAGCGGATCACGGACCCCGCGCCCTGGCGGACGGCGGGCATCGCGGTCGACGGCGTCGGCCCGCAGGAGCTCTATGACAGTGCGCTGTCCCACGCCCCCGGCTGGAAGGTCGGCGGCTGGGCCCCTTGGGGACTGACCGACCCCGTGCCGCGGTTCTGTGTGGCCTGCGGTACCGCGATGACGCCGCTGCTGACCATCGCCTCGCGCGAATGGCACCGCAACAGCACGAGTTGGATCCCGTACGAGGACCGGGTGCCCGGAGCATCCGGCGACAGTTGGTCCAATCCGCCTGAGATCACGGTGCTGGACGCCAATCACCTCCAGCTGTACGCCTGCCCGGCGAGTGGAGGCCACCCGCACACCGAGCTGGTTCAGTGAGGGGCTGCCGGTTCTTCCCTTCCATCCCCGCGTGCGGCCGGGCCGGTCGGCGCTGTGCTACGGCGCGTTCACCTCACCGGGTTCCTCCCGTGGGGCCTGGACGTACGAGTTCCGCCGCGAGCAGTGCGGCCGTCTCGGCCACCAGCGGATGGTCGGCGGGTGCGTCCTGTCGCTGCTTGGTCGTCAGGACGGCCATCAGGATCGGTGTGCCGTCCGGCGGCCAGGCGATGCCCACGTCGTTGTTACCCCCGTGACTCCCTCCCCCGGTCTTGTCCGCGAGGATTTAGTCGGCGGGCAGGCCGGCGCGGATGGCCGCGCACAGCTCTGCGACCGTCATGCCGTTCTCGATGTTCTCGGCCGTCCCCGTGCGCGGCGAGTAGCCGAACCTCTCGACGTACTCCGCGGTGTACCGAATGCGCCGGGCCAGGAATTCGCCGTCGCGGTCGAGGTCGCGCAGGACCGCTGCCGCGGCGACCGGCCGACTCAGGCGGCTTTCGGCGGCGAGCGCGGCGCGTCTGCGCCGAGTGCCCGGCCGCCCGGCTCGCTGCCACCTTCACCCACCTTGTACCCGCGGCATGAGTACCCGTACTCAGAAACGGTCAGGCGAGCCATCGGCCCTCCCGCATCAGGTCGCGGCCGGCCAGCTCGTTCTCCTCCCGCCACGCCTGGATGCGGTGCGGGGTGATGTGGAACCAGCGGTAGGCGCGGATGAGTGCGCGCGGGTCGAAGCCGGTGCGTTCGGCGAAGCGGTCACCCTCTTCTTTCGGGAGGGCATCGATGGCGTGGACCTCGACGGTGCCGTCGATCATCGTGACGTCGCGGGTGGGGCCGAGCGCGAGGCGGACGGTCCTGGCGGCGGCCAGGTTCCTGCCGGTCGGGCTGTCCGCCGGGGTGGCCACCCGCAGCGCCCGGCCGTCCCAGTCGAAGGAGAGCGGCACCAGGTACGGCGCCCCGTCGGCGGAGGCGGTGGCCACCCAGACGTCGACGTCGTGGGCGAGCCGGTGTTCGGTGTCGAGACGGCGCTGGGCGCGGGAGCGAGCGGTGGTGGCCGGCTGGTCGTGCCGGTCCTGGAGGAGGCCGAGGACGTTGCCGTCGGGGTCGGCGATCGTGGCCACCAGGCGGCCGCCGCCGACATCGTGCGCGGGCTCGGTCACGGTCGCGCCCGCCGCGACCGCCGCGGCCAGCGTCGCCTCGATGTCCGGGACGTGCCAGTACGCCACCGGCGAGGTCATCGCCTGCGGTCCGCCGCCCGGCACCAGCCCGATGTGCTGTCCCGCGGCCTCGAAGCCGACGTAGTACGGGGCGTCGTGGCGCGGGGGCACGCCGAGCAGGGCCGCGTACACCGCCTTGGCCCGGTCCAGATCGGACACCGGGTGGAGCACGGTCTTGATCCCCGGGGTGGACGAGCCGGACATGGGCGCTCCTGAAGTCATGTCGAAGTCGTGTCGAAGCCGTGTGCCGTCACAGCGTCCCGTCCGGCACGGCCGGGCCGCATCCGTGGTGACCACGGAGACGATCACGGAGATGGCTGGAGACTGCCGGGGGGGCCGGGGGCGCTCATGGAACAGGAGCGCGAACGAGCGTGCGACAGAATGGCGCCCATGGCACAGGCAGTGGATGTCTCGCCCCGCGAGAGGGAGGTGCTGGAGCTGGTCGGAGACCATCTCAGCAACGCCGAGATCGGAGCACGGCTGTACATCTCGGTACGTACGGTGGAAACCCATGTCTCCTCCCTGCTCCGTAAGTTGGAGGTGCCGGACCGGCGGGCGCTGGCCCGCCGCGCGTCCGAACGGTCGCGCGCCGAGGGCTCGCGTTCCGGCCGTTCGCGGCCTGCACCCGCGCTGCCGACGCGGCTGACCCCGTTCATCGGCCGGGCGACCGAGCGGGCGGCCCTGACCGCGATGCTGGGGGAGCACCGGCAGGTGACCGCCGTCGGCCCCGGCGGGGTCGGCAAGACCCGGCTCGCGCTGGCGGTGGCCTCGGACGCGGCCGACGCGTTCGCCGACGGGGTGTGGTTCGTCGACCTGGTCCCCGTCACCGACCCCGCCATGATCGCAACCGCGGTCGCCGAAGCCCTCGGTCTCGGCGAGCAACCGGACCAGGACATGGCCGGGTCCGTGACCGCCGCGCTCGCCGGCCGTCACGCCCTGCTGGTGCTGGACAACTGCGAGCAGGTCGTCGACGGGGCCGCACTGTTCCTCGAACGCCTGCTGGCCGCCTGTCCACGGGTGCGGGTACTGGTGACCAGCCGGTCCCGGCTGATGGTGCCGTTCGAGCGGGTGTACCCCGTCCCGCCGCTGTCGCTGTCCCCGTCGGCCCGGCCCCCGTCGGCCCCGTCGCCCCCGTCCTCGTCGTCCCCGTCCCTGGCCGCGGCCGGCGACGGCAGGTCGGACGCGGTCGCGCTGTTCACGGACAGGGCGACCGCGATGGGCCGGCCGCTGGACCCCTCCCTGCACGATCAGATCGCCGAAATCTGCACACGGCTGGACGGCATGGCGCTGGCGATCGAGCTGGCCGCCGCCCGTTACCCCACGCTCGGTCTGGACGGCATCACCGCCGCCCTGGCCCACCCGCTGCGCATGCTCACCGGAGGCTCCCGGGCGGAGGACCGGCACCGCTCCGTACGGGCCGCGCTGGACTGGAGCCACAACCTGCTGGACCCGGCCGACCGGGCACTGCTGCGCCGGGTGTCGGTGTTCGTGACACCGTTCACCGCCCGGGCGGCGGCACCGGTCGCCGCACTCGACGGGGCGACCGCCGCCGACGGGCTGGCCCGTCTCGCCGAGCAGAGTCTGCTCGCCGTCACACTCTCCCCGGACGGCACCCGCTACCGCGCGCTGGAAACGCTGCGCCAGTACGGCGCCGACCGCCTCACCGAGGCCGGTGAACTCGACGACACCCGGGTCCGGCACCTGCACTGGTGCCTCGACCGGAGCGCCGACCTCCAGGTGCCGGGAGCTGACTGGCGGGCCCGGTTCGACCGGGTGGCCGACGAGCTGCGCGCCGCCCTCGCGTGGGCGGAGAGCCGGCCGGAGCAGCGTGCCGACGCCCACCGCCTCGCCCGCGGCACGGCCGAGCTGGCCTTCACCCGCCATCTGATCGGGGAATCCCAGCAGCGCTACGAGCAGGCCGCCGCCCTCGCCGTCACCCCGGCCGACACGGCGTCGATGCTCCGGCACGCCGCGGCCGTCGCCGCATGCCGCCTGCACGGTGACGACATGTACCGCCTCCACCGCGCGGCCGCGGACGTCGCACGCCGAGAGGGCGACACCGCCGCGGCCGCCCGCGACCTGGCGGCCGCCGTCAGCAACGCGTACCGGTTCTCCAGCAAGTTCGTACGCACCCTCCCGCCGCAGGAAGCCGACGCGCTGATCACCGAGGCGCGGGAACTGGCCGGCGCCGACCCCTCGGCCCGTGCCGCGGTCGCACTGGCCGAGGCCGGACGCGCCCTCACCCACGCGATCGGCGGCGCGGAGAGCACGGACGGCACGGGTGACGCTCGCCCCGAAGCGGCGCGCTCAGCCGGCGGCTCCGGCGGTACGACCGCCCAGGAGGCGATCGCCTCCGCCGAACGAGCGGTCGGACTCGCCCGCCTCGCGGGGGATCCGCTCGCGGAGCCCGCCGCCCTCGACACCCTAACCGGCGCGTTGAGCTGGGCCGGGGACGCCTTCGCCGCGGCGGCGACGGCACGGCGCCGGGTCGAGCTGGTCTCGTCCGCGCCCGACGGCCCGGCCGGCACCCACGAGCTGATCGAGGCGCTCGGCGAGGCCGCCGAAGCCGCCCTCGGCGTGGGGGACCTGCCGGGCGCCCGCCAGTGGGCGCGGCGACTGGCGGAACACCCGCAGCTCGCCGAGGTCGGCCACCGCGCCACGGGCCGGCTCCTCGTCGCCGCCGCACTGGCGGGCGATGCCGAGGAGGCACTCACCGTGGGCCTCCGCTTCCGCGACGCCTGGCAGCGGGCGGGCAGCCCCGTGCGGGCGGTACTCGGTCCGCCCGCGGCAGCGATGGCGACGGTCCACGGGCTGCGCGACGACAAGGAAGCCCACCGCGACTGGCGTGCGCTGCTCGCACAGGTCGACCCCTCGCCGTGGAACACCTGCGGGTACGGGGCGGTCTTCGACGCGGTCCTGATGCTCCACCAGGGGCGGCCCCGGGCAGCGCTGGAACGCACGGCCCCCGAACCCGCGCAGGTACGGCGGTGGACCACCTGGATCTGGCTCCACTGGTACGTGGCGCTGCGCGCCGAGGCCTCCGTGCTCGCGGCCGCTCCCGACGCCGCCGCCCGCGTGGTGGAAGCCCGGACCGCGGTGGCCGGCAACCCCGTCGCCACGGCCCTCGTGGAGCGCGCGGCGGCCCTGCTCGACGGCGACGGGGAGCGGCTGATCGCCGCTGCGGGCGCGTTCGACGCCGCCGGCTGCCGCTACCAGTCGGCGCGCACCCTGATCCTCGCGGGCGGTGAGCACGGCGCCCGCGGCGCGCGTGCACTCGCCGGCCTCGGCCTCGCCCCGATGACCCTCCGGTAGCCGTGCCGCGACGCGACGGCCGTGCCGCGCCGCGGTCCTCGGCGGGGACCTCGGCGCGGCCTCAGACCGCCCGCCGCACGAGCTCGGCGATCCGCGCCTCCACCTCGGGCGTCACCTCGGTCAACGCGAAACCGGCCGCCCACATGGGGCCCTCGTCCAGCTTCGCCAGGTCGCTGAAACCGAGCGTCGCGTAGCGCGCCTTGAACTTCTCCGCGCTCTGGAAGAAGCAGATGACCTTGCCGTCCAGCGCGTAGGCGGGCATCCCGTACCAGAGCTTCGGGGCGAGGGCCGGGGCGTTGGCGGTGACGACGGCGTGGACGCGTTCGGCCATGACGCGGTCCGCGTCCTGCATCTCGGCGATCTTCGCCAGCACGTCCCGCTCGGCCTCCGCCGCCTTCTCCGCAGCGGAAGCACGGCGTGCCGCCTTCTTCTGCTCCAGGGCGTGCGCCTTCATCGCGGCCCGCTCATCCGCGGTGAAACCCTCGTACGTGCTGCCGGCGGTGCCCGCCATGGTCGCTCCTTCAATCGCTGGTCGTGATCCGCCCGGCCTTCCGGCTCGATCACCGTGCTCACAGACTGCCGTCTCCGGGGTGCGTACCACCTCCGTGCCGACCACGGAGAGCACCACGGATACGGGCTCGGTACCGGGAGGGCCTGGACCGTGGGTGAGCAGGGCGGCCTCGAGCCCGGGACCGTCGGCGCCGCCCGTCTGGGACCCTGGTAGCCCTGTTGGACCCGGCGGCCACGTCCCCGCAGGCGAGCTGGCGCACACCGGGAGCAACGCGGCCGCGGCCTGAACCCTCGGGCTCACCGGCACCGTCCTCTCGCTCGGAGCAGCCCTGAGAGCCGGAACCGGGCGTCACCGACGGCGAAGCAACACCTGACGACCACCGAGTGCGTCGGCTCCGGCTGCGCCGGCGTGTCACCGCTCCGCCTCGGCACGTCGGATCAGGCCCAGTCGGTCAGGTCGTAGACGGCGTCGCACAGTGGGTCCTGGGCGTCGTGGACGCGGTGCGCTGCCAGGGTGGTGGGCTCCTCCGGCCGGAGGAGGGGATCAGTTTGGTGGCGGCCACCGGCCGACGGTGCGGGGGGGGGTGCCGGTGTCGTCGCGTACGGCCAGGCCGATGCCGATGGTGTGGTTGTCGTGGGCGAGGTAGACGCGGACGGTGTCGGGCCGGTGGTGGCGCAGGGCGCCGGTGTACCACCAGGTGCCGTGCTCGCGGCCGTGCCGGGTCGGGAGGTCCACGGTTACGGCCGGTCCGGCGGAGTCGACGAGGCGGACCCGGATGGTGTCCGGGTCCGGGTCCGGGCGGAGCATCGCGCGGATGCGCCAGTCGGTGCCGGGCAGGGGTACGCCGATGAACCTGCGCAGGGTCAGCAGGGCGGCTCACAGTAGATGCCGGGTCACGGGCGGTGGAGAGTTGTTGATCAACGTGGCCGGTTGTCGTCCGGGCATGCCCGGAACCCGAGCGGCCACGGCTGGTCGGGGCACCGGCGCGTCCGCCGCGGATGTCAGCGGTTGCGCGGGGTTACCAGGCCGGATTCGTAGGCGAGGACCACGAGCTGGGCGCGGTCGCGGGCGTGGAGCTTGCTCATGGCCCGGTTGATGTGGGTCTTCGCGGTCAGGGGGCTGATCGTCATGCCGTCCGCGATCTCGTCGTTGGACAGGCCCTGTGCGGCCAGTGCGACGGCTTCACGTTCGCGGCCGGTCAGTTCTTCCAGCGCCGGCCCCGTGGTGGTGGGGAGCCGCCGGCTGACGTACTGGTCGATGAGCCTGCGGGTGATCGAGGGCGCGAGCAGGGCGTCGCCGCGCGCGGCGACGCGTACGGCGTGCAGGAAGTCCTCCGGCTCGATGTCCTTGACGAGGAATCCGGCGGCGCCGGCGCGCAGGGCGTCGTAGACGTATTCGTCGAGTCCGTAGTTGCTGAGGATGACGACGTGTACGCCGGCCAGGGCCGGGTCGGCCGCGATGCGCCGGGTCGTCTCGATGCCGTCCATGACCGGCATCTGGATGTCGATGAGCGCGATGTCGGGCATGTGCTCCTTGATGAGCTCCAGCCCTTCGTCGCCGTTGGCGGCCTCGGCCACGACGTCGATGTCGTGCTCCAGGTCGAGGAGGGCGCGGAATCCGCTGCGGATGAGCGGTTGGTCGTCGACCAGCAGGACCCGGATCACGAGGTGCGCTCCACGGGGAGTTCGGCCTGCACAGTGAAGCCGCCCTCGCCTCGCGGTGCGGCCCGCAGGCGGCCTCCGAGGGCGGTGACGCGTTCGCGCATCCCGAGCAGTCCGATGCCGGGTACCGGGGCGGCGGCCGGTGTGGCCCTGCCGTTGTCGTCGACCTGGAGGACGACGGTGTCCGGGCGGTAGTCGATGCGGACCGATGCCGTGGTGGCGTCGGCGTGGCGGGCGATGTTGGTGAGGGACTCCTGGACGATCCGGTAGACGGTCCGGCCCACCGCGGCCGGTACGTCGTGCCGTTGTCCCTCGATCGTCAGCGTGGTCCGCAGACCCGTCCCGCCGGCCCGTTCCACCAGGCTGGGGATGTGGTCGAGGCCGGGCGGCGGGGTGGTGTCGTCGTCGCGGAGGGCCTCCAGGGTGGCGCGGAGCTCGCGGGACGCCTCACGGCCGGCCTCCCGGATGGCGAGGAGGGCCTCGGGGACCTCTTCGCCGCGCTTGCGGGCGACGTGGACGGCGGCTTCGGACTGCACCTTGATGACCGAGATCTGGTGGGTGAGGGAATCGTGCAGCTCGCGCGCGATGTGCAGCCGCTCCTCGTCGGCCCGGCGGCGCGCGGTCTCCTCGCGGGTGCGTTCGGCTTCGTCGGCTCGCTGCTCGGCCTGCCGAAGCGCCTCGCCGGCCGCGCCGGCCGCGACCAGCCAGGCGATTTCGAGGGCGCCCCGGGCCTGCGCGAACGCCTCGCCCGTGTCGTGCAGGCCGGAGGCCAGGGCCGCGAGGGGGAGCGCGGCCAGCACGGCGACGCTCGCCGCCACCGTGACGGTGCGGTGTCCCGCGCGCATGGCCGCGTACACGGCGAAGAGGAAGGCGACGGCGGCCACGTCGAACCCTGCCGCCTGGTAGCCCACGGCGCAGGTTCCGGTGACGGCGAGGACGGCAACCGGGGCCCGCCGTCCGGCGGCGAGGGCCAGGCCGCCCACCGCCAGCAGCACGTATCCGAGGAGGTCGAGGCCCGTGGCGGAATGCGGCCCGGACACCCCGGTGACCAGCAGTGCCGCCGCAACGCCGACGGCGATCAGCCAGTCCCTGACACCGGCACGCACACAGAACCCCGACCATCCTTTGCTCATGCGCGCAATCTAGCCGGACGCTCCGGCGGGCGGATCCCGCTCGCGAACGAGCGGCCGGCTACCGCGCACGCAGTACTTTCGCGGCGCCTGCCGCATCTGCGGCAGTGCGAAGTGCCTGCGTCCGCGGGACGACCGGGGGTGGGTCCGGGCGACATGCTCGGACGACGTCCAGCCGGAGGAAGACCCGTTGGAACCCGCAGGAAAGCAAGGAGCACCCTCATGTCCGCTATTTCCGTTCGTCGCCTGCCGGCCGCTGCCGCCGCCCTGCTCGCAGTCCTCGTACTCGCCGCACCGGCGGCGGCGCACGACCTGGCCCGGTCCGCCGGCGTCGAGGCGTTCGCCCTGACCAGCGCACGGTTCTGGGCCAGCGCGGCCGCGCTGCTGGGGCTGACCGCCACGGTATTCGGCGGGCTCGCGCGGGCCCGCTCCGTTCGTCCTGCCGGCAGCTGCGGGAGAGGGAAGGCCGTCGTGGCGGTGGTGGCGGGGCCGGTCGCGTTGGCCGGCGGCGCGCTGAACCTGGCCGTCGCCGACGGTGGTCCGGGCACCGGCAACGGGGTGGTGGCCGGCGCCCTGGCCCTGCTGCTGGGGCTGACGGCCACGGTCCTCGGCGCACTGGCCCTGTCCCGCTCCCGCCGCGCCTGCTGACCGTCGCCTGGTGACCGGGTGGCGGACACCTCGTACGCGCGGACGCGGTCGCCCGCAGCCGGGGCGTGTCGAGGGTGAAGTGACGTGGCGGGCCGATCACCTCGGGGTCGGTCCGGAAGGCCAGGGCTTCCAGGATCATCAGGGCGCCGGGCGCGGCGTGGCGGGTGATCGAGGCGAGGGCCGCGGCGATGTCGGGGTCGGTGTGGAGGTTGGAGGGGGCGAGCCGAAGCTGATGACCGCCTCAAGTCCGGTGCGTCGACCGCGTGGTGAGGGTGTGACGGGCCTTCGGGCGGTCCGCCGTTAGCGGGGCCGGGTGCGTTGGGTTAGGTTCCGGGCGTGACTCACGATCGCGGAGGGCTGCTGGGCGGCCGGTACCGGCTGGCCGAACCGCTCGGCCAGGGCGGCATGGGGACCGTCTGGCGGGCCCATGACGAGCAACTCGACCGCGAGGTCGCCCTCAAGGAGCTGCGGCTGCCCGACGACCTCGACGCCTCCGGGCGCAAGGCCTGGATCGACCGCCTCGACCGCGAGGCGCGGGCGGCCGCCAAGCTGAAACACCCGGGGGTCATCACCGTCCACGACCGGATAGCCGGCGATGACGGCCGCCCGTGGATCGTGATGGAACTCGTCCACGGCCGGTCCCTGGACGATCTGGTCAAGGAGGACGGCCCGCTTCCGCCGGCCCGGGTGGCGGAGATCGGTCTGCAGGTCCTGGACGCGCTGCGCGCCGTGCACGCCACGGGTGTCACGCACCGGGACATCAAACCCGCCAACGTGCTGCTCGAAGGCGACCGGGTGGTGCTGACCGACTTCGGGATCGCCGCCGTGGAAGGCGAGGCCGGCCTGACCCGGTCGGGGGCCCTCATGGGGACCCCCGTCTACATGTCCCCCGAGCAGGTGCGCGGGCTTCCGGCGACCGCCGCGTCCGACCTGTGGTCACTGGGCGCGACGTTGTTCACCGCGGTGGAGGGACACCCGCCGTTCAGCGGCTCCGGTTCCTGGGCCGTCTTCGTCGCCATCGCCACCGAGGAGCCGGCCACCGCCGTGCGTGCCGAGGAGCTCGGGCCCGTGCTGGCGGGCCTGCTCCGCAAGGACCCGGCGCGGCGCCTCACCGTCGACGAGGCGTACGACCTGCTCGCCGGGCCGGCGGGCGGAGCCGGGCCGTCCGGGCCGGAACCCGTGCCGGCATCCGCGCACACGCTGCGGCTGGGTGCGTCACCGGACGCCGGTCCCGGGGCGGAGCCGCTGGTCCCGCCGGCGTCCGGCCCCGCCCGCCGCGTCCGGTGGAGGTACGTGCCGGGGCTGACGGTGGTGTTCGTGGCGGCCGTGCTGGCGATGCCCTGGTGGCTACCGGCGTCCGGGTCCGGTGACGACGGTCGCGGCCGCGCGGCCGGTTCCACGACGCCCGCCCCGCAGTCCGCGTCCCCGTCCACGTCCTCCTCCCCGTCCTCGTATCCTCCTCCCGTCTCGCCCACGCCCGCCGCCTCGCCCAGTCCGAGCCCCACTCCCACGCCCGAGCCGACGCCCGAGCCCGCGCACACCCCCCTCGACCGGCAGGCCGTCGAGCGCGTCTTCGCGGTCTACATGAACGGCCTGGCCGACCAGGACATGACCTCGCTGCGCCGGGGCACCTGCCCGCGGCTGCGCTCGACGCTGCTCGGATTCGCCCTCAACGGCTATTACGTGGACCGCTGGGAACTCCAGCCGTACGAGATCCCGCCGGGCCGGGACGAGCTCAGCGTGGAAGCGAGGATCACCCGGCGGGACCCCGTGACCGGGAAGCTCGCGGGCGACGTCCTCAATCAGTGGATCATCGAGCGGGACGTGGACCAGCAGTACTACGTGTGCGGCTGGCTCAACGAGGAGTGAACGGCCACCTCTGGCGGCCGGCGTGCTTCCTGCCCGGAGTCGGGTCGAGACCAGGGCCTCGCACGCGGCGGCCGGCTCCCTCCCCTCGGGCCCGCCTCAGGCTTGCCAAAATAGGCAATGAAGCTTGCCGTTATTGACAAGCTGCTTTCCGGGCTGGGTTAATGAGGCGCCATACCGTTGCCCGAATTGGCAACTTCGGGCGTGGCTCAGAGCACGAGGAAGGCAGCGCATGGAGAACGCAAGCCCCCACCGGATCCTGATCGTGGGCCTCGACCGCTACGGCATGCGGGCATGCGTCCGCCTCGGCCTGGAGGTCACCGTCGTCTGTGGCGCGGCCGCCTGGGACCAGGGGCACATCGCGATACCGGACGAGGTCACGGTCATCCGCGTCGACGACCACACCAGCGCCGAGGCCGTGCTCATGGCGCTCGCCCGCGCCGGGCTGACCTCCGGGTCCTTCGACGCCGTGTACACCACCACCGAGGACTCCCTGGTGATGGTCGGTCTGCTGGCCGCCCACCTCGGTCTGCCGGCCGTGCCGCCCGATGTCGCCGTGCGCTTCCGGGACAAGGCGGTGCAGAAGCGGGAGATCAGGGCGGCGGGCCTGGCCACGGCGGAGACCGTGGTCGTCGACGATGTCCACGACGTCGCCGGGATCAGCCGGCTCCCCTCGGACCGGGCCGTACTGAAGCCGGTCGCGGGAGCGGCCACCGAGCGGACGACCGTCGTGTCCTCGGTGGCGGAACTGCGCGGCCGCAGCGAGGAGTACCGGCGGCAGGGCACCGCGCAGCGCACCTTCGTCCTGGAGGAGTTCGTCCGGGGTGAGGAATGGATAGCCGACGGCGTGGTGTTCGAGGGCGAGCTGCTGTTCTGCGCCCTCGGCCGGTACGGCGACCCCTGCCTGACCGCCGTCGACAGCGGACGCCCGCTCAACTTCCGCCACTTCGACCCCGCCGAGGAGGCCTGGGCCTACGACCGGGCCCTTCCCGTGGTGTCGGCCTCGCTCGCGGCGCTGGGCCTGCGGGACGGGATGTTCCACATGGAGCTCTTCCACGACCCCGAAACCGGTGCCCTCACCTTCGGCGAGTGCGCCGCGCGCCGGGGCGGCGCACTGGTTCAGGAGGTCGTGCACGCGAAGTTCAACGTCGACCTGGCCGCGTGCGCCATCCAGGTCGCGCTCGGACGGCGTCCCGAGATCGACGTCAAGATCCGCCCGGGAGCCATCGGCGGCGCCTACCTGACTGCCGGTGCGGGGCTGCTGCTCGACTGTCCCTCGGCGGACCAGGTCATGGCGCGGCCCGGGGTGGAGTTCGTCCGGATCGAGCGGCCCGTCGGCGCGCACACCCCGGCCGTCTCCGGGACGAACCACCGGATCGGCCAGTTCATGGTGGCGGCGGACACCCCCGAGGAGCTGCAGCGGCGGTTCGCCAAGGTGTGGGACTGGTTCGGGCCGCAGGTGAGGATCGTCCCGGACGGGCTCACACCGCGCGAACTGCGCGCGCTGCAGCCCGCGCTGCGCCCCGGCGTCCGCTTCGGGGACGCGCTGTGGCGGTGACGGCTACCGTGCCCGGCAGCGGCCTGCGCAGGCTGCTCCCCGCGTCGCCGGCGCAGCGCGTCCTGACCTTCGCCACCTTCGCCAACAGCTTCGGCGGCGGGATGTTCACCACGGCGAGCGCGCTGTACTTCACGCGCGTCGTGGGGCTGCCGGCCGGGCAGGTCGCCATCGGCCTGTTCGGCGGGGCGATGGCGGGCCTGATCGCCGGGGTCCTGGTCGGACGGCTGGCGGACCAGTGGGGACCCAAACGGGTCCACGTCACGGTCATGCTCTGCGGCGGGGCGGTGATCTCCTGCTTCACCCTGATCGGTTCCTTCTGGTCCTTCCTGGCGGTCTCCCTGGTCGCGGGGATGATCATTCCCGCGGACGTGGCCAGTAAGGCGCCGCTCATCCGCGGGGTGGCCGACGGGAACCCCACCGTGATCATCGGGTACCTGCGGTCGGTGACGAACCTGGCCCTCGCGCTCGGCTCGGTCGCCGCCGGCTTCGCGATCCAGATCGACAGCCGGCCCGCGTACCTGGCCCTGGTGGTCTGCCGGGCCGTGGCGTACGTGAGCTGCGGCCTCATCCTGTTGCGGCTGCCGAGGATCGCGGCCGGCGCCGGGAAGCGGGAACGGGGCTGGGCCGCGCTGCGCGACCGCACCTACCTCAGCGCCACGCTCGCCAACGCGGTGCTGTCGCTGAACTACGCCGTGTCCGGGTTCCTGCTGCCGCTGTGGATCGTCGCGCACACGAGCGCGCCCCGGTGGGTGGTCTCGGCGGTCCTGGTGCTCAACATGGCCTTCGTGGTGCTGCTCCAGGTCAAGGTCAGCCGCGGGGTGCACGACGTGCGCGCGGCCGGTCAGCGCATGGCGTGGGCCGGCGTGGCCTTCGCCGCCGGGCTCACGCTCATGGCTCTGGCCGACGGGCCCTCCCGCTGGACGGCGACGGGGCTGCTCATGGGCGGCATGGCCGTCTTCGCCCTCGGCGAGCTCTGGTACGCGGCCGCCTCGACCCAGTACTGCTTCGGGCTCGCGCCCGCCCACCTGCAGGGGCAGTACGCCGGGGTGTTCGGGCTGGGCAGCGGGGCCGTGCAGGCGGTCGCCCCGGCGGTGATGAGCCTGTTGCCGCTCGGAATGGGGCTGCCGGGCTGGCTGGTGCTCGGCGGGCTCCTGCTGTGCGTCGGCCTGGGCAGCGGGCCGCTGGTGGCCCGGGCGGGCAGGAGCGGGCCGGCGGCATCGGCCTGAACGGCCGCCCGCGGGGCGGGGTGGACGAACGACGCGACGGGCGCGACGGGAGCAGCGCGACGGGAGCAGCGCGACGGGAGCAGCGCGACGGGAGCAGCGCGACGGGAGCAGCGCGACGGGAGCAGCGCGACGGGAGCCGGGCCGGAGGAAGGACCTCCGGCCCGGCTTCCGCGTGGGACGCCGCCTGCCGCGGGCCGCCCCTCGCGGGCCGGGCAACGGCCCGCGCCCGCACGCCGGATCCCCGCCGCCGGACCGCCCGGAGGGCCGGCCGGCGGCGGGGACCGCGGGCGGAGGGGGACGTCAGGAGCGGTGGTGGTCGGCGATGGCCTCGGCCGCCGCGCGGTGGCCGGTGCGTGCCAGGACGGGGTTGAGGCCGCCGCGGTAGTAGTGCTCCGCGGTGAGCCCGAAGCGCAGGGCCCAGCCCCGCCCCCGGGCCCACGTGGCGTCGTCCACGCCGGCCGCCTCGCGGAAGGCGTCCCGGGTCTCGGCGGTCAGCAGGGTCCAGGCCGCCATCAGATCGCACGCGGGGTCACCGACGCCCACGAGCCCGAAGTCGATGACGGCCGCGAGCCGGCCCCGGCGGCCCAGCAGGTTTCCCGGCAGCAGGTCGCCGTGCAGCCATACGGGGGCGCCCCGCCACCCCGGTGCCCGTACGGCCGCCTCCCAGGCGGCGGTCGCCGCCCCGGCGTCGTGCGTGCCGTCGGCGCCGAGGTCCCGGATCGCCGCCCGGACCTCGTCGTCGGCGGTGTCCACCGGACCGCCGCGGAACGAGCGCGGTGCCCCGGCGGTGCCGACGCGGTGGAGCGCCGCGAGGAAGCGGCCCAGCGCGGCGGCCGCGTCCTGGAGTCCGCTTCCGGTGAGGGGCCGGTCGTAGAGGTTCTCGCCGTCGAGCCAGCGGTACACCGACCAGGCGAACCCGTACCCCTCCCCCGGTGCCCCGTGCCCCAGCGGCTCGGGCACCTCCAGGGGCAGGTGCGGGGCGAGGTGCGGCAGCCACCGCTGCTCGGCGGCGACCTGCCCCGCGGCATCGGGCATGCGGGGGAGCCGTACGGTCATGTCCTCGCCCAGCCGGTACATGGCGTGGTCGGTACCGGCCGAGGTCACCTTCCGTACGGGCAGTCCCGCCCACTGCGGGAACTGCGCCGCGATGAGCCGCTCGACGAGCGACTCGTCGATCCCGGCCCCGTCGGCACGCTTCGTCACACCGTCACCTCGACTTCCCTCAGGCCGACGCCGGTTCCGGCGCCGTCTCCGGCATCCTCGTACAGGCCACGACGAACAGCACCCACCCGGCGAGTGAGGCCACCGCGAAGACCAGCAGCGAGTTCCACAGGCCCAGCCGCTCGCCCATGACGCCCCCGAGGAACGCGCCGAGGGGGAACGGCCCGTACGTGAGCATCCGGTACGCGGCGGTCGCCCGGCCCAGGACGTCCGAGGGGATCACCGTCTGGCGGAACGCCACGACGTGGACGTTGTAGATGGTCAGGCCGAATCCGTAGACGGCGAACGTCAGCGTCGCCAGCGCGAAGTTCCAGCCGGCGCCGGCCCCGGTCGGCAGCAGCAGCACCGGCGCGACGGACGAGGCGCTGCTGGCCAGGATCAGGACCCTGGGGAAGCCGAACCGGTTGCCGGCCCGCTTGGCCACCGCCGCGCCGGCGAGGGAGGCGACGCTGCCGAAGGCGAGGACGAAGCCGACCCCGCCGGCGTCCATGTGGAGTTCCCTGACCGCGTAGACCAGGAAGAGGGTGAGGATCGCCTGTTCGCACATGTTGAACCAGCCGGCCCGCAGGCTCAGCGTGCGCAGGATCCGGTTGCGCCACAGCAGACCGAAGCTGGTGACGATGTCGGCCAGGCGCGGCCGGTCGGCCGCCTCCGGGTCGCGTGCCGGTTCCCGGTGCCGGATCAGGAGCATCGCCACGAACGCCGCCAGGTAGGCGACGACGTTGGCCAGGATCGCGAACCACGCGCCCAGCACCTTGATCAGCAGGCCGCCGAAGCCGGAACCGCCGATCTGGGCGACGGCGTACGAGCCCTGGAGCTTGCTGTTGGCGTCCACGAGGTGCTGCTGCGGCACGAGCGCCGGAAGGTACGCGAGGTAGCCGACGTCGAACACGGCGGTTCCGGAGCCCACCACGAACGCGACGGCGCACAGCGCCGGGACGCTCAGGCCGTCGGTGAGGTAGAGCACCGGCACCACGGCCAGGGCCAGGGCCCGCACCGCGTTGGCCACCAGGATGATCAGCCGCCGGTCGAACATGTCGATCACGAGGCCGGCGAACGGGGTCACGCACAGCGCGGGCAGGAACTGCATCGCCGTCACGAGGCCGACCTCCGCCGCGCTGCCTCCCAGGGCGCCCAGCACCAGCAGCGGGAGCGCCAGCTGGGTCACCTGGGAGCCGAGCGCGGCGACGGTCTCCCCCGACCAGAGCTTGAGGAAGTCGTGGTTGTGCCACAGGCCCCGGCCGGGCCGGCCGGGGCCGGCCGGGGCGCTCGCCGTCCGGCCCCGGGGGCTATTCACCGCGGTACTCCTCGGCTCCGTCGCCGAGGGCGGCCAGCGCCGCCGCGGTCTCCTCGCGGGTGCCGGCGAGGATCGCGTATCCCAGCCGGTCCTCGGGGCCGCGCGGTACCCGGGCCACCGTCCCCTCGCCCGCGAAGTAGCGCAGTTCCCGCAGGGTGTCCACGAGCGGCGGCAGGGCGGCGGTCTCCCAGGTCACGGGGTGGCGGAAGGGCGTCCTGCCGTCGCCGACGAAGAACCGGATGGCGGAGCGTTCGGCGGCCGGTGTCCCTTGGGTCGTGCGCTCGCCCACCACCGCCGCGAGTTCGGCGGTGTTCAGGTTCCAGCCGGTGGCCAGCTCGACGAGCCGCGGGATCTGGCCGCCGGCCGGGCGCCCGGCGATCTCCATCAGGACGGGGCCCTCGTCGGTCATGCGGAACTCCGCGTGGGAGACGCCCGCCTCCATGCCGAGGGCGTCGAGCGCGCGGACCGTCGCCTGGGACAGCAGCTCGCGCTCCGTGTCCGAGACCGCCGCCGGGGAGACGTGGGCGACCTCGACGCAGTACGGCGGCCGGGTCAGGTACTTGTCGGTGATCGCGAGGACCTGGGTGTCACCGGGTGCCCAGGTCACCGCCTCGACGCTGTACTCCTTGCCGGTGACGTAGCGGTCCACGGCGACCCGCCCGCTCGCGGCCAGCTCGGCGGCGGCGTGGAAGGCCTCGGCGAGTCCGTCCGGACCGTCGACGACCTGGACGCCGCCGCTGCCGCCGTAGTCCGTCGGCTTGACCACGACCGGGAAGCGGTCGCCGGCGAGGGACACGCACTCCTCCACGGTGCGGGCCACGCCGAGCTGCGGCGAGGGGAGGCCCCGCTCCCGCAGCCGTCCGTGCATGACGCCCTTGTCGCGGAAGTGGCCCGCGGGCATCCGCGGCGCCGGTACGCCGAGCTTGCGGGCGACCTCCCGGGCGATGTCGGTGGACAGCTCCTCCCAGCAGAGGATCGCGTCCCACGCGAACCCGGCCGAGCTCGCCGCTTCGAGCATGGAGTCGACGGAGAAGCGGTCGCCCGCGCGCCACCAGTCGCACTGGTTGACGGGGACCCGGTGCGGCAGGTCGATGATCCCGACGAAGTGGCCCGCGTCGCGCAGCGACTTGAGGCCGAACTCCTTGTTGTCGCCGAGTCCGGCGATCAGCACCCTCATCGTGCTTCCGCCTTCCCGCCGAACACGGCGAAGCCCTGCTCCAGCTGCCGGAAGGCGGACTCGACCGAGCAGCGCAGCAGGCCCGCGGCGTCGAGCTCCTTCACCCAGCGCTTGCCCGCCTCCACGTCGCCGACGGTGGTGACCAGCTGCATGCGGTCGGTGTTGACGAAGCAGCGGTTGGTGGGCTTGCGCGCGGTCACCCGCATGACGTCGGCGCCCTCGGGGTGCTCGGGCACCTCGACGCCGGGAATCTCGGCCGACGGCAGCTCGATCGCCACCGCGCGGGTGCGCGCCCCGGGCAGCGGCTCGCCGAGCGCGGCCGCGGTGAACACCGCGTGCGGGTCGGTGCCGCTGCCGGTGGCGCCCAGGTCGGAGAGGCCGCCGAGGCGCGGGTTGATCTCGAGCACGACGATGTCGTCCTCGACGACCGCGAAGTCGATCTGCCACGGGCCGTACGGGGCGAAGTTGTCCTGGATGTCGGTGAGGAATGCCTCCAGACGCGCCGCGGCGCGCTCGGGGAGGGCGTACGGGGTGACCCGTGCCCGCTTCGAGGGGTCGAGCCCCGCGTCCAGCGGGCCCATGGAGACGACCGGCCAGCGCATCAGTTCGCCGTCCGCGCTGATCAGCTCGATGCCGGTCTCCTCACCGACCTTGAACGCCTGCACGATCGCGGGGAACGCCAGGCCGCCTTCGAGTACCGCGTCGAGTTCCTCGGCGGAGGCCGCGAAGAAGCGGCCGTCGCCCGCCTGGGCCTGGGCTTCCTTGATCACCAGCGGGAAGCCCAGCTTCCGGGCGGCGCCGGCGACCTCGGAGGCGTCCGCGCAGACCGCTCCCGCCGGGACCGGCCAGCCGCGCTCCACACCGGTCTCGTGCAGCTTGACCTTGTCGCAGGCCACCTCCGCGAACTCGGCGGAGTGGGCGACGAACCGGCCGTCCCAGCGCGCGGCGGCCCGGCCGTAGACGATGGGCAGCTGCTCCTGGCCGTGGGCGTACGGGTTGGCGATGGCCACGTCGGGGCGCTCGGCGTCCAGTACGCGGACCACGTCGTCCGCGTCCCAGTCCAGGTTCAGCGGCTTGACCTCGACGCCGGTGGCGTCGAACTCGAGGGCCGGGTCGAACTCGACGGCCGAGTACACGACGAAGTCGGTGTAGCCGCGGTCGCGCAGGACCGGCAGGAACCTGGCGATCTTGTACTCGCCGAAGATCAGGGCCTTCTTCATGGGTGTGTCTCCATCTGTGCGGAAGGGGGGAGCGGTTGGGGGAGGGGAGCGGGAAGGGGCTGCGGGCTGCTCAGACGGGCAGGGGCGTGCCGAGCACGGCCGTGGCGTCGGCGAGCTTCAGCAGGCGCGCGTCGATCTCGTCGATGCCGGAGCCGGTGGCGATGACGTATCCGGCGCGGCCCAGGAACTGCCGCGGCGGCAGCCGCAGCTCGGTGCCCGGGTCGCTGACCCGCCGCACCTCGCGCACCCAGGGCTCGCCGGCGAGCGCGGCCGGGACCTCGATGTCCTCGAACGTCAGGTCCTCGGCGGGGTACAGGAAGCGGATGCCGACCAGCTGTTCCGGTGCCGGGATCGGGTCGGGTTCGCGGCCGGTGGCGACCGCGCCGAGGAGCGCCCCGACGGACAGGCCCGGGATCGCGATCTCGGCCAGGCGCGGGATGAGTTCCCCGCCGAGGCGGCCGTTGACCTCGACCACCTTGGGTCCGTCGGCGGTGAGCATCAGCTCGGTGTGGGTGACCGTACGGTCGATGCCCAGCGCCTGGTTGGAGCGGATCACCACCTCGCGGACCGCGGCCTCGGTCTCGCTGTCGAGGACGGTGCCGACGACGTGCGCCACCTCCTCGAAGAACGGCGCGTAGCCGGTGCGCTTCAGCGCGATCGCGTACGGTTCGACCCTGCCGTCGAGCACCCAGCAGTCCACGCTGATCTCCGGGCCGACGAGGAACTCCTCGATGAGGACGAGCCCGTCCTCGATGGCCGCGTTCTCCGAGCTGCGGGCGAAGTCGAACGCCGCGCGCAGTTCGGCCTCGGAGCGGACGATCTGGACCGCGACGCTCGCGGCCCGGCCGCGGGGCTTGACCACCACGGGGTAGCCGATGGCGCCGGCGGCGTCGACCGCCTCGGCGACGGAGCCCGCGAGGTGGAACCGCGCCGACGGTACGCCCGCCTCCTGGAAGCGCTTGCGCTGCTCCGCCTTGTCGCGGCACGCCCGCGCCGCGTCGACCGGCATGGTGGGCACGCCCAGCCGGGCGCCGACGGCGGCGGCCCGCGCGATCAGCATCTCCTCCCAGGTGATGACACCGATGATGCGGTTGTCCGCGGCGAGTTCCTCGGCGGCCGCGAGGACCGCCGCCTCGTCCTGGAGGTCGGCCTCCCGGTAATCGGCCGCGTACGGCAGCTGCCAGTCCAGCGGGCGCTGTCCGATGAGGACGACCCGGTAGTGCTCCGCCAGTCCGCGCAGCGCGTACTCCCGGAAGTGCAGGTAGCCCGAGCCGATGACGAGAACGCTGTCCAGCATGTGCTCACTCCTCATGAGGTCGTGGGGGGCGCGTGCGTTCGCCCGGCGCGTCACCGGGAGGCCCGTTGCGCGTCGACGATGCGCCGGCCGCTGTCGTCCGGGGCGCCCCGCCCCTGGAGCCGGGCGGCGGCGGCCGGGAACTGCACCGACAGGGCGCAGCGCAGCCGCAGCTTGAGCGGCGCGATGTTGATCTCGCCGCGGTCGTGCGTGATGGCCCGGAGCACCGCCGACGCCACCTGGTCCGGTGTGACCGCCCGGGCGCCGCGGGGCAGTGGCGCCCCGGTGCGGGCGAACATGCCCGCCTCCGCGACGAAGCCGGGCTGGACGAGCGACACCCCGACTCCCGAGGGGCGCAGGTCGAGCCGCAGGGCGTGGGCGAAGCCGCGGAGTGCGAACTTCGACGCCGTGTACAGCGACGAGTCCGGGGTGGCGGCCTTCCCCGACATCGACCCCACGAACGCGAGGTGGCCTCGGCCCGCGCCGGTCATCGCCGGTGCGAGGAGCCGGGCCAGGACGACCGCCGAGCGCAGGTTCACGGCCAGGGCGCGGTCGATCTGCTCGGGCGTGTACTCGAGCAGGTCGCCGCTGGCCGGCAGGGCGGCGTTGGCCACGAGGATGCCGGTGCCCTCGCTGGACTTCGCGAGGTGTTCCACGTCGTACGGGTCGGCGAGGTCGGCGGCCACCCACCGGGCGCCGAGCGGGTCGGCGAGGGCGCGCAGCGCGTCCGGGTCGCGGCCGGTCAGGATCAGGTCGGCGCCCGCCCCGGCGAGCCGGGCGGCGAGCGCCCGGCCTATGCCTCCGGTCGCACCGGTGAGGAGGACGGTCTCTCCGGCGATCTTCATCCTGTGGCTCCTGGGAAGGGGTGGGCGGGGGCGGGCGGGGCGGGCGGGTGGTCCGCGGTCACCAGAGGTGGTGCACCTGGGCGCGGATCCGGCGGTCGTACAGCTCGCGCAGCCGCTCGAGGGTCTCCCCGGTCAGCGGTTCCATGGAGCCGACCGCGGCGTTGGACCGGGCCTGGGCGACGGAGGTGGCGCCCGGGATGACGGTGGTGACGCCGTCCTGCTGGGTGACCCAGCGCAGGGCGAGCTGTGCGGGGGTGGCGCCCGCGGGCACTATGCCGGTGAATTCGCCCGCGGCCGCGAGGCCGGTCTCGTAGTCGACGCCGGAGAAGGTCTCGCCGACGTCGAACTGCTCGCCGTGCCGGTTGTAGTTGCGGTGGTCGTCCTCGGCGAAGACGGTGTCGCGCCGGAACTTGCCGGAGAGCAGGCCGGAGGCCAGCGGCACGCGGGCGATGACGCCGACGCCCGCGGCCCGGGCGGCCGGCAGGACCTGTTCCAGCGGCTTGCGCCGGAACACGTTGAGGATGATCTGCACGGAGGCGACGTTCGGCCGGGCGAGGGCGGTCATGGCCTGGGCGCAGGTCTCCACGCTGACGCCGTACGCCGTGATCCGGCCCTCGTCGACCAGTGTGTCCAGGGCGTCGAAGACCGCGTCGGACTCGAACACGGCGTCCGGCGGGGTGTGGAGCTGTACGAGGTCGAGCGTGTCCACCCCGAGGTTCTGCCGGGAGCGGTCGGTCCAGGCGCGGAAGTTGTCGAGGGTGAACGCGCCGAGTTCCTGTGCGCCGCGGCGTCCCAGTTTGGTCGCCACGGTGGGCCGTTCGCCCCGCGAGGTGCGGAACTCCCGCAGGAACCGTCCGATCAGCCGCTCGCTGCGGCCGTCGCCGTAGACGTCGGCGGTGTCGATGAAGTCGACGCCGGCCTCGACGGCCGCGTCGAGGATGGCCCGGACGTCGTGCTCGCCCACATGGGCCCATCCGTCGCCGAACTGCCAGGTGCCGAGCCCGACGACGGAGACCTTCCGCCCGGTCTTGGTCAGTAGTCGCTTTTCCACGCGCGTGCCTTCCGCGATCGCTGGGACAAGGGGGTCACCGGGACCCGGGGGAGAACAGTCCGTCGACGAACGCGTTGGCGAACTTGCCGTCGGGGTCGGACTTCGCCAGCAGGTCCGCGAAATCGCGGGCGCGGCGGTAGCAGGAGCGGATGTCGGCCCCGGTCATGGCCGTGAGCTTCGCCCAGTGGGGCCGTGCTCCCAGCGGGGCCAGGAGCTCTTCCACGGCGTCGATCACCGGCCGTACGCGGGCGGCGTCCTTGATCCAGGTGAAGTGGAAGGCCACCGAGTCCCGTTCGTACGCCGGGCTCAGCCACAGGTCGTCGCCGCGCACGGTCCGGACCTCGGCCACGTGCAGGGCGGGTCCCAGGAGGGCGCCGATCCCGCGCAGCGCGTCGAACGCGGCCGGGGCGGCGGCGCGCGGCAGGAAGTACTCCGACTGCAGTTCGTCGCCGGTGTCCGGGGTGGCGCCGGGGCGGAAGTGCGGCAGCCGCAGGTGCCAGGGGCCCGGGACGCCCAGCTGGGCCGTGCAGGGGGCCGGGTCGGCCCCGGGGACCGGGTGCAGCGGTCCGGGCGCGGGGGTCCCGAGGTCCAGTTCGGTGACGGGGTGGTCGGTGCGGCGCTTGAGCCACACGGACGCGTCGTCCCCCCACGTGGTGAACACGCTGACGCTGTACGCGGCGCCGGCGACTTCGTCGAAGCGGTCCCGGATGTCGTCGAGCGGCACCGCCGCCCGCACCGACTGGGCCACGTCGAACGCCGGCTCGATCTCCAGGGTGATCCGGGTGGCGACGCCCAGCGCCCCGAGGGAGACCACCGATCCGGCGAAGGTGTCGTGGTCCACGTCGCGGCGCAGCTCGACCAGGTCGCCTTCGGGGCCGACCAGTTCCAGGCCGGTGACGGCCGCCGACAGGCTGCGCCGGCCGTCGCCGGAGCCGTGGGTGCCGGTGGCGGTCGCCCCCGCGACGGAGAGGTCCGGCAGGGAGGCGAGGTTCGCCAGTGCGTGGCCTGCCCGGTGCAGTGCGGTGGCCACGTCGGCGTACCGCATTCCGGCGGTCACCGTGGCGGTGCCGGCCGCGGTGTCGATGTCCACGGCCGGGGGCAGCCCGTCGAGCCGGACGAGGCCGCCCGCGGTCGCCAGGACGCCGCTGAAGGAGTGGCCGGCGCCGAGTGCGCGGACCCGTTCGCTGCCGGCGACGATACGGCGCAGTTCGTCGACGGAGCGGGGCCGCGCGATCGGGGCCGTACCGAGGTCGATGGTGTTCGCCCAGTTCCTCATGGGGCCGCCACCAGCCCGGGCCGGGTCCGCGCGATCATGTCGTCGGCCCGTACGAACGTGTAGCCGCGCTCCAGGAGTCCTTCGATGATCGGCGGGAGCGAGGCCACGGTGGGCGAGCGGTCGCCGCCGCCGTCGTGGAGGAGGATCACGGAGCCCGGCCGGACCTCGGCCAGTACGTCGCGCGCGATGGCGTCGGCCTGCCGCAGGGCCCAGTCGTCGGGCGCGACGTCCCACAGAACGGTGGTGGCGTCGATGTCCGTGAGCCAGTCCAGCACCTGCGGCGTCCGCGCTCCGTACGGGGGCCGGAACAGGCGGGGTGCCTCGCCGCCGCTCGCGTCGGCGATCGCCTCCGCGGTGCGGTTGATCTGTTCGGCCAGCTGGGGCCGGGTCAGCTCGGGCAGGAAGGGGTGTGACCAGGTGTGGTTGCCGATGGCGTGGCCCTGTTCGCGCATCCGGGCCAGGTCCTCGGAGAACCCGCCCGCGTTGATCCCGACGCAGAAGAAGGTCGCCGGGACGCCGTAGCGCTCCAGGACGTCGAGGATCTGTCCGGTCCAGGGCGGCAGCGGTCCGTCGTCGAAGGTGAGCGCGACCTCGCGGTGTTCGCGGCTGCCGTGGCTGAAGAGGCGGCCCGCCAGGTGCTGCTCGCGGTCCGCGCCGGCCGAGGAGGCGATCTGTGCGGCCAGTTCCTCCTCGCGGCCGGTCTGGGTGCCGCGGTGGGCCTCCAGCCGTACCAGGCCCCGTCCGCCGCGCAGGCTCGCGAGGGCCAGTTCCTCCGCCGGGACGGAGCCCAGCAGCGGCCGGTCCGGCAGCAGCCAGGGATCGGCCCGGTGCACGCGCAGTCCGGCCGCCATCATGCGGCCGTCCAGGGTGCCGTTGGTGCTCTCCACGACGATCCCGAGCCGGTCGCCGAGCTCGCGCAGCCGCGCGATCAGCTCGTCCGCCCGGTGCGGGGGGTAGTCGCCGGGCACGGGGACGCGGTGGCCGTCGGGGCCGACCACGGCGAGGCGGTATCCGCCCGCGTGCCATGAGATTCCCGCGTGCAGCATGTGGTCCTCCCTCACTCGGGCCGGGAGTACTCGCCGAAGTGGTGCTCGGCGAAGAGGTCGGGCCAGTCCGCGCCGGCGAGCCCGAGCCGGCGAGCCCGCCGCAGCATCTCCCGCCAGTACGGCTTGACCGGCGGCCACAGCGCGCCCGCCTCGCAGTAGGAGGCGTCGACGAAGTAGCGCGGGCGGCCCGGGAACTGGGGCTTCGCCCGGCGGGCGTGGAAGAGGGCGGAGTGCAGCAGCACGGTCGAGCCGGCCGGCAGCTCCTCGAGGTACACCTCGCCGGGCAGCACGTCGGTGCCCAGGTGGGCGCGCGCCGTCTTGTGCGCCACCTCGAGGTGCGATCCGGGCAGGACGGCCAGTCCGGCCATGTCCGGGTCGATGCCGTCGAGGTAGTGCAGCGCGTGGACCATCGTGTCGGTCCGGCGCGTGGCGGAGCGCTGCTCGTAGTCGTGGTGCCACGCCTTGCCGGGGAGGTCGGGGGCGTGCCGGTCGCTGTGCATGTGGTGGAAGCCGAACCCCGGGCCGAGCAGCTGTCCGACCACCTCCAGCAGCGGTGCGTGGGCGAGGAGTTCGCCGTGTCCGGGGAGGTCGAGCTCCAGGACGTCCGGCACCCCGTGGGTGGCGTAGTCGAGTACGGACGCGATGGACCGGGCCCGCAGTCCGGTGTCGACCCAGGTGTCGACCTCCTGTTTGACCCGGGTCACCAGATCGTCCGGGAGGAAGCCTGGCAGGACGAGGAAACCGGACCGTTCGAACTGGGCCCTCTGCGTGTCGTCGAGTTCGGGCAGCCGGGTGGGGGTGTGCAACGTCTGCACGGACATGGGTGAGAGCTCCGTTCTTCATTGATGAACTGGCCGGTCGCGCGCCCGGGGACACGACGGGGTGTCAGGCGATCTGGGGCGACCGGATGCTTCGGCTCAATCGAGCGGCTCTATCCGAAAAGAGTGACAGACGTTGCCTAGTCGGTCAATAATCTTGGCAACTAACATTGCCGCATCTGGCAACTGAATGCTCCGACGGAGGCAGCATGCGAGCTGATCACCCCCTGGTCGTCCTGGTCGACGCGTACGGCACGGGCAGGCACCTACGGGCGGCCTTCGCCGGACTCGGCGCCGAGGTCGTGCACCTTTTCAGCACCCCCGAACCCCTGGAGTACCTGAAGGCGCCGGACCTGGGCGGCTACGCGGCGGCCCTGGTCGCCGCCGGCCCCGCCGAGACCGCCCGGCAGCTCGCCGCACTGCGCCCGGCGGCCGTGGTGGCCGGGCAGGAGCCCGGCGTACCGCTCGCCGACCTGCTGTCCGAGATGCTCGGGCTGCCGACCAACGGATCCGCCCTGTCGGCGGCGCGCCGCGACAAGTACGAGATGATCGAAGCCGTCCGCAAGGCCGGCGTGCGCTGCGCCCGCCAGTTCCGGTCCGACGACGTCGACGCCCTCGTCGCCTGGGCGCGCGAGCAGGGCGGCCGGCCGGTCGTGGTCAAGCCGCTGGCCGCCTCCGGCTCCCAGGGCGTGTCCATCTGCGCCGACCCGTCCCAGGTGCGCGACGCCGCCGAGGCGATTCTCGGCACCGTCACCATGTACGGCGAGACCAACGCCGAGGTCCTTGCGCAGTCCTACCTGGAGGGCACCGAGTACATCGTGGACACCGTCTCCTGCCGCCGGGCGCGCTACGACGCCGGTGTGTGGCGCTGCGACAAGCGGCGCCGCGGTGCCCGCAACATCCCCCACCGGGCCCTGCTCGTCGCGCCGGACGACCCGGTGGTCGCCGAGCTGACCGCCTACACCCACGACGTGCTGGACGCCCTCGGCATCGAGTTCGGCGCCGCGCACGCCGAGGTGATGATGACGGCCGAGGGGCCCGCGCTCGTCGAGATCGGCGCCCGCATGAACGGGACGATGAACCCGGACTTCGACGCCCGGAACTTCGGCGCCGACCAGGCCCGGGCGAGCGCGCTCGCCTGGCTGCGGCCGGACGCGTTCGCCGAGGAGTTCGCCGGCCGTACCTACCGCAAGCTCCGGGAGGGGTTCGTGTACCACGTGGCCACCGGCCTCGCCGGGGTCGTGGAGTCCGTGGACGCGTCGGTCCTGGCGGAGATCGAGGGGGTGGAGTCCGTCCGGGCGGTCACGGTGAAGCCGGGCCCGGGCGACCGGCTCCGGCCCACCGTCGACCTGCCGTCCAGCCCGCTCACCGTGCACATGGCCCATGCCGACGCGGCCGCCCTGGCCCGCGACCAGGCCCGGGTCCTGGCGCTGTCCGAGGAGGTGTTCCGGCTCGCGTAGCCGCCGCGGGAACACAGCGGGAGGGGGCGGGCGCGACCGTGTCGCGCCCGCCCCCTCCGGTACAGCGGCCTCAGCCCGCGAGCACCTGCCGGATCACATGGCGGGCGTTCGCGGAGATGACCGGGTTCGTCCCGCGGTAGTAGGGCAACTGGACGAGGGCCATGGACAGCGCCCAGCCCCGGCCGCGGGCCCAGGAGGCGTCGTCGGTGTCCACGGCCTCGCGGAAGACCCGCCGCGCGGGGGACGGCAGCAGGTTCCACGCCGGGATCAGGTCCACGGCGGGGTCGCCGAGGCCCGCGGTGCCGAAGTCGATCACCGCGGCCAGCCGTCCGCCGGAGCCGAGCAGGTTGCTCGGCATGAGGTCGGAGTGGATCCACCGCGGCTCCCCGGACCACGCGGGGGCGGCGAGCGCCTCCTCCCACGCGGCGAGGGCCGCACCGGCGTCGAACGGCTCGTCCGTGCGCCGCAGTTCCTCGATCGCGGCACGGGTCTCCGCGTCGGCGGCGGCCAGCGGCCGGCCCCGGTGGGCCCGGGGTCCCTCGCCGGGATCCACCCCGCGCAGCGCGGTGACGAACGCCGCGAGATCCCGGGCGAGCCGGCCGGGATCCTCCACCCGGCCCTCGAGCAGCACCTCGCCCTCGATCCACCGGTGGACGGCCCACCCCCACGGGTAACCCTCGGCGGCCCGGCCCAGCCCGACGACCTCCGGGACGGGCACGGGCACCAGGGGCGCGAGCCGCGGCAGCCAGTGGGCCTCCCGCTCCAGCGTTCCGGCGCCGCCCTCGGTGAGCGGCAGCCGGACGGTCAGCCCGGTGCCGACCCGGTAGATCGCGTTGACGGTGCCGCCGGACTCCAGGCGCCGTACCGGCAGGCCGGCCCACTGGGGGAACTGCCCGCGGAGCAGCCGCCGGACGAGGTCCTCGTCGGTCCGCGCTTCGTCTGCGTGCATCGTGGCCATGGGTCGTCAGGGCCAGTCGATGACGCCGGTGCCGCCGTCCCGGGTGCCGGTGGGGGCGGTGGGTCCCGCGGGCCAGTCGATGCCGTCGCCCTGCCCGGCGCCGACGACCCGGACGGAGGGTTCGGCGGGCCAGTCGATGCCGGGGTCGGCGGTAGTGGCGACGGTGGCCGCAGCGACGGAGAGCAGGGCTGCGGCGGAGGTGACGAGGATGCTTTTACGCATGAACGGCTCCGAACGAGGATCCCGTGATCGCGGGATCGGGGATGTGGGAGGTACTCGAGGTCCGCTTGAAGCGGCTCGGCCTCGATCAACCTAAAACGGCCGACTCTCGATGGCAAGTCGATTTGCCAAAGGTTGCCAAAGGTTCTTGCGGGCTTCACAGGGGGTGCACAGCGGTCTGCGGGGCCGCAAGGCACGCGTTCGGCAAATAATTTGCCTGCGCGTGCGGGGAGCGCTACGATGCCCTCCAAAGCGTTGGCGGGCGCGATCAGGGTTGTATTCCGAGAATTGATTGCAGGACTCACATGACAGACGAGTCGTCTTTCGGCGCGCGCCTCAAGGCTTTGAGGCTCCAACGGGGTCTCTCCCAGGCCTCGCTGGCCGGCGAGGAGATCTCCACCGGCTATTTGTCCCGCCTCGAGTCGGGCGCGCGGCAACCCACCGAGCGGGTGATCACCTACCTCGCCAAACAGCTGGGCGTGGACCGTCTCGCCTTCGACGCCCTGCCCGCCGCCGGCACCACCCCCGGCGGCAGCTCGCTGACGCAGGCGCTGAGCATCGCCGCCTCCTCCGACACTGACGAGTCCGTCGAGCAGCTCATCGACGTGCTCGCGGCCTCCGGGGCGGAGGATCCGCTCCTGCGCTGGCAGGCCCTGTGGGTGATCGCGGGGTACCGGTCCCGTCACGGCGAGCGCGCCGAGGAACAGGCCTGCCTGGAGGAGCTGGCCGCAGTGGCCGAGGAGCTCTCGCTGCCGGCGCTGCAGTGCCGGTCCGGCACCCAGCTGGCGCGGTGTCTGCGCTCGGTCGGCCAGATCGCCCGGGCACTCGAACTCGCCGAGAACGCCTACCGCGTCGCCAAGGACGCCGGCCTCTCCGTCGCCGACACCGGCACCGCCCTGCTGGCGCTGGTATCGGCCGAGGCGGAGTCCGGCCGTCTGACCGAAGCCCGGGCGCACGCCCGGGAACTGGTCGAACTGGTGGCGGGCAGGTCGGACGCGCTGCGCGCCGAGGCCCTGTGGTCGGCGGCCACCGTCTGCTCCCGTCAGGGGGACGACGAGGCGGTCCACGCATACCTGGAACAGGCCATGCAGGCGCTCGACAGCCGTGTCGACCCGATTCTGTGGGCGCGGCTCAGACTCGCCGCGGCCTCGCTGTACCTCCAGTCCAGACCCGCGCTCACCGAGCAGGCCCGCACCTGCCTGACGCAGGCCGAGGCGGCGCTCGCGCTCATCGGCACCCCCGTCCAGCAGCAGGAACTGCTGGTGCTCCAGGCGCACCTCGCGTTCGAGGAGGGCCGTTACGCGGACGCCCGCGCCGCCCACGGCCGGCTGGACTTCGACAACCTGCGCCTGACCTACCGCGACCGGATCCGGCTCCAGACGCTCGACAGCCTGCTGCTGATCGTCGAGGGCCACCAGCAGGAGGGCCGCGCCCGGCTGAAGCAGCTGGGCGAGGAGGCCCGCCGCGCCTCGAACATGGACCTCGCCGCCGAGATCTGGCGGGTCCTGGCCGAAACGCTGGAGAACGCCGAACGGGCGGGCGCCGCCGGCCGCTGACCGGCCGCACCGCCGCCCACCGGCGGACGCACCGCCCGTCCGCCCGTACACGCCGCATGCCCCGGGGGCCTGGCCCGAGCCAGGCCCCCGGGGCATGCCGGTCACCGTCTGTTCGGCGAGCCGACCGAGGACGTCCCGCCGCGCCTGGACCCGGCCGCCGACGTGGGCGGCTTCCCGTAGCCGCGCCGCACCGTGGTGAAGGAGCGGCGCTGATCTCAGCCCGCCAGTACGCGGCGCATCCACGCCACCCGCGCCCGGTGCGCGGCCTTCGAGACGGCCGCGTCCGGGACCCACTCGTCGAAGCTGTGGAACGCCCCCGACCACACGTGGAGTTCGGCCGAGCCGCCGGTCTGCCAGATGCGGGACGCGTAGGTGATGCCCTCGTCGCGCAGCGCCTCCACGGAACCGACCTCGATGAAGGCGGGGGGAAGTCCGGACAGGTCCTCGGCCCGGCCCGGAGCCGCGTAGCAGGAGACGCCCGGCGTGCCGCGCCGCTCGCCCAGCAGGGCCGTCCACCCCGCCCGGTTGGACTCGCCGTCCCACAGCCCCACGCGCGCCATCTGCCCGGCGGAGAACGTGCCGCACCGGTCGTCGAGCATCGGGAACTGCAGTACCTGGCCGACCGGGCGCGGGCCGGAGCGGTCCCGCGCCAGCAGCGCGAGGCCCGCGGCGAGGGCCCCGCCGGCGCTGTTGCCGCTGAGGAAGACGCGGTCCGCATCGAGGCCGAGGCCTTCGGCGTGCTCCGCCAGCCAGCACAGCCCGGCGTAGCAGTCCTCCACCGGCGCCGGGTCCGGGTGCTCCGGGGCCAGCCGGTACTCGACGGAGACCACCGCCGCCCCCAGGTCCTGGGCGCGGTCCAGTTCGCCGAGCAGTTCGGTGCTGCGGTGGCTGCCGGCCACCATGCCGCCGCCGTGGGTGTGGTAGATGACCGGTACGGGCCCCGGGGCCGACGCCGGGCGGCAGATCAGCAGGGTGATCGCGGGGGCGCCGGCCGGGCCGGGCACCGTACGCTCCTCGGTCTCGAACGCCCCGCCGCGGCGTATGCGTTCGTCGCTCAGCCGCCCCTCGGCGGAACGGCGGCGCCGGTCCGGGATCAGCTCGGGGGTCAGGGGCATGGGGAGCTCGCCGAGGATCCGGCCGATCGGCCCGGCCAGCTCGGCGTCGAAGGGCGGCGGCGGGGCCTGCAGCCCGGCGTCCCGGAGGGACGCGGAGACGGAGGCGGCGGAGGGGGAGGTGGTGGGAGTCATGGTGTCTCTTCCGGTCTACTCGACGGGCAGCAGGGCGAGGGCGTCCACCTCGAGCAGCAGATCGGGGCGGTAGAGCGCCACGATCTGGACCACCGTGCTCGCCGGCGGGCGCTCGGTGTCGATGAACTCGTCGCGCGCGGCCAGGATCTGGGGGACGGAGGCGATGTCGGTGACGAAGTAGGTCAGCTTGATGACGTCGTCGAACGTGGCTCCGGCGGCGGCGAGGCAGCGCTCCATGTTGGTGAAGACCTGCCGGGCCTGGGCCGCGGGGTCCCCGGGGCCGACGAGTTCGCCGTCGGCGTCGAACGGCATCTGGCCGGCGATCGCGGCGACCCGCCCCGGCCCGGTGACCACATGGGTGTACCCGGAGCTGGGGGCGACCCCGGCGGGGTGCGACAGGTGTACGAGGCCGGGCCGTTCCTTCTTGTCCGTCATGTCTTCACTCCTGGACGGGTCGTGGGTGTGCGTGGTCGGTCGGGACGGGGGCGGGGGCGTCGCGGCCGCGGTGGCCGTCACTTGGCGGTGAGGCGCACCGGCAGCGTCTCGGGGCCGCCCACCTCGATGGACCGCAGCCGCCGTACGGGGCCGTTCTGCTCGATCCGGCCCACGGTGTCGAGCAGCTCGGTGAACAGGACGCGCATCTCGGCCCTGGCCAGCGTGCTGCCGATGCAGAAGTGCTCCCCGGCGGCCAGGGCGATGTGCCGGTTCGGGCCGCGGGTGATGTCGAAGAGGTACGGATCGGTGAACACGTCCTCGTCGCGGTTGGCCGAGGGCAGCCACAGGGCGACGCGGTCGCCGGCCTCGATGCGCGTGCCCCGGACCTCCACGGTGCGGGTGGCGACCCGCATGCTGTGCGTCGCGCTGGAGGTCCAGCGCAGGACCTCCTCGATGGCGCCGGGCATCAGGGCGCGGTCGACGGCCAGCCGCCGCCACTGGTCCGGGTGCTCCAGGAAGGCCTGCATCCCCCCGATCAGGGCCAGCCGGCCGTTCTCGGTGGCCCCGATGAGGTTCTCGCAGTTGAAGACCGCCTCCTCCTCGGTCAGCAGCTCCCCGTCCACGGTGCCGTTGACGAGGGCGCTCACCAGGTCGTCGGCGGGCTCCTCCATCCGCTGGTAGAGCAGTTCCATGAAGTACTCGACGAGCCGGGGGTGCGAGACCAGGGACGCGTGGGCCGCGAACGCCTCGTTCGTCCACCGGTACAGGTCCTCGTGGTCCCGCTCGGGGATGCCCAGGACGTGGCAGATCACCGACAGGGACAGCCGTCCCGCCACGTCGTCCGCGAAATCGCAGCTGCCCAGTTCCAGGGCCCGGCCGAGGACGCTGCGCGTCGCCGCCCGGATCCAGCCCTCCAGGCCCCGTACGGCACGGGTGTTGAACCAGTCCGCCATCAGCCCGCGCAGCTGCTTGTGCCGCGGGGCGTCGGTCAGGGCGAGCGTCATGCCGCCGCCCGGGTCGTCGCCGGGGCGCAGCAGTACACCGCGCGCCGAGCTGAAGGCCGCGGCGTCCCGGTACACCGACCGGATGTCCTCGTGCCGGGTCAGCGACCAGAACGCGGGGAGCTCCGCCGCCTCGTGGCGGTACACCGGGGCGTGCGCGCGCATCCACCGCCACACGGCGTGCGGATCACCGCTCGCGTGGAGTCCGGGATCGGTCAGCAGGGCGGGCGATACGGCGGTGGTCGTCATGGGGTGACTCCTGGGACGAGGGCTTCCGGGGCGAGGGCTTGCCGGGCGAGGGCTTCGGGGGTGAGGGCGCGCACCCGCTCCGCGAAGCGCTTGGCGACCTCCCGCGCGGTGCTCTCCGCGACGGCGTCGGGCCTGAAGGCGGTGTGGACGAGCAGCCCGCCGTCGTCCGCGGGCCACAGCTCGGTGTGCAGTTCGAGGGGCAGGTCCAGATAGGGCTGGCGCAGCAAGGTGGTCCTCGCGCCGACGAGTTCCAGCCTCGGCGGGACGTTGTCCTGGCAGGCGAAGAGGGTCTGGTACAGCGGGGGCCGGCCGTCGCGCGGCGGATCCACCAGCGCCAGGACGTCCGGGAACGGCACGTCCTGCGCGGCGAAGGCGCGGGCGGTGGTCCCGGCGACCCGCGCGACCGCGGGGCCGTCGCCGTCCAGGGCGTCCCCGCGCAGCCGCAGGGCCAGCATGTTGATGTGGCATCCGACGGCGCGTTCCAGCTCCGCGCCGTCGCGCTGGGCCACAGGGACGCCGACGGCGAAGTCCCGCTGCCCGGTCGCCTCGGACAGGCCGGCCGCCCACAGGGAGAGCAGGACCACGAAACGGGTGACCCCCGCCGCGGCGGCCGCGGCGTCGGCCCCGGCCACCGCCTGCGCGTCCAGTACGGTCTCGACGAGCCCCGGTGCCCCCGCCTGCCGCGGCTCGGGCCCGGTCGGCCACCTCATCGCCGGTACGTCCGCCAGCTCGGCCCGCAGCCGGGCGTGGTGGGTCTCCACCGCGGCCTCCCGCAGGTGTGCCCGGCGCTGCCGGTGCACCGCGGCCAGGGTCGGGCGGGGGCCCAGTACGGGGGTGCCGGTGGCCACCGCCGTGCGGTAGGCGGCGCTCAGGTCCTCGGCGAGGACGGCCTCGGACCAGCCGTCGAAGGCGACGTGGTGCACCACGCAGCCGAAGACGGCGGTGGCGGCGTCCGGCTCCGGGCCGGTGACGGGGATCAGGACGGTGCGCCACACCTCGCCGGCGTCGGGGGCCAGTTCCCCGGCGAGCTCGGCGCGGGCGGCGCGGGCCGCCGCGGCGACGGACTCGCGGGCGGGCAGGACCTCCAGGGGCGGCGGGGGGACGTCCACGAGTTCCGCGGCGGGCCGCGGGTCGAGGACGTACGCGGCGCGCAGGGCCTCGTGGCTCCGGTGCACCTCGGCGACGGCCGCCTCCAGGGCGGCGCGGTCCAGCCGGCCCTCGACCGCCCAGGTCATCAGGCAGTGCCCCGTACGGTCCGCCGGGTCCAGCAACCGGGGGGTGAGGTACACCAGCTGCATGGCGGACAGCGGCGTGCCGGCGGGAACCGCCTCCGGCTCCCGCTCCGGCTCCCGGTCCGGCGCGGCGGCCAGCCGGCGGGCGAGGCCCGAGGCCGTGGGGTGCTGGTACAGCCAGGAGACCGGGACCGGCCGGGACAGGGCGGCGCCGAGCCGTGCGCAGAGCCGGCCCGCGCCGAGGGAGGTCCCGCCGAGGTGGACGAACGGCACGTCGAGGGGGACCGCGTCGAGTTCCAGGACGGAGGCGAAGCACTCCGCGACGGCCCGCAGCACGGGATCGCGCAGCTCGGCGGGACGGATACCGGGCTGGACGCCGGGCCGCGCCGGGTGCGCCGCCTCCGGCGACGGCCCGCCGGGGGCAGCCGGCCCGCCGGAGGCAGCCGGTCCGACCGCACCGGCCAGCGCCAGCAGGGCCCGCTCGTCCAGCTTGCCCCGCGCGGTGACGGGGAAGGCGTCGACACTGACCAGCGCGGCGGGCCGCTGGTAGGGGACCAGGGCCCCGGCCAGCACGTCGCGTGCGCCGTCCAGCGGGTCCCCCGGCCGCACCGGCACGCAGAACGCGACCAGTTCGAGCTCGCCGCGGGCGGCGTCGCCGCGCGCCAGAACCCGGCAGTGCCGCACGGCGGGCAGGAGCCGCTCCACCTGTCGCTCGACCTCGGCCGGCTCGACGCGGTGGCCCCGGATCTTCAGCTGCCGGTCGGCCCGGCCCTGGTAGTGCAGCAGGCCGTCCCGGTCCCAGCGGCCGAGGTCGCCGGTGCGGTAGACGCGCACCTCCTGCCCGTCGATCCGTACGCCGGTGAACTTCCGGGCGGTCAGGGCCCCGTCGCCCAGGTAGCCGAGTGCCAGTCCGTCACCCGCGAGGCAGATCTCGCCGGTCTCGCCGACCGCACACGGCCGGCTCCCGTCCAGGACGTGGACCCGCGTGCCGGGCACCGGGCGGCCGAGGGGGATGCCGCCGGGGAGGTCGCAGTCGGCTTCCGTGACGCGGTGCGTGGTGGCGAAGACCGTGGATTCGACCGGCCCGTAGCCGTTGAGGAGCGCGATGCCGGGGTGCCGGCGCAGGAACCGGCGGACGTGGCCGGCCGAGAGCCGTTCCCCGCCGATCGCCACCTGGCGCAGGCCGTGGAAGGCGTCCGGGGCCTCGTCCACGATCATGTTGAACAGGCTGCTGGTCAGCCAGACGGTGTCCGCGCCGTGCCGGGACACGGCCTCGGCCAGGGCGGCGGGCGACAGGTAGGGGTCGGTCACGATCACCGAGGTGCCGCCGTTCAGCAGCACCGCCCACAGTTCGAGCGAGAAGGCGTCCCAGGGGGTGGCGGCGGCCAGCGGCATCACCGTGGCGGTGGTGAACTCGGCGAAGGTGCCCGGCTGGAAGAGGCGGGCGGTCGCCCGGTGCGGGCTGAGCACGCCCTTGGGCCGGCCGGTGGTCCCGGAGGTGAAGAAGACACACGCCGGATCGCCGGCGTCGACGGCCACGGGCGTGAAGCCGGCGGGGCCCGCCGGCCGCACGGTCCCGGTCCCGGCCGTCCGACGGGCCGGCGGTGACCAGAGGGGCGGCGTGGCGCCGTGCGGCACGTCCCGGCCGTCGCGGGCGATGAGGAGGGGCGGCCGCAGGTCGCGCAGCACGTCCCGCAGCCGGTCCGCGGGCCAGTCGGGGGGCAGCAGGGCGTAGGCCGCCCCGGTCTTCAGGACCGCGAGGAGCGCGGTGACCAGCTCCGTGCTCCTGGGCAGCAGTACGGGCACCAGCGCGCCGGGGGTGACCCCCGCGGCGACGAGCCCCGCGGCCCAGGCGTCGGCCTGCGCGTCGAGTTCGGCGTACGTGGTGGTGCGGTCCCCCTCGACGAGGGCGACGGCCCCCGGGCGCTGTGCCGCCCTGCGGGCGAACGCCTCGTGCAGTCCCCCGCCGGGCGCCGTGTTGCGCGGGCCGGCGGTCCACTTCGGGTCTGGTCGCACGCCGTCCTCTCCCCTCTGTTCCGGCTAACCGCCTGTCAGACAAGTCGATGACAAGGACATTGCCATCAACTTGCCTAATCTGGCAACCTTGATGATCCATACTGGCGCGACACGAAGGTGGACGCATGACGCGCGACCGTTCCCTCGACATAGCCGTGACCGGGGTGTCCGGCCGGTTCCCGGGCTCCGCCGACCTGGCCGGGTGGTGGGAGGCCCTCGTGGAGGGGCGGGTCCTCACCACCCGGTACGACAAGCGCAGGCTGCGGGAGGCCGGGGTGCCGCCGAGCCTGGTGGACGACCCCGGGTTCGTCCCGGTGCACGGGCACCTCGCCGACGCCGACCGCTTCGAGAACGCCCTGTTCCGGGTCAGCCCGCGCGAGGCCGAGATGATGGACCCGCAGCACCGGATGATGCTCGAGTGCGCGTGGGCGGCTCTGGAGGACGCCGGCACCGGCCCGCTCGACACCACGCTCACCACCGGCGTGTACGCCTCCGCCAGCGGCAGCGGCTACCTGCGCGCGATGCTGGCCGGCGGCCATCTGGATTCCATGACCTTCGAGGACGCCGTCCACGGCAACGAGCCGGACTTCATGGCGAGCCTCATCTCCTACAAGCTCAACCTGACCGGGCCCGCGGTCGCCGTCCAGACCGCCTGCTCCTCCTCCCTGGTCGCCCTCCACACGGCCGTCCAGGCGCTGCTGAACGCGGAGTGCGACCAGGCCCTGGTCGTGGGCGCCGGCGTGGCCTACCCCCAGGCCGGGCACCTCCACGTGCCCGGCGGCATCCACAGCGCGGCGGGGGCCTGCCGGCCGTTCGACGAACACGCCGACGGCGTGGTGGCGGGCTCCGGGGTGGCGTGTGTCGTGCTGCGGCGCCTGGAGGACGCGCTCGCGGACGGGGTGGAGCCGTACGGCGTCGTCCTCGGCACGGCCGTCAACAACGACGGTTCGGCGAAGGCCGGTTACTACGCCCCCTCCGCCGGCGGCCAGGAGGCCGTCATCCGGGCCGCCCTGGAGGCCGCGGACGTCGACGGCGCGAGCATCGGCTACCTGGAGACGCACGGGACCGGCACCCGGGTCGGCGACCCCATCGAGTGGTCCGCCGCCTCGGCGGCCCTGCGCGCCGCGGGCGCCGCCCCGGGCCAGGTCGCCGTGGGGGCGCTCAAGGCGAACACCGGCCACCTCGACAACGCCGCCGGACTCGCCGGACTGATCAAGGCCCTGTTGGTGGTGCGCGAGGGCGTGGTGCCGCCGGTCGCCGGATTCACCCGGCTCAACCCCCTGCTGGACACCGCGGACTCGCCGCTGTACGTCCCCGCCGCCGCCGCGCCGTGGTCCGGCCCCGAGCCCAGGAGGGCCGGGGTCAGCTCCTTCGGCGTGGGCGGCACCAACGCACACGCCGTCGTGGAGGCGCCGCCCGCCCCCGCGCCCCGCTCCGAGGACCAGGACCGGCCGCGGGCCGGGTACCTCGCGCTGCTCTCCGCCGCGGACGGCGAGGCCCTCGCGCGCTCCGCCGACCGCCTCGGCCGCCACCTGGCCGCACACGCCCCGGCGCCGGCCGACGTCACCCGTACCCTCGCCACCGGCCGGACCGCGCTGCCCGAACGCCTCGCCGTCGTCGGCCGGGACACCGCCGGCCTCGCCGAACGCCTCGCCGCCGGGACCGGGGTGGTGCGCGGCCGTGTCCCCGAGGCCGGCCCGGCCCCCCTCGTCCTCGCCTTCCCCGGCCAGGGGTCCCAGCGCCCGGGCATGGCGCTGCCGTTCGCCGAGGCCCTGCCCGGTTTCGCCGGGGCCCTCGCCGAGTGCCTCGGCGCCTTCGGGCCCGGCCTGGCCGCCGAGGTCGACCGCGCCGTGCACGACCCCGCGTTCCCCGAGGAGGAGCTCGCCCGGACCCGGCTGGCCCAGCCCGCGCTCTTCGCGGTCGAGTACGCGGTCGCCGCCGCCCTGCGCGGCCTCGGCCTGGTCCCGCGGGCCGTGATCGGGCACAGCCTCGGCGAGGTCGCGGCGGCCTGTGCGGCGGGCGTGCTGGAACTGCCCGACGCGGCCCGGTTCACGGCCCTGCGCGGGCGCGCCATGCAGGACTGCCCGGAGGGCGCCATGCTGGCCCTCGGCTGCGGCGAGGACGCCGCCCGCGAGCTGCTGGCCTCCTGCGGTCTGCCCCTGGAGCTGGCGGCGCTCAACTCCGCGGAGAACAGCGTGGTGGCGGGTGCCCCGGGGGCCGTCGCGGAGTTCGAGGCCCGGCTCGCCGGGCGCGTGGTCACGCACCGGCTGCGCACCACGCGGGCCTTCCACTCGGCGCTCGTGGAGCCGGCCGTCCCGCTGCTCGCCGCGGAGCTGTCCGGGACGGCCGTGCGCCCGCCGGTGATCCCGTGGGCCGCCAACGACGGCCGGCTCCTGCTGCCGGGTGCCGAGGTCGCCGCGGACTCCTTCGCCGCGTCCGCGCGCAACCCCGTCCGGTTCGCCCGGGCCCTCGGCGCCCTCGCCCGGCACCTGCCCGGCGCGCTGGTCGTGGAGGCCGGTCCGGGCCGTACGCTGTCGGCCCTGGCGGAGGCCGCGGACCTGACCGCCGTCCCGCTCGCCGCCGCCCGCGCCGCCCGCGCCGAGGACGTGCTCACCGCGCTGGGCGCGCTGTGGACCGTGGGCCAGCCGCTCGCGGCGGGCCGGCTCTGCGACGGGGGCCGCCCCGTACGCCTGCCCGGCTACGCCTTCAAGGGGCCGCGCCGGACCGCGCCGGAGGCCGCGCCGCCGTCGCGGGCCCCCCGCCGCGTCGCGGGCGTCCCCGGGCCGGCGGCCGCGGAGTCCGGCACCGGTGAGCGGCCCCCGGGCCCCCTCGACGTGCCCGCGCTGGTCGCCGGGGTCTGGGCGGAGCTGCTGGGCCATCAGGAGATCGACGCGGCCGCCGACTTCTTCGCCCTGGGCGGCGACTCCCTGCTCGTCACCCGCCTCGCGCGCAGGCTCGGTGCGCGGCTGGGGGTCCGGGTCCCGATCCGCGAACTGCTCCTCGCCCGTACGCTCGGCCGCCAGACGGAGGTGGTCACCGCCCTCGCCGCGCAGGCCCAGGCCCCGGCCGCCCCCGCCGCGGCCGGCTGACCGTACGCGAACGCCCGGCACACGGAAAGCCGCCCCCGGATGGTCCGGGGGCGGCTTTCCGTGTGCCGGGCGGGGCGGCCGGCGGGGGTCTCAGGCCGGGCGCCCCGCCGAGAGCTCGGTGCGGGGGATGCCCGGGGCCTCGAAGCCGAACACCTGCCCGTAGGCGGAGAGCTCGGCGTGCAGGCAGTCGATGACGGTGCGCGCCATGCGGAAGCCGTGCTGCTCGCCCTTGAACGCGAGGTACGCGTGCGGCACCCCGTTCTCCCGCATCCGTTCCAGGAACCGTTCGGCCTGGACCGGTGGGCACACGGCGTCGTCGAGCCCCTGGAGCAGCACGAACGGCGCGCGCACCCGGTCGGCGCGCCGCAGCGGCGACACCCGCGCGTAGCGGGCGGCGGCCCGCGGCCACGGGCCGATGAGGCTTTCGAGGTAGCGGGACTCGAAGTCGTGCGTGCCCCGCGCGCGCCACTCCTCCGGGTCCAGGAGCGGGAAGTAGATCCCGGCGACCCGGTACAGCTCCGGTTCGGCGGCCAGCGAGGCGGCGGCGGTCCAGCCGCCCGCGCTGCCGCCGCGGATGCCGATGCGCCCGGGGTCGGCCTTCCCCTGTGCGACCAGGCCGCGGATCGCGGTGGCGCAGTCGCGTACGTCGACCACGCCCCAGGCCTCCCGCAGCCGTTCGCGGTAGGCGCGCCCGAAGCCGGTGGAGCCGCCGTACTGGACGTCCACCACGCCGACGCCGCGGCTGGTGAAGAAGGCGGTGGAGAGGTCCGCCACCAGCTGGCTGCGGGTGGTGGGACCGCCGTGCGCCTGGACCACGTACGGGGGCAGCTCGCCCTCCGGGGCGGTGAAGGCGGGGTTGTGCGGCGGATACACGTACGCGTGCACCTCCTCGCCCTCCGGGCCGCGGAACACCGCGTGGTAGCCCGGGGGCAGGTGGTCCTCGTACGAGGTGTCCGCCGGGCGCAGCACCTCCGGCTCCCCGCCGTCCGGCCCGATCAGCAGCAGCTCGCCCGGGTTGCGCGGGCCGGCGGCCGAGGCGGCCACGCGGCGGCCGTCGGTGGCCAGCACGGCCCATTCGGTGAGCTCCTCGCGGGCGTCGAGGTCCCGTAGCGAGCCGTCGGCCTCCAGGAGCGCGAGCCGCCGTGCGCCCACCCCGTGCGTGACGAACATCCGGCCGCCGCCGACCGGGAGGAACCACTGCGCGCCGATGCGCCACAGCGCCTCGCCGAACTCCTCCTCCCGTGCGCACAGGGGGCGTACGGAGCCGTCGGGGGACAGCTCGTGGAGGTTCCACCAGCCGGTGCCGTCGCTCAGCACGTACAGGACGCCGGGCCGGTCCGGGGCCCACTCCGCCTGGCTGACGGCGATGCCGGGCCCGCCCGCCAGGACGCGGGCGGGGCCCAGGGTGCCGTCCGGGCCGACCGGCGCGCACATCAGCTCCGTACCGTCCCAGGGCATCCTCGGGTGGTCCCAGCCGAGCCAGCAGGCGTACCGGCCGTCCGGGGAGACCTTGGGGCCGGTCATCAGGTGGTGGCTCGCGGCCAGGACCCGTACGGCCGCCGGGTCCGCGGCCGCGGCGCCGTCCAGCGGCAGGGCGACCAGGTCCCGGCGGACCTCGGCGCGGTCCGGGGTGAGGGCCGTCTCGCGCAGGCACCAGACCTCGTCCCCGACGCGGGAGAAGTCGGCGTAGTGCGCTCCGCCGGGCAGCTCCGGCTCCGGGCTGATCGGCTCCGGACGGCCGCCGGGCACGGCCCGGTACACCCGCTGGTCGTCCCAGTGGGTGAAGACGAACCCGGCGGCGGGCTCCGCGCCCAGGGGCAGCCACGGCCGCCCTCCGTACTCGATGACCCGGGTGCGGACGTTCCACCGGGGGTCCAGTACGTCGGCGACCGAGCCGTCGGGCGTGCGCCGCACCAGTGCCACGCGTCCCGATTCGCCGGGGCGCCATTCGGTCCACCAGACCTCTTCGCCGATGAACGCGGCCCACTCGGCCTTCTTCTGTCCGGCGGCGGCCGCGTCCGCGCCGATCGGTGAGGTCCAGGTTCCGTAGGGGGACGTGCGCACCTGTGTCTCCGTCATGTCCGGGGTCGTGGTCTTCGTGTCCGGGTGGCGCCGGCCGCTCAGTCCCGGCCCGTGCTGTAGGCGGAGGTGTCACCGCGCAGGGCCACGCTGGGCCGGCCGTCCACGCCGACGGGGGTGGGGGCCACGACGGTGACGCGCTCGCCGCGGCGGTACTGGTCGCCGTAGTCGTAGATGGCGTAGTGCGCCGTCGACTGGTTGTCCCAGATGGCGATGTCGCCGACCTTCCACTGCCAGCGCACGGTGTGTTCCGGCTTGGTGAGGTACTCCTGCATGACCCTGATCAGGTCGCGGGAGGCCTGCGGGGGGTAGCCCACCACCCTGCGGGCGAACCCGCCGAGCAGGAGCGAGCGTTCGCCCGTCTCGGGGTGGACCCGGACCGCGGGGTGTTCCGCCTCGTAGGGGGTGGAGATGTAGGCGCCGCGTTCGATGACGGTGTCGTCGGTGAAGTCGCAGTCGTTGCTGTGGACGATCCGCAGCTGGTCGGCGAACTGGCGCAGCTCCGCCGGCATGCCGGCGTACGCGGTCGCGGCGTTGGCCCAGACGGTGTCCCCGCCCACCGGGGGGATCACCTTGCTGTGCAGGAACGCGAAGGCCGGCGGGCGCTCGATGAAGGTGAGGTCCGTGTGCCAGTGGTTGGCGCGGGTGCCCTGCTTCGAGTCCATCTCCCGTAGGTTCGGGCGGCCTTCGGGGGCTTCGTAGATGGGGTGCCCGAGCGTCAGCTTGCCGAAGCGCGAGGCGAAGGCGGTCTGCGCGGCGTAGTCCAGGTCCTGGTCGCGCAGGAAGACCACCTTGTACTGGAGCAGGGCCGCGCGGATCGAGGCGATCGTCGCGTCGCTCAGGGGGTCGCCCGCGTCCACGCCGCCGATCACGGCGCCGATGTTCCCGGTCAGCGGAGTGACCGTCACACCGGTCGGTGCCTGAAGGGTTTCAGTCATGGCTCTTGCCCTTCCCATGGTGATTCCGGTTCACCGGGCGTCCCGGTTCACCGAATTGACTTTCCAGTTCTGGCAAGAGGTTGCCATAATTGTGACTCACCTGGCAATGTTGTTGGCATGAAGCTCCTGAAGACGCGGACCGGCCCTGCGCCGTCTGGACGAGCAATGGAGGACTCCTGATGGCCACGCCGACTCTGACCGCTCCTTCCGGGCCCCCGGCCGGCGCGCCCCGCCCCACGGGAGAGGGCGAGCCCCTCCCCGCCGGCCCCATGCCGCCGGTCCACGAACTCGTCGCGGGGTTCGCCCGCACCGGCCCCGCCCGCACGGCCGTCAGCTGCGGCGCGAGCAGCATCGCCTACGGGGACCTCGACGCCTGGGCCGGCCGCGTCGCCGCCAGACTCACCGAGGCGGGCGTCCGCCGCGGCGGACGGGTCGGCGTGCTCGTCGAACCGTCCCTCGCGATGGTCGCCGCCGTGCTGGGCGTGATGCGCTGCGGAGCCGCGTACGTACCCGTGGACGCCTCGAACCCCGACGCCCGCCTGACCGCCGTCCTGACGGACGCCCAGGTCGGCGCCGTGCTCGTCACCGACGCCACCCGGCCCCGCCTCACCGGGCTCGACGTACCCCTGGTCGACGTCGGCTCCACCGCCCGGGAACCGGCGGGCGGCCCCGCGAGCGGCGCGGCCCGCGGCCGCGAGCCGGAGTCGCCCGGCGTTCCGGTGGCGGCCGACGACGCCGCCTACCTCATCTACACCTCGGGCAGCACCGGCGAGCCGAAGGGCGTCGTCGTCGAACACGGACAGCTGGCGGCCTCCACCCTGGCCCGCCGCACGGTCTACCCCGGCCGGCCCGTCTTCCTCCTCGTCTCACCGCTGGCCTTCGACTCGTCGGTGGCCGGGCTCTGGGGCACCCTCACGGCAGGCGGCCACCTGGTGGTCGCCACCCCGGACGAAGTGCGCGACCCGGAGCGGCTGGTCGCCCTCGTCGAGCGCCACCAGGTCACCCGGCTGCTGTGCGTGCCCTCCCTCTACAGCGTCCTCCTCGACGCCGCGCGCTCCCTCGGCGGCGAGCGCCTGAGCTCCCTCGAGACCGTCATCGTCGCGGGCGAGGCGCTGCCGCCCGAACTCGTCGACCGCCATTTCGCCCTGCGGACCGCCCCCACCGCGCTGGTCAACGAGTACGGGCCCACCGAGGCGACCGTCTGGGCCAGCTACCGGCGCTTCGACGCCCCGGGCCCCGTCTCCATCGGCCGGCCGGTCCCCGGCGCGCTGCTCCACCTGCTCGACGACGAGCTGCGCCCGGTGCCGCCCGGCACCGAGGGCGAGCTGTTCATCGGTGGCGCCGGGGTGTCCCGCGGCTACCACGGCCGGCCGGAGGCCACCGACCGTGCCTTCCTCGACGACCCCTTCGCGGACGCGCCCGAGGCCCGGATGTACCGTACGGGCGACCGCGCCCGCTGGAACGCCGACGGCACCCTCGCCTTCCTCGGCCGCCGCGACCACCAGGTCAAGATCCGCGGCCACCGCGTGGAACTGCCCATGATCGAGGCGCAGTTGACCGCGCTGCCCGGCGTGCGGGAGGCCGTCGCCGTCCCGGATGTCGCCGGCACCTCCCTGACCGCCTTCGTACTCGCCCCGTCCGGGGCGGTGCCGGCCCCCGAGCACCTGCGCGAGCGGCTCGCCGCCCGGCTGCCGGCCGTCATGGTCCCCGCCCGGATCGTCCGCCTGGACGCGTTCCCCCGTACCGTCAACGGCAAGGCGGACCGGGCGGCCCTGCGGGCCCTGGCCGACGAGCCGCAGCCCGTCGCCTCCCCCGGCGCCGGCGCCGCCGGCGCGCCGGAGTCCGGGGGCGACCTGACCGCGCAGGTCGCCGCCGCCTGGGCCGAGATTCTGAAGACCCCCCACGTGCCGCCGGACGTCAACTTCTTCGACCTCGGCGGCCACTCCCTCGCGATGTTCCAGCTCCGTGAGGCCCTGGAACGCCATACCGGCCAACGACCCCCGGTCGTCGCCCTGTTCAAGCACACCACCGTCGCCGCGCAGGTCGCGATGCTGCGCGACGGCGACGGTGCCACCGAAGGCGCCGACGGCACCGCCTCGGCCGAACGCCGCGCCGCCGCGCGCCGCGCCCGTGCCCTGCGCGCCCGCCGGCAGGACCCGGCACAGGAGACCGCCCAGTGACCACCGACCTCACCGCCCCGAACGACGCGACCGCCGGCACCGCCCTGTGGCTGCACCGCACCGCACCCGTCGCCGACCCGGTCGCCCGTCTGATCTGCTTCCCCCACGCCGGGGGATCCGCGTCCTTCTTCCGCGACTGGGGCCACCGGATCCCCGGGGTCGAGGTGTACGCGGTCCGCTACCCCGGCCGCGCCGAGCGCCTCGCCGAGCCGGTGGCGGCCGACCTGCGCGAACTCGCCCGTGCCGTCGCCGAAGCCGTGGCGCCGCTGGCCGACCGCCCCCTGGCCCTGTTCGGCCACAGCATGGGCGCGCCGATCGCCCTGGAGACCGCCGCGGCGCTGGAGGCCCGGGGGATCGACCCCGTCCACCTGTTCGCGTCGGGCTCCCGCGACGCCCCGTACCCGTCCGCCGAGGAGTGGACCGACCCGGACGAGGCCGACGACCCGGCCGTCATCGAGCGGCTCCTCACCCTCGGCGGGACGGATCCCGAACTGGCCGCCGACCCCGAGTTCCAGGAGCTGGTCCTGCCGTACGTACGGGCGGACGCGCAGATGTTCCACTCCTACGCCCCCGGCGCCGGTGGCGCCCCGAGCGTGCGGTGCCCGGTCACCACCCTCACCGGGGACGCCGACTTGGACGCGGACCGCCGGCCCTGGAGCGAGCTGACCACGGGCGGCGTCCGTGAACGGACCGTGCCGGGCGACCACTTCTACCTGGTGGCCGCGCCTCCCCTCGCCCTGATCCGGGACACGCTGGCGCCCGTCCCGGCGGCCGGCTGACCCGCTCGCACGCCCCCTCACCCACCCGTCCCCCACCGAGCAGACCCGGAGCAGCTGTGGACATCCTCCAGGCGGACGCACCCGGCCGCGCCCCCGCCGACGGGCTCGCCGGCCTGCTGTACCCGCTCGCCGAGCCGGACTTCCTGCGCCACCGGCTGGGGTCCGAGCCCGTACTGATCCGGGGGCGCCAGGGCCGCTTCCGCTGCCTCTTCGGCTGGCCCGAGCTCAACGAGGTCCTCGCGGCCGCCCGTACCGACTCCTCCCGCGTCCACCTGGTGCGGTCCGCCGACGGGGTGCCCCTGGCCTCCTGCGCCGAGCCCGTCCCGCAGCTGTCGCCGCGCGGACGCCCCTCGCGGCTGCGCCCGGAGCGGCTGTACGAGACGCTCCGCGCGGGCAGCACCCTCGTCATCGACGGCGTCGAGGAACTCCACGCCCCGCTGCGGGCCCTGGTCACCGCGGTGGAGGGCACCCTGCGCTCCCTCGTGCAGGCCAACCTGTACGTGAACCTGGGCGGGGCCGAGCAGGGGTTCCACACGCACTGGGACGACCACGACGTGTTCGTCCTCCAGGCCGAGGGCGCCAAGCACTGGGAGGTCCACCCGCCGACCGAGGACCACCCGGTCGGGGTCCTCAGCGCCCCGGCCCCGCCGGCCCCCGGCGCCGCCGCCTGGTCAGGGGAACTGACCGACGGCGACGTGCTGTACCTGCCGCGCGGCTGGTGGCACACCGTCAAGGCGGTCGAGGGCCGCCCCTCGCTCCACCTGACCCTCGGCACCCGGCTGCCCTCCGCCGGGGACCTGCTGCGGCGGCTCCTCGTCCACCTGGCGCGCAACCACTCCCGTGTGCGCGAGGACCTGCCGAGGTTCGCCACCGCGGACGAGGCGCGGGAGTGGTACGAGGGCCTACGCGAGGTCCTGGTGGCGGCCGCCCGCGAGCCCGGTCTGCTGGAGGAGCTGGCCGGGCGGGCCGACTGCGGCGCCCCGGCCCGGCCGCGGTTCGGCTTCCCGTACGGCTCACCGGCCGCCGGCGACCCGGCCGGCAGCCGGTGACCCGCCCGCGGGGGGCGCGGCTGAGGGCCCCGGCGGCCGTACGCGGCCTGCCGACGGCGTTCTGGTGGATCTGGCTGAGCGTCCTGGTGAACTGGATCGGCGGCTTCGCCGGTCCCATGCTGGCCCTGTCGCTCACCGCGGGGCACGGCTACTCGGCTTCGTACGCGGGGCTCGTGATGTCCCTCGTCGGCCTCGGCGGGATCGCCGGCACGTTCCTCGGCGGAGCGCTCGCCGACCGGATCGGGCGGCGCACGACCATGTTCGCCTCCCACCTCTGGACGGCGGTGAGCATGGCCCTGCTCGGCGTGAGCACCGCGCCGTGGGCGGTGGCCGCGTCCGCCCTGGCCATGGGGCTCGGCGCCACCGCGGTCCGGCCGGCGACGCAGGCCTCACTCACGGACCTGGTCCGGCCCGAGGACCGCCAGCGGGCCTTCGCCCTGAACTACTGGGCGCTGAACGCGGGCGGTGCGATCGCGGCGGTGCTGGCCGGCCTGATGGTCGTGCACGGCTACGCGCTGGTCTTCCTGGCCGACGGCGCCGCGACGCTGCTGTGCGGGATCGTGGTGCTGGCGAAGGTCCCCGAGACCCGCCCCGGCCCGGCCGGGCGGCGGCCGGCGCCCGCGGCCGGGGCGAAGGCCGTACCCGTGCACCGCGACGGCTCCTTCATGCTCTTCGTCCTGATGACCGCCCTGTTCGCCGTGGTCTTCAAACAGGGGACCTCCACCCTGCCCGTCGTCATGACCGGCGAGGGGCACTCGCCCGAGATGTACAGCCTGGTCAGTGCCGTGAACGGGCTGGTGGTCGTCGCCCTGCAGATCCCCCTGACCCGGCTGGTCAGCGGCCGCTCCCGTCCGGGGGTGCTGCTCGCCGCCGGCCTGCTCCTCGGCTGGGGCTTCGGCCTGACGGTGTTCGCGGACGGCGTCGCGGCCTTCGCGTGCACGGTCCTCATCTGGACGCTGGGCGAAATCCTCCAGGCGCCCGCGGGGATCGCCGTCACCGCCGGCCGCGCCCCCGCCGAGAGCCGCGGCCGGTACCAGGGGATGTACGGGGGCGCCTGGTCGGCCGCCGCTTTCCTGGCCCCCGCGGCCGGCGGCTGGGTCCTCGACCAGTGGGGCGCCCCCACGCTGTGGACCCTGTGCGCGGTCCTCGCCACCACCGCCGGCGCCGGCTGCGCCCTGGTCACCGCCCGCGAAGACTTCCGTACGGGCTCCGCGAGCCCCGTACGGGACGGCAGCGGCACCCCGCCGCTGCCGACCGCCTCCTCCAGACCCGGAAGAGGACACGCAATCGAAGGGAACGCGTCATGAACCTCGTGGACCTCGTGGACGAGCAGTTCGTCGTCGACAACTGCGTCGCCGCCTACGTCGGCGCCGAGGAGCTCGTCGTCAACAACTGCGTGGCGGCCTACGTCGACGCCGAGCAGTTCATCGTCGACAACTGCGTCGCCGCGTACGTGTGAGCCGATGACAGCCACCCGTACCGCGGAGCCCGGCCCGGACAGCGACCGCTGTCCGGCGCCGGGCGCCGGCCCGTACCCGTCCGTCATCTCCCGTACGCGGGTCCTCGCCGGCCCCGCCGGTACCCCGCCCGCCCTCCACCTGGCCGTGTGCGACCTCGCCGACCCCGGCCCGGGCCGGCCGTGGCAGGCCGACCGGCGGGCGTTCGGCACCTCCTGGGACGGCCCAGGGCGGGCCCGCCGCTCCGCCGAGGGGGAAGCGGTCGAGCGGTTCTGCGGCTCCGTGCCGCCCGCCCCGGAACGGGTCCGGTACGCGAGCCACGACGAGCTGTCCCGCCGGGGCGTCCCCGCGCTGGACCCCCGCCGGCTCGTCCTGTACTCGCCCCGCCAGTACGCGACCCCCGGCTTCCCGTTCCGCCCCTTCCTGCGGGACTCCCCGGCCCACTGGATCGAGGGCCGCTACGCCGATCGCGACGAGCCCGTCCACGTACCGGCCTTCCTCGTGTACACGGCCTGGGGGCGGATGCCCCACCAGGGGCCGGAACCGCTGTACGCCTTCCCCGCCCTGGGCGGCACCGCCGCCGGCCCCACCCCCGGGGACGCGCTGCGCGCCGGGCTGGAGGAGGTGGTCGAACGTGACGCGGCCGCCGTGTGGTGGGCCCACGCCCGGCCGCTGCCGGCCATGGAGCCGACGGCGTACCTGCGCGGCCTGATCAGCGGCGCCGCCCGTGACTTCGACGTCCGGCTGACGCACCTCGACAACGAGTTCGGGGCGCCGGTGCTCGCCGCCGGTGTGCGCAGCCGCGCGGAGGGCTGGCTGACGTACGGGTTCGCCGTGCGCCCCGACCCCGTCGAGGCCGCGGCCAAGGCCCTGGCCGAGGCGTACACCCTGCAGCTGACCTGCCGCACCCTGGACGACCCCGCGGCCACCGTCCCGACCCCGGGCCGGCCCTCCCCGCTCAAACCCTGGCGGGCCGACCGCCGCTACCTCGACTCCTACCGCGAGGACGCGTCGGACGTCGTGGAGCAGCTGTGCCAGCAGCAGCTCTACCTGGACCGGAGGGCGGCCGACCGCGTCGCGCCGTGGACCTGGGACCTCCCGGCCGGCCGCTGGAGCGACGTACCGCGCGTCGGCGCGGGCGGCGGACTGGCCGACCGGGTCCGTGCGCGGGGGTACGAGGTCATCACCGTGGACATCACCGCGCCCGAGGCCGCCGCCGGGGGCCTCCACGCGGTGCGCGTCATCGTCCCGGGCACGGTCGGCGCCGCCCCGGCCGCCTACCCCGCCCTCGGTGCCGGCCGCCTGCGACGGGCCGGCACCCGCCTGGGCTGGACGCCGTCCGACCTCCCCGAGACCGGCCTCAACACCTTCCCCATGCCGCACTCCTGACGGCGCCCGAATGATCCGGGCGGCCCGGGGTACGCCGTCGGGAGTGCGGCGCGTGCGGGCGGGGGGTCTAGGAGGAGGACGGTTCGATGGGCATCGTGGTGACCACACCGACGGGACACGTGGGATCGCGCGTGGTGCGGTTGCTGCTCCAGGCGGGCGTCCGCCCCCGCGTCCTGGTCCGCGACCCCGCCCGGCTGGACGAGGAGACCCGCGGGCGGGCCGACGTGTGCGCGGGCGACCTCACGGACCCCGGGTTCGTCCGGAAGGCGGTGGCGGGGGCGCGTTCCGTCTTCTGGGTGGACCCCACCCCGCACACGGCGGCGGACCCGGTCGGGACCTCGCTGGCGACCGCGGCGCCGCTGGTGCGGGCGGTCCGGGACGGTGACGTGGGGCGGGTGGTGCTGCTCAGCAGCGTCGGGGCGGAGAAGCGGCACGGCGTCGGGCACATCGACGGGCTGGCCGGGATCGAGGCGGAGCTCGACGCCGCCGGAGCCGACGTGCTGCACCTGCGGTGCGCGTACTTCTTCACCAACCTGCTGCTCGACCTCGAGGGGCTCTCCCGCGGCGTGCTGAGCACCGCGTTCGACCCGGGACGGCCGATGCCGTGGGTGGATCCGCGTGACGTCGGGGACGTGGTCGCGGCCCGGCTGCTGAACGACGCGTGGCGGGGCCGGGTGGTGCAGGCCGTCCATGGACCCGAGGACCTCACCTTCCACCAGGTCGCACGGATCCTGACCGCCGCGCTCGGGCGCACCGTCCGGGCGGAGCGGATCGGCGACGACGCGGTGCGGGACGCCCTGCGCGCGGCCGGGCTGCCCGGATCGGCGGTGGAGGGCATCGTCGGGATGGCGGCCGGCTCGCGGGACCTGGTGCCCGAGCAGCCCCGTGACCTGCTGACCACCACGCCCACCCGGCTCGCCGGCTGGGCCCACGCCGAACTGCGCCCGCTGCTGCACGGGTGATGCCCTCTCCCGGCGCCTCGCCGGGGACGGAGGGCTGACCCCGATGGGCCTTGTCCGCGCCGCCGCCCAGGAGGCCGCCGCCGATCCCGCTGACGGCCTTGTGCCCGGCGGCGAGGGGCTCTCCGGGGGAGACGGGAGTGGTCCTGGCCGGGCTTGAGGGTCGCGGTCGTGCCGGTGACCGCCGGCGGCCCGGGGCCGCATGACGCCGCGCGGCGTCAACGGCGCCGATGCGCCCGTTCGACTCCCGTTCGAGGTGTTCTCGTTCGCGGCCTGGCAGCTTCGGAGCTCCAGCACCGGGGACGAAAGGACAAGGGGAATGACCAAGTCGAGGCGCAGGTTCGGTATCGCCGCTGTGGTGGCCGCGTTGGTGGCCGGCATCACCGTTGTGGGGCCGCAGGGAGCGAGTGCGCAGGACACGGCGCGCCGCGGCTGGGACCACTTCGGGTTCGGGGTGTCGTGGGAGGAGACCTACGGCTACTCGCAGGCCATCAAGGCCGGGGACACCGTCTACATCTCGGGTCAGCTGTCGCACGACGCGGCCGGGAACCTGGTGGGCGTCGGCGACTTCGAGAAGCAGGTCCGCACGTCGTTCGAGAACATGGACAAGGTCCTCGCGCACTACAAGATCCCGCGCAGCCAGATCGTCAGCATGAAGATCTACACCAAGGACCTGCGCCAGAACTTCGACACGGCCGCGAAGCTGCACAAGGAGTACGTCGGCAAGCACCGCACGACCGACACCATCATCGGGGTCAGCGACCTGGCGTTCCCCGAGCAGCTGGTGGAGATCGAGGCCGTCGCGCTGGTGAAGCCGCGCTCCTGACCTCCGGGCGGGCCGCGCGGTGACCGCCGTGCGGCCGCTCGGCTCGTCGCGCGGTGAGCGCCGCGGCGACGCCCGGTGACCCGCCGGCACCGGGCCGTCCCCGCTCGCGGTCCGGCACGGGCGTCACCGGATCCGGTCCGGCCGCGGCCGGCACGGCGCGCGATGCGAAGGGCCCGGGCACTCGTTGCCCGGGCCCTTCCGCGTGCCCGGCGGCCGCTGGACGGTGCGGTCTTCGGGGGCGGGTCTTTCATGTGGTTCCTACAAATCTTTGGCGGAGGCTCCGTCGATCGCCGCACCTGATGGTGCGTGAATTCCCTGGCAGATTGGCCAATGTCTTGATCACCTCCGGCCCGAGTCCGATGGCGGGGGTGTGCCAGTCGAACAAAAGGGGGTTGTGCGATGACCACGGATACGACGGATGTCGTGGTGACGGGGCTGGGGGCCACGACGCCGCTCGGCGGGGACGTTCCCTCGACCTGGGCCGGGATGCTGGCCGGGGAGTCCGGGGTCGGTGCGATCGAGGAGGAGTGGGCCGCCGGGCTGCCGGTGCGGATCGCGGGGCGGCTGCGGGTCGAGCCGGGTGAGGTCATGGACCGGGTGCAGGCGCGGCGGCTGGACCGGTGCGAGCAGGTCGCGCTGATCGCGGCCCGGGAGGCGTGGGCCGACGCGGGACGGCCGCAGGTCGAGCCGGAGCGGCTGGCCGTGGTGATCGGTACGGGCACGGGCGGCGCGCTGAGCATGCTCGGGCAGGACGACGTCCTGGAGGCGTCCGGGGTCCGCAAGGTCTCGCCGCACACCGTGCCGATGCTGATGGCGAACGGGCCGGCGGCCTGGGTCAGCATCGAACTCGGCGCCCGGGGAGGGGCCCGTACCCCCGTCAGCGCCTGTGCCTCCGGCGCCGAGGCGATCGCGATGGGCCTGGACCTGATCCGGCTGGGGCGCGCGGACGTGGTCGTGGCGGGCGGGGCCGAGGCCTGCGTCCACCCCCTGCCGCTGGCGGGGTTCGCCCAGGCCAAGGCGCATTCCACGCGCAACGACGCGCCGCGGGAGGCGTCCAGGCCGTTCGACACGGGGCGGGACGGCTTCGTCATCGGGGAGGGCGCTGCGCTGGTGGTCCTGGAACGGGCCGGCTTCGCCGCCGCCCGCGCCGCCCGCGTGCACGCGGTCCTGGCCGGCGCGGGCGTCACCTCGGACGCGCACCACATCACCGCCGCCCACCGGGACGGGCAGGTCCGCGCGATGCGGCTCGCCCTGACGTCGGCCGGGCTCGGCCCGCTCGACGTCCGGCAGGTGCACGCCCACGCGACCTCCACCCCCCAGGGCGACCTGACCGAAGCCGAGTCGATCACCGAGGCCATCGGTACGCATCCGGCCGTCACCGCGACCAAGTCGATGACCGGGCACCTCTTCGGGGCGGCCGGTGCGCTGGGCGCCGTCGCCGCGGTCCTCGCCCTGCGCGACCAGGTGGTACCCGCCACGCGGAATCTGGACGAGCTCGATCCGCGGGTACGGCTGGACGTGGTCGCCGGACGGCCGCGGCGGGGCGTGCCCGGCGCCGCACTGACCAACTCCTTCGGTTTCGGCGGGCACAACGCCTCGCTGGTGTTCACCGCCGGACGTGGCTGACGGTCCGTTCGCCCACCGCGTCGGCGAAGGTGCGGGCCAGCGGGGAGAGGGCCTCCCAGCGGCGGACCGCCCAGCCGACCGCGAGGGGCGGGAGGGCGGGTACGGGGACCAGGCGCAGGGGGCCTTCGGGTGCGGCGCGCAGGCCGGGGACGAGCGGCACGACCGTGTGGCCCAGGCCGAGTTCGGCCAGCAGGAGCGCGGTGTCCCAGTCCGCGACGCTGGTGTCGGAGCCGACCCGGACGCCCAGTTCGGTGAAGGCCGCGTCCAGGCGGGCGCCGGAGAGGGAGTTCGGGGGCAGCCGGACGAGGCGGAGGTCCGTGAGGTCGGCGGCGTCGATGGTCCGGCGGGCGGCGAGCGGGTCGCCGGCGCGGACGGCGAGCACCCAGGGCAGGTCGGCCACGGGGCGCTGCTCGATGCCGGGCACCGGGGGGCCGATGGTGACCCAGGCCAGGTCCAGGGTGCCGGCCAGGAGGGCTTCGAAGCAGCGGCGGCTGGAGGTCTCGGTGCGGAACTCCAGGCTGGTGCGAGGGTGGTGGCGGCGGAAGTCGACGATGGCCTCGGCCATGAAGTGGCGGACGGTCGCCCCGCCGGTGCCGACGCGTACGGATCCGCCCTCGCCGTTCGCCAGGTCGCCGAGGCGGCGCAGCGCCTGGTCCAGGCCGGTGATCCCGTCGGCGGCGGCCTCGTAGAGGATCCGGCCGGCGGGGGTGGGTGCCACTCCGCGGGGCCGGCGTTCGAGCAGGGTCGTCGCCGTTTCGCGTTCGAGGCGCTTCACGTGCTGGCTGACCGCCGACTGGGTGCACCCCAGTTCGCGCGCGACGCCGCTCAGGCTGCCCGCGCGGCATACGGCGATGAAGACGCGGAGATCGTCCAGGGTCATGAACCCCAAGGTATTGCTTGGGTGTTGGCAAGGAAACCCCAGGATTGACTGGATGCCGGGCAGGGCGGACGATTCCGGTGGGCCCGGACCCAGGCGGCAACCCTGTCCGGTGGCCACGACCGGGTCCGGAACCGGCGTGGGCGCCGGACGGGTGCCGACCACGGGAGGGTTCCATGACCGCTGTGCCGTCCGCCGAGGAGCGGGCCCTGGAGTTGCTGCGGCGGTGCGGGGCGCAGGGGGTTCCCCATCCGGGCGGCGACCTGCCGGCCCACCTGCTGCGGGTACGGGAGCGGCTCGCCTCGTGGGGGGCACGGCCGGCGCTCCGGCTCGCCGGGCTGTGCCACGCCGTGTACGGGACCGACGGCTTTCCCGTGGCGCTGCTGCCGCTGGAGCGCCGTCCGGAGGTCGTGGCGGCGATCGGAGCCGAGGCCGAGGGGGTGGTGTACCTGTACGCCGCGTGCGACCGGGGGGCGACCTACCCGGGTCTGGGGCGGGCCGGTTCCGTGTTCACCGACCGCTTCGACGGGGGGCGGAGCCTGGTCCCGGGGGAACGGGCCCGGCGTGACTTCGCCGAGCTGACGGCGGCCAACGAGCTGGACCTCGCGGCGGAGGACGCCGCCTTCCGGGCCGCGTACGGGCCGGACCTGCTGGTCCTGCTCGGCCGTGTCCGGCACCTGCTCGGTCCCGGTGCGCGGGAGGACTGCCGGGCCTTGGCTCGGGACCTCGGGGTGCGGTGGTGAGGGACCGCCCTGCGCGGCCGGCCCCCTCCCCCGCACTCCGGGTGTTCCCGGGCGGCGCGGGCCGGGTTCAGCCCGTGGGCCGGGCGGGGTGGGGGGTGGTGGTGGGGCAGCGCAGGGTGTCGGCGGTGACCGGGGCGCCGTCCGCCTTGTTGCGGTCGTAGGTCACCGTCCTGACCCGGACCGGGGTGGTGCCGACGGTGACGTCGAAGGTCTGGTCGTGGTCCGGGGCGGGGTGGAGGCGGGCGCCGGGAAGGGCCGCGGCGAGGGTGGCCGCGTCCGCTTCCCGGCCGGGGGCGTACGTGATGACGGGCGGGCCGGGGAGCCGTACGGCGGGTGCGGGCCGGGGGGTGACCTTGAAGCCGTTGCGGGTCAGGGCCGCGGCGACGGCGGGCTCGTCGACGCGGACCTTGACGCCGGCCGGGTTGGTGTCGGCTGGGGTTTCGGGGACGGGCTGGATGCGGGGGTCGCCGGTGATGGGGCGGTCTTCGGCGAGGGCGTCCCAGAGGGCGGCGGCGCGGGCTTCGTGCCAGACCAGGGTGGATCCGACGCCGGGGACGCGGTGGTCGAAGAGGCGGATGGGGACGGTGGCGAACTCGGTGCGCTCGGCGCGGAGCCGGCCGAGGGCCCAGCCGATGCGGACGAGGTCGTCCAGGTCCGTCCGGTCGTCGGTGCGTACGGTCTTCAGCAGGGTGCGGGCGGTACGGGCCGTGCTGAGGGGGCTGGAGAGGGCGCCTTCGGCGGTGAGGCGGGCCAGCAGGTCGTTGACGGTGCGCTGCTGGCGGCGGACGCGGCCGAGGTCTCCGGGCCGGTTGGTGATCTTCCGGGCGCGGACGTAGCGCAGGGTCTGGTTGCCGTCGGTGTGGTGGACGCCGGCGGGGACGTCGAGGCCGGAGCCTTCGTCCCGGAGGGGCCGGTCGGTGCAGACGGTGGCGCCGCCGAGGTTGTCGACGGTCTGCTCGAAGCCGGTGAATCCGGTCTCCAGGTAGTGGTCGACGTGGAGGCCGGTGACCTGTTCGACGGTGCGCACGGCCAGCGGTCCGCCGCCGATCGCGTACGCCCCGTTGATCTTCCCGAAGCGGGGCGGGCCGGGCAGCGGGTACTGGACGTAGGAGTCGCGGGGGATGGAGACGATGCTGGCGCGGCGGCCGTTCGCGGAGAGGTGGACGAGCATCATCACGTCGGTGCAGTCGCAGCCCTTGCCGCCGACGTGCAGCCGGCGCTTCTCGGCGGCGGAGAGGCCCGCGCGGCTGTCGATGCCGACGACGAGGATGTTCGTGCCCCGGTGGCCGGCGTCCGTGCCGTGGTCGGCGGACAGCGCCCGGGAGCCCGAGTGGGCGCCGGCGGCGAGGGTGGCCAGCAGCGTGAGGGCAACGGTGAGTCGACGCAACGCGCATCCCCTGACGTGGTGGTGAGGTGGTGGTGGCGGAAGCCGCGGGAGGACCGTACTGCCGCGGCCGGCGGGGAGTGGGGTTACGCGCCGGGGAGGGTGTCCAGATTGTCCCGGGCGGGTCTGGCCGGGCCGGCCGGGCCGCGGGCGAACGCGCGCAGGACGTTGGCGGTGACGGTGCGGGTGAAGTGCCCGGCGCGGGCGTCCAGGCCGTGGTTGGCCTTGCCGCCCGCGGGACCGGTCGCGTCGAGGGCCTCGACCCAGCGCATGGTGCCCGTGGCGAAGACGGCCGCGCCGCCCGGCAGGGTGAGGTAGGCGGTGTCCGCGTACGAGGCGCGGCCCTTGCGGACGACCGGCGAGCGGGCCAGCACCTCGATGGGGCGGGGGGTGGGGTGGCGCGGGTTCACCCGGTCGTACTCGACGCCCACCAGGTGCGGGAAGCTGTCGCCGGCGCGGGCTCCGGTGCCCTCCAGCAGCCAGTGCCCGGGGTGGGTCACCACGTAGGGGGCGTCGACGGGGTAGCCGTCGTAGATCACGCCGAGCAGGGAACTCTCGGGGTCCGCGGCGGGTGCCCGCCGGAAGTCGTGGGTGGGCGGGGATCCCCGCTGGTAGCCGGGGTCCCGGGCGTAGTCGTCCTTGTAGCAGACGACGACCCGGTCCGGGCCGGCCGCGGAGGCTTCGAGGCGGATCCGCCGGTAGCAGCAGTTCGCGCCGAGCACGGCCAGGTTGGTGCCGGTGTCGCGGGCGAGGGTCACGTGCCGGCGCTGCTCGGGGCTCCAGTACTCGTCGTGGCCCATGGAGACCACCGCGGCCGCTCCGCACAGCAGTTCCGGGTCCCGTGCCACGTCGATGCCGGTGGCGTAGGCGAGGGGCAGGCCGAGCCGTTCGGCGAGGGCGACCGCGGGTGCCTCGTAGACGAGGAACTGGCCGGCGCCGTTCCCGTTCGCGTAGGGGCGGTCGAAGGTGACCCTCAGGGACCTCGACGCCTTGCGCCCCGTCCTGCCCTTGTACAGGTCCGCGCCGCCCCAGCGGTTGTAGGCCTGCCAGGTGGTCACGGATTGCGTCAGCACGGTGCGGCCGGCCGTGGCGGCGGAGCGTACGGTGACCGGCACGAACCGCTGGGCCAGCCCGTCGGTGGTGTCCAGGCGCAGCAGGTAGGCGCCCTCCGGCCAGCCGGAGGTGTCGAGCAGCGCCGTCCGCTGCCAGGGGGCGCTCGCGGTGCGGGTGCCGGGGTCCGTGGTGGCGGGCGGCTGGCGGACGCCGGGGAGCGGTGCGGAGCGCCACACCAGGCGGGCCCGGGCGCCGCCGTACCAGCCCATGCGGTAGGCGGAGACGGTGTAGGAGGCGGCGGTGGTGGACACCCTCAGGCCCAGCGGTTCTCCGGGGCGCAGCGACACCCGTTCGGCGAAGCCCTCGACGGCCCGGGCCGGGCCGGGGCGGGTGATCCGCCAGCCCGGGGAGCCGGGGAGCGCGTTCTCCGCCGTGACGTCCAGGCCGCCGTCCGGGGGCGGTTGGCGTACGGGGCCCTCGGCGCGCGTGGCCGCACGGGCGGGCAGGCCGGGCCGTGCGGTGATCGCGGCGGCGGCCAGGCCCAGGATCAGCCGGCGCCGTCCGGGCCGTCCCTCGCTCTCGTGCACGCCCTCCGTTGTAGTCCACGGGCGGCCGCCGGCCCGGCAGACGCGCCCGTCCGCGCGTCCTGGGGTCGGGGGTGCCGCAGCTGCCGACCAGGGCCGAGGCCGAGGCGGTGCTCACCATGCCGGTGTACGACACCGCGCCCTGGAACAGCGCCTCGAGCGGGTTCCGCAACCACCTGGAGGGCTGGCGCGGGGCCAACCTGCACAACCGGGTCCACGTGTGGGTGGGCGGCCGCAGGGCCTCCGCGGCCTCCCCCAACGACCCGGTGTTCTGGCTGCACCACGCCTTCATCGACAAGCTGTGGGCGGAGTGGCAGGCCCGCAACCCGAAGGCCGGCTACCTGCCCGCGACCCGGACGCCGAACGTGATCGACCTGCGGGGCGCACTGCCCCCGTGGAACGACGTGACCCCGGCCGACATGCTGGACCACCGGCGGTTCTACACCTTCGACAAGCCGTGACGCCCCGCGGCCGCCGGCACCGCCGTGGTGCCTCCCGGCCGCTGAGCCGCGCGGTGGCGCGCGACGAGGCCCGCGCCCCCTCGGGGCGCGGGCCTCTTCGTACGGTGTGGCGGGACCGGTCAGGCGGCCGCGGGCGCGGACGGGGCGGGCTGGGCGGGCTCGGCCTTCTTGTGGTCCCGCATGACCACGGCGGCGAGGACCGCGGCGGCCAGGATGGCGGCGGCACTGATGGTGAAGGTCGTCGACATCGAGGTGACGAAGGCTTCGCGGGCCGTGCGCACCATGCCCTGGTCCCCGCCGGCGACGGCCAGGGCCCCGGCGATGGAGTGCCTGGCCTGCTCGGGCAGTCCGGCCGGCATCTCGGCGGCGAACCCGGAGGCGAGGAGCGAGCCGAGGATCGCGATGCCGAGGGCGCTGCCGGCCTGACCGATGGTGTCGTTGAGGGCCGAGCCGACGCCCGCCTTCTCCTCGGGGATGGTGGCCATCAGGGCTCCGACGGCGGCCGGCATGGCCGCGCCCGCGCCGAGGCCGAGCAGGCCCAGGGCGACCGCCGGGACGGTGAAGCCGGAGTCGGGGGAGGCGGTGGTCAGCAGGGCGAAGGAGGCGGCCATCACGATCATGCCGACCACGATCAGGGGGCGGTTGCCCACCTTGGAGGCGAGGCCGGCGCCGGCTCCGTTGCCGATCAGGGCGGCCACGGCGAGCGGGACGAAGGCGAGGCCCGCCTTGAGGGGCGAGTAGCCGAGGACGAACTGCAGGTACTGCGTCAGGACCAGCAGCAGGCCGCCGTTGCCGATCTGGACGAGGGTCAGGGAGAGCGAACCGCCGCTGAAGTTGCGGTTCTTGAAGAGGACCAGCGGGACCATCGGGGAGGGGGTGACGTTCTCCCAGATCACGAAGCCGGCGAGGCAGGCCGCGGCGACGGCGAGGATGAGCGAGGAGCGGCCCTCGAAGGCGCCGTGCTTCGGGATCTCGATGATCCACCAGACCAGGGCGGTCATCCCGACGGCGGAGAGGACGGCGCCGAGCGGGTCGGGCTTCTGCCAGGGCCCCTTGGACTCGGGCATCAGGGTGAGGGCGGCGATCACGGCGAGGACGACGACCGGGACGTTGATGAAGAAGATCGACTGCCAGGAGAAGTGGTCGATCAGGACGCCGCCGAGGACGGGGCTGCCCACCAGGCCGAGCATGGAGACCGAGCCCCAGGCCGCCATCGCCTTGGGCCGCTCGTCCTCCTCGAAGACGGTGATGAGGATGGAGAGGGTGGACGGCATGATGAGCGCGCCGCCGACGCCCATCGCGACGCGTACGGCGATCACCTCGCCCGGGTCGGAGCAGTAGGTCGCGGCCAGTGACGCCACTCCGAAGAGGACCAGCCCGACCAGCATGACCAGGCGCCGTCCGAAGCGGTCGCCGAGGCTGCCGGAGGTGAGCAGGAGCCCGGCGAAGACCAGGATGTAGGAGTCGAGGATCCACTGGGTGTCCTGCGCGCTCGCGCCGAGCTCCGTGGTCAGGACCGGCACCGCGACGGTCAGGGCCATGGAGTCGACCACCAGGACCAGTGAGCTCAGGCACAGCACGATCAGGATCCACCAGCGGCGGGGGTTCCTGGTTTCCATGGGTCGTCCCTCTCGTCTTCGCGTGCGCCTTCGTGCGTACGCCGTTACTGCGTTGCGCACAGCGTACGCACGGCGGAACGCTGTACGCAAGGGTCGGCGTGACGCCGGGCCGGCGGCAACCGGGCTGGACAGCCACCACCTAGATCACCTAGCTTTTTGCCTAGAGGTCCTAGGTTGGGGAGGTGCCCGATGGTGCGCGCGGGTCTGAGCGCGGCACGGCTCACGGAGGCGGCCGCCGAGATGGCGGACGAGGCCGGGCTGGAGAAGGTGACGCTGTCCGCGCTCGCGCGGCGCTTCGGCGTCAAGGACGCGAGCCTGTACTCGCACGTCAGGAACCTGCGGGAACTGCGGGTCCGGGTGGGCCTCGCGGCCTCCGAGGAGATGACCGCGCGGATCGCGGCGGCCGTCGCGGGGCGGGCGGGCAAGGAGGCGCTGATCGCGTTCGCCGACGCCTACCGGGCCTACGCCCTGGAGCGCCCCGGCTGCTACGCGGCGACGCAGATGCGCTTCGAGCCGCAGGAGCTGGAGGGCTCGGCCGGGCTGCGCCGGAGCGTGGAGCTCACCTACGGGATGCTGCGGGCGTACGGGCTGGCGGAGCCGGACCTGACGGACGCGGGCCGGCTGCTGCGGGCGACCTTCCACGGCTACGCCCACCTGGAGTCGAGCGGCGGCTTCGGGCACTCCCGCGACGTGGACGAGTCCTGGGCGCGGGCGCTCGACGCGCTGCACGTGGCCCTGGAGACCTGGCCGCCACGGGACGGACACCACGAGGGGGCCGAGGGCTGATGGGTACGCCGACGCGCACGACCGGCGTGCTGGAGGTACCCGGCGCCGCCCTGCACTACGAGAAGCGGGGCAGCGGCCCGGTGCTGCTGCTGATCCCGGGCGGCGGAGCCGACGCCGGGCTGTACGAGGGGATGGCCGACGGCCTCGCCGCCGCCGGGTACACGGTGGTCTCGTACGACCCGCGCGGCCAGTCGCGCAGCCTGCTCGACGGTCCGCCCGCCGGACAGCGGGTGGAGGTCTGGGCCGATGACGCGTACCGGGTGCTGGAACTGGTCTCCCCGCACGAGGCCGCGTACGTACTGGGATGCAGCGCGGGCGCCGTGGCCGCGCTGGAGCTGCTGGCCCGTCACCCCGGGCGGGTGGCCCGGGTGGTGGCGCACGAGCCGCCGCTGGTGGAGGTGCTGGACGAGCCCGCGCCGCACCGGGCGCTCTTCGCGGAGGTACGGGACCTGCTGCGCGCCGAGGGCGCGGGGGCGGCTATGGCCCGCTTCGCCGAGGGGATGAGCGGCCCCGCCGGGGAGCAGGGCGCCGGGGAGCAGGGCGCCGGGGGTCGGCCCGCGCCGGATGCGGAGGCCGAACTGCCCCCTGCGATACGGGAGATGGCCCCGCGCATGTACGCCAACCTGCCGTTCTTCCTGGAGCACGTGCTGTGCCCGTTCACCGGGAGCGTGCCGGACGTGGCCGGGCTGCGGCGGGAGGCCGGCCTGCTCGTGCTGGCGGCGGGGGCGGACTCGCGCGGGACCGCCGCGCTGTACGGGCCGGCGAGGCGGCTGGCGGAGCTGACCGGGGCCGGATTCGCCGAGTTCCCGGGCGGGCACGTGGGTTGCGCGGAGCGTCCGGCGGAGTTCGCGGCGCGGCTGCTGGAGGTACTGCGCGGCGGGGTGTGAGGAGCTGCGGGCGAGGGCATGCGGGACCGCCCCGGGCTCTTGCCGGGGCGGTCCCGTCCGGGTCAGCGGTGGACCGTCCAGGCGTCATGACCGGTGAGGAGGGCGGCGAGGTCCGCTTTGCCGTGCTGTTCCACGGCCGCCTCCAGCTGGTCGGCCATGAGGGTGTCGTAGACGGGGCGTTCGGTGCTGCGGAAGACGCCGATGGGGGTGTGGTGGAGGGTGTCGGGGTCGGCGAGGCG
>NZ_JBVISF010000021.1:0-21952 GCF_055575675.1 Streptomyces sp. NPDC034043
CCGAGTACTGGACGTACTCGGGCGCCCCGACAACGCGGCGAGGTGCGGTGCCGGGGGCCGCGGGCCAGGCGGGACTTTGACGACAGGGCCTAGGCCCTGTCGTCCCGCCCGGGGGACCGGCTTGCGGCTTGCGGCAAACGGCCGAATGCGGTCCTCGATAAATACACCACCCTTTCTATAGAACGCTTGGCCAGGCGCCATGCCTCGGTTGCCAATGGGGTATGGGCGAGTAAAGTCCACGCGTGACGGCCGGCAACGCGCCGGTGTCTTTCCGCCCATTTCAGATGGCCTCCCCGAGGACGGTGTCGTGAACACTTCCGCAACCCCCCCGACCAGCGCGGTCAAGGACCGTCGCGTCCCGCTCGCGAAGATCGACGTCCGCGCCGCTTCCGCCGCCGCGGCGCTCGAGCGGGTGCTTCCCTCGGAATCCGGTCGTCGCGTTCAGGCACCGATCTTCAACTCCGCGCTCTGACCACGAGTTGAGCTCTAGACTGGTGGAATGACCCGCACGATCGCTTTCCGCGAGATCGTCCTGAAGGTTCACAGCAGATGCGATCTCGCTTGTGATCATTGCTATGTCTACGAACACGCAGATCAGAGCTGGCGAGCCCGGCCGAAAGTGATTTCCCCCGGGGTCGTTTCCCAGACCGCGTCGCGGCTCGCCGAACATGCCCGTGACCATGCACTCCCCTCCGTCACGGTGATCTTCCACGGAGGGGAACCCCTCCTGGCCGGCCCGGACCGACTGCGCCTCGTGTGCGAGGAGTTCACCCACGCGCTCGCCGGCACCGCCGACCTCGATCTGCGGATCCACACCAACGGGCTCCAGCTCAGCCGCCGCTACCTGGACCTCTTCGCCGAGTACGGCGTCCGCGTCGGCGTCTCCCTCGACGGGGACCGCGCGGCCAACGACCGCCACCGCCGCTTCGCCGACGGCCGCTCCAGCCACCCACTGGTGCTGGCCGCCCTGGAACTGCTGCGTTCGGCGCCCTACCGGCACCTCTACCAGGGCCTGTTGTGCACCGTCGACGTGGCCAACGACCCCGTCGCCGTGCTGGACGCGCTGGTCGCGCTGGAGCCGCCCCGGGTGGACTTCCTGCTCCCCCACGCCACCTGGGAGACCCCGCCGGAGCGGCCCGGCGGCGCGCCGGACGCGTACGCGCGCTGGCTGCTGCGGGCCTTCGACCGCTGGGAGTGGCTGGAACGGCCGGTGCCCGTAAGGCTCTTCGAGTCCCTGCTGTCCACGCTGCGCGGCGGGCCCAGCCTGACGGAATCCCTGGGGCTGGCCCCCGCCGACCTCGTCGTGGTGGAGACCGACGGGACGCTGGAGCAGGCCGACTCCCTCAAGAGCGCCTTCGACGGGGCCGCGGCCACCGGGTTCAACGTCTTCGACCACGCCTTCGACGAGGTCGCCGCGCACCCCGGTGTCCGGGCCCGGCAGCTGGGGCTGGCGGGTGTCAGCGGCACGTGCCGCCGCTGCCCTGTCGTACGTTCGTGCGGAGGCGGCCTCTACACGCACCGCTACCGCGAGGCCAACGGCTTCGACAACCCCTCCGTCTACTGCTCCGACCTGCGCGAGCTGGTGGACGGGGTCGAGGGACGCACCGCCGCCCGCGAAGCCGCCCCCGAGCTGGCCGACCCGGCCGAACTGGCCCGGTCGCAGGAGGAGCTGACCCGGGTCCTGCTGGCCCGGCTGCACGGCGACCTCGCGGGGGATCCCGGCTGGGCGCGCGCCTGGGAGCTGCTGGCCGGGGTGGAGGGCGCCGGGGAGGCGGGCGCGGGGGCACTGGACGCCGTACTGGGCCACCCCTTCACCCGGACCTGGGTGCTGGAGGCCCTGGACGCGGTGCGGGAGGGGCGCCCGGACGGCCCGGGCGCGGCCCGCAGGCTCGCCGCGCTGACGGCCGCCGCCGTGCTGCGGGGCGGGCTGGAGCTGCCGGCCGAGGTGTCCTACCGCGACGGGGAGGTGTACCTGCCGACGCTGGGGCTGCTGCGACTCGGGGAGCCCGGCACCCGGGGGCGGGCCGTGCTGCACACCACCGGCGAGGGGTACGCCGTCGTCCGGGCCGGGCGCACCGAGCACCGCTTCGGCCCGGCGGCGGGGGACGCGCGCTGGCTGCCCGTACGGTCCTGGTCGCCCCGCCCCGGAGGGCCGGCGGTGGCGCTGGAGGACCTGGACCCGTACCGCAACTGCTTCGCCCGCCCGGCCCGGCTGCGGCTCGGCGCCGGGGAGGCCGACGAGTGGCGGGGCCGCCTCGACGCGGCCCTGGCACTGCTGCACCGCACCGTCCCCGGGTTCGCGGGGGCGGCCGCCGCCGGGCTGGGCACCCTGACGCCGCTCGCCGGCGGCCCGCGGGCCGGGGGCTGGGGCGAGGCCGGGCGGCACGGGCCGGGCGCGCTCGGGGTGCCGTACGCCGCCGGGGTCAGGGAGACCGCGCTGGCCCTGCTGACCGGCCGCAGACGGGCCCGGCTGCGCGAGCTGACCGAGGTGGCGGACCTGTACGCGCTGGACGGCGCCTGGCAGCACCCCTCGCCCTGGCGGACCCGCCCGGTGCCGGTGTCGCGGCTGCTGGCCGACGTGTACGAGCGGGTCGCGGTGGAGGCGTACCGCCGGGCCACGGGCACGCAGGAGCCGGGCGGCACGGACCGGATCCACCGGGCGCTGGACCGGCTGGCGGAGGCGGCGGAGCTGACGGTGACGGGCAAGCGGCTGGTGGAGGAGCTCCGCTGGGAGCTGAAGGCGGTCGACGCATGACCACCCCGGCCGGCCCAACCACCCCGGCAGCCCCCGCCGCCCCACCCGGCACGCCCGCCCCACCCGACCCGACACCCCCACCCGCCCCCCACCGGCTGGCCGCCCAGCTGCGGCTGCTCGGCGTGCGCCCCGGGCAGCGCCTGCTGGTGCACGCCGCCCTCGGCGGCACCGGGCTGCGCGCCGAGGCCCTGCGCGACGCCCTGCTCGCCGCCCTCGGCCCCCGGGGCACGCTGCTCGTCCCCGCCTTCACCGCGGAGAACTCCCTCACCTCCACCGCCCACCTGGCCCGTATCGCCGGCCTCGACGAGGCGGAGGTGGCGGCCTTCCGGGCGCGGATGCCGCCCTTCGACCCGGAGCTCACCCCGAGCCAGAGCGTGGGCGCCTTCGCCGAGGTGGTCCGCACCACCCCCGGCGCCGCCCGCAGCGGCCACCCGCAGACGTCCTTCGCCGCGCTCGGCGCGGACGCGCACCGGCTGTGCGCCGGTCACCGCACCGAAAGCCACCTGGGCGAGGAGTCCCCCCTGGGAAAGCTGTGCTGGGAGGGAGGACGGGCACTCATGATCAATGTGGGATTTTCGGCCTGTACGGCTTTCCATCTCGCGGAGTACCGAATTCCGAAGCCCCCCTTGCGCATGTACGACTGCGTGGTGAAGGTGAACCATCCGGAAGGGCGGCGGGGACTCCCCCGGGAAGGGGAGTGGACGACGTACGAGGACGTCGCGCTGGACGACGGAGATTTCGAGGAGATCGGCCGGGCGTTTCCGGATTCGCTGGTGCGCAGGGGGCGGGTGGGAGGGACATCCGCCGTGTCCTTCTCGATTCCGCATGCCGTGGACCACGCTCAGGCCTGGATGACCGAAAACAGACGCTGATTGACTGAACGATGAGGGGATGTGGCGAAGCAGCTCCGGAATGATGTTTCTTCGCTCGCAGCTTCGGGACGGGGGTCGTGTGCCCGCATCAGTGCAGCCGTATTTTTTTCTCAGTTATGCGCATACACCGAGGTTCGGGCCGGGAGGACCCGATCCCGACATGTGGGTGGAGCGTCTCTTCCGTGACCTGTGCGGTCACATCATGGCGCTCACGGACCTGCCCGCCGGATCGGAGGCGGGCTTCATGGACCGGGAGATACGCAGCGGCGAGGGCTGGTCGGAGCGGCTCGGGGCGGCGCTCGCCACCTGCCGGGTCTTCGTCCCCCTGTTCTCGCCGCGCTACTTCGCCAGCGAGATGTGCGGGAAGGAGTGGTTCGCCTTCGCCCAGCGCACCATCCAGCACGGGGCGGTCAGCAACCAGCCGGCCGCCGAGGCCATCGTCCCGGCCCTGTGGGTACCGGTGCCACCCTCTCAACTGCCCGGCCCGGCCGAGCGGTTGCAGTTCAACCACAACACCTTCGGCGAGCGCTACGTCACCGACGGACTGTACGGGCTGATCAAATTGCGCGGGTACGCCGACCAGTACGAGCAGGCCGTGTACGAACTGGCCCGGCGGATCGTCCGGGTCGCGGAGACCGTGCGCCTGCATCCGGTGCGCCCCCTGGACTACCGGGTGGTGCCCAGCGCCTTCGGGCACGGCGGCGGCCAGGGCGGCGGCTCCGGCCCCGGCTCCGGCCCCGCCCGCACCCTCCACGTGACCGTGGCCGCCGCCTCCCGGCACGACCTGCCGGACGGCCGCAGCCCCGACTACTACGGGGAGAGCTCGACGGACTGGAACCCGTACCACCCGGTTTCCCAGCGGCCCGTCGCCTACGTGGCGGAGGAACTGGTCAGGAACCTCAACTACCAGACCACGATGTCCTCCTTCGACGACGAGGCGGGCCACTTCGACAGCAAGCAGCCGCCGACCCGCCCCGAGATCCTGATCGTCGACCGGTGGGCGGTGGAGGACGAGCAGCGCCGCCGGCGGCTGGCCGCGTTCGACCAGGAGCACCGCCCGTGGATCAACGTGGTCGTGCCGTGGAACCGGTACGACCACCAGAGCCGGGTCAGGGAGGCCGAGCTGGCGCACCGGCTGGAGGAGACCCTCCCGGTCAAGATGAGCCAGGGCCGGGCCGCCTGCCGGGCGGCGGCCAACGGCGTGGCCAGCCTGGAGACGCTCGGGCAGATCCTTCCCCAGGTGGTCGAGGCGGCCGCCCAGCAGTACCTCAGACACGCCCAGGTGTACCTGCCGGCGGGGAACACCTCCACCGAACGGCCGCGGCTGCTGGGACCGATGGGAATGGGCGGGCCTCCGGCGTCACCACCGCCGGCCCCCTTCCCCTCCGCCCGGCGGTACGACGGCACGGACGACCGGGCCGGCCGCACCGGCGAGCACGGCGAAGACACCGACACAGACCCGGGGGGACGCGGATGACGGCCAGTCGTGACAGCCGAGACGGACGCATCGTCACCTTCTACTCGTACAAGGGCGGTACGGGCCGCACGATGGCCCTGGCCAATACCGCCTGGATCCTCGCGGCCAACGGCAAGCGGGTCCTCGCGGTGGACTGGGACCTGGAGGCGCCGGGCCTGCACCGCTTCTTCCACCCCTTCCTCGACCCCTCCACCCTGGGGGCGACCACCGGGGTCATCGACCTGATCAGCGAGTACGCCTGGGCCGCCACCAGCCCCGTGCAGCGCGCCGCCGACTGGCACGAGGACTACGCGCGGATCCAGCCGCACGCCGTCTCCCTCACCCCGGAGAACCACGGCTGGGAGTTCCCGGACGGCGGCACCCTCGACTTCGTCTCGGCGGGCCGGCAGAACCGCGAGTACTCCGCGACCGTGTCCACCTTCGACTGGGACAACTTCTACGACCGGCTCGGCGGCGGCCTCTTCTTCGACGCCCTGCGTGCCGACATGAAGGCGAACTACGACTACGTCCTGATCGACAGCCGCACCGGCCTGTCCGACATCGCCGACATCTGCACCGTCCACCTCCCCGACGTCCTGGTCGACTGCTTCACCCTGTCCGACCAGTCCATCGACGGGGCGGCCTCGGTGGCCCGGCAGATCGACGAGCGGTTCAACGACCGCGGGATCACGATCTACCCGGTGCCCATGCGCATCGACGAGGGCGAGAAGGAGAAGGCCGACGCGGGCCGCGCCCTGGCCCGGCTCAAGTTCGACCGCTTCCCCAACGGGCTCGCCGGCGACGAGCTGACGTCGTACTGGGGCGCGGTGGAGATCCCGTACCGCCCCTACTACGCCTACGAGGAGACCCTGGCCACCTTCGGCGACGAGGCCGGGCTCACCAACTCCCTCCTCTCCGCCTTCGAACGGCTCACCACGGTGATCACCGGCGGGGAGATCACCTCCATGCCGGCCATCGGCGAGGAGGTGCGGCTGCGGATCCGGGACGCGTTCACCCGGCGCCGCCCGGCGCTGCCCGCCGACCTCTTCCTCTCCTACGTCGCCGAGAACCGGATGTGGGCCGACTGGATCGAGTCGGTGCTCACCCGCGCCGGGTTCCGGGTCGTCCCCAAGGACGTCTCCGCCGAGCGCGCTCCCGACGCCTCCCCCGGCGACACCCCGGGCGGGTCGGGGCTCAGTGTGGACACCGCCGGCCGGACCGTGGTGCTGCTCTCCAGCGCCTACCTCAAGTCCGCGCGGGCCGTGGACGTGTGGAACCGGGCCGCCGCCGAGGACCCGACCGGGGGCCGTCGCCACCTGGTGCCGCTGCGGGTGGGCGACGTACGCCTGGCCACGCCCTACATCGACCGCAACCCGGTGGACCTGTTCCGGCTCGACGAGGTCCACGCGACCGCCGCCCTGCTGCGCGCGGTGGAACGGCCGACGGCGCTGCCGGACACCGTCGCCGGCGCCTCCCGGCCCGGCCCCCGCTTCCCGGGCACGGTCCCGAAGATCTGGAACGCGCCGCCCCGCAACCCCGGCTTCACCGGCCGGTCCATCGTGCTGGAGCGGATGCGCGACCAGCTCGGCGGCGGCATGGCCGTGGTGCTGCCGCAGCCGCAGACCCTGTACGGGCTCGGCGGTGTGGGCAAGACGCAGGTGGCGCTGGAGTACGTGCACCGGTTCATGGCCGACTACGACCTGGTCTGGTGGATCTCGGCGGAGCAGACGGACGGCGTGGTCGCGGCCCTCGCGGAGCTGGCCGTACGGCTGGGCGCGCAGACCGGCGAGGACATGTCGGCCGCCTCCCAGGAGGCGATCGACCTGCTGCGGCGCGGGGTGCCCTCCTCGCGCTGGCTGCTGGTCTTCGACAACGCCGACGACCCGGAGACGCTCAAGCGGTTCTTCCCGCCGGGCGGACCGGGGCACGTGCTGGTGACCTCGCGGAACCAGTCGTGGTCCCAGTACGGGGACGCGCTGCCGGTGGACGTGTTCCTGCGCGAGGAGTCCATCGAGCACCTCCAGCGGCGGGCTCCCGGGCTGGGCGAGGAGGACGCCGAGCAGGTGGCCGTGGCCGTGGGCGACCTGCCGCTGGCCGTCGAGCAGGCGGGCGCCTGGATCGCGGAGACCGCGACGCCGGTGTCCGCGTACCTCGAGCAGCTCGCCGAGCAGACCGCGCGGGTGCTGGGCCTGAACCAGCCGGCCGGGTACCCGCAGCCGGTGGCGGCGACGTGGAACGTGTCGATCGAACGGCTCCAGTCCCGCTCCCCCGCCGCCGTGCGTCTGCTCCAGCTGTGCGCCTTCTTCGCTCCGGAGCCGATATCGGCGAACCTCCTCTACAGCAAGGAGATGATCGACGCGCTCAAGCCGTACGACGCCTCCCTCCAGGAGAAGCTGGTGCTGGGCCGGGTGATCCGGGAGATCGGCCGGTTCGCGATGGCCAAGGTCGACCAGGTCGGCAACAGCATCCAGGTGCACCGGCTGGTCCAGGCCGTGATCCGGGCGCAGCTGTCGGAGGAGGAGCAGCGCGAGGCGCGGCACGCGGTGCACCGGATCCTGGCGGGCGCGCGCCCGGACGACGACGAGCCGATAGACAACCCGGAGACCTGGCCGAGGTTCAACACGATCTGGCCGCACCTGAACCCGTCCGAGGCCCGGTTCTGCACGGAGCCGGAGACCCGCCGGCTGCTGATCGACCGGGTGCGCTACCTGTGGAAGCGCGGTGACTTCAAGGCGGCGTACGCGCTGGGCGAGGAACTGCGCGAGGTCTGGCGGGAGATGCTGGGCAGCGACGACCTCCAGTACCTGTACCTGCGGTTCCACCTCTCGAACATCCTGCGTTCGCAGGGCCGGTTCGTGGAGGCGAAGGAGCTGGACGAGGTGACGCTGGACCGGCAGCGGGCCGCGCTGGGCCCCTCGCACCCGCACACGTACATGACCACCAGCGGTCTGGCGATGGACCTGGGCGCGCTCGGCCGGTACGGGGAGGCGATGGAGCTGGCGACGGCCGCCCACGAGGGCTTCGGGCAGATCTTCCACGAGGCGCACCCGCGCACCCTGGCCGCGGCGAACAACCTGGCGCTGAACCTGCGGATGGTGGGGCAGTACGCGCGGGCCCGGGAGATCGACCAGGAGGTCTTCGACCGGCGCACCGAGGTGCTGGGCCCGGACCACCCGTACACCCTGTCCTCGGCGCAGAACCTGGCCCGGGACCTGCGCGAGGTGGGCCGGTACGACGATTCGGTGCAGCTGCTGAGCCGGACGTACGAGATCTACAAGCGGCAGCTGGGCCGGGCCTTCCCGGGCACGCTGTCGGCGGCAAAGAACCTGGCGGTGTCGCTGCGGCGGGCCGGGGAGCTGGATAACGCGCTGCGGCTGACGACGGCGACCCGCAACCGGTACCGGGCCAAGTACACCTCGGTCTATCCCGACCTGCTGGCCTGTGAGCTGAACCTGGCGTCGGACCTGTTCGCGACGGGTGACGCGGGCGCGGCGCGGGACCTGGCGCAGGAGGTCGTGGACGAGTACATGAAGGTGCCGGGCGAGAAGCACCCGTACACCCTGGCGGCGGTCAACAACCTGGCGGTCTTCCACTGGGGGACGGGTGCGGCGGAGACGGCGGAGCCGATGCTGCGGCAGGCGATCCGCAGCATGCGCGAGGTGCTGGGCGACGACCATCCGCACACGGTCTTCGCGCACCTGAACCTGGCGAACGTCCGGGCGGACCTGGGGGACCCCGAGGGGGCGCTGGAGCTGGAACGGGCCGCGGTGGTGCGGTTGCGCGGGGCGCTGGGGGCGCACCATCCGGAGACCCTGGCGAGCGCGTCGAACATGGCGGTCAGCCTGGACATGATGGGCCGCAAGAAGGAGGCGGCGCGGGTGCGGGCGGAGACGGTGTCCGAGCTGACGCGGCTGCTCGGGGAGGACCACGGTCTGACCCGGTACGCCCGTGACGAGCGGCGGGTCCACCGGGACCTGGAGCCGCTCGCGGTGTGATCCGACGGCGGACGGCGGGCCCCGTGGCCGCGGGGTCCCCGCCGTCCGCCACCCGAGAGTTGGGGGGCGCTGTGCCCGACAGCATGACCTTTCGCAACGAGGACCTGCCGGTCCTCTTCCACCACACCGACCAGGCGGCGGTCTCCCGGCAGCGGGAGTCCACGCTGGCCACGCGCGCGCAGCTGCTGCTGCTGGTCGCGGCGGCGGGGGCCGCGGCCCTGCCGGCCGGGCCGGCGGTGGGCGGGCTGCGCGTGTTCGCGGCGGTGAGCGCGCTGGCGTACGCCGGGGTGCTGGCCGTGGGCGTACGGGCGGCCGGGCGCCGGGCCCGTCCGCAGTGGCAGCTCAACCGCAGCGCGGCCGAGTTCATCAAGTCCCTGGCGTGGCGCTACGCCGTGCACGGGGCGCCCTTCGGGTCGGAGGTCGCCGGGCCGGAGGGGGTGTACCGGGCGCGGCTGGAGAAGGGGCTGGACGAGCTGCGCAAGATGGGCTGGCAGGATCCGCGGGCGGCAGGGCTGGTGCCGGAGGGAGGGGAGATCACGGGGGCGATGCGGCGGCTGCGCGGGCTGGACTACCAGGTGCGCAGGGAGACGTACGTCCGGGACCGGCTGATCGAGCAGCGCGACTGGTACCGGCGCCGGACGGAGGGGTCGCGGCGGACGACCGTGCTGTGGTCGTGGACGATCGTGCTGCTGACGTGCCTGGCGCTGCTGCTGGCGCTGCTGGGTGTCTTCGGCTCGGGTCCGGGCGCGGGTGCGGCGGGGCTGCTGAGCGCGGCCGCGGCGGCGGGGATCGCCTGGAACGAGGTGCGCCGCCACCATCCGCTGATCGAGGCGCACACCCTGATCGAGCAGGACCTGTCGGCGATGATGGTGGTGATGCAGACGACCGTCACGGAGTCCCAGTGGCCGTCCGCCGTCTACGAGACGGAGCGGTACGTGTCCCCGCAGCACACCGACTGGCTGGCCCGGCACAGCAGTTGAGCCGGGCGGAGGGGGCGTGGTTCAGTCGCGGGTCACGCCCTCGCGCCAGATGACGGTGACGGGTTTGCCGAGGGCCCGGGCGTAGGCGACGATCTCGCCGGTGCCGCCGTGGCCGCGTGCGGGGAGGCCGTCCCAGACGGCGACGAGCCGGTCGCAGCGGTCGGCGATGTAGGTGCCGGCGGCGTAGTAGGCCTCGTCGGTGGAGCGGGCGAAGGCCATGCGGACCTCCTGGGCGGCGCGGCGCCTGAGCCGCCGGTAGCGGGCGAGGGCGTCGGGGTCCTCGAAGGTGTCCTCGTAGTCCCCGCTGGGGATGACGACGGTGAGGTCGGCGCCGTGTTCCAGGGCGATGCCGGCGAAGAGCTGGTCGGCTCCGTCGGCGAGGCTGGAGAAGGCCTCCAGGGGGCCGCGGTGGCCCGCGAGGACGGCCCGCAGGCCTTCCTCCACGTGGCCGAGCACCTCGTCGGGAATCGACCGGTGGCCGGTCACGCCGATGCGCTTCATAGGAGCTCCTCCCCCGGGACGCCCTGGACATCCTCCCAGAAGGAGGGAGGACGTCCAGGGTGCCTGTGCCGGGGGCCGGCGGGTCAGTAGACGCTGACGCCGTAGGCGTTCAGGGCTTCGACGACGGGCTGGAAGTAGGTGGTGCCGCCCGAGGAGCAGTTGCCGCTGCCGCCGGAGGTGAGGCCGACGGCACGGCTGCCGGAGTACAGGGGGCCGCCGCTGTCGCCGGGTTCGGCGCAGACGTTGGTCTTGATCATGCCGTAGACGATGTCGCCGCCGCCGTAGTTCACGGTGGCGTTGAGGCCGGTCACGGAGCCGCTGTGGGTGCCGGTGGTGGAGCCGCGCCGGGTGACGGACATGCCGGTGCTGGCGTTGACGGCGCTGGTGATGTCCTGGCCGCCGACGGTGCCGGGCGGGACCGGGCTGTTGCTGGCGTACTTGATCAGCCCGTAGTCGTTGGTCGGGAAACTGCTGCCCGCGGTGGAGCCGAGGACGGTGGTGCGGGCGGAGTTGGCCCACCAGGTGCCCGCGCCCTCGGTGCAGTGGCCGGCGGTCAGGGCGTAGTAGTTGGTTCCGCTGCGGACGTTGAAGCCGAGCGAGCAGCGCCAGCTGTTGGCGTAGATGGCGTCGCCGCCGGAGAGCAGTTTGGTCAGTTTGCCTGGGGTGCGTTCGATGCGCAGGGCGGCGGCGTCCGGGCCGGCCTCGCGGCGGATTCTGGCGATGTCGGCGCTGGTGACGGTGGAGTCGGCGGTGACCACGAGGGTGCCGGTGGCGGGGTCGGTGTGCCAGGCGGTGCCCGCGACGTCGGCGCGCAGGACGGAGGCCCCTGCGGCGGCGAGCCGGTCGGCGCTGAAGCCGGTGCCGTTGTCGTCGGCGCTGGCGGCGGTGGGGGCGGCGAGGGCCGCCGTGGCGGCCAGGCCGGCGGCCAGGGCGAGCAGCCGCAGTCGGGTGGTGCTGTTGGTCCTCACTTCACGTCCTCCCGGGTGGGGATCGGGGGCCCGGCTCGGATGGTGGGGGTGCCGGAGCCCGTGAGCGGCGGTGGGGGGACACTGCGGGGGCACGGCCGGGGAGCCGCACTCTCGACGTGGCCCTGACAAGTCCGCCGGGTGACGCTGAACGGGAGTGTGCGGGCGTCAGTATCCGGCGGCAAGGGCGCCTTTCAGCCGTCGCTCCCCGGCGGCCACCTCGAAGGGCAGGGTGTTGCCGGGGGGCGGGAACGGGCAGATGAAGTGGTCGGCGAAGGCGCAGGGCGGGAGCTGGGCCCGGTTGAGGTCCACGGTGACGGATCCGTCCGGGCCGGGGGTGCCGGGGTGCAGGAAGCGGAAGCGGTAGCTGGAAGTGCCGCTGGTGGCATCGCCGAAGACGGCCCAGAGGCTGCCGTCCTGCGCGTCCACGGCCACCTGGAGGGTGTGCGCGACGCCGTCGCGGGTGAAGCCCAGCTCGCCGCCGAGGCCGAGCCCGCGAGCGCGCCCGTCGGCGTTGCCGACCTGGACCGTCCGCGGCCCGGGGTACGGGCGGAAGCGTCCCGGCAGCACGAAGGCGGGGTCGTACGGGGTGGCCTCGATGCCTACGAAGGCGCGCCGGGCCGCCGCCTCCGGGTCGTAGACGCGCACCGCCCACTGCCCCTCGCGCCGGATCACCGGGAGCCGTACCTCCCCGGCCGTCAGCCGGGAGTGCGCGGGCCCGCCCTCGTCCGCGGTGAGGTCGGCCCGCCCCGTGAGGGGCCGTCCGTCGAGCGCGAGGCCGTCCTCGGCGGTGGCGGTCAGCACCACCGCTTCACCCTGGACGCGCCAGTGTCCCGGAACGGCGGGAATTCGACCTTCCGGGTAGTCGGCGATCCAGTGGGTGCCCGTCAGGGCGAGGGGTCCGTAGGGGCCGGAGACGGTGGCCACCCGGTGCTCGTGCCACTCCCGCCAGGCCGTGCTCGGTTCTTCGGCGCTCATGCCGCTCAGCCCTTCCCCCGCGGGCCGGTCGGGAACCTCCCGGTAACCCGTCCGGGCCTGCGGAAATTGACGCCGGATCAGCAGTCGCAGCCGCACCCGTCACAGCAGCAGCCGTCACAGTTGCAGCAGTCGCACCCGTCACAGTTGTCGCACCAGGCGTCACGCTTCTGCCGGGACCAGGGGCCTTCGTGTTCGGTGCAGCAGAGCCGGCAGGTGCAGAAGAGGCCGATCGCCACCGCGCAGCCGTGCAACAGCCCGCGGCGCGGCTTCTGCGGGGGCGGCCCGCCGAAGCCGCCGCCGCCACCGCCACCGCCGGGGCCGCCCGGACCCATCGGCGGCGGCGTCCCGGGCCCGCCCGGGGCGTACGGGGCGTACGGGGCGTACGGGCCGGCCTGGCCCCCGCCGTACGGGCCGCCCTGGCCGTACGCGGCGTGCGGTGCGCCCGTGCCATGGCCCTGCGGGGGCTGCCCGTACCCCTGGCCCGCGGAGTGCGCGGCGGTGTGCCCGCACGAGGAGGTGCCGAACGCCCGGTCCACGGAGGTGCGCAGCTCGTGCACCAGCAGCCGGTGGGCGAGCCCCGCGTCGGCGAACTCCGCCTCGCGCAGCGCCAGCCGTATCCCGTGCAGCGCGTCGTCGCACAGCCGACGGGCCTCGGCGAGGGAGGTGCCGGTGGCGGTGAGCGGGTTCCAGGCGCCCGCCTCGGCGTCGGCGCGCTGGTCCTCCACGGCGTCCAGCAGGTGCGCGAGCCGCCCGAAGTACCGGCCGGCCTCGGCGAGGGCGGGACCGTTGCCCGGCCGTCCCGCGAGGACCGCGGTATGGGCGAAGGCGGCCGCGGTCGCCGTCTCCGTCGGCTCGGTGACCACCAGCACGGGCGTGCCCGGACCGGCCAGGGTCTCGATGCCGCCCTGGCGGTCCACGGCGTCCACCAGCACCGCCGTGTCGAAGCCGAGCGAGGCTCCGGTGCGGGCGCCGGCCCGGTCCCAGCCCCGGGCCACCCTGCGCGCGGCGGCGGCGATCGGGGCGCGGGCCAACAGCCCGTCCCGGTCGGCGACGTGGTCCCGTACCTTCGCCGAGGCGAGCACCAGCGAGACGGCCGCGGCGAGCCGGGCGCCCTCGCCGTTGGCCACGGGCGCGGTGCGCATGCCGCGCAGCGGGCACGGTCCGGCGGTGCGCCGGGCACCGGGCAGCGGCCCGGACTGAGCCTCCGTCAGGACGGAGACGAGCAGCCCGTCGTAGTTGGTGACGATCCGTGCGAACTGCCCGTGGTCACCGCGAAGTGCCAGGCAGAGCCCGCACAGATGAGCGGTCCACTCGGTTTTGAAGCGCTCGCCCAGCCGGTGCGCGCAAGGTCTGACTATGCCGAACAACCGCTTCCCCCGTGTGTCATACGCGTATTTCCGGGGCATCGTATCCAGCCTGGCGGATCACTCTTACGCCCCAGCGGCTCACCCGGACGGCAGCGGCGGTCGTATTTTCACTCAGTCAGCAGCGGTAGCGTCCGGGAGCCTCGTCAGTGCAACGGATGTTCTGCACCAGTCCCGTCACGAAACATCTGCGCGGCGGCTATCCACTTGGCGCGTTGTCAGCATCATGGACGACGATAGGGGCAGCGGAGAAGAAGACGACTGGCCACGGTGAAAGGAGGCGTCCATGGGTTCGGTACGCAAGGCGAGTGCCTGGTTGGGTCTCGTAGAGGACAGCGACGACGAGCGGTACTACGACGACGACTACGCGGAGGCGGTGGAGCGCCAGCAGGGCTCGGTCTCCGGCCCCGGCGACCAGTGGGTCACCGACCCGCGGGTGAAGGTGGCCTCGGACTCCGCGGTCGAGCGCGGCCGGCGGATCGCGACCGTGACCCCGGACGGCTTCCGTGACGCGCGCGGCATCGGCGAGCTGTTCCGCGAGGGCGTCCCGGTCATCGTCAACCTGTCGTCGATGGACCCCGCCGACGCCAAGCGCGTGGTCGACTTCGCGGCCGGCCTGACCTTCGGGCTGCGCGGGTCGATCGAGCGGGTGGCGACCAGGGTCTTCCTCCTGACCCCGGCCGACACCCAGATCGTCAGCGGTGAGGCGGGCGGCCGCGCCCGCGACTTCTTCAACCAGAGCTGAGTCCGGGGGACACCTCGAGCGTCCCCCGGACGAGGCGGCCGGGGACCTCACCGGTCTACCGGAAGGCGTCGAGCCCGGTGAGCGCCTTGCCCAGGACCAACTGGTGCATCTCGACGGTGCCCTCGTAAGTGAGCACCGACTCCAGGTTGGTGGCGTGCCGCATGACGGGGTACTCCAGGGAGATCCCGTTGGCCCCGAGGATGGTCCGCGCGGTGCGGCAGATGTCGATGGCCTCGCGGACGTTGTTGAGTTTGCCGAAGCTGATCTGCTCCGGCCGCAGGGTTCCCGCGTCCATGCGGCGGCCCAGGTGGTGGGCGAGCAGGATGCCCTTGTGGAGTTCCAGCGCCATGTCGGAGAGCTTGGCCTGGGTGAGCTGGAAGCCGCCGATCGGCTTGCCGAACTGCTCCCGCGTCCTGGCGTAGTCGAGCGCCGCCTCGAAGCTGGCGCGCGCCGCGCCCATGGACCCCCAGATGATCCCGTACCGCGCGTGGCTCAGGCAGCCCAGCGGTCCCTTGAGCCCCGTGACGCCCGGAAGCACGGCGTCCGAGGGCAGTCGTACGTCGTCCAGCACCAGCTCGCTCGTCACCGACGCGCGCAGCGACCACTTGTGCTTGATCTCGGGCGCCGAGAAGCCGGCGCTGTCGGTCGGGACGGCGAAGCCGCGGATCCCCTCGTCCGTCTGGGCCCAGACGACGGCCACGGCGGCCACCGAGCCGTTGGTGATCCACATCTTGCGGCCGTTCAGCACCCAGTCGGAGCCGTCGCGCTTGGCGTACGTGCGCATCGCGGCCGGGTCGGAGCCGATGTCGGGCTCGGTCAGCGCGAAGCAGCCGATCAGCTCGCCGGCGGCCATGCCGGGCAGCCAGCGCTGCTTCTGCTCCTCGGAGCCGTACTTCCAGATCGCGTACATGGCGAGGGAGCCCTGCACGGAGACCAGCGAGCGGATCCCGGAGTCCGCGGCCTCGAGCTCCAGGCAGGCCAGGCCGTACTGCACGGCGCTCGCGCCGGCACAGCCGTAGCCGGTCAGGGACATGCCGAGCGCCCCGATCGAGCCGAGCTCGCGGGCCAGCTCCCGGATCTGGGGGAGTTCCCCGTCCTCGTACCACTGGGCGATGTGCGGCAGGACCCGGTCGGCGGCCCAGGAACGGACGGTGTCGCGGACGGCGAGGTCCTCGGGGCCGAGCAGCTCGTCGAGTCCGAGCGGGTCGGTGGGGGCGAACGGGGTCTTCGGCGCGGACAAAGGGGCCTCCCGGCGGCCACGTGGTTCGAAACCTAGCGGTGCAAGTTTGTCGTCGACCCGGCCCCCGGTCCACCCCCGGCCGGGCGGGAGGGCGGTCCGTCAGCCCTGGCGGCCGGAGGTGCCGCCCAGCGCCGGATCGCGCTCGGCCCGGCCCGGTCCCGGGATCCTGGCGCCGGCGGACGGCCGGGACGCGCCGTCGGGCTGCGCGGGCAGGCGTACGGCGGCACCGGTCTCCTGAGCGCCCCCGGTCTCCGCGCCCCCGGCCGTCGCGCCGGCTTCGCCGCACCCGGCGGGCTCGGCGTTGTCCATGGTGCGCGGCAGCTTCAGCGCCATCACGGCGCCCGCGAGCAGCAGGCACGCGCTGACCACGAGGGTGACGTGCAGCCCGTGCACGAAGGAGTCGCGGGCGGCCGCGTAGAGGGACTCCCCCGCCGGGCCGCCGAGGTGGGCCGCGATCTGGTAGGCCTCCCCGAGGGAGTTCGCGGCGCCCGCCACGTCCTCGGCCGGGACGCCGGGGACGTCCAGCAGGCCGGGCCGGTAGGCGGCGTTCATCACGCTGCCGAGCAGGGCGATGCCCATGCCGGCGCCGAGCTGGTACGAGGTCTCGCCTATGGAGGCCGCACCGCCGGCGGTCTCCGCCGGGGCCTCGCTCAGCATGGACTCGTAAGCGGCGAAGAGGGTGGTCTGGAGCCCGAAGCCGAGCAGGACGAAGCCCACGGTCAGCAGGACGGGCCGGTCGTGCTGGCCCATCAGCGTCAGCAGCAGCACGGCACCGGCGGTGAGCACGAAGCCCAGCGAGACCATGGTGCGCGGGCCGACCCGCTGGAGGGTGTGGGAACCGGTGGCGCCCGCGGCCATCGCGGCGAAGGTGAGCGGCAGCAGCCGCAGGCCGGTCTCCAGCGGGCTGAGTTCCAGCACCAGCTGGAGGTACTGGACGGCGAGCAGCTCCAGCCCGACCAGGGCCAGCATGGCGAGGACGATGCAGCCGACGGAGGTGGAGAAGGCGGCCCGGGAGAACATCCGCATGTCGATCAGCGGGTGCTCGCGCCGTTTCTGGCGGCGTACGAAGAGGACCAGCAGCAGTACGCCGAGCACCAGCGGAACCAGCGCCCCGGGGTCGGTGAGCTGGCGTTCCGCGCCGATCCGCTTGATGCCGAGCACCGCGCCGAGGACGCCCGCGGCGGCCATCAGCGCGCCGAGCACGTCCCAGGGGCCGTCGGCCGCGCCCCTGGACTCGGGCAGCAGCCAGCGCCCGACCGGCAGGATCAGGGCCATCAGCGGGATGTTGATGAGGAAGACCGAGCCCCACCAGAAGTGCTGGACGAGGAAGCCGCCGAGCACCGGGCCGCCGGCCGCGCCGATCGCGGCGACGGCGGTCCAGATGCCGATGGCCAGCGCCCGCTCCCGCCGGTCGGGGAAGACCTGGCGCAGGATCGACAGGGTGGCCGGCATGATCATCGCCCCGCCGATGCCGAGCAGGGCGCGCGCGGCGATCAGTACCTGGGCGTTGTCGGCGAGGGCGGCGACGGCGGAGGCCACGCCGAAGAGCGTGTAGCCGAGGAGCAGGATCCGGCGGCGGCCGACCCGGTCGCCGAGCGTGCCGAAGAGGATCAGGAGCGCGGCGCAGACCAGCGGGTACGCGTCGACGATCCACAGGAGCTCCATCGAACCGGGGCGCAGGTCCTCGGTGACGGAGGGGACGGCCACGTGCAGGATCGTCGCGTCGAGCGCGACGAGCACGAGGCTGACGCACAGGACCGCCAGCACCACCCAGCGGTTGGCGCCGCCGGAGACCGCGGCGAGCCGCTGCCCGAGGGAGGACCTCCTGTCGCCGGCCGTGTTCGTCCCCGACATGCATGTACCTCCCAGGTGGTCCCTCGCACTCGGCGGACAGCGTCGTGGGGCGCCGCGGAGTGGTGCGCTGTGCGGCGTCCTACGGGTCCGGCATCGACACGCGAGTGAAGGGTCAGCGTACGCGAGTCCGCGTGTCCCACACGTGGTCAAGCTCTCATCCCGGCGGCGGCCCCCGTGTGGTGTGCACCACTCGCGCCCCTCCGCTCCTCCCCCGCGTGCGCACGCCCTCACGGTGCGTGCCCGCGATTCCGTTCCCGCCGGTCGCGGCGTCGATACTCGTCCCCGTGACCACTGTGCCCGTAGACGACGTCCCCGCGAAGCATCCCGGACCGCGCCGTGCCGCGCCGGCGCTCGCCGCCTTCGCCGCGGTGCGGCTGCTGGGGCTGGCGGTGCTCGCGCTGTGGTGCGCGGCGGCCGGCAGCAGCCCCCACACCCTGCTCTCGGCCCGCTGGGACTCGCTCTGGTACGCGCGGATCGCCGCCGAGGGGTACGGGTACGAGGTGGTGCTGCCCAGCGGGGCCGTCCATTCCAACCTGGCCTTCTTCCCGCTGCTGCCGTGGCTGGAGCGGCTGGTGGCGGCGCCCACGGGGCTCTCGTACGGATCGGCGGGCCTGGTGGTCTCCGCCGTGGCGGGGCTCGCCGCCGCCTGGGGGATCTTCGCCGTCGCCGATCTGCGGTACGGGCGGCGCGCCGGGGTGCTCGCGGTGGCGCTGTGGGCCGCGCTGCCGGTGGGGATCGTGCAGTCCATGGCGTACAGCGAGTCGCTGTTCACCGCCCTGGCCGCCTGGGCGCTCTACGCGGTGCTGCGCGGGCGGTGGATCGCGGCGGGCCTGCTCGCGGCGGGGGCGGGACTGACCCGCCCGGTCGGGGCGGCGGTGGTCGCGGCGGTGTGGGTGGCGGCCGCCCTGGCCTGGCGGCGCGGGGAGCGCTCGTGGCGGACGGCGGCCGGGGTGCTGCTCGCTCCGCTGGGGGCGGCGGCGTACGCGCTGTGGGTGGGGGCCCGGACCGGTGGCGGGCCTACGGGCTACCTGGACGTGCAGGCGGGCTGGGGCAACGGCTTCGACGGGGGCTGGGCCTTCGCCCGGTTCATCGGGGCGCGGCTGGCCTCCCCCGCCTTCGCCGCCGGCGTGGGCCTGGTCGCGGGGGTGCTGCTGGTGCTGTGGCTGTACCGGCTGTGCGTGCGGGACCGGCAGCCGGCCGCGCTGCTCGTGTACTGCGGGATCGTGGTGGCGCTGGCCCTGTGCGCCTCCGGGTACTTCGGCTCCAAGCCCCGGCTGCTGCTGCCGGCCTTCCCGCTGCTGCTGCCCCTGGCGGTGGCGCTGGCGCGGTGGCGGACCGGGCGGGCGGCGGCCGTACTGGGTGCGCTGGCGCTGGCCTCGGCGGCGTACGGGGCCTTCTGGCTGGGCGGTTCGGGACCTCCGTAGGCCGGTGGCGGCGGGCGGGGCGCACGGAGGGGCACACGGACCGGCGCACAGACGGGCGCACGGATTGGGCGTGATCACGGAATGGATCATTCCCATCCATGATTGCGCAAAGGAATTGGCCGACGGCAATAAATCGCGTGTAAGTATGCCGATAATTGCGGCGGCGGGACTGCCGGAGTTGAATCCGGAAAGTTCCAACAAGTGCCGGAAGAAGGGGAATTAAGTCCCCCGTGAGACGCACTCCACATCACATGGTCATCACAAAGCGCGCGATTCGCCCGGGCTGCGCTTCAACGCGCGGTAACGTCGATTGAGTGCGTACCGACCAAATGCTTGCCCGTCTGGAGCCGGTGTTCGCCCGGCTCGACCGGGAACCAGAGCGACCGGCTCATCTGCAAACTCCGCAGATGAGCCGGCATCGCGTCGTGCTCCTCTCCGCGACCCTCGCCTTCTACCTGGCGACCGTCGTGGCCGTGTTGACGACCTCCTGGCTCGTCCGGCTGGACTGGCAGATCATGTTCTTCCGGCCCTACGAGCAGTGGCCGCAGGTGCACGCCTTCCTCGACTACCTCGTCGTACTCGGCCAGCGCGGGCCCACCGCCGTGATGGTCGCGGCCTGGCTCGGCTGGCGATCCTGGCGCCAGCACACCCTGCGTCCGCTGATCGCGCTCGGCGTGGCGCTGCTGCTGCTCAACATCACCGTGGGCTCCGTCAAGCTCGGCCTCGGCCGGCTCGGCCCCCACTACGCCACCCAGATCGGCTCGGCCGAACTCTTCGCCGGTGGCGATATATTTCCTTCGGGCCACACCGCCAACGCCGTGGTGACCTGGGGGATCCTGGCCTACCTGGCCTCCACCACCGTCACCCGCCGGGTGCTGTCCGTGGTCTCCGCGGTGGTCTCGCTGAGCGTCGGCGCCACCACCGTGTACCTCGGCACCCACTGGGTGAGCGACGTGCTCCTCGGCTGGACCGCCGGACTCCTCATCATGCTGGCGCTGCCCTGGTTCGAGCCGCTCATCAGCCGCGCCGAGGCCTACGTCTTCGAACTGCGCGAGCAGTGGCGCCGCCGGCTGGAGGAGGGCCGGATCTCCGAACCCGTCGCCGCCGCGATCACCCCGCTGCTCTCCGCGGGCGGCAAGTGGCAGCCAGGACGCGCCCCCGCCGACGCGGAGGACGGGGCTCCGGCGCCCGCCGCGCATGCCCCCGCCACGCACTCCCCCGCTCTGCGCCCCGCCGCGCACCAGCTCTCCCGCCAGCACGTCATACGCTCGGAGCGGACCCCGCTCACGCCCGGGGGCAGCCGCCGCCCGGCACACACCGAGCGGGCCTCCGCCCGGGGAGCCTCGGCCCGCCCGGCCACGGGCGGCTGACCCCCCGCGGGGCCGGTACGCACAGCCCCACCCCGCACCGCGAGAAACGGCGGGCCGGTCCCTCGGACCGGCCCGCCGTCGGCGTTCATATGTCCGGACACGTCAGCCCGGTGAGCGGATGTTCCTCCGCGCCGGGTCACACTTGTGTCACGGGTTGTCGACAACCGCCGCGGTAATCCCGGCTTGGCGGACCCCTTTCGAATTCCGCCGGGTAAACGGAAATCCGCGGGTCCGGACTTACTCCTGCCGGACTTCCGAGGTCCTGTCCACGGCCCGGCCCAGGAGGTCCCTCAGACTGCGGATCCGGTCCGACAGCTCGGGCGGCTCCACCACCTCGAACTCACAGCCGAGCAGCATCACGTGAATCACCAGGACGTCGAGGCTGACCGCCCCGGTGCGCAGCAGGCAGCTCTCCGCGTCGACCGGCTCCAGCACCCCGTCGGCGGGCCCGATGATCCCCGCCGCCTCCTCGGCGGGGACGCGCAGCCGCAGCAGCGCCCGGGCCGCGTACGCGCCGTGCGACACGCCCTGCGACACATAGGCGGCGAGGTCCTCGGCCGGTGCCGGTCGCGGTACGAAGCGCGGGCCGTGCGGCGGGCGGGGCTCGATGCGGTCCGCGCGGAAGGTCCGCCAGTCCTCCCGGTCGAGGTCCCAGGCGACGAGGTACCAGCGCCGCTCGGTGCACACCAGCCGGTGCGGCTCGACCATGCGCCGGCTCACGCCGCCGCCGTGGTCCCGGTAGCCGAACCGGAGCCGCTCGCTGTCCCGGCAGGCGGCGGCGAGCTCCGTGAGCACCGAGGGGTCGACGGTGGCCGGACCGGGGCCGCGCAGCATGGGCACGGTGAACTCGTTGAGCGCCGAGACCCGTCCGCGCAGCCGGGACGGCAGCACCTGCTCCAGCTTCGCCAGGGCCCGTACGGAGGCCTCCCCGATCCCCTCGACGCCGTTGCCGGCGGCGGTGCGCAGGCCGACGGCGACCGCGACGGCCTCGTCGTCGTCCAGCAGCAGCGGCGGCAGCTCCGCCCCGGCCCCGAGCTGGTACCCGCCGCCGGTGCCAGGGCTGGCGTTCACGGGGTAGCCGAGCTCGCGCAGCCGGTCGACGTCCCGCCGCACGGTCCGGGAGGTGACCCCGAGCCGGGCGGCGAGGTCGGCACCGGTCCATTCCCGGTGGGCCTGCAGGAGGGAAAGCAGGCGCAGCAATCGCGCGGAGGTCTCGAGCACGCTCCCAGTGTGACGCCTCCCCCCGCGCCGGACGGGCGGCGGACCCCTCAGGGCACCGGGGCGGGGGCCGGGACCGGCTTCGCGGGAGCCGGGGCGGCGGAGCTCGCGGAGGCCGACGCCGCCGGGGCCGGCACGGCGGGCCCCACGGGAGCCGGCTTCGCCGGAGCCGGGGCGGCGGGACCCGCGGAGGCCGACGGCGCCGGAGCCGGGGCAGCGGAACTCGCGGGAGCCG